>DATHJO010000021.1:0-117289 GCA_035316145.1 Allosphingosinicella sp. | reverse complement strand
TGCTCGACGGCAAGAAGTCCGTCGCCGAAGGCATCGTCTACGGCGCCTTCGAGACGATCGAGAGCCGCGCCAAGAAGGACCCGCTCGGCGTGTTCCACGACGCACTCAACAATGTGAAGCCGGGCATCGAGGTCCGCAGCCGCCGGGTCGGCGGCGCGACCTACCAGGTTCCGGTCGAGGTGCGCACCGAGCGCGCCCAGGCGCTGGCGATCCGCTGGCTGATTTCGGCGGCGCGCAGCCGCTCGGAGAAGACCATGGCCGGCCGCCTGTCGGGCGAGCTGCTCGACGCCGCGAGCAATCGCGGCAACGCGGTCAAGAAGCGCGAGGACACGCACCGCATGGCGGAAGCGAACCGCGCCTTCAGCCATTATCGCTGGTAACAATTTGACATGCCGGGGCCGGACCCCGGTCCTGGAGTAAAATTCATGGCCCGCAGCCATCCGCTCGACAAATATCGCAACATCGGCATCATGGCCCACATCGATGCCGGCAAGACGACGACGACCGAGCGCATCCTTTATTATACCGGCAAGTCCTACAAGATCGGCGAGGTCCATGAGGGCACCGCGACGATGGACTGGATGGAGCAGGAGCAGGAGCGCGGCATCACGATCACGTCCGCGGCCACCACCTGTTTTTGGAACGACCACCGGATCAACATCATCGACACGCCCGGCCACGTCGACTTCACGATCGAGGTCGAGCGCAGCTTGCGCGTGCTCGACGGCGCGGTCGCGGTGTTCGACGGCGTCGCCGGCGTCGAGCCGCAGTCGGAGACCGTCTGGCGCCAGGCCGACAAGTACAAAGTGCCGCGGATGTGCTTCGTCAACAAGCTCGACCGCACCGGCGCCAATTTCGAAATGTGCGTGGCGATGATCAAGGACCGGCTGGGCGCGCGGCCGATGGTGCTGCAGCTGCCGATCGGGATCGAGAGCGCCTTCGTCGGCGTCGTCGACCTGGTCGAGAACCACGCCATCGTCTGGCTCGAGGAAAGCCTCGGCGCCAAATTCGAGATCCGCGACATTCCCGACGACCTCAAGGAGGCCGCCGCCGAGGCGCGCATGCATCTCGTCGAGATGGCGGTCGAGCAGGACGACGACATCATGGAGGCCTATCTCGGCGGCGACGAGCCCGACGTCGCGACGCTGAAGAAGCTGATCCGCAAGGGCACGCTCAATTTCTCGTTCGTGCCGGTGCTGACCGGCTCGGCGTTCAAGAACAAGGGCGTGCAGCCGATGCTCGACGCGGTCGTCGACTATCTGCCGAGCCCGCTCGACGTGCCGCCGATCCAGGGCCTCAAATTGGACGGCGTCACCGTCGACGAGCGTCCGGCCGAGGACAATGCGCCGTTCGCCGCTTTGGCCTTCAAGATCATGACCGACCCGTTCGTCGGCACGCTCACCTTCGCCCGGATCTATTCGGGCAAGCTCGAGAGCGCGTCGGTGGTGATGAACTCGGTCAAGGACAGACGAGAGAAGGTCGGGCGGATGCTGCTGATGCACGCCAACGACCGCGAGGACATCAAGGAGGCCTTCGCCGGCGACATCGTCGCGCTCGTCGGCCTCAAGGACACCACCACCGGCGACACTTTGTGCGCGCCCAATGCGCCGATCATCCTCGAGCGGATGGAGTTCCCGGACCCGGTGATCGAGGTCGCGGTCGAGCCCAAGACCAAGGCCGACCAGGAGAAGATGGGCATCGCCCTCTCCCGCCTCGCGGCCGAGGATCCGAGCTTCCGCGTCACCTCCGACTACGAGTCCGGCCAGACCATCATCAAGGGGATGGGCGAACTCCACCTCGAGATCCTGGTCGACCGGATGAAGCGCGAGTTCAAGGTCGAGGCCAATGTCGGCGCGCCGCAGGTCGCCTACCGGGAGTCGCTGGCGCGGCCGGTCGACCTCACCTACACCCACAAGAAGCAGACCGGCGGCTCCGGCCAGTTCGCCGAGGTCAAGATCTCGCTGACGCCGGGCGAGCGCGGCTCGGGCATCGTCTTCAAGGACGACGTCAAGGGCGGCAACATCCCCAAGGAATATATCCCCTCGGTCGAAAAGGGCATGCGCGAGACCGCCGAGACGGGCTCGCTGATCGGCTTTCCGATCATCGATTTCGATATCAGGCTGACCGACGGCAAGTATCACGACGTCGATTCGTCGGCGCTCGCGTTCGAGATCGCCGGCCGCGGCGCGATGCGCGAGGCGGCGCAGAAAGCGGGCATCAAATTGCTCGAGCCGATCATGAAGGTTGAGGTCGTGACCCCGGAAGACTATCTGGGCGACGTGATCGGCGACCTGAACAGCCGCCGCGGCCAGATCCAGGGAACGGACAGCCGCGGCAATGCGCAGGTGGTCGAGGCGATGGTGCCGCTTGCGAATATGTTCGGCTACGTTAATGAGCTTCGCTCCTTCAGCCAGGGGCGCGCCCAGTACACGATGCAGTTCTCGCATTATGACGAGGTCCCGGCGAACGTCGCCGAAGAGGTGAAAGCGAAGCTCGCCTGAGCGGCTTTGCGGTTCAATTTGAAGAGAAAGAACGAGGGTTAGGCAAATGGGTAAGGCTAAATTCGAGCGCAACAAGCCGCACGTCAACATCGGCACCATCGGTCACGTCGACCATGGCAAGACCTCGCTGACGGCCGCGATCACCAAGGTGCTCGCCGAGACGGGCGGCGCCACCTACACGAGCTACGCCAATATCGACAAGGCGCCCGAGGAGCGCGAGCGCGGCATCACCATCTCGACGGCGCACGTCGAGTATGAGACCGAAGCGCGCCACTATGCGCACGTCGATTGCCCGGGCCACGCCGATTATGTGAAGAACATGATCACCGGCGCCGCCCAGATGGACGGCGCGATCCTGGTCGTCAGCGCCGCCGACGGGCCGATGCCGCAGACCAAGGAGCATATCCTGCTCGCCAAGCAGGTCGGCGTGCCGACCATGGTCGTCTACCTCAACAAGGTCGACCAGGTCGACGATCCCGAGCTGCTCGAGCTGGTCGAGCTCGAGATCCGCGAGGAGCTTTCCAAGCGCGATTTCGACGGCGACAACATCCCGATCATCATGGGCTCGGCGCTCGCCGCGCTCGAGGATACGAACGAGGAGACCGGCCGCGGCTCGATCCTGAAGCTGATGGAAGCCGTCGACAGCTGGATCCCGATGCCGGCGCGCCCGCTCGACAAGCCGTTCCTGATGCCGATCGAGGACGTGTTCTCGATCTCGGGCCGCGGCACGGTCGTCACCGGCCGCGTCGAGACCGGCATCGTCAAGGTCGGCGAGGAGGTCGAGATCGTCGGCATCCACGACACCTCGAAGACGGTCGTCACCGGCGTCGAGATGTTCAGGAAGCTGCTCGACCAGGGCCAGGCGGGCGACAATATCGGCGCGCTGCTGCGCGGCGTGCCGCGCGACGGCGTCGAGCGCGGCCAGGTGCTGGCCAAGCCCGGCTCGATCACCCCGCACACCGACTTCTCGGCCGAGGTCTACGTCCTCTCCAAGGACGAGGGCGGCCGCCACACGCCGTTTTTCGCCAATTACCGGCCGCAATTCTACTTCCGCACGACCGACGTGACGGGCGAGGTGGTGCTGCCGGAGGGGACCGAGATGGTCATGCCCGGCGACAACGTCACCCTGGGCGTCAAGCTGATCGCGCCGATCGCGATGGACCAGGGCCTCAGGTTCGCCATCCGCGAGGGCGGCCGGACCGTCGGCGCGGGGGTTGTCGGATCGATCACGAAGTAGTAGGGGACCGCAGCCGCCCGGGTCGGAGATTCGGGCGGTTCGCTTTTTTGGTAGTGTGCTTAAGCCCTTCGGGGTGGTTCTTTCGCATCGGTAGTGGACATGGAAACGCAGAATATCCGCATTCGCCTGAAGGCTTTCGACCATCGAGTGCTCGATCAGGCCACCGGGGACATCGCCGACACCGCTCGGCGCACGGGTGCGCTCATTCGCGGTCCGATTCCGCTGCCGACGCGCATCGAGAAGTTCACCGTGAACCGCTCGCCGCACATCGACAAGAAGTCGCGCGAGCAGTTCGAGGTCCGGACCTACAAGAGGCTGCTCGACATCGTGCAGCCGACGCCGCAGACGGTCGACGCGCTGATGAAGCTCGACCTCGCCGCCGGCGTCGACGTCGAGATTAAGCTCGCCTAGCGAGCTGTATCCCCGCGGAAGCGGGGACCCAGATCTGGGCTCCTGCTTTCGCAGGAGCGCCTCAGATGAAGGGATACCGCACGGCGCATTGCCGTGGTCTGCGTCCCCCGTCCTCCCCGCCACAAGCGGGGAAATAGCCCAGACGGGGCACGCATCGTTTTTGGGCTAGGCATGCCCCCGGCGCTGTTCGGGGGCCTCTGTATGAGGAGTTTGGTCATGCGTACCGGCGTGATCGCGAAAAAAGTCGGGATGACCCGCTTGTTCCAGGACGACGGCCGCCATGTGCCCGTCACCGTCCTGGCGCTCGACAACGTCCAGGTGGTCGCCCGCCGCGAGGAAAGCCGCGACGGCCATAATTCGGTCCAGCTCGGCGCGGGTTCGTCCAAGGCGAAGAACCTCTCCAAGCCGCAGCGCGGTCATTTCGGCAAGGCCGAGGTCGAGCCCAAGGCCAAGGTCGTCGAATTTCGGGTCGACGAGGACGCTTTGCTCGAGGTCGGCGCCGAGCTGACCGCCGACCATTTCGTCGCCGGCCAGCTGGTCGACGTCCAGGGCGTCACCCAGGGCAAGGGCTTTGCCGGGGCGATGAAGCGCTGGGGCTTCAAGGGCCTTCGCGCCAGCCACGGCGTCTCGGTCTCGCACCGCTCGCACGGCTCGACCGGGCAGCGCCAGGATCCCGGCAAGGTCTTCAAGAACAAGAAGATGGCCGGCCATATGGGCGCGCGCAACCGCACCCAGCAGAATCTCGAAATCGTCCGCACCGACGCGGGCCGCGGCCTCCTCTTCGTCAAGGGCTCGGTCCCCGGCCACAAGGGCAGCTGGCTGCTGGTCAAGGACGCGGTCAAGGTCGCCCGCCCGGACAATGTGCCTTATCCGGCGGGCCTCAGGGAATTGGGCAAGGTGATCGAGACCGAGGAGGCTCCGGCCGGCCTCGTCGAGGAAGCCGCGGTCCACGAGATTCCGGCGCTGCCGAGCGACGAGGAAGTCGCCGCCATCGCCGCCGAACAGGAAGCCGGCGCCGCGGCGGCCGAGGCTGCCGCCGAGGAGACCCCCGAGGCTCCCGCGGCCGACGAAAGCAAGGAAGACTGAGATGAAGGTCAAGGTTCAGACCCTCGACGGCGGCAAGGCCGGCAGCGACATCGAATTGAACGACGAGGTGTTCGGCGTCGAGCCGCGCGCCGACATCCTGCACCGCGTCGTCACCTGGCAGCTCGAGAAGCGCCGGGGCACCGCGCGGGCGGCGCGCGAGCGTTCGGAAGTCAACCGCACCGGCAAGAAATACGGCCGCCAGAAGGGCGGCGGCACCGCCCGCCACGGCGACCGCCGCGCTCCGATCTTCGTCGGCGGCGGCAAGGCGCACGGGCCGCGCGTCCGCGACTTCGATCCGTCGCTGAACAAGAAGGTGCGCGCTCTGGGCCTCAGGATGGCGCTTTCGGCCAAGGCGAAGGACGGCAACCTGATCGTCCTCGACAGCCTCGACCTCAAGGAGGCCAAGACCGCGAGCCTGAAGGCGCAGCTGGCCAAATTGGGCTTCGGCAAGAGCGCGCTCGTCATCGACGGCGACGCGCTCAACGTCGGCTTCGCCAAGGCCTCGTCGAACCTTTCCGAGATCGACCTGCTGCCCGCGGTCGGCGCCAACGTCTACGACATATTGAATCACGAGACCCTGGTGCTGACCCGCGCCGCGGTCGAGAAGCTGGAGGGCCGCTTCAATGGCTAAGGCGAAGAAGCAGGCGGCCGCCAAGGTCGACGTCAGCCATTACGACGTCATCCTCGCCCCGCACATCACCGAAAAGTCGACGCTTTTGAGCGAGCACAATGCGGTCGTGTTCAAGGTCGCGTCGAGCGCCTCCAAGCCGCAGATCAAGGCGGCGGTCGAGGCGCTGTTCAACGTCAGCGTCGTCGGCGTCAACACGATGAACGCCAAGGGCAAAACCAAGCGCTGGAAGGGCCGCCCCTACACGCGCTCGGACGTCAAGAAGGCTGTCGTCACCCTGGCCGACGGCCAGTCGATCGACATCACCACCGGTATCTGAGGCGAAGGCGATGGCACTCAAGCAATATAATCCGACGACCTCGTCGCAGCGCGGCCTGATCCTCGTCGACAAATCGGCGCTGTGGAAGGGCAAGCCGGTGAAGGCGCTCGTCGAAGGCAAGCGCAAGACCGGCGGCCGCAACAACAAGGGCCATGTCACCTCGCGCGGCATCGCCGGCGGCCACAAGCAGAAGTACCGCTATATCGACTTCAAGCGGCGCAAGTGGGACATGGCCGCGACCGTCGAGCGGCTGGAATACGACCCCAATCGGACCGCCTTCATCGCTTTGGTGAAATATGAGGACGGCGAGCTCGCCTACATCCTCGCGCCGCAGCGCCTCGCCCAGGGCGACAGCGTGATCGCCGGCAAGAAGACCGACGTGAAGCCGGGCAATGCGATGGAATTGGGCCAGATGCCGGTCGGCACGATCGTCCACAATGTCGAGATGAAGCCGGGCAAGGGCGGCCAGATCGCCCGCGCCGCCGGCACCTACGTCCAGGTCGTCGGCCGCGATCGCGGCATGGTCATCGTCCGCCTCAATTCGGGCGAGCAGCGCTACATTCGGTCGGATTGCATGGGGACGGTCGGCGCGGTTTCGAACCCCGACAACCAGAACCAGAATTTCGCCAAGGCCGGCCGCACCCGCTGGATGGGCAAGCGCCCGCTGACCCGCGGCGTCGCCAAGAACCCGGTCGACCACCCGCACGGTGGCGGCGAAGGCCGCACCTCGGGCGGCCGTCACCCGGTCACCCCGTGGGGCAAGCCGACCAAGGGCGCCCGCACCCGCTCGAACAAGGCGACCGACAAGATGATCATCCGTTCGCGTCACGCGAAGAAGAAGAGGTAGTCCATGGCCCGCTCCATCTGGAAAGGTCCGTTCGTCGAGCTGTCGCTGCTGAAGAAGGCAGAGGCGGCGCAGGAGGCCGGCGGCCGCGCTCCGATCAAGACCTGGTCGCGCCGCTCCACCATCCTGCCGCAGTTCGTCGGGCTCACGTTCAACGTCTATAACGGCCGCAAGTTCGTGCCGGTGTCGGTCAACGAGGACATGGTCGGCATGAAGCTCGGCGAGTTCGCGCCGACCCGCTTCTTCCCCGGCCATGCGTCCGACAAGAAGGGCAAGAGGTAATGGGCAAGCAGAAGGCGCCCCGCCGCGTCGCCGAGAACGAGGCGCTGTCGGTCGGCGGTCAGATCCGCGGCTCGGCGCAGAAGCTCAATCTCGTCGCGGCTTTGATCCGCGGCAAGAAGGCCGGCGACGCGCTCAACATCTTGAGCTTCTCGCCCAAGGCGATGGCGCGGGACGTGCGCAAGGTGCTGGCCAGCGCGATCGCCAATGCCGAGAACAACCACAATCTCGACGTCGACGCGCTCGTCGTCGCCGAGGCGAGCGTCGGCAAGTCGATCTCGATGAAGCGGTTCACGCCGCGCGCCCGCGGCCGCGCCAGCCGCATCGTCAAACCGTTCAGCCGCGTGCGCATCGTCGTCCGCGAGCAGCAGGAAGCGTAACATGGGTCAGAAGAGCAATCCGATCGGTTTGAGGCTGCAGATCAACCGGACCTGGGACAGCCGCTGGTACGCCGACGGCGCGGACTATGGCCGGCTCCTCCTCGAGGACCTCAAGATCCGCAAGTTCATCCTCAAGTCGCTGCCGCAGGCGGCGATTTCCAAGGTGGTGATCGAGCGGCCGGCGAAATTGTGCCGCGTCTCGATCTATGCCGCGCGCCCCGGCGTGATCATCGGCAAGAAGGGCGCCGACATCGAGAAATTGCGCAAGAAGCTCGGCGAGATGACCTCGTCCGACGTGTCGTTGAACATCGTCGAGATCAGGAAGCCGGAGATCGACAGCCGGCTCGTCGCCCAGGGCGTCGCCGACCAGCTCGAGCGCCGGATCGCGTTCCGCCGGGCGATGAAGCGCGCCGTCCAGTCGGCGCTGCGGCTCGGCGCCGAGGGCATCCGGATCACATGTTCGGGCAGGCTCGGCGGCGCCGAAATCGCCCGCACCGAATGGTATCGCGAAGGCCGGGTGCCGCTGCACACTTTGCGCGCCAACGTCGATTATGCCGAGGCGACCGCGCACACCGCCTACGGCGTCTGCGGCGTCAAGGTCTGGATCTTCAAGGGCGAGATCCTCGGCCACGATCCGCTCGCCCAGGACCGGCTGATGATGGAAGCGCAGACCTCCGGCGTCCGCCCGGCCCGCTAAGGAACAATCGAGATGCTGCAACCCAAACGCACCAAGTTCCGCAAGGCCCACAAGGGCCGGATTCACGGCGACGCCAAGGGCGGCACGTCGCTGAACCACGGCGCCTACGGCCTCAAGGCGATGGAGCCCGAGCGGATCACCGCGCGCCAGATCGAGGCGGCCCGCCGCGCGATCACCCGCCACATCAAGCGCCAGGGGCGCCTGTGGATCCGCATCTTCCCCGACGTGCCGGTCTCTTCGAAGCCCGCCGAGGTCCGCATGGGCTCGGGCAAGGGCTCGCCGGAATTCTGGGTCTGCCGGGTGAAGCCGGGCCGCATCCTATTCGAGCTGGACGGCGTTCCCGGCCCGCTCGCCAAGGTCGCGTTCGAGCGCGCCGCGGAGAAGCTGCCGATCAAGACCAAGGTGATCGCCCGCCTTGGCGAATCATTGCTTGAGGACGCGTAACATGGCGCAGATCGACGATCTCAAAACCCGGACCGACGACCAGCTCGTCGAGCAATTGTCCGAGCTGAAGCGCGAGCAGTTCAACCTGCGCTTCCAGGCCGCGACCAACCAGATCGAGAAGCCGTCGCGGGTCAAGGAGGTGCGCCGCACCATCGCCCGGATCAGGACGCTTCAGGGCGAGCGCTCGCGCGCCGCCGCCAAGGCTTAAGGAGTTAGACGATGCCCAAGCGCGTCCTGACCGGCACCGTGGTGTCCGACAAGACCAACAAGACGGTGGTGGTCCGCGTCGAGCGGCGGGTGAAGCACCCGCTCTACGGCAAGATCATCAAGCGGTCGAAAAAGTATCACGCCCATGACGAGGGCAACGAGTTCAAGGCCGGCGAGATCGTCCGCATCGAGGAGACGCGGCCGATCTCGAAGCTGAAGACCTGGACGGTGCTCGGCCGCGTCGACAGCCACGCCGCGCCGGAAACGGCCGACGAGAAGCCGGCGAAGAAGACGCGGGCCAAGAAGGCCGAAGCCGACACCGAAGCGGCCCCCGAGGCCGAGCCGGTCGAAGCCTGACGATTGAGATTTGAAGAGAAGGAATTGGATCGATGATCCAGATGCAGTCCAACCTTGAGGTCGCCGACAATAGCGGCGCCAAGCGCGTCCAGTGCATCAAGGTGCTGGGCGGTTCGAAGCGGCGCTTCGCCGGCGTCGGCGACATCATCGTCGTCTCCGTCAAGGAGGCGGCGCCGCGCGGCCGCGTCAAGAAGGGCGACGTCCACAAGGCGGTCATCGTCCGCACCGCCAAGGACATCCACCGCCCCGACGGCTCGACCATCCGCTTCGATTCGAACGCGGCGGTGCTCGTCAACAACAATCAGGAGCCGATCGGCACCCGTATCTTCGGCCCGGTCGTCCGCGAATTGCGCGCGAAGAAGCATATGAAGATCATCAGCCTCGCGCCGGAGGTGCTGTAATGGCCGCCGCGAAGATCAAGAAGGGCGACAAGGTCGTCATCCTCAGCGGCAAGGACAAGGGCCGCCACGGCGAGGTCACGAGGTCGATGCCGAAGGCGGGCAAGGTCGTCGTCTCGGGGATCAACGTCCACGCCCGCCACGCCAAGCCGTCGCAGGCGCGGCCGCAGGGCGGCATCATCCGCGCCGAGGCGCCGCTGCACGTCTCCAAGGTCGCGCTCGAGGATCCCAAGACGGGCAAGGCGACGCGCGTCCGCTTCGAAACCCGCGATGGAAAGAAGGTCCGGGTTGCGGTCCGGTCCGGGGAGCTGATCAATGGTTGATGAGCAGGAAAAGGAAGTGCCGGTGATGGTGAACGAGCCGCAGCAGGATGGCGATGCGCAAGCGCAGGCGCCCGAGGCTGGCGTGCCTTCCGAGCCGACCGAGGCCGAGCCGGTGAAGGCCGAGAAGGCCGAGAAGGCGGACAAGCCCGAGAAGGCGGACAAGCCCGAGAAAGCGCCGAAGGTCGCCAAGGCAGCCGACTACACGGCGCGCCTGCGCGCCGACTATAACGAGCGGATTGTCCCGGCGATGATCGAGAAGTTCGGCTACAAGAACCGGATGGAGGTCCCGCGCCTCGCCAAGGTCGTGCTCAACATGGGCGTCGGCGAGGCGACCCAGGACAAGAAGAAGGTCGAGACCGCGGCCGCCGAGATGGAGCTGATCGCGGGCCAGAAGCCGGTGATCACCAAGGCGAAGAAGTCGATCGCCCAGTTCAAGCTGCGCGAAGGCATGCCGATCGGGGTCAAGGTCACGCTGCGCGCCGACCGCATGTACGAGTTCGTCGACCGGCTGGTCACGATCGCGCTGCCGCGCGTCCGCGACTTCAGGGGGCTGAACCCGAAGAGCTTCGACGGCCGCGGCAATTACGCGATGGGCCTGAAGGAGCAGCTCGTCTTCCCCGAGATCAACTATGACCGCATCGAGAAGGTGCGCGGCATGGACATCATCGTCACCACCACCGCGAAGACGGACGACGAGGCGCGCGAGCTGCTGCGCTTCTTCAACTTCCCGTTCCCGCGGGAAGAAGCTCAGAAAGAGGCGGCTTAAGTCATGGCGAAACTGAGTTCGATCAACAAGAACGAGCGTCGCAAGAAGCTGGCGAAGAAATATGCCGGCCAATATGCGAAGCTGAAGGCGATCGCGAACGACAAGTCCAAGGACGAGACCGAGCGGCTGATCGCGCGGCTGAAGATGGCCGAGATCCCCCGCAACGGCAACCCGACCCGAATCCGCAACCGCTGCGAGCTGACCGGGCGTTCGCGCGCCGTTTATCGCAAATTCCGACTGTCGCGCATCATGCTGCGGGAAATGGGCAACAAGGGCCTGATCCCCGGCCTGACCAAGTCGAGCTGGTAAGGTAGAGCTATGCCATTGACCGATCCCCTGGGTGATATGCTCACCCGCATCCGCAACGGCCAGCAGGCGCGCAAGGACAGCGTCCTGTCGCCGGCGTCGAAGCTGCGCGCCCGCGTGCTCGATGTGCTCCAGCGCGAAGGCTATATCCGCGGCTACCGCGAAGAGATGCTCGGCGACCATGCCGGCCTGCGCATCGAATTGAAGTATTTCGAGGGCCAGCCGGCGATCCAGCACGTCAGCCGCGTCTCCAAGCCCGGCCGCCGCGTCTATTCCGGCGCGCAGGAGCTGCCCCGGGTCCGCAACGGGCTCGGCATCACCATCGTCTCGACGCCCAAGGGCGTTCTGTCGGACGCCGAGGCGCGCTCGCAGAATGTCGGCGGCGAAGTGCTCGCGGAGGTGTTCTGATGTCCCGCATCGGTAAAAGGCCGGTCGCGCTCCCCGCCGGGGTCAGCGCCACCACCGAAGGCCAGATCCTGTCGGTCAAGGGTCCCAAGGGCACGCTGCAGCTGCAGATGCGCGAGGAGATCAACTACGACATTTCCGAGGACGGGATCAGCGTCCAGCCGGCCAACGCCACCAAGCAGGCGCGGGCCTTCTGGGGCATGCAGCGGACGCTGGTGCAGAACCTCGTCACCGGGGTTTCGGAAGGCTTCACCAAGGTCCTCGAGATCACCGGCGTCGGCTACCGCGCCGCCGCCCAGGGCAAGAATCTGCGGCTGCAGCTCGGTTACAGCCATGATGTCAACGTCCCTGTCCCGGACGGGATCGAGATCAAGACGCCGGACGCCACGACGGTCGAGGTTTCCGGCATCGACCGCCAGCAGGTCGGCCAGGTCGCCGCCGAGATCCGCCGCTGGCGCAAGCCCGAGCCCTACAAGGGCAAGGGCATCAAGTATCGCGGCGAATATATCTTCCGCAAAGAAGGCAAGAAGAAATAGGCCATGGCGAGATTCAACCCCTTCATCAAGCGCGCCCAGCGCGTCCGCACGGCGATCCGGCGCAATGCCGGCGGCCGGCCGCGGCTCAGCGTCCACCGCTCGGGCCGGCACATCTACGCCCAGGTCATCCTCGACGGCGAGGGCCGCACCCTGGCCGCCGCCTCGACGCTGGAGAAGGAAGCCCGGGGCAAGACCGGCGCGACCGTCGCCGGCGCCCAGGAGGTCGGCAAGAGGATCGCCGAGCGCGCCAAGGCCGCCGGCGTCACCAAGGTGGTGTTCGATCGCGGCGGCTTCCTGTTCCATGGCCGCGTCAAGGCTTTGGCCGACGCCGCCCGCGAAGGCGGATTGGAGTTCTAGATGATGGCTGACGAAACCAACCAGACCGAAGCTCCGGCCGAAGCGCCCGTCGAGGCGGCTCCGGCCGAGGAGCATCCGCGCGGGCCTCGCCGCGAGCGCGGCGCCCGTGGCGGCCGCGGCGGCGACCGCGGCGGGCGTGGCCGCGGGCGCGACGATCGCGGCCGCGGGCGCGGCGGCGGCGGCGACGACGATGGCGGCGAGGAGCTGATCGAGAAGCTCGTCCACATCAACCGCGTCTCCAAGACGGTGAAGGGCGGCAAGCGCTTCGGCTTCGCCGCTCTGGTCGTCGTCGGCGACGGCAAGGGCCGCGCCGGCTTCGGCCACGGCAAGGCGCGCGAGGTGCCCGAGGCGATCTCCAAGGCGACCGCGGCGGCCAAGAAAGCGATGGTCCGAGTGCCGCTGCGCGACGGCCGCACCCTTCACCATGACGGACTCGGCCATTTCGGCGCCGGCCGCGTCTACGTCCGCTCGGCTCCGGCCGGCACCGGCATCATCGCCGGCGGGCCGATGCGCGCCGTGTTCGAGAGCCTCGGCGTCGCCGACGTGGTGACCAAGTCGATCGGCACGTCGAACCCCTACAACATGATCCGCGCGACCTTCGAGGCATTGGGCGAGCAGACCTCGCCCAAATCGGTGGCGCAGCGCCGCGGCAAGAAGATCGCCGAGCTGATGTCGCGCCGCGAGGGCGTCGCCGGCCAGGCCGAAGCTTCGGCCGAGGCCGAGGCGGTGGTGGAGTGAGCGCGATGGCCAAGATCAAAGTGACCCAGACCGGATCGCCGATCCGCCGCACCGACGACCAGCGCGCGACGTTGATCGGCCTGGGCCTCAACAAAATGCACAAGACGGTCGAGCTCGACGACACCCCCGAGGTGCGCGGCATGATCCGCCGGGTGCGGCATATGGTGGCCGTCGAGGGCTAGTTCCTCGCCGGTCATGCGCGACAAAAGCGAAAGCGAGTGCAGACTATGAAACTCAACGATCTCCGCGACAACAAGGGCGCCCGCAAGTCCCGGGTCCGCGTCGGCCGCGGCATCGGCTCCGGCCTCGGCAAGACTGCCGGCCGCGGCCAGAAGGGCCAGAAGAGCCGCTCCGGCGTTTCCATCTTCGGCTTCGAGGGCGGCCAGATGCCGCTCCACATGCGGATCCCGAAGCGCGGCTTCAACAACATCTTCGCCAAGGATCATGCCGAGGTGAATTTGGGCGCGATCCAGAAGCTGGTCGACGCCAAGGCGCTCGATGCCAAGAATGTGATCGACCATGAAGCGCTGAAGGCCGCCGGCGTCGCCCGCGGCGGCAGGAACGGGGTGCGCATCCTCGGCAAGGGCGAGCTGACCGCCAAGCTCAGCTTCAAGGTCGCCGGCGTCTCGAAAGGCGCGCGCGAGGCGATCGAGAAGGCCGGCGGCTCGGTCGAGCTGATCGAAATCGTGCCGGCGTCCGAGAAGGCCGCCGCCAAGAAGAACAGCGTCAAGAAGCGCCGGGACGCGCCCGCCGCCTGACGCCGCTTTTGCGGGGAAGGCTGACAAGCCCGAACCGATCACTATATGAGGCGGCGGGGCGCGTTCGTGCTCCCGCAGCTTCTCATTTTCCGAAGGCAAGATCGACCTATGGCATCCGCAGCCGAACAGATGGCCGCCAACATCAGCCTGGCGAACTTCGCCAAGGCGACCGATCTCAAGAAGAGGCTCTGGTTCACCCTCGGCGCGCTGGTCGTCTTCCGCCTGCTCTCGTTCGTGCCGCTGCCCGGCATCGATCCGAGGGCGCTCAGCCAGCTGTTCCAGCAGACGCAGGGCGGCGTGCTCGACTTCTTCAACATGTTCTCGGGCGGCGGGCTGCAGCGGATGAGCCTGATCGCATTGGGGGTGATGCCCTACATCACCGCCTCGATCGTCATGCAGCTCGCGACGACGATGTCGCCGCAACTCGGCGCCCTCAAGAAAGAGGGCGAGAGCGGCCGCAAGAAGATCAACCAATATACCCGCTACGGCACCGTCTTCCTGTGCGCGATCCAGGGCTATTTCATGGCGGTCGGGCTCGAATCCTGGGGGGCGAGCGAGGGCCAGTCGGCGGTGCTCGATCCCGGCATGCTGTTCCGCATCTCGACCGTGATCAGCCTGGTCGGCGGCACCATGTTCCTGATGTGGCTCGGCGAGCAGATCACCAGCCGCGGCATCGGCAACGGCGTCTCGTTGATCATCATGGCCGGCATCGTCGCCCAGCTGCCGCGCGCGCTGGGGCAGATGTTCGAAGGCGGCCGCAGCGGCAGCCTCGATCCGATGCTGATCATGGTGATCGTCGTGCTCGCCCTCGTCCTGGTCCTGTTCATCTGCTTCATGGAGCGGGCGCAGCGCCGCGTCCTCATCCAATATCCCAAGCGCCAGACGGCGCGCGGCCAAATCCAGCAGGAGCGCTCGCACCTGCCGCTGAAGGTCAACACGTCGGGCGTGATCCCGCCGATCTTCGCCTCGTCGCTGCTGCTGATGCCGCTGACCCTGGTCCAGTTCGCCGGCAACCGCGTCGCCGGGGAAAGCGCGTGGGGCGATTTCGTCATCACCATCACCACCTATCTCCAGCACGGCGCACCGCTCTACATGTTCCTCTACGGCGCCGGCATCGTCTTCTTCTGCTTCTTCTACACCGCAGTCGTGTTCAATCCCGAGGAGACGGCGGAGAACCTCAAGAAATATGGCGGCTTCATCCCCGGCATCCGCCCGGGCAAGCGCACCGAGGAATATCTCGATTACGTGCTGACCCGCGTCACCGTGGTCGGCGCCGCCTACCTGACCGTGATCTGCCTGCTGCCCGAATTCCTGATCGCGCGCGCCGGCATCCCCTTCTATCTCGGCGGCACCTCGCTGCTGATCGTCGTCAACGTGACGATGGACACGGTGACCCAGATCCAGAGCCACCTCATCGCCCACCAATATGGCGACCTCATCAAGAAGGCGAAGCTGAAGGGCGGCATCGGGCGGCGATGAACATCATCCTCCTGGGGCCCCCGGGCGCCGGCAAGGGCACTCAGGCGAGCCGGCTGGTCGAGGAGCGAGGGATGGTCCAGCTCTCGACCGGCGACATGCTGCGCGCCGCGGTCGCCGCCGGCACCGAGGTCGGCAACAAGGCCAAGGCGGTGATGGCGGCCGGCGAGCTGGTTTCCGACGAGATCGTCGACTCGATCCTCTCCGCCCGGCTGGACGAGCCCGACATCGCCCGCGGCTTCATCCTCGACGGCTATCCGCGCACCGCGGTCCAGGCCGCCTCGCTCGACCGGCTGCTCGACGAGAAGGGCTTGAGGCTCGACCACGTCATCGAGCTCGTCGTCGACGAGGACGCGCTGGTCGACCGCATCACCGGCCGCTTCACCTGCGCGGTCTGCAACACCCCCTATCACGACGACTACAAGCTGCCCGCCGTCGCCGGCGTCTGCGACGTGTGCGGGTCCAGGGAGTTCAAGCGGCGGCCGGACGACAATGAGGAAGCGGTGCGCACCCGGATGGCCGAATATCGCGCCAAGACCCAGCCGATCCTGCCCCATTACGAGCGCCAGGGCATCGTCCGCCGCGTCGACGGCATGGCCCCGGTCGAGCAGGTCAGTGCGGCGATCGCGGCGATTCTCGACGGCGCCTGATTGACCGCGCCCGCGCGGTGGCGCAGCGTACGGCCATGCGCATTCCAGCCACGATCGCGGCGGGCCTCCTGCTTGCGGCGCCCGCTTCCGCCGAGGTGACCTCCTCCTCGCCGATCCATTTCGACATCGAAAGCCATGTCACCGTCGCGGCGACGCCGGCGCGCACCTACGAGGCGCTCGGCCAGCTCGGCCAGTGGTGGGACGGCGAACACAGCTATTCGGGCAATGCCGCCAACATGCGCCTCGAGCTTTGGGCCGGCGGCTGCTTCTGCGAGACCCTGCCCGACGGCGGCACGGTCGAGCATATGCACGTCGTCCAGGCCCTGCCCGGGCGGTCGATCCGGATGACCGGCGCGCTGGGGCCGCTCCAGGCCGAGGCGCTGACCGGCACCCTGACCTGGTCGCTGCGCGCGGTCCCGGGCGGCACCGAAATCAGCTCGGTCTACCTCGTCAGCGGCCATGTTCGCGGCGACACCGGCAGCTACGCGGCGCCGGTCGACGCGGTGCTCCGCGCCCAGCTCGAGCGCCTGCGCCTCTATCTCGCCCGTTGACATCCCTCGATTTGCAATGTACTTTGCTTTTCAAAGTAGGAGAGCAAAGATGAAGATGCGCCTGTTCCTGACCGCGGCCGCGCTGATCGCCGTCGTCGGTCCCGCCGCCGCCCAGGGGCCCTATGATCCCGCCACGCGGATCGCGGCGCAGCGCGCGGCGATGGCGCGGCTCGCCTATCTCGACGGCGTCTGGCGCGGCCCGGCCTGGACGCTGACCCCGCAGGGGCGTCGCGAGATGATCCAGGCGGAGCGGATCGGCCCCTTTCTCGATGGCTCGGTCCGGGTCATGGAGGGGCGGGGCTATACGGCCGACGGCGCGATCGCGTTCAACGCCTTCGGCGTCGTCTCTTTCGATCCCGTCGCCAGCCGCTACAGCCTGACGAGCTGGGCGATGGGCTTCAGCGGCACCTTCCCGCTCCGCCTCACCGACGACGGCTATGTCTGGGAGGCGCCGGCCGGGCCCGGCGCGACGATGCGCTACACCGCCGTGATCCAGGGCGACAGCTGGCACGAGATCGGCGAGCGCATCGCCGGCGACGCGCCGCCGGTGCGCATCGTCGAGCTCAACCTCAGGCGGGTCGGCGCGACCAGCTGGCCGGCCGCCGACCCGGTGCCGATGCGCTGAGGCTGAATGGGGACACACACCGGTGTGTGTCCCCGTTTTCCCTGTTATGGTCCGCCCCGCGCGACTCCGGGCTGCCGAGCGCGCCGCGACCGGGAGGGATGCATGGGCAGGGACGGGAACGGGCACGTCGATCTCGAAGGCTTCATGGCGGGCGTCGAGCGGCGCAATCCCGGCCAGAGCGAGTTCATCCAGGCGGTCCGCGAGGTCGCCGAGGACATTTTCGACTTCATCGCCGACAAGGAGGAATATCACCGCTGGCAGATCCTGCGCCGGATCGCCGAGCCCGACCGGGTCGTCTCGTTCCGGGTCTGCTGGGAGGACGACAATCACGAGATCCGGGTCCAGCGCGGCTACCGCGTCCAGAACAACAATGCGATCGGCCCCTATAAGGGCGGCATCCGCTTCCACCCCAGCGTCAACCGCTCGATCCTCAAGTTTCTCGCCTTCGAGCAGACCTTCAAGAACGCGCTGACCGGCCTGCCGATGGGCGGCGGCAAGGGCGGCGCCAATTTCAACCCCAAGGGCAAGAGCGACGGCGAGATCATGCGCTTCTGCCAGAGCTTCATGACCGAGCTCTTTCGCCATATCGGCGCCGACGTCGACGTCCCCGCCGGCGACATCGGCGTCGGCGCCCGCGAGATCGGCTATATGTTCGGCCAGTACAAGCGCATCACCAACAGCTGGGAAGGCGTGCTGACCGGCAAGGGGCTGGAATATGGCGGCTCGCTGATCCGCACCGAGGCGACCGGCTATGGCTGCGTCTACTTCCTCGAGAACATGCTGAAGACGCGCGGGCTCGATCTGGCCGGCAAGCGTGCGCTCATCTCGGGCTCCGGCAACGTCGCCACCCACGCCGCCGAGAAGATCGTCCAGCTCGGCGGCAAGGTGCTGACCCTGTCCGACAGCGAGGGCTTCGTCCACGATCCCGACGGCATCACCCAGGAGAAGATCGACTGGGTGAAGGCGCACAAGACCCGGCGTCGCGGCCGGATCAGCGAATATGCCGACGAACATAAGGGCGCGACCTTCCACGCCGGCCAGCGCCCCTGGGGCGTCGAATGCGATGTCGCCTTACCCTGCGCCACCCAGAACGAGCTGCTCGGCGAGGACGCCCGCACGCTCGTCGCGAACGGCTGCATCGCCGTCGCTGAAGGGGCCAACATGCCGACCGACCTCGAAGGCGTCCACGTCTTCAGGGACGCGAAATTGCTCTACGCCCCCGGCAAAGCCTCGAACGCCGGCGGCGTCGCCGTCTCGGGCCTCGAGATGAGCCAGAATTCGGCCCGGATCTCCTGGAAGGAGGAGCAGCTCCAGCTGCTGCTGCGCGAGATCATGGACGGCATCCACATGCGCTGCCTCGAATATGGCGACCGCGGCGAGGGCTATGTCGATTACGTCAAGGGCGCCAACATCGCCGGCTTCAAGAAGGTCGCCGACGCGATGCTGGCGTTCGGGGTGGTGTAGTCGCGCCCGCAGGGGCGTGACCGCCGTCACGCGCGTCCCCGGCGAAGCTGCGGCACAAGGCCATGACCGGAAGGAGGGCTGGGCATGGCGCGCAGGAAAACGGGCAAGAAATCGAGCAGGAAGGCGGATGCCGCCCAGACCGCGCTGATCGAAGCGCTCAGGACCCATGTGCGTTCGCGCGGCAACGACTATCTCAAGGACCCGAACATCACCTCGATCGGCGTCGGGCTCAAGAACGGCACCGGCCCGATCAGCCTGCAGTTCACGGTGGGCGAAAAGGGAGAATCGGCGCTCGAATCGCTTGCCACCGTGGAAATCCCGGCCACCATTACCCTGTCCGACGGCACCATCGTCCCGACCGACGTCATCGAGCGCAACTACAAGCCCGCCTTCGAACTGGTCGAACCCGAATCGCTCAACGACCGCCGGGTCCGGCGCGATCCCATCCAGCCCGGGATCAGCATCTCCCACCCGGACGGCACCGCCGGCACGATCGGCCTGATCGTCTTCGACCGCGCCACCGGCGCGCCCTGCGTCCTTTCGAACTGGCATGTGCTCCACGGCAATACCGGCGCGATCGGCGACACCATCGTCCAGCCCGGGCCGTTCGACGACAACAATATCGCGGGCAATTTCTCCGGCAAATTGCTGAGGAGCCATCTCGGCAACGCCGGCGATTGCGCGCTGGCGCGGATCGAGCGGCGCGGCATCAAGCGGGAGATATTCGAGCTCGGCGTGACCCCGTCGCAGATGGCGGAGGTGGCGCTCGGCGACAAGGTCATGAAGTCGGGCCGCACCACCGGCATTACCTTCGGCGTCGTGCGGCGCACTGACGTGATCGCCAAAATCAACTATCGCCTGCCGGCTGGCGAGCAGGCAATCGGCGGCTTCGAGATCGGCGTCGATCCCGCCCACAAGCCCGCCGACGGCGAAGTCAGCAAGGGTGGCGATTCGGGCTGCGCCTGGTTGATCGCGAACGGCACCAAGGCGACCGACATTTTCGCCGGCCTGCACTTTGCCGGCGAAACCGATGGCAGCGCCGATGAGCATGCGCTGGCCTGCTATCCGCTCTCGGTTCAGAAAAAGCTCGATTTCGTTCTCGATCCACCCGCCGCGGTGGTCGCGCCGGAAGGCTCGGCCGTAACGAGGAGCGGCTACGATCCGGCCTTCCTGAGCCAGCCGGTGCCGCTGCCCAAGCTGGGCGCGGCGGCGGAGGGCGACGCCTTCACTTTCGAGGGCAGGAAGCTCATTCCCTACACCCATTTCTCCGTCTGCCTGAGCAAGAGCCGGCGCATGGCGCGCTATGTCGCCTGGAATATCGACGGCGCCCGCGTCGTCCGCACCGGCCGCGACGATTTCCAGCTCGATCCGCGCATTCCCGCCTCGCGCCAGCTCGGCGAGGATCTCTACGCCGGAAACAAGCTCGACCGGGGCCATATCGCGCGCCGCGCCGACCTCGTCTGGGGAAGCATCGAGGAGGCGCGGCAGGCGAACAGCGATTCGAGCTTCTTCACCAACATCGCGCCGCAGCACGAACGCTTCAACCAGTCCGGCCGCAAGGGCCTGTGGGGGCAGCTCGAGAATCTGATCCTCGAGCAGGTCGACGTCGAGGACGTGCGGATGTCGGTCTTCGGCGGCCCGCTCTTCGCCGATGACGACATCGCCTTTCGCGGCGTCCGCATCCCGCGCGAATTCTGGAAGCTGGTCGCCTACGTCGGCGAGGACGCGGCGCTCAAGACTGCCGCCTTCGTGCTCAGCCAGGCCAGCCTGCTTTCCGACCTCGAGGCTATCGACCTCGATCCATTCAAGCTGTTTCAGGTCCGCATAGCCGATCTGGAGGCGCGCGCCGGGCTGAGCTTCGGCCGGCTCGACGAGGCGGACGCGCTGGCCCGGCCGGAAGCGGCGGTCGTGCCGCGGGACGTGGAGGCGCTGCTCGTGCCCGCCGACCGCGCTCGCGAGATCAGCACGGTCGGCGATTTGCGGCTCTAGCGGCTTCCTGCCGACCACCGCCTTCGCGATGGTCGCCGCCACCGGCGACATCTATTACGGCCTCCAGTACCCGGTCATCGTCGCGGCGCTGACCGTCCTGATCGGCCTCTTTTTCCTCCCCGAGACGTTCCGCCGCCCGCTCGAGGACTGAGCCACTGCGCTGTGGAAAACTCGGCTTTGGCCTTCGACTTCGGGGCGGGTTCGCCCTAATCTCGCGCCGGTGAGCGATTTCGACGATTCCTTCGAGCTGGAGACGGCGCCTGCCGCGGCGGGCGAGCGGCTGACGCTCGATCTCGACGGCTGGGAGGGGCCGCTCGACCTCTTGCTGACGCTGGCGCGGACGCAGCGGGTCGACCTCGCCAAAATCTCGATCCTCGCGCTGGTCGAGCAATATCTCGCCTTCATCGCCGACGCCAAGAAGCTCCGGCTCGAGATTGCCGCCGATTATCTGGTGATGGCGGCCTGGCTCGCCTTTTTGAAGTCCTGCCTGTTGCTGCCCAGGGAGGCGGGCGTCGATCCCGGCCCCGAGGAGCTGGCGATGCGGCTGCAATTGCGGCTGCAGCGGCTCCAGGCGATGCGCGAGGCGGGCGCCCGGCTGATCGCCCGCGACCGGATCGGCCGCGACGTCTTCCGCCGCCGCGCGCCCGAGGGATTGAAGGTGGTGCGCCGCGCCGCCTGGCAGGCCGATCTCTACGACCTGATCGCCGCCTACGGCATCGTCAGGGCGCGGACCGAGCCCTCGGTCCACGTCATCGCCCGCCGGCCGGTGATGGCGCTCGACGAGGCGATCCACCGGCTCGAGGCGATGATCGGCGCCCGGCTCGAATGGACCGCGCTCGAAGCCTTCCTGCCCGAGACCCAGGACGGGGCCTATCGCCGCTCGGCGCTCGCCTCGAGCTTCGTCGCCACATTGGAGCTCGCCCGCCTCGGCAAGGTCGCGCTCCGGCAGAAGGAGGTCTTCTCCACCCTCTATGTGAGGGCGGCATGAGGGAGCATGACGATGGCCTGCGCGCGGTCGAGGCGGCATTGTTCGCGGCCGAGGAGCCGATGAGCGCGGCCGACATCGCGCTTCATGTCGGCGCGGGCGTCGACGTCGCCGCCGCGCTCGCCGAGCTGCAGGGCGATTATGCCGGGCGCGGCGTCGAGCTGGTCGAGCGCGGCGGCCGCTGGCATTTCCAGACCGCCGCCGACCTCGCCCACATCCTCAGGCGCGAGCGCGAGGAGAGCCGCCGCCTCAGCCGCGCCGCGGTCGAGACGCTGGCGATCATCGCCTATCACGAGCCGGTCAGCCGCGCCGAGATCGAGGCGATAAGGGGGGTGCAGATCTCGAAGGGGACGCTGGACGTGCTGATGGAGGCGGGCTGGGTCCGCCCCGCCGGCCGGCGCGAAGTGCCGGGCCGACCGCTCACCTTCGCGACGACGCAGGACTTCCTCACCCATTTCGGGCTGGAAAGCCGGCGCGACCTGCCGGGGCTCGACGATCTGAGGGCCGCCGGGCTGCTCGATCCGGTCGATACCGCGCTCGAACGACTCGGCCTCGATGTCCCGGAAGAGGGCGACGACGAGGTCGAACTGGAAACTGACGCCGAAGACGCCTAGATTTGGCTGGCACTGGGAGATTTTTCACATGGGTGGTTTCAGCATCTGGCATTGGCTGATCGTCGGCCTCGTCATCCTGCTGTTGTTCGGGAAGGGCCGCTTTTCCGACATGATGGGCGACGTCGCGAAGGGCCTGAAGAGCTTCAAGAAGGGCATGAGCGAGGACGAGGAGGCCGAGGAACGGCGCCGGCTGACCGCCGAGCGGACGGTCGAGGCGCAGCCCGTTCCGCCGGCCGCGCCCGCCGAGCCAGCGGCGGCTCCGGCCCCCGACGCCGACCGTCAGGCGTAAGGCGGGAGAGCCACCGGAAGGGGCGCCATGTTCGGGATCGATTCCGGCGAATTCCTGGTCATCGCGGTGGTCGCTTTGGTGGTGATCGGCCCCAAGGACCTGCCGCGGGTGATGCGCGTGGTCGGCCGGTTCGTCGGACAGGCGCGCGGCATGGCCAAGCATTTCCGCTCGGGCTTCGACACCATGATGCGCGAGGCCGAGCTCGAGGACATGGAGAAGAAGTGGAAATCGGACAACGAGCGGATCATGCGCGAGCATCCGGCCCGGAGCGATCCGGAAGCCTGGCCTGATCCGATCCCCGACGAGCCGCCGCCGCCCAAGCCTCCCGCCTCGAACCGGCCGAAGGCGCCGCCGGCGCGCGGGCGGCCTGCGCCCGGCGCGGCGCCGCCGATCCCGGCGCCCAGGCCCGCGCCGGGCGCCGGCGAGACGCAATGACCGACCTCGAGAGCATTGAGGCGGACGAGCTCGACAAGAGCAAGGCGCCGCTGCTCGACCATCTGGTCGAGCTGCGCCGGCGGCTGCTGTGGAGCGTCGTCACGCTCGGCCTCACCTTCGCCGGCTGCCTCTATTTCGCGCGGCCGATCTTCGCCTTCCTGGTCCAGCCGCTGATTGCCGCCGGCCAGCACCGGCTCATCTACACGGCGGTGTTCGAGGCCTTCTTCGTCGAGATCAAGGTCGCCTTTTTCGCCGCCCTGATGATCTCCTTCCCGATCGTCGCCAGCCAGCTCTGGCTGTTCGTGGCGCCCGGCCTCTACGCGAAAGAGAAGAAGGCCTTCCTGCCGTTCCTGCTGATGACGCCGGTGCTGTTCCTCAGCGGCGCGGCGCTCGCTTATTACGTGGCGATGCCGCTCGCGCTCCATTACCTGCTCGGCTATCAGGGCGATGTCGGCGGCATCCAGCAGATGGCTTTGCCGGGCGTCGGCAATTATCTCGATTTCTCGACCCGCTTCATCTTCGGCTTCGGCGTCGCCTTCCTGCTGCCGGTGCTGCTGATGCTGCTCGAGCGGGCCGGGCTGGTCACCCGCCAGCAATTGAAGCGCGGGCGCCGCTACGCGATCGTCGTCGCGTTCGTCGTGGCGGCGGTGCTGACTCCGCCCGACGTCGTCTCCCAGCTCCTGCTCGCGGTGCCGCTGGTCGCGCTCTATGAGGTGTCGCTGATCGCGATCTGGTTCACCGAGCGCAAGCGGGCCAGGGCCGCCGCCGCATGAAAAAGGGCGCCCCCGAAAGGGCGCCCATCTCCTCCCTCTGCCGCGCCGAACGGACGCGGCCGGCCTAAGTCTCGTTGTCGACGGCGTTGGACGCCGACTTGAGGTCGTCGCCGGCGCCACGGACAGTGTTGCAGGCGCTGGCGGCCACCAACGCGCTGGCCAGCGCGAAAATCGCGAAAAGCTTTTTCATGTCCTTGTCTCCTGAGCCGCCGCCCGGGCAACAGGTCGCGCCGGGCCGGTGATGACGGTTCAATGCCCCGCGCTGCGCTTAGGTTCCGCACCCGTGACGAAACGGACGGCGGCGGCGCCGAATGAAAATGGGGACAGCCACGAATGACTGTCCCCATTCATAAAGGTTGAGCCCGGATGCGCTACCGGGGGGGGGAGGTTAGCGCGTCCGGGCCCATGTTCTGGATAGCGAGAGCGGGGGGGCAAAAGGTCACTATCCAGACCCAAAAACGACAGGACGGGCGCGCGGTTCCACGAACCGGAAAAAATTTTTAGGCCGGCGCGGCCCACTTCACTCGTCGACGATGCTGACCGCGACCGAGTAGCGGCCGCGCGCGGGATCGTGCTCGAGCACCGAGCGGAGCTGGCGGGCAAGGCCGGCGACGATCCGGTCGAACCGGTCGGCGAGCGCCTGGTCGCAGTCCACGGTCTCGGCGAGGGCGTCGACTTCGACCGACAGGCGCGCCAGGCCCGGGCCCTCCGCTTCGAGCACGACCGAGACCATCTCGGCGCCGCAGAGCATGCCGAACTCGACGATCTCGGTGACCAGGAAGGCGACCGAGACCGCCGCGTCCTGGGTTACGTAGACGGGGGCGATGTCGAGGCGGATCTGCATCGCGGCGGCGTTCGCCGGCGCGGTCGCGCGCAAATTGGCGCCAAGCTCGGAGAGGAGCGGCTTCAGCGCGACCCCGCGATTGGCCTCGAGCTCGGCATAATGGTTGCGATGGACCACCGCGAGCGCTTCGACCCGCCGCTGGATCGAGGCATAAGCGGCGGCGACCTCAGCATTGGCCGAGCCGCGCGAATGGAGGTTGAGCAGCGAGGCGACGACCTGGAGGTTGTTCTTCACCCGGTGGTGGACCTCGCGGACCAGGCGCGTCTGCCGCGCGACCGCCGATTCGAGCTCGGCTTCGTGGCGGGCGACCGTCTGGGTGACCTGGTCGAACGCCTGACCCAAGGCGGCGATCTCGAGCGCGGGGCTGCGCACGGTCGGCAGATCGAGGCCGCGGTCGCCGGGCCTGTAGGCGGAGATGACGTTCTGGATCCGCCCCAGCGGGCGCAGCAGCAGCCGCTGGACGATGATCCAGCCGACCAGCGACGCCCACAGCCACATCAGCACCGGCGTCAGGATGACCAGCAATTCGGTCGCGGTCACCGGCGGCACCGCCGCACGCTGCCGCATCGAGAGTTCGCCGCTGGCGAAGGGGAAGACGGCGACGACCTCGCGCGTCAGCGCCCCTCCGGGGGCGCCGGCGCGCAGCGGCATGACCCGGCCGCCCTGGACCAATTCGAGCGCGAAATTGTTCGCGACCGGCGGCGCGTTGACCACTCGGGCAAGCGTTTCGCGCCGATATTCGGCGACTCCCTCGAGCGCGCCGTTCGCATCGTACATAAAGGTTCTGAGGATGTCGCCGCCGCGCAGGATCACCGCGCGGCCGACCTGGTCGCGCGCCGGCGGCGCGGCCGGGGGCGCGAAGCCGTTCGACACGCAACGCGGGGCCGGCCCGTCGCCGAACACCGCGAAGCGGCCGGGAGTGTTGGGAAAGCGGCCGAGCCGGGCGAGGGTGCGCCGGCAGATGCCGGCGGGGTCGTGCGCTTCGATGATCGCGTCGCGCGCGGCGCGGATAGTGAAGGAATTTCGCGTCAGGGCGAGCTGGAACCGCTGCGCGTGAAGGCCGAGACTTGCCCGCGCCTCGACGTCGGCCTTGGCGCGGTTCGCCCGCGCATTGTCGATCGAGGCGGCGATGGCGATGATGCCGAGCGGCAACAGGCCGACGCTGAGGATGATGAGCATCTTCAGGCCGGTGGAAAGCCGCGCCCAGCGCGAAGCGATCCAGTTTTGCATGTCGCCGTTCAAGAAGGCGCGTCCGTCATCGCGGAATGGCGGTTAACCGAGCTTCCCCAGCAAATCGAGCATTTCCGGAGGGATATCCTCATGGAGCGTTCGGTCGTAGACTGATTTCAACGCGTCGCCGACGGTCCTGGAAGCACCGCGCGGCCGCCTCGGAGGCTTCGGTCCGCTCGGCCCCTTCTTGTCATTGGTCAATGAATCTCACCCCTCACGGCAAAGCCGCGGCCCGCAGCCACTTCCAATTGTCCGGGCGAGCCAGCTCGAGGCAGCCGTCCCCGCTGAACAGACGCAAATATACGGCGGCACCGAATAACTCGGACCGCGCGGGGTTGGAAACAAAAAACTCCGACGATTGTTCCACCCTCGCGCGAGGACGGGGCCGGGCCAGAAATCCCCGTTTGACACGCATCGTTGCGCGACCGTCACGGGGTTGCAATCGCGCAGGCGTCCACCCAATAGGCCCCTGACGATATAAGGAGTCGCTACCACATGTCGCTTGGCCAGGAACTTGCCCCGCATCTTCCCTTCCTCCGCCGCTACGCCCGCGCCCTGACCGGCACCCAGGCCCATGGCGACGCCTTCGTCCGGGCGACGCTGGAGGCGATCGTCGCCGCACCCGAGAGCTTCCCGCGCGACGTCGATCCGCGGCTCGGCCTCTACCGCACCTTTCATGCCATCTGGTCCTCGGCCAGTATCGAGGAAGACCCGGGCCATGGCGGCTCCAACGAGCCCGAGGAGATCGCCCAGGCGCGGCTGTCGCGGATCACGCCGCTGTCGCGCCAGGCGCTGCTCCTGACCGCGATGGAGGGCTTTACTCCCGAGGATGCCGGCTATCTGATCGCCGCGTCGGGAGCGGAGGTCGAAGCGCTGGTCGCCGAAGCGCTCGCCGAGATCGAACGCCAGACCCGCGCCGAGGTCCTGATCATCGAGGACGAGCCGATCATCGCGATGGACATCGAGACGATCGTCCGCGACCTCGGCCACACCGTCACCGGAGTCGCGGTGACGCGCGACGAGGCGGTCGCCCAGGCGATGGCGCGCCGCCCGGGCCTGGTCCTCGCCGACATCCAGCTTGCCGACGACAGCTCCGGGATCGACGCGGTCAAGGACATCCTCGCCGAATTCTCGGTGCCGGTGATCTTCATCACCGCCTTCCCCGAGCGGCTGCTGACCGGCGAGCGGCCGGAGCCGACCTTCCTGATCACCAAGCCGTTCCAGCGCCAGACGGTGAAGGCGGCGATCGCCCAGGCCCTGTTCTTCGACACCGCGACGATCCCGGCATAGCGGGCAATCGGAACCGCCGTCCGGGAAACGCGTTGCCGACCTGTAACGAAGGGAACTCGAACAGGACTCCCGATGAGCGAACCTGAGCATATCAGCACCACCGAGGCACGGGCCGGCTCGACGCCGCACATGACCCGCTACATCCTCGGCTGGGGGCTCGGCCTGGTCGTGATTATCTTCCTGATCCTGTTGTTTGTCTGGCAGTAATCTCTATCTTCGAACGGTTGCGGCGGCGCCGGTCGGCGTCGCGCCAGCATCATGAAACGTGTGGCGTAAGGGGCAGATGATGGCGGGCCAGGAGCCGGCGCAGAGCGGGGGGCAGGGCGGCGATTGGGCGCCGCTTCCCGACGACGAGTTCAAGGACCAGCTCGGCCAGGTCATTCCCCATCTGCGCGCCTTCGGCCGCTCCCTGTCCGGCAGCCGCGATCTCGCCGACGATCTCGTCCAGGAGACGCTCCTCAAGGCCTGGGCGGCGCGCAAGCGCTTCCAGGCCGGCACCAACATGCGCGCGTGGACGTTCATCATCCTCAGGAACCTGTTTTTGAGCCAGATGCGCCGCGCCCGCTTCAAGGGCGAGTGGGACGAGCTCACCGCCTCCAAATTGCTCGCCGCGCCGGCCAGCCAGGACCGCCATATCGAGCTTGGCGACATGCAGCGCGCGCTCTTGCATTTGCCGCAGCCGCAGCGCGAGGCGCTGATCCTGGTCGGCGCGGGCGGCTTTGCCTACGAAGAGGCGGCCGAGATTTGCGGCTGCGCGGTCGGCACGATCAAGAGCCGCGTCGCCCGCGGCCGGGTTGCCCTCGAAAGCCTCTTGAATGAGGGCAAGCTGCCGTCGCGGCGCTCGCACCAGACCAACGACAACCAGACCGCGCTGCAGAGCATCATGAGCGAAGTGGACGAGCTGAGCCGCGACCGCGATCCGGTCGGCGAGGACGAAGACGCCTAGTCGAGGAGGGCGAGGACGTCTTCGAAGGCCTTGAGCGACCGCAGCTCGCCATCCATCTGAAACGCCTGGCGCAAGGCCTCGCCCACGCCGGCGTGGACGGTGGGGGGCGCCACCTTCACGAACCGCCGAGGACAGGTGCTGGCCATGGCCTTCATTCTCTTATCCCATTCCTTCACGCGAAGATTAACGTAGTTTGGCGCGCGCAGTTGCAATCGTTGCGTGGCCGAATGGAGTCGGGACGGCGCTGTTGTATGAAAGAAACAGATCGTAAACAGGCCGTTAACCATGCCATCGCCCGCGCGCGGGCCCATTCTCCATTCCTCGCTCTCCAGCTCGATCGGTTCGATTCGGTGAGGGCGGCGCTCGGATCGGGCGGGCTCGATGCGGCGCTGGCCGCGGCCGGGCGCGAGGGCGAGGCGGCGGACGTCATGGCTGCGGTGCGGCGCGAACGCAGCGGCCATGCGCTCGCGCTCGGCATCGCCGATCTCGCCGGGATCTGCGGGCTCGACGAGGTGGTGGAGACGCTGTCCGGCCTTGCCGACCGCCAGCTCGAGCGCGCGCTCGCCGCGGCGATCGCCGAGCGGACGCCCGAAGCGGCGCCACGGGGCTTCGCGATCCTCGGCCTCGGCAAGCTGGGCGGGCGCGAGCTCAATTATTCCTCCGACGTCGACCTCATCTTCCTCTACGACCCCGAAACCCTGCCGAGGAAGCCGCGCGAGGAGCCCGATCAGGCAGCGTTGAGGATCGCCCAGCGCATCGTCGAGATCCTGCAGAAACGCACCGGCGACGGCTATGCCTTTCGCGTCGACCTGCGCCTTCGCCCCTCGCCGGAAGTGACGCCGATCGCGCTGCCCGTCGACGCCGCCATCTCCTATTACGAATCGGCGGCCCTGCCCTGGGAGCGGGCGGCCTTCATCCGCGCCCGCCAGGTCGCCGGCGACCCGGCGCTCGGCCGCTATTTCCTCGAGGCGATCCACCCCTTCGTCTGGCGGCGCTCGCTCGATTACGGCGCGGTCGGCGAGATTCGCGCGATCAGCCGCCGCATCCGCGACCATTATGCGCAAGGCCAGGCGCTCGGGCCCGGCTACGACGTCAAGCGCGGCCGCGGCGGCATCCGCGAGGTCGAGTTCTTCATCCAGATCCACCAGCTCATCCATGGCGGCCGCGAGCCCGAGCTGCGCGCGCCGGCGACGCTCGACGCGCTCGCGGCGCTGGAGAAAGCGGGCCGGATCGCGCCCGGCGACGCCGCCGTCCTGCGCGACGCCTACCCGTTGCTGCGGACGATCGAGCACCGGCTGCAGATGGTCGACGACCGCCAGACCCACAGCCTCCCGGCCGATCCGGCGGCGCTCGACAATGTCGCCGCCCTTCACGGGCTGGACGGCGGCGCGGCGCTGCTCGCCCTGCTGGGCCCGCCCGCCGAGCGCGTCGCGACGCTGTACGACACGCTCGCGGGCGGCGAGGGCGACCGCCTGTCCGAGAATCCGCAGGCGCTGGAACGGGCGCTCGCCGAGGCCGGCTTCGCCGAGCCCGGCGCGGCCCGCGGCCGGATCGAGGGCTGGCGCTCGGGCAAGGTGCGCGCGCTGCGCACCGGTGCGGCCCGCGAGGCCTTCGAGGCGATGCTGCCGGAGCTGATCGCGGCGTTCGGCGCCGCCCCCGATCCGATGCGGGCGATCAACCGCTTCGAGGATCTGATCCTGAAGCTGCCGACCGGGGTCAATTTCTTTCGGCTGCTCGAGGCGCGGCCGATGCTCGCGGCCCATCTCGCCGCGATCCTGAGCCACGCGCCGCCGCTCGCCGAGCAATTGGGGCGGCGCGCGGACCTGCTCGACGGCCTGGTCGACGCCAGCGCTTTCGCGCCGGCGCCGTCGGTCGCGGATCTCGCCCGCGACTTCGCCCGGGCGGACCGTGCCGGCGAGGATTACCAGCAGCTGCTCGACCGGGTCCGGCGCCGGGTCAACGAGCGGCGCTTCGCGCTCGGCGTCCAGCTGATCGCCGCCCATACCGACCCGCTCGACGTCACCGAGGGCTATTCGCGCGTCGCCGAGGCGGCGATCCGGGTCCTCGCCGACGCCGCCGTCGCCGAGTTCGAAGCGCGGCACGGCAAGGTCCCCGGATCGGAGCTGCTCATCCTCGGCCTCGGCCGGCTCGGCGGCGAGGCGCTGACCCATGCCTCGGACCTCGACCTCGTCTATCTGTTCAGCGGCAGCCACGAGGCCGAATCGGACGGCCCCAGGCGCTTGCGCGCCACCGATTATTTCAACCGGCTGGCGCCGCGGGTGACGGCCGCGCTGAGCGTGGCGACCGCGGCCGGGCCGCTCTACGACGTCGACACCAGGCTGCGGCCGTCCGGCACCGACGGCCTGCTCGCGATCAGCCTGGAGAGCTTCGCCGCCTATCAGAGCGAGCGCGCCTGGACCTACGAGCATATGGCGCTGACCCGGGCGCGGCCGGTCTACGGCTCGGCGAAGGGCCGGGCGGCGCTGGAGGAGGTGGTCGGCGCGGTGCTGCGGCAGGCGCGCGACCCGGCGAAGCTCGTCGCCGACGCGGTCAGGATGCGCCGCGACATGCGGACCCACAATCCGCCCGGCGGCCCGTTCGACATCAAGCGCGGCGAAGGCGGCCTGATCGACCTCGAATTCGCCGTTCACGTGCTCCAGCTGAGGCACGGCATCGGCCTCCATCCGCACCTCGAAGACGCGCTCGCCGACCTGGGCGCCGCCGGGCTCGCCGGCGCCGAGATCGATCCGGCGCTGCGCCTGCTGACCCGCATCCTCGTCATCCTCCGGCTGGTGTCGCCGCGCTCGGCGGCGCCGCCCGAGCCGAGCCGGGCGCTGGTCGCCCGCGCCTGCGGCTTCGACACCTGGGAGGCGCTGGCGCGCGCGCACGACGCGGCGCGGGCGACGGTGCGCGCCTTCTGGGCCGAGGCGTCCGGCCAAAGTTGATGTTGCCGCTTGCTCCGCGCGGCTTTGCCCGCCACAAACTCTCCAGCGCGGCGGCTTGGAGACTCGGATGTTGGTCGAAGGCGATCCGGTACCGGACGTGACCCTGATCGGGATGGACGGGAAGGGGGTGAGCCCCGCCGATTTCCGCGGCCAGAAGCTGGTCCTCTATTTCTATCCCAAGGACGATACTTCGGGCTGCACCCGCGAGGCGCAGGATTTCTCCGCGCTCGCCGTCGAGTTCGAACGGTGCGGCACCTGGATCCTCGGCGTTTCGAAGGACAGCCCGCAGAGCCACGCCAAATTTGCCGGCAAATATGATCTCAGGGTCAAGCTCGCCACCGACCCCGACGGCGGCGTCTGCGAAGCGTTCGGAACCTGGGGCGAGAAAAGCCTCTACGGGCGCAAATATATGGGCATCGACCGCGCCACCTTCCTGGTCGACCGCGACGGCACCATCGCCCGCATCTGGCGCAAGGTGAAGGTGCCGGGCCATGCCGAAGAGGTGCTGGCCGCGGCCCGCGAGCTACCCTGAGCCGATGGCGACGCTGCGCCTTCGCCCGACCCGCGGCCGGAGCCCGCGTGGAACGGGTCGGCGGCGCGGCCGTTTTTGGCGGATGATCGGCTCTCCGATGATCTGGCCGGCGATGGGTGCGCTCGCGCTTGCCGTCGGGCTCGGCGTCCAGCTCGGCGAAAGCGCGGTGCGCGAGATCGACCCGGTCTTTTTCCAGGGCCCGGTGGGCCGCCCGATGGGAATCGATCCGGTCGCCCAGGCACCGGCGCCTTCGTCCTACGCCCAGGCCTATGGCTGGGAGCAGGGCAATGCGGCGCGGTTGGCCGACAGCGGCATCGATTATCCCTATGCGCCGACGCCGGCGTCGCTCGTCGAGCCGATTGTCGTGCCCGCCCGGCCGGACTCGCCGCCGCCGCCGCCCAGCCTGGCACCGTGGCCGCCGGGCCAGGTCTCGGTCCATCCCGAGATCGAGCGCTACACCGATTACCCGATCGAGCGTAGGGACGCCGACACCGAAGCGCCGGACGAGGCGCTCGCTCCTCCGGTCGAGGCGGGCCAATAGCGACCAATATTGCCGAAGCCTGCCGTGCCGTCCTGCTGACGGCCGCGCCCCAGGCCAAGGTGAAGGCGGCGCGGGCCGCGGCCCGGGCCTGGCGGCGGGGCGATCTGGCCCATGAGTTCGGCGTCGCCATGCCGGCGCGGCCGGCGCGCCCGGCGACGCCCCCATTGCTGCCGCCGGCGCGGATGCCGAAGCGCGGCAAGGCGGGCTCGCAGCGCAGCCGGATCGCGATGCTGCACGCGCTCGCCCATATCGAGTTCGGCGCGATCGACCTCGCCTTCGACATGGCGGGGCGGTTCGGCGCCGGCCTGCCGCGCGCCTTCATCGACGATTGGCTCGCCGTCGGCGCGGACGAGGCGATCCATTTCGCCTTGCTCGACCGGCGGCTCAAGGCGCTCGGCGCGCATTACGGCGCGCTTCCCGCCCATGACGGCCTGTGGCGGGCGGCGGCGGACACCGCCCACGATTTGCTCGCCCGCCTGGCGGTGGTGCCGATGGTGCTGGAGGCGCGCGGGCTCGACGTCACCCCGGCCACGGTCGCTGCCTTCGAACGGGCCGGCGACGCCCGCGCGGCGGCGATCCTCGCGCGCATCTACCGCGACGAGATCCGCCACGTCGCCGCCGGCACGCGCTGGTTCAGGACTGTCTGCGAATCCCGCGGGCTCGCCGCCGTGCCGCACTGGCAAAAGCTGATTCGGAGCCACTTCCGCGGGACGGTTAAGCCGCCGTTCAACGACTCGGCGCGGGGTGAAGCCGGTCTGTCCCGTGATTTCTATGAGGGGGTTGCCGCGTCACGACTTGTTTAACACTGTCCGGTCCACGCGTTGGGGGGCATTCCAGCGCATGTTCGAGCGGGGCCGGAAGGCCCGTGAATTTTCAAGCGGTCGCCGAAGCGTGATCGTGCCGGCCCGAGGGCCGACCGGGGAAAACGATGACGAACGCCAAAGCGAACGCTGGCTTCACCGCGAAGTTTCACCACATCTTCAAGCCGCGCGACCTGTTCCTCCACGACGGCAAGAGCCTCCGCCGCTTTACGATCGGCGCGCGCGTGCAGATGGCGGCCGCTCTGGCCGCCTTTGTTTTGCTGACCTGGTCCGCCTTCGCGACCTTCCAGGCGATCGCCGCGATGAACGGCGACGTCGCCCAGATGGAGCGCCAGATCGCGCAGATGCAGGCCGACGTCGCCGCCATCCGCAGCGAGGCGCGTCAGCGCGCGGCGGCGCTCGAGCGCCGTCAGGTCTTCCTCTCGCAAATGCTGTCCGGCCACGCCAATCCCGACGCCCTCGTCCAGCAGATTCCGGCGGCGATGACCGATCCCAACAACCCGGCCGCCCAGGCGGTGTCGGACACGTTCGACAATGTCGAGGGCATGCAGGCCGCGTTCGTCGAGCGCGTCCAGGCCACGACCCGCCAGCGCTACCGCGCCACTGCGGGCGCGCTCAGGCAGCTCGGCTTCAACCCGGCCCGTTTCCACGGCGCCGCCGCCGCCGTCGGCGGTCCCTACGAGCCGGTGCCGGCGGTCGACAATGCCGATCCCAGGTTCCGCGAGCTGTTCACCACCTGGCGCCAGCTCGACCAGCTCGAGCAAGGCGTCGCCGCGATCCCCTCCGCCATGCCGCTGCACAACTCGGTCAATTTCACCAGCGGCTTCGGCATCCGCTCCGATCCCTTCCGCGGCCGCGCCGCGATGCACGCCGGCATCGACCTCGCCGGGCCGATGGGCACGCCGATCTACGCGACCGCGGACGGCATCGTCGGCCGCTCCGAATGGAACAATGGCGGCTACGGCAATCTCGTCGAGATCGACCACGGCCAGGGCATCCAGACCCGCTACGGCCACCTCTCGCAGCGGATCGCCCAGCCCGGCCAGCGCGTCCACCGCGGCGATTTGATCGGCCTGATGGGCTCGACCGGCCGCTCGACCGGCAGCCATCTCCATTACGAGGTCCGCATCGACGGCCGCGCGGTCAACCCGACCCCCTTCCTCCAGTCGAGCAGCACCTTCATCGCGCTCCAGAATCGCGTCGCCCAGCCGGTCGCCATCGGCGGCCCGACCGGCGGCTCGCGCTAGGCCCATCCGCAGCTAACAACCGTCCGCGCTCACGCAGTCGTCGCCGATCTCGACCTGGAAGGTCGCGTGGGTGATCCCGAATTCGTGGGCGATGCCCTGCGCGCAGCCGGCGAGGAAGGCGTCCCCGGGAAAGCCCGCCGGCATGACGAGGTGGGCGGTCAGCGCGAATTCGGTCGTGCTCATCGGCCAGATGTGGAGGTCGTGGATGCGCGCGACGCCGGCCCGGGCGAGGAGGTGCGCCTCGACCGCGTCCGGATCGATCCCGCGCGGCACCCCGGCGAGCGCCATGGTGAGCGAATCGCGGAACATGTCGGCGCTGGCGAGGACGATTACCAGGACCACGATCAGGCTCGTCACCGGGTCGATCCAGAGCCAGCCGGTCGCCTCGATCGCGATCCCCGCGACCACCACGCCGGCCGAAACCAGCGCGTCCGCGATCATGTGCAGGTAGGCGCCGCGGATGTTGAGGTCGCTGCGCCGGCCGCGCGCGAACATCAAGGCGGTCGCGACGTTGATGACGATGCCGATCGCGGCGACGATGGTGACGGTACCGCCTTCGACGAGGTCGGGAATGATCAGGCGGAACACGGCATTGTAGGCGATGAACGACACCGCGATCAGCAGGATCACCGCATTGGCGAGCGCGGCGAGGATCGAGGAGGCGCGCAGGCCGTAGCTGAACCGGCGCGTCGGCGGCCGCTTCGACAGGATTGCCGCGGCCCAGGCGACGGCGAGGCCCAGCACGTCCGACAGATTGTGGCCGGCATCGGCGAGCAAGGCCATCGAATTGGCCCAGAAGCCGTAAAGGGTCTCGACCCCCACGAAGCCGAGATTGAGGGCGATGCCGACCGCGAACGCCCAGCCGAAATCGTGCGAATGATGATGGTGGTGATGCCCGCCGTGCGCGTGGGAGTGCGACAAGGCCCGCTTATTTCCCGCGTTTTTGCCGGTGCTTCTCGAGGTCGAGCACGGCATTGGCTTCGCCGTCGGGCAGCAGGCCGAGGCGGCGGGCGACCTCCTGATAGGCCTCGGCCTCGCCGCCCAGATCGCGCCGGAAGCGGTCCTTGTCGAGCTTCTCGCCCGAGGTCATGTCCCACAACCGGCAGCCGTCCGGGCTGATCTCGTCGGCGAGGATGATCCGCGAGAAATCGTTCTCCCAGAGCCGTCCGAACTCGAGCTTGAAGTCGACCAGGCGGATGCCGATGCCGGCGAACAGGCCGCAGAGGAAGTCGTTCACCCGGATCGCCATGTCGGCGATCTCATTCATCTCGTCCTGGCTCGCCCAGCCGAAGCAGGCGATATGCTCGTCGGCGATCATCGGGTCGCCCAATGCGTCGTCCTTGTAATAATATTCGATGATCGTGCGCGGCAGCTGGGTGCCTTCCTCGATGCCGAGCCGCTGCGACAAAGTCCCCGCGGCGACGTTCCTCACCACCACCTCGATCGGCACGATCTCGACCTGGCGGATCAGTTGCTCGCGCATGTTGAGGCGGCGGATGAAGTGGGTCGGGATGCCGATCGTGCCCAGCAAGGTGTAGAGATGCTCGGAAATGCGGTTGTTGAGCACGCCCTTGCCGGCGATCGAGCCGCGCTTCTGGGCATTGAACGCGGTCGCGTCGTCCTTGAAATACTGGATCAGGGTGCCGGGCTCGGGCCCCTCGTAGAGGATCTTGGCCTTGCCTTCGTAGATCAGTCGGCGGCGGGACATTATGGCAGGAGCCTCCGGCTTCAGGGGCGTGGGGAAGGCGGCTCTATAGGGGAGCCGCGGGGTTAGGGCAAACCGCCCTCACGTCACCTTGCCGCGCACCGCATATTTCGGCTCGCGCCACGTTTCGTTCTCCAGGATCGCGGCCAGCCGGTCGACCGCCTGCCAGACATCCTCGAAGCCGAGATAGAGCGGGGTGAGGCCGAAGCGGACGACGTCGGGGGCGCGGAAATCGCCGATCACCTCGGCCGCGATCAGCGCCTGGCAGATTTCGAAGGCGTGCGGGTGTTTGAAGGAGATGTGGCTGCCGCGATGCTCGGGAATGCGTGGGGTGATGCAGGCAAGGGCGGGGCAGCGCTGCTCCATCAAGGCGTGGAAGACGTCGAACAGGGCGTTGGCCTTCGACCAGAGCCGCTCGATCGTCACCCCTTCGAACGCGTCGATCCCGCATTCGAGCGCGGCGAGGCTGAGGATCGGCGGTGTCCCGGCGAGCATCCGGTCGATCCCGGCGGCGGGTTCGTAATCGTCGGTGAATGCGAACGGGGCGGCATGGCCCATCCAGCCGCGCAGCGGGCTGACCAGGCGCTCCTGGAGTTGCTCGGCGACGTAGAGGAAGGCGGGCGCGCCGGGGCCGCCGTTCAGATATTTGTAGCCGCAGCCGACGGCGAGCTCGGCGCCGGCGCCATTGAGATCGAGCGGCACCGCGCCGGCGCTGTGGGAGAGGTCCCAGACCGTCGTCGCCCCGGCGTCCTTCGCGCGGGCGGTGACGCGCGCCATGTCGTAGCGTTCGGCGGTCTTGTAGTGGACGTGGGTCAGCAGCAGCAAATTGGTGTCCGCATCGAGCCGCCGCTCGAGCGCGTCGCGCGGGGCGATGTCGAGCCTGAGGTTCAACAGGTCGGCGACGCCGCTGGCGATGTACAGGTCGGTGTGGAAATTGCCGGCTTCGCTCAAGAGCACCGGCCGGTCCGACAGCCGCGCCGCGGCGACCAGCAATTTGAACAGATTGATCGAGGTCGAGTCGGTGACGATCACCTCGTGCGGCCGGGCCCCGATCAAAGGCGCGATCTTGGCGCCGACCCGCTGCGGCGCGCCGATCCAGTCGCGGCTGTTCCAGCTGCGGATCAGCTCCGCGCCCCATTCCTCGGTCACCACCTCCCGGAGCCGGGCCATCGCCGTCTTCGGCAGCGGCCCGAGCGAATTGCCGTCGAGATAGATGAGGCCTTCGGGCAGGTGAAAGCGTTCTCGGCACGGCCGCAGCGAATCGGCGGCGTCGGCGGCGCGCGCCTCGGCGAGCGTGAAGCTCATCGGTGGAGCGCCCCTTGAATTTCCTCGACCGCCGCCGCCCAGGCGGCGCTTTCGGGCGCGATCAGCTCGATATGGCCGCTGCGGTCGATCATCCGCACCCGCACGTCGTCGCCGGCGGCGCGCATCGGCGCCGCATAGCCTTCGGCATAAGCGGTCGGGATGATCCGGTCCTGGCGGCCGTTGATCAGCACTTGCAGCACCCCGAGCGGGGCGAGGCGCGGGACGGAGGTGTCGGCGAAGTGGCCGCCGGTCAGCCGGCCCACCACCTCATTGCCGCAGCCGTTGGGTGAGCGCGCCGCTTCCTCGAGGTCGGGGAGGCCGCCGAGGCTGACCACCGCCCGGATCGGCAGCGGATCCGGGCTGCGCAGCGGCGAGCCCTGCGGAAGCCGCGGCCGCCCGGCCAGCCAGAGTGCGAGATGGCCGCCGGCGCTGTGGCCGACCGCGACCAGGCGCGAAAGATCGAGCCGATATTCGCCGGCATGCGCGCGCAGCGCGTCCGCCGCCGCCGCCGCGTCCTCGAAGGTGCCGGGATAGCCGCCGCCGGGCCGGTCGACGCCGCGATAGTCGATGTTCCAGACGGCGATGCCGCGCCGCCGCAAATCGTCGGCGATCCAGTTCATGATCCGGCGGTCGGCGATCTCGCTTTGCCAGCAGCCGCCATGGACCATCAGCACGGTCGGATGCGGCCCCGCGCCGTCGGGCACCCAGACGTCGGCGACCTGCAGCGCGGCGGGGCCGTAGGCAACGGTCGCGGTCGGCCGCGGGCGCGGCCGCTCGAGCAGATCGGGCCAGATCATCAGCCCGTCCGGTCGGGGCGGCGGTGGGGTGCCCGGCTGCGCCATCGCGCAGGCGGCTAGCGCCAGGGCGAGGAGCAAGGCAAGCGGTTTGACGAGGCGCATGGCGGTCCGGATAGACCGCCGCGCGCCCGGATCAAAGCCCCGAGCAGCGGCCTTTGCGCGGTGCCCAAGGCGCGTCGAACTGGATCTCGTTGAGCTTGCACAGCGACAACTGGATCATTGCCGCGAGGCGCTTGAAGGCGTGGATGACAGTCATGGCTCGAATTCCTTCCCGCTCAGGCGGCGCCGTTGGTGAGGGTCAGGCTGAGCGCGGTCACCGCGAAGGCGGCGATGATGGCGAGCAGCTGGTGGGTGCTGCCGTCCCAGCCGGCGAGGCGAGCGAGCCCGGCGCGGAGCGTGACGGCGACGCCGTCGACCCATTCGCCGAACTGCTCGTGATGGTCGACCCACATGCGGCCGTCGAGTTCTTCACGCATGTCCCGATTCCTTTCCTGTCTGCGTGCCGTCGAAATGGCATTTGGCGGGCGCAGGCGCCAACGAAAGTCTCGACAGTTCATATAAGCCAAGCTTATAGGACGAGGCATGGCTCGCTTGCCCCCTTTGAGCGCCGTGCGCGTCTTCGAGGCCGCCGCCCGCCGAGAGAATTTCACCCAGGCGGCGGTCGAGCTCGGGATGACCCAAGCCGCGGTCTCCTATCAGATTCGCTTGTTGGAAGAGCGGCTTGGCGTGCCGTTGTTCGCGCGCATCAAGGGGCGAGTTTCGCTGACCGACGCCGGCCGCCGCATCGCGCCCCTGGTCGCGGCCGCGTTCGAAACGCTCGAAGACGCCTTTTCCGGGCTCGTCGCGGACGATCAGGCGCTGCTGTCGGTCAGCACCGCCCAGACGCTCGCGACGGCTTGGCTGGCGCCGCGGCTCGGCGCCTTCCAGGTCCGCCATCCCGATCTCGCGGTGCGCCTCAGCAGCGACAACCGGCTGGTCGATTTCTCGACCGGCGAGTTCCACGCCGCGATCCGGGTCGGCCGCGGCGACTGGCCGGGCCTCCGCTGCCATTTCCTGTTCCGCTTGAACTTCAGCCCGATCTGCAGTCCCGAGTTCGCACAGCGCCACCGGCTCGAGCGGCCCGGGCAATTGCTCGACGTGCCGCGCCTCAGCCCCGGCGACGATTGGTGGCGCGACTGGCTGGCGGATGCAGGGGTCGAGGTCGGCGACAGGGGCGCCGGCGCCGGCCTCGTCCTCGACAACCAGATGATGGAGGCGAACGCGGCCTTCGCCGGCGCCGGCGTCGCGATGATGACGCCGATGTTCTGGCGCGGCGAGCTCGCCTCGGGCCGCCTGGTCCAGCCCTTCCCGCGCATCCACGTCACCGACCGCAGCCACTGGCTGATCTACCCCGAAGGCCGCCGCAACCAGCCCAAGATCGCCGCCTTCCGCGACTGGATCCTGGCCGAGGCCGAAGCCGAGAAAGCGCGCGAACCCGCCGAAATCTTCCTCCAACCTCAATGAGTTGGAAAATAGGGACTGTCCCTGATTTCAGGCGTCGGTCGCGGGCTTGCCGGGGCGGCGGCGGCGCACGAACTGGAAGCCGGCCCAGAGCAGGAAGGCGGTCAGCGCCCAGGGCGAGATCGTCACGAAGACGATCAGCACGGCGCGCAGGCCGCCGAGGAACGTGTCGGCCGCGCGCTCGGTCGCCTCGCGGACCGTCGCCGCCCTCGCCGGCCCCGGCGCGAGCGCGCCCGAGCCGTAGCGGAACAGCATCGGCGTCGTCGCCAGCGCCTGCTCCTGCGCGCCGGCGGTCGCGCGCAAGTCGGCGATTTGCTGGCGCAGCGATTCGCGCTGATCCTCGAGCGAAGCACGCTCGCGCCAGCGCAGGCCGCGCGAGGCGATCCGCGCCTCGATCCGCGCCAGCTCCGCCCGCAGCTCCTCGAGGTTGCCGACATTGGTCTTGAGCGAGGTGCCGACGTCGGTGCCGTTGATCTCGCTCTCGGTCAGCTCGCCGTCGGCCGCGGTTACGGCGCGGACGCTTTCGCGCCCGAACTGGCCGGCGATCGCCGGGTCGACGAGGAAGGACAGCATCGCCTCGACATCCTCCTCGTTGGCGGCGCGGTAATCCATGCCGGTGATCCGGCAGCGCGGCCCGTAGCGGGCGCAGAGCCGCTGATGCTCCTGCTGCATTTCGGCGACGCGGTCGGCCTCGAGGCGGAAGGAATAGCGATAGTCGAAGGCGACGCCGGGCGCCGCTGCCGGATCCAGGTCCGGCCCGGTCGCGCGTTCCGCACGGCCGCGCGGCGCGGGGAGCTCGGGCGGGATCGCGGACAATTCGGAATCGGACGCATTCGCCGTTTGATCGGCGGCGGCGTTGCGCGGGGGGGAGGCGGGCTCGTTCCCAGCCTGGCTGCAGGCGGCGGCGGAGGCGAGAAGCAGGGCAAGGAAGGGAAGCGAACGGCGCACGGTCAGTCTCCTCTCTGGCTGTCGTTTTACTCAACTAATTAAGTAGACAATCGGGGCTGGAGCGGGTGCGTGGCGGCCTTGCTCTGCGAGGATGAGCTGGCGCTCCGGGCGGCTGGCGATCGCCTTTGCCGCACCCGCCCCCTTCCCTCCCTTGCGGGGAGGGAGAAGGGGTCAGCCGGCGGCCGGCGTCTCGGGCTCCTTCTTCGGGAACCAGCGGCGGCGGACATAGCGGACGATCAGCCCGATCAGCGCCAGCGCGAGCGCCCAAGGCAAGAGCGTGATGACGAGGATCAGCAGCATCGTCGCCCCGTCGAGGAAATTGTCGGTCGCGCGCTGCATCGCCTGCTTGAGCGTCGGCCGCTGGGCGAAGCCGGGGACAAGGTCGCCCGACCCATAGCGGAACACCATCGGCGTCGTCGCCAGCGATTCCTGCTGTTCGCTGCGGCTGTCGCGGAGCGAGCGGATCTGCGCGCGCAGCTGCTGCGCTTCATATTCGAGGCTCTCGCGCTCGCCGGACGCGATGCGCTGGCCGAGCCGGGCCTCGATCCGGGCGAGATCGGCTTGCAGGTCGGCGAGGCTGCGGCCGGCGGCGCGGATCGCAGTGCCGACGTCGGTGCCGCTGATCTCGCTTTCGGTCAGCATGCCCTCGGCGCGGACCACCGCCTCGACGCCCTGGCGGCCGAACAGGCGGGCGATCGAGGGATCGAGCTTGAAGGCGAGCATCGCCTCGATGTCGCGGTCGTTGACGACGCGATAATACATGCCGGTGATCCGGCAGCGCGCCACCGTGAGTCGCTCGCACATCTGCGCGTGCTGCTCCTGCATCTCGGCGATGCGCGGCGCGGCGAGCCGGAAGGCGTAGCGATAGTTGAAGGCGACGCCTGGGGCCGCGGTCGGGCCGACATTCGGGCCGGCGGCGGTGCGGGCCGCCGGGGCTTGGCCGCCCTGCGGCGCGCGGGCCTCGAATTCTGCCGGGGCGACGTCGGCCGCCGCGTTCGACATCTGCTCGGACTGCGGCGGCGGCGGGCGCTGGCCGGACTGGCTGCAGGCGGCGGCACTGGCGAGAAGCAAAGCGAACAGCGGAAGCGAGCGGCGCACGGGCAGTCTCCTTCTTGTCTGACATTACTCTATCAAATCAGTTGAGAATGGCAAGCGTCATTTTACCCTTCTATTTCCGTGGCTTGACCATACCATCCGCATATGGTATTATATATCATCACAACAAACAACCCGCTCGCGTCCAGGAATCGGCCCTGCTAACGATTCGCCATGAGTGACATTTTCGATAATGTCGTCGACACGCCGTTCGACGACGCTTTGTCCCAGCGCTATCTCGTCTACGCCCTCTCGACGATCACCGCGCGTTCGCTGCCCGACCTGCGCGACGGGCTGAAGCCGGTTCACCGGCGCCTGCTCTGGGCGATGCGGCTGCTCAAGCTCGATCCCGCCGCGGGCTACAAGAAATGCGCGCGCGTCGTCGGCGACGTGATCGGCAAATATCATCCGCACGGCGATCAGTCGGTCTACGACGCGATGGTCCGCCTCGCCCAGGATTTCTCGCTGCGCTACCCGCTCGTCGACGGCCAGGGCAATTTCGGCAATGTCGACGGCGATAACGCGGCGGCGATGCGCTACACCGAGGCGCGGCTGACGGCGGCGGCGGGCGAGTTGATGGCCGGGCTCGACGAGGGCACGGTCGCGTTCCGGGCGACCTACAACAATGAGGAGGAGGAGCCCGAGGTCTTCCCCGGCCTGTTCCCCAATCTGCTCGCCAACGGCGCCGCCGGCATCGCCGTCGGCATGGCGACCTCGATCCCGCCCCACAACGTCGCCGAGCTGATCGACGCCGCCATCCTGCTGATCGAGAACGGCAAGGCCGATGACGCGGCCTTGATGGAAAAGGTGCGCGGGCCGGATTTCCCGACCGGCGGCCATATCGTCGATGGGCCCGACGCGATCGCGCTCGCCTACGCGACCGGGCGCGGCAGCTTCCGGGTGCGCGCGCAATGGGCGATCGAGAAAGGGCCGCAGGGATCCTGGGCGGCGGTGGTCAGCGAAATCCCGTTCCAGGTCGCCAAGGGCAAATTGATCGAGCAGATCGCCCAGCTGATCGCCGACAAGCGGCTGCCGATCCTCGCCGACGTCCGCGACGAATCCGACGCGGCGATCCGCATCTGTATCGAGCCGCGGAGCCGGACCGTCGAGCCCGAGCTCCTGATGGACAGCCTGTTCCGCCTGACCGACCTCGAGACCCGGGTGCCCTTGAACCTCAACGTCCTCGACGCGAACCGGACGCCGCGGGTGATGGGCCTGCGCGAGGTCCTTTCCGAATGGCTCGCCTTCCAGATCGAGGTGCTGGTCAACCGCTCGAACCACCGCCTCGCCAGGATCGCCGACCGGATCGAGCTGCTCGACGGCTATTTGATCGCCTATCTGAACCTCGACCGCGTCATCCAGATCATCCGCGCCGAGGACGAGCCCAAGCCGGTGATGATCGCCGAGTTCGCCCTCACCGACCGCCAGGCCGAGGCGATCCTCAACATGCGGCTGCGCTCCTTGCGCAAGCTCGAGGAGCTGCAGATCCGCAAGGAGCGCGAGGGGCTGGAAAAGGAGCAGGCCGAGCTCGAAAGGCTGGTCGGCGACCCCCGGCTGCAGAAGAAGCGGCTGAAGAAAGACCTGCTCGCCCTCCAGGGACGTTATGGCGAGGATACCGAGCTGGGCCGGCGCCGCACGCGGATCGAAGAAGCCGGCCCGGCCCGCGAAATCCCGCTGGAGGCGATGATCGAGCGCGAGCCGATCACATTGATCCTGTCCCGGCGCGGCTGGATCCGGGCGATGAAGGGGCATGTGGAGCAGACCAACGCCGAAGCGCTCAAGTTCAAGGAAGGCGACAGCCTCGCTTTCCCGCTGCTCCACGCCCACACCACCGACAAGATCCTGATCGCCTCGTCGGACGGGCGCTTCTACACGCTCGCCGCCGACCGGCTGCCCGGCGGGCGCGGTTTCGGCGAGCCGGTCAAGCTGATGGTCGACATCGAGGGCGAGGGCAATGTCGTCGCCCTGCTGCGGGCGGGCGCCTCGGAAAAGCTGCTGGTCGCATCGTCCGACGGCCGCGGCTTCATCACCGCGACGGCGGGCGCGATCGCCGAAACCCGCAAGGGCAAGCAGATCGTCAATCTGCGCCCCGGCGCGACGCTCAAGGTTGTGCGCCAGCTCGAGCCGGGCGACGATTATGTCGCGGTGATCGGCGAGAACCGCAAGCTGGTCGTCTATCCGCTCGCCGAGCTACCTGAAATGGGCCGGGGCCAAGGCGTGCAGCTCCAGCGCTACCGCGACGGCGGCCTCGCCGACGCGACCGGCTTTGCCTTCGCGGAAGGGCTCAGCTGGGCGATGGGCGGCGAGAGCGGCCGCATCCGCACCGAGGCCGACATGAACCCGTGGCGCACCGCCCGCGGCGCCGCCGGCCGCATGCCCCCATTGGGCTTCCCGCGCGACAACCAATTCTGAAGGGCTTACCGCATTCGCACGCGCCAATTCTCAACGGAGCGTTAACCCTGTTCCTTTATCCCCCCCGCCATGCAGGCGGCAGGGACGCGCAAGCGAGGACGAGCATCGATCGAGGAGACCGCGCGCCAGGCCGACGTCTCCCCCGAAGCCGCGCATCAATTGGTCGCGATCCTGGAGAATGTCCGCCAGGGCTATCTCGACGCGCTTCCGATCGCCGCTGCGATCATCACCGGCGGCGACAGCGCGCCCACCATCGAGTGCGCCAACGATCATTTCCGCTTCATCGCCGAATGGGACGAACGGCTCGGCAACCGCCACATCGCGCAAGTTCCGATCCTGCGCTCGGGGCCGGTCGGGACGCGCCTCGCCGCCTTCCTGACCGGCGGCGAAACCGCCCACCAGTTCGAGACCGCCGACGGGCGCAGCATCGGCGGCCGCCATTTCATGGTCCGTTTCGCGCGGCTGAAGGTGCTGCCGGGCCAGCCGCAACGCTATCTCGTCACCCTGATCGACAAGACCGCCCAGGTCGAGACCGAGAAGAGCTTGCGCTCGGAGATGCTGCGCGACACGCTCACCGGCCTGCCCAACCGCTTCGCCTTCAACGAGAAGGTCGAGGCGGTGCTCGCCGATCCCCAGTTCCGCGAGGGCGGCTTTGCGGTGCTCGCGGTCGACATGACCCGCTTCAGCCGGGTCAACGAGTGCATGGGCGCGATGGCCGGCGACGAGCTGCTGATCACCTTCGCGCGCCGCCTCGTCTCGGCGCTGCGCCCGAGCGACGTCCTCGCCCGCACTTCGGGCGACGAGTTCGGCATCTTGATGCGGCTCGACCGCGGCCCGGGCGACGCGCTGCGGGCCGCCGAGCGCATCAAGGCGGTGCTGACCCTGCCGTTCCGCCTGTCCGACCTCGAGATAAGGGTCGATTGCGCGATCGGCTGCGCGATCCTGAACCAGGGCGTGGCGAGCGCCGACGAGGTGTTCCGCAACGCCCAGTTCGCGCTCAAGAACGCCAAGCTGATGGGCACCACCCAGATTTACGAGCCGGTCCAGGCCGAGGCGGTCCGCCGCCGCTTCAGCATGGAGACCGAATTGCGCTGCGCGATCGAGACCGACGGCCTCACCCTCGCCTACCAGCCGCTGATCGAGCTCAAGACTCGGCGCGTTGCCGGCTTCGAGGCGCTGGCGCGCTGGACCGACGACGAGGGCCGGGTGATCCCGCCCGACGAGTTCATCCCGGTCGCCGAGGAATCGGGGCTGATCGTCCAGCTCGGCCGGTGGGCGCTGGAGACGGCGACGCGCACGCTCGCCGACTGGGACCGCGCCGCCGGGATGGAGCTGCCGATTGGCATCAGCGTCAACATGTCGCCGATCCAGATCAGCCGCGACGACGTCGCCGCCGCCGTCTCCGCCGCACTGGGCGCGAGCGGCATTTCCGGCGCGCGGCTTACCGTCGAGCTCACCGAAAGCGCGATCATCCAGGATCCCGAGCGCGCCGCCAAGGCGTTGAACGCGCTGAAGCGGCTCGACGCCCGCGTCGCGATGGACGATTTCGGCACCGGCTACACCTCTTTGGCCTCGATGCAGCTGCTGCCGATCGACGCCCTCAAGATCGACCAGCGTTTCGTCGGTGCGATGGTCGAGGACGGCGATTCCGCCGCGATCGTCCACGCCATCCTGTCGCTCGCCAAGGCGCTCGGCATGGAGACGACCGCCGAGGGGATCGAAAGCGAGGAGCTCGCCCACGGCCTCGCCGAGCTGGGCTGCACCTACGGCCAGGGCTTCTATTTCTCCGAGCCGCTGAGCGCCGATGCCGCGCTCGCTTACTGGCTTGAGCGCAGCGCCTGATCGACGTGCCGCCGCGCCAGCGCGCGAACTTCCTTCGTGTCGCCCGAAAAGCCGCCTGCCGCCCAATCCCGCTCGATCGCCTGCAGGGTCGCCGCCACCACCGGGCCCGCCTGCAGCCCCATCGCGATGAGGTCGCCGCCGCTCACCGTTAAACGCGGCCGCTGCCACCGTTCGAGCGCCGCGAGATCGGGCAAGGGCGGGCCGTCCAGCAGGAAGCGATCGATCGCCTCGGCGGTGCCGATCCGGTAGGCGAGCGCTTCGGGCGCGTCGAGCGTCCGCTCGGCCGCCGAAACGAGCCGCCGCGCCGCCCGCTTCGACAGCCGCAGCCGCGCCGCCACCGCGCCGGCCACGTCCGGGTCGGGGGGCAGCAAGGCCGCCAGCCGCCGCACCGGCTCGGGCGCGATTCCCGCCGCGCGCTCGGCCGCGACCAAAGCGGCGAGGGCGTCCGCCGACGCGATCTCCGGCAGCACCGGCCGCAAGATGCCGCGCGCGATCATCAGCGCGAGCGTCGGCGCCGGGTCGGGCAGGCCGAGCAGCTTCAACAACTCGTCGGCGATTCGCTCGCGCGACAAGGCCATCAAATCGTTGGCCCGGCCTGAGCAGGCGTCGAGCGCGGCCGCGTCCGGCGCGCCCCTGCCGAAGCGGGCGTGGAAGCGGAAGAAGCGCAGGATGCGCAAATGATCCTCGGCGATGCGCTGCAGCGGCGCGCCGATGAAGCGCACGCGGCGCGCCTCGAGGTCGGCGCCGCCGCCGAAATAGTCGAACACCTCGCTGCCGGCGGGATCGGCGAAGAGGGCGTTGATCGTGAAGTCGCGCCGCGCCGCATCCTCGCGCCAATCCTCGGTGAAGGCGATCGTCGCGCGGCGGCCGTCGGTCGAAACGTCGCGCCGCAGGGTCGTCACCTCGACCGGCGCGCCGCCGATCACCGCGGTCACCGTGCCGTGGGCGATCCCGGTCGGCACCGCCTTGATGCCCGCCTTTTCGAGCCGTTTCAGCACCTCGTCGGGCGTCAGCCGGGTGGCGAGATCGACGTCGCTGACCGGAAGCCCCAGCAACGTGTCGCGCACGCAGCCGCCGACGAAGCGGGTCGCGCCCTCGCCCGCGCCCAGCGTTCGCAGCAGCCGAGGCATGCCGGTGCGCTTGCGCCAGGGCGCGTCGGGCAATTTCATGCGAGCTCCAGCCGCCTGCTCAAATTGACGATCATCGCCGCGGTCGCGCCCCAGATCCGCCGCCCCTCATAGTCGATCTCATAATAATGCCGCTCCCGCCCGCGCCAGATCGCCGAGCGCTGATGCTGATGCGCCGGATCGAGCAGATAGTGAAGCGGCGCCTCGAAGACGGCAGCGACCTCGCCCGGATGGGGGACGAGCGGCAGGTCCGGCGGCACGATCCCGACCACTGGCGTCACCTCGAAGCCGGTGATCGTGCGATAGACGTCGGCGAGGCCGATCACCTCGACACGGTGCGGCGGGAGCCCGATCTCTTCCTCGGCCTCGCGCAGGGCGGCGGCGATCGGCCCGTCGTCGCCGGGATCGATCCGGCCGCCGGGGAAGCTGATCTGCCCGGGATGCTTGCGCATCGTCTCGGGCCGCAAGGTCAGGATCACGGTCGGCTCGGGCCGGTCGACGACCGCGACCAGCACCGCGGCCGGGGTGATGCCGTGGCCGGCTTCCTCCTCGTCGAGGACGTCGCCGGCGATCAGGATCGGGCTCAGGCGATGGCCGAGCGTCAGGGCCTCGCGCAGGCGCGCAGCGAGATTCATTTCCCGGGCTCCAGCGCGAAATATTCCCCGCCGCTCCACAAGCCCGGCGGCTCGGCGCCCTCGGCGAGCGCCAGTTCGGCGAGCTCGTAATAGACCGGCCGCGCGACCGATGCGTCGAGCCCCGGGCGCACTTCGAGATAGGGGCGCGGCCCCGCATCGAAGCGCAGCCGATGCTCGGGTCCGGCGATCACGGCGTCGCCGGTGTTGAGCCGGAAAGCGAGCGTGCGATCGCGGCCTTCGCCTTCGCTCTTCAGCTCGACGGCGACGAACGGCGCGTCCTCGACGATGATGTCGAGCTTCTCGACCGGAGTCACCAGGACGAAGCCGCCATCGGGCTCGCGCCGCAATATGGTCGAAAACAGCCGCACCATCTCCGGCCGCCCGATCGGGCCGCCTTCATGGAACCAGGTGCCGTCGCGGGCGATCCGCATCGCGCTGTCGCCGCAATGGGTCGGGTGCCACTGGTCGACCGGCGGCAGCCGCCGTTCCGCGGCCATCCGGGCGATGTCGGCGAGGCTCAGGCCGGCGAGGTCGTCCATCCGCGCGATGTAGCCGCTGGCTGGCCTTGCGCAAAGCGGGCCGCTATCGCGGTCCGATGGAAGCTCGCACGGCCATCGTCACCGGCGGCGCGAAACGGATCGGCGCCGAGCTCGTCCGCGCGCTCGCCGCCGACGGCTGGCACGTCCTCATCCATTACCGCCGCTCGCAGGCCGAGGCCGAGGCGCTGGCCGCGGAGGTCGGCAACGCCGCCACCGTCCAGGCGGACCTTGCCGATCCCGCCGCCGCCGAGACGATTCTCGCCGCCGGCGACGGCCTGCCGCCGCTGCGCCTGCTCGTCAACAACGCCTCGCTTTTCGCCCGTGACGATCTTCGCGATTTCACCGCCGAGAGCTGGGCCGCCCATCTCGACGTCAATTTACGCGCCCCGGCTTTGCTCTCGCGCGCCTTCGCCGCACGCGCCGGGCGCGGCCTGATCGTCAACATGCTCGACGCCAAGCTCGCCGCGCTCAATCCCGATTTCTTCAGCTACACCGTCTCCAAGATCGGCCTTGGCGGCCTCACCGAGCTGGCCGCGCGCGCCTTCGCCCCCGGAATCCGGGTCTGCGGCATCGCCCCCTCGGTCACCCTCGTTTCCGGCCCGCAGAGCCGCGCCAATTTCGACAAGGTCCACGGCCGCAACGCGCTCGGCCGCGGCGTCGACGTGAGCGAGATCGTGGCGGCGCTGCGCTTCATCGTCGCCACGCCGAGCATGACCGGCCACACGATCCTGCTTGACGGCGGCCAGCGTTTCCTCTCCCTGCCGCGCGACGTCCAGTTCCTGGAGCCCGAATGACCCGCACTATCGCCCATCTCGACGGCCTCGTGCCCGATTGCCTCCGACCCAGGACCCGCAAGATCGTGCTCGACGAATATCAGCTCGACGTCGATATCGGCTTCCACGAGTTCGAAATCGGCGCGCCGCAGCGGCTGCTGGTCACGGTCGAGGTCTGGGTCGACGAGCGCAGCTTCGCCGCCGGCGACGATGAGGCCGGCGCCTGGGACTATGATTTCCTGCGCAGCGAAATCGGCGCGCTCGCGCAAGGCCGCCGCTTCAACCTCCAGGAGACGTTCGCGCGCGAGGCGTACGAGCTGATCGCCGCCCGCCGCGGCGTCACCGCGCTCCGCGTCGCCACCAGGAAGCCGGATATCTACCCCGATTGCGCCGGCGTGGGGGTCGAGCTCGCGTCCTTTTAACGCCGCGCCCTGGTCCGGGCGCAGGGGCCGAGGCCTTCGATCACCAGCCGGTAGTCGGCCTGGATCGCCTGCGTTTCCTCCGGCCCGGCCTCGCTCAGCGATTGTGGCGGCAGCCGCGGCGGCAGCGTGCAGGCGAGCCGGTACCAGAGCAGGGTCTCGGGCGCCGGTGGGGCGGCGGCCTCGTCGACGATCTCGGAGAGCGCGACCGACCAGCGCGGCTGCTCGCCGGGGCGCCTGAGGATGTTCAGCGAGATCGGCCGGTCGCCGGCCGCCTGCAGGAAGATCTGGGTCTCGCCTTCGCCGGGGAGGCTGCCGTCGACATGGAAGGCGCGGCCGATGCCGGTGAGTCGCGGCGCCGCGTCGGCGGCGGACGATTCGCGCAGGATCGCGCGCAGCCGCTCGGCGGTCCCGGGCGCGTAAGGCAGCTGGGCGTCGGGCGCGACCAGCCGCAGCTCCGCCGGCCGATCCGGCACCCGGCTGGCGAGGACGAGCACTTCGTCGCGGTCCCGCAGCCGCGCGGCACGGCCCCGCGAATCGTTCGCCAGATCGACGAGATAGCTGACCTCGGCCGGCAGGCCGCCGGCGCCGCGAATCAGGGTGACGACTTCGGCCCGCACCAAAAAACGACGACGCCCGGCCGGGAGGTTCGGCGCCTCGTCCGCGCCGAGCGTGTCGGCGTCGCGGATGCGGAGGTGGACGGCGATCGGAGCGGCCAGAGCGAGGTCGGCGAGATCGGCATAAGTGAGCGGCGCGGGCGGCGCGGGAAGCGGTTGCGACTCAAGGGGTTGCGCGATCGCGAAGGCGGCGGCGGCAGCGCAGAATCTCAGGCTCATATCGCTCCTCGGCGGCGGTTTGCCCCGCGCTACCGGGCCGCGCATTAACCGTGGATTGCGGCGGAAATCCGCCGTCCGTCATCGCCATGTCGCCGAGTCACAGAAGGATTGCCTCCGTCCAATCGTCGCGATAGAGACCATCCCCGCGATTATCCGTTACACGGATGAACCGAAGTCCGCCGGCGGCGTTACATCAGGTTGGGCCCTGGCAGGAAAACGAGAGGGAGCGCGGCTGATTAATGTCATACGTTGATCAGGGAATGAGCCAGGGACGGGTCTACGCGATCATCGCGGTCGCCGTCTTGCACGCATTGCTCGCTTATGCGTTCGTGACTGGCCTCGCATACAGGTTCGTCAAGGCCGCGGCGGAGGATCTCAAGACCTTCGACGTGCAGGAGGAGCCGCCGCCCCCCGAGGAGCCGCCGCCGCCGCCGAAGCAGGAGGTGCAGCCGCCGCCCATCGTCGCGCCGCCGCCGTTGGTCCGCACCAACGTGATCACGCCGCCGGTCACCACCGTCCAGTTCGCGCCGCCGCCGGTGATCACGCCGACCGCGCCGCCCGCGCCGCCGCCGCCGCCGCCGGCGCCGCCGCGGATCGAGCCCGCCCGCGCCCGCGCCAACCTCGCCTCCTACGTCTCGGACGCCGATTATCCGGCCTCCGCGATCCGGGCCGAGGAGCAGGGCACGACCGGCTTCCGCCTGACCGTCGGCCCCGACGGCCGCGTCAGCGGCTGCTCGGTAACTTCGTCGAGCGGCTCCGCCGCGCTCGATCAGGCGACCTGCCGGATCATGCGCAGCCGCGCCCGCTTCACGCCCGCCCACGACGATCGCGGGCAGCCGACCACCGATAACGTGAGCAGCCGCATCCGCTGGGTGCTGCCTTCCGAATGATGATCTTCAACCGCGTTTTTCTGAGATACTTTTAGACTGAGAGGGAAGTTACAATGGCAGCACCAGCAGCAGCATCTGGCGGCACAAATCCTTATGGCATTATTCCGGCGCTCCAGCAGGGCGGCCTGGTCACCCAGTTCACCTTCGGCATCCTCGTCATCATGTCGGTCGGGTCCTGGTACATCTTCTTCGTCAAGCTGTTCGAGCAGCAGAAGATCATCAAGGAGGGCCGGCGCGCCCGCACCATCTTCTGGCAATCGGCGGGCGAGGGGACTGGCCCCGACGACGCGATCCGCAGGCTGGAAGGCGCCGAAGGCAAGCTCGACAAGAACGGGGCCTATCGTCAAATCGTCGACGACGGCCTCAGAGCCAATCGCGAGCACAACAAGCTGACCGACGAGACCGATCAGCACGACTGGATGCTGAACTCGCTCGCCCGCAGCCAGGGCGCGATCACCTCCCGGCTGACCAGCGGCCTCGCCTTCCTCGCCACGGTCGGCTCGACCTCGCCGTTCGTCGGCCTGTTCGGCACCGTCATCGGCATCATCCGCGCGCTGATCCGGATCGGCGCCGCCGGCCAGGCGTCGATCGACGCGGTCGCGGGCCCGGTCGGCGAAGCGCTGATCATGACCGCGGTCGGCCTCGCCGTCGCGGTGCCGGCGGTCATGCAGTACAACTGGCTGATGCGCCGCAACAAGGCGATCGGCGAGGAGCTGATGCGCTTCGCCAACGACGTCCACGGCTATATGATGTCGGGCGGAACCATTCGTCCGGCGGCGGCGGCGCCCCGCGCGGCCGCCGCCAGGCCGGCGGCCGCCGCCTCGACGGGCGGCGCCGCCTCGACGGGCGCCGCCGGGACGAGCACGACGAAGACGTTTTGAAGCGTGGCGGCGGGGCGCGACTTGCGCCCCGCCGCGCTCTTCCGCCGCCGCCGCACGAGCGGCGCCGAGCCAGAATAGGAAGCGACGAACATGGCAATGCAGGTCGGCGAAAGCGGCGACGAAGACACACCGATGTCCGACATCAACACGACGCCTCTCGTGGACGTCATGCTGGTCATGCTGATCATCTTCCTGATCACCGTTCCCGTCGTGCTGCAATCGATTCCGGTCCGCCTGCCGAAGGTGGAGTTCGAGCCCACCATCACCAAGCCGGAGAACGTCAACCTCACCGTCAGGGCGGGGCCGGGCGGGCAGTGCGAGGTCTATTGGAACCTGACCCGGATGAACTCGCAGCAGCTGCTCGAACGGGCGGTGGCGGCGCTCGAGACGCAGATCCGCAACGTCGGCGGCGCCCAGAACATCACCGAAGAGAACATGCCCGAAGCGCATATCCGCGCCGACATCAACACGCCCTATCGCTGCGTCGGCGGGGCGATCTTCACCATGCAACGCGCCGGGTATGCGCGGATCGGCTTCATCTCGGAGCCGGAGCCGCGCGGCGGCCGCCGCCTCTGATCGGGACGAGACAGGAGCTAATTAGATGAGCGCAAGCGTACTCAATCCCGAATCATCAGAACCGATGATGGAGATCAACACGACGCCGCTCATCGACGTCATGCTGGTGCTGCTGATCATGATCATCATGACCATCCCGATCCAGTCCCACGCGGTGAAGCTGGACCTGCCGCAGGACCAGCAGAACCGCACGCCGCCGCCGATCGATCCGGTCAAGAACAAGGTCGTGATCACCCCGCAGGGCCAGGTGCTGTGGAACGGAACGCCGGTCGATCTGGTGACTTTGCGCCAGTATCTCGACCTCACCACGACGATGAACCCGGTGCCGGAGCTGCATCTGCAGCCGGACCCGCAGGCGCGCTATGAGCTGGTCGACGAGGTCCTCGCCGTCACCAAGCGCGCCCAGGTCACCGCGATGGGCTTCGTCGGCAACGAGGCCTACGCCAACTTCTAGGGAGCTGCTGCCTCTCGGCGATCGGGGCGGCCCTTCGGGGCCGCCCTTTTTCGATTGCCCGCCCTCGCGCCGCCGTGCCACCATCGGCGCGCGGACATCAGGGTGAGCGCGCATGACCCCGTCTTTCGACTTCTTCTTCTCCTTCTTCGGCCTCCTGCTCGGCCTGTCGGCGGTCGAGGTCGCGAAGGGCCTCGCCAATGCCCTCGGCGTGCGCGAGCGCATCCGCATCGGCTGGCTGACGCCGATGCTCGCCGCCTTCGTGCTGCTCGACATAACGAGCTTCTGGCTGTTCGCCTGGGGCGGCCGCGCGCTGGTGACGATCGGCTGGATCTCCTTGTTCGTCGGCCTGATCATCGCGATCACCTACTATCTCGCTGCAGCCTTGGTCTTCCCCAACGACCTCGCCGCCTGGGCCTCGCTCGACGAGCATTATTGGCGGCGCAAGCGGCTGGTGGTGGCCGGGATCATGCTGCCGAATGCGATCGTGTTCGGCCTCGCGGTCGCCTTCATCTCGGCGCCGATCGATACGTTCCGCTTCTGGTTCGATCAGTCGGTCTATTGGGGCGCGCTGGCGGCTTTGCTGTTCACCCGCGACAAGCGCGCCGACCTGGTGCTGCTGTTCATCCTGATCCTCCAATATATGGTCAACATCGTCATTCCACCCTCGATCATGGGGCGGGCGCTGACCGGATGACGAGCGTCCGCGAAGCCCGCTGCGCGTGCGGCGCCCTCAAGGCGCGGGTCGAGGGCGACCCCATCCGGCTCTCGATCTGCCACTGCCTCGAGTGCAAGCGCAGGACGGGCAGCGCGTTCGGCTGGAACGCGACCTATGCCGCAGCGCAGGTCGCGGTCGAAGGACCGTACCAAAGCTTCACCCGCGGCTCGGACGACGGCTATTGGGTCCGCCACCATTTCTGCCCCGCATGCGGCGTCACGATCTGGTACGAGATCGAACGCCGCCCGAACATGGTCTCGATCCCCGCCGGCGCCTTCGCCGACGATGATCGGGTGCAGTTTCCCCCCGGGAAACCGCAGTCGTGCCGGGGGCACGACGTGCCCGATCATTTCCCGCCCCCGCGATCGAGGTCTACGCGGAACGCCGCTGCCCGCGGCTGCCGGACACCGGCATTCCCAGGGAATACTAGGCCGCGATGCCCTCGAACTGGAGCCGCGCCAGCCGCGCGTAGAGGCCGCCCTTGGCGCTCAGCGTGTCGTGGGTACCTTCCTCGACGATGCGGCCCTGGTCCATGACGAGGATGCGGTCGGCGGCGCGGACGGTGGCGAGGCGGTGGGCGATGACGATCGTCGTCCGCCCCTCGAACAAGCGCTCGAGCGAGCCCTGGACCAGCCGCTCGCTTTCGGCGTCGAGCGACGAGGTCGCCTCGTCGAGCAGCAGCAGGGGCGCGTCGCGGAGCAAAGCGCGGGCGATCGCGATCCGCTGGCGCTGGCCGCCGGAGAGCCGGGCGCCGCCTTCGCCCAGATAGGTGTCGAGCCCGTCGGGAAGCTTCCGCAGGAACTCCGCCGCATTGGCCGCCTCGGCCGCGCCCCAGAGCTCGGCGTCGCTCGCCTGCCAGCGCCCGTAGCGCAGATTGTCGCGGGCCGAGGCGGCGAAGATGATCGTCTCCTGCGGCACGACCGCGATCCGGGCGCGCAGCTCGGCGAGGTCGGCGTCGCGCACGTCGACGCCGTCGAGCCGGACGATGCCGGCCTCGGGATCGTAGAAGCGCTGGGCGAGCTGGAAGATCGTCGTCTTGCCGGCGCCCGAGGGTCCGACCAGGGCCAAAGTCTCGCCCGGCCTGACCGCGAGGCTGAAATCGTGCAGCGCGCTGACGTCCGGCCGGGTCGGGTAGCGAAAGGTAACCGCTTCGAACGCCAGCGTGCCGCGCGCCGGCCTCGGCAGCGGCGCCGGCGCGGCCGGCGACTGGATCTGCGGCACCTGCGCCAGCAATTCGGCGATCCGGCCGGCGGCGCCGGCGCCGCGCAGCAGCTCGCCATAGACCTCGGTCAGCGAGCCGAACGCGCCGGCGACGATCGCCCCGGTGATGACGAAGGCGGCGACGGTGCCGCCGGACAGGCTGCCCTGCGAGACGTCGATCGCCGCCTGGCGCATCAGCATGGTGATCGAGCCGAAGATCAGGGTGATGACGATCGCGGTCAGGACGGCGCGCAGCAGGATGCGGCGCCGCGCGGTGGCGAAGACGGTGAGGACGGCGTCGCGGAAACGGCTGCTCTCGCGCCGCTCCTGGCCGAACGCCTGGACGATCTTCATCGCCCCCAGAGTCTCGGCGACGATCGAGCCCAAATCGGCGATCCGGTCCTGGCCGGTGCGCGAGATCGCGCGCACCCGCCGCCCGAGCAGGACGGTCGGCACGATGATGACGGGAATGCCGATCAGCAGCCCCAACGTCATCATCGGCGCCAGCGCGAGCAGATAGATCACGCCGCCGATGCCCATCACGCTGTTGCGCAGCGCCTGCGAGACGGTCGATCCGACCACCATCTCGATCACCGCGGTGTCGGCGGTGATCCGCGAGGCGATCTCGGACGGGCGGTTCTCCTCGAAGAAGCGGGGCTCGAGCCGGAGCATGTTGTCGTGGACGGCGCAGCGTATGTCGGCGACCACGCGCTCGCCGAGCATCGACACGAAATAGAAGCGCAGCGCGGTCGCCACCGCGAGCAGCACGACCATCGCCAGCAGATAGTTGAACAAGGGGCCGATCGCGGCGCTGCCGCCATGGGCGGCGAAGCCCCGGTCGATCAGCCGCCTGAAGCCGTCGGGGATGGCGAGCATCGCCGCGGCCGCGAGCAGCAGCGCGATGCCGGCGCCGAGGATCGTGCCCTTGTAGCGGATCGCGTAGCGCCAGACCGTCAGCAGGTTGCCGATCCTGCCCGGCGGGGCGTCCTTGGTCCTGTCTTTCGCCATGGGCGCCGGCCTAGCAGCGGGCGCGAAAGCGGGCAAATGGGGACGGTCACAAGTGACTGTCCCCTTCGGAGCCATTGACCGGCCGGTCGGTTAATCCCTTATGGACCTGGCCCGCCCGAGCCTCCATAAGGCGCCCACAACGGGGGTGGAGAGTTGATGCTTTACGACGCGTACGAAATGCAGCGCTCGCTGCTCGCCGGTGCCAGCACCCTCGCCAATATCGGCGCCGGCTGGATGAACAACCCCGCAAATCCGTTCGCTTACTCGCAGATGGGCCCGATCGTCGCTTCGGCCCTCGACGTTTTCGCCCACGCTTCGGCACCGCGGGGCAAGCCGGAATTCGGCATCGAGACGGCGATCGTCTCGGGCAAGACGGTGCCGGTCCACGAGGAGATCGTGCTCCGCAAGCCGTTCGGCCAGCTCAAGCATTTCCGCAAGGAGGGTGTCGCGCCCGGCCCCAGGCTGCTGATGATCGCGCCGATGTCGGGCCATTATGCGACCTTGCTGCGCGGCACGGTCGAACGGATGCTGCCCGGCCACGACGTCTACATCACCGACTGGCGCGACGCGAAGCTGGTGCCGCTCGAGGAGGGCAGCTTCGACCTCGACGATTATATCGACTATCTGATCGAGTTCATGGCCCATATCGGCCCGGGCGCCCACATGCTCGCGGTCTGCCAGCCCTCGGTTCCGGCTTTTGCTGCCGCCGCCCTGATGAGCGCCGACGAGCATCCTTGCCGGCCGAAGACGCTGACCATGATGGGCGGCCCGATCGACACCCGAAAAGCGCCGACCGAAGTCAACGTCGTCGCCACCCAGCGGCCTTATGCCTGGTTCGAGCACAACGTCATCGCCACCATCCCCTATCTCTATCCGGGGGCCGGCCGGCAGGTCTATCCGGGCTTCCTCCAGCTCGCCGGCTTCATGGCGATGAACCTCGGCGACCATCTCACCAGCCATTGGGAGATGTTCAAGCACCTCGTCCAGGGCGACGGCGAGAGCGCCGAGGCGAGCAAGGATTTCTACGGCGAATATCGCTCGGTCTGCGACATGACCGCCGAATTCTACCTGCAGACGGTCGACGTCGTGTTCCAGCGCCATCTTCTGCCCAAAGGCGAGCTGACGCACCGCGGCCGCCGCGTCGATCCGAGGGCGATCAGGGACGTCGCCCTGCTCGCCATCGAAGGCGAGCGCGACGACATATCGGGCGTCGGCCAGACCAAGGCCGCGCTCGACATCTCGTCCCGCCTGCCGGCCAGAATGAAGCGCTACCACCTCGCCAGGACCGTCGGCCATTACGGCATCTTCCACGGCTCCAAATGGCGCACCCGGATCGCCCCGTTGGTCGAGGAGTGGATCGCCCGCTTCGATAAATAGGGACAGTCCCTATTTTCGGCCCTTGCGCAGCAGCAGGAGCAGCGGCAGCGCGAGCAGCGAGACGATCATCATCAGCTTGAAGTCGTCGATATAGGCGATCATCAGCGCCTGCCGGTTGATCTCCATGTCGAGCATCGCCAGCGCCGTGTCGGTGACCGGCGGCGCGCCCTGAACGATCGCCGGGTTGACCGGCGGCAGCGAATATTGGGTGATGTGGGCGGCGAGGTCGGAATGGCTGATCTGGAGGTTGCGGGCGAGCAGCAGGGTCATGATCGAAATGCCGATCGAGCCGCCGATGCTGCGCGACAGGTTGAACAAAGCGGCGGCGGTGGTCCGGTATTTGGTGGCGAGCGTGCCGAAGGCGACGGTGTTCAGCGGCACGAAGATCAGGCCGAGCGCGAGGCCCTGGACGACGCCGCTGACGATCACCGGACGGGTGTCCATCGCCAGGCTGAAGCCCGACATCTGCCACAGCGACAGCGCCATCAGCCCCATGCCGAGCAGGATCAGCAGCCGCGCATCGGCCCTGCCGACCAGCCGGCCGACGACGATCATCGAAATGAGGGTGCCGACGCCGCGCGGCGCGGTGAGGAAGCCCGACTGCAGCACCGAATAGCCGAGCAGGCCCTGGAGCATGGTCGGCAGCAAGGCGAGGCCGGCGAACAACATCATCCCCATTACCGCCATGAACAGCAGGCCGGTCGCGAAATTACGGTCGGCGAACATGTGCCGGTCGAAGATCGGGTGGCGCGCGGTCGCCATGTGGACGCCGAACATCCACAGGCCGGCGATGGCGAGGCCCGCCTCGATCCTGATCTCCCAGCTCGCGAACCAATCGAGCTGCTCGCCGCGGTCGAGCATCAGCTGCAGCCCGGCGAGCGCGACCGCGAGCAGGGCGAAGCCGAACAGGTCGAAGCGGCGCCGGCTCTTCGGGATCGCCGGCATGCAGCGCGCCATCAGCAAGGCGGCGAGCGCCCCGACCGGCAGGTTGATCAGGAACACCCAGCGCCAATTGTAGGCGTCGGTCAGCCAGCCGCCGAGCACCGGCCCGGCGATCGGCCCGATCATCACCCCGGCGCCGAACAGGGCCATCGCCTGGCCGTGCTTCTCGCGCGGGTTGATGTCGAACAATGTGGCCTGGGCGAGCGGGACGATGAACGCGCCGGCGACGCCCTGGAGGGCGCGGAAGATCACCATCTCGGTCAGGCTCTGGGCCATCGCGCAGAGCAGAGAGGCGATCGTGAAGGCGATCACCGACCAGACGAACAGCGGCTTCCTGCCGACCCGGTCGGCGAGCCAGCCGGTGATCGGAATGGCGATCGCCGAGGCGACGATATAGGAGGTCAGCACCCAGCTGATCGTCTCGCGGGTCGCCCCCAGGGTCGCCTGCATGTGCGGCAGCGCGACGTTGGCGATGGTCGTGTCGAGCACCTGCATCAGCATGCCGAGGATCACCGCCGCGGTGACGAGGGCGTGCCGCACCGGGCTCAGTTCGTGATGCTGCGCCATCCTATTCCCCCTCCCCCTGGAGGGGGAGGGTAGGGTGCGGGTGTTCGGCTCTGGCGGCTATTCTCCGCCGTCCGAACCCCCTCACCCCAACCCTCTCCCCCCAGGGGAGAGGGGGCTTAGCCTCAACACCCATCTCTACCGACCGGCAGTCCGCTGCGCCGGCCGCTCGCTTGTGTCGACGGTGACGTCGGCGGAAAGGCCGGCGATCATCGGCCGGCCGGGATCGCCGTCGATGGCGATGCGCACCGGCACGCGCTGGCGGACCTTCACCCAATTGCCGCTCGCATTCTGGGCCGGCAGGACCGAGAATTGCGCGCCGGTGCCGGCGCCGATCGAGGCGACATGGCCGCGCATGTGAACGCCGGGATAGGCGTCGACCTCGATCTCGGCGGGCTGGCCGACATACATGTTGGCGAGGTCGGTCTCCTTGTAATTGGCCTCGACATAGGCCGTGCCGCCCCGCACCAGGGTCACCACCGGCACGCCGGTCACCACCGCCGCCCCGGCCTGGAGCCGGTGGGTCTGGCTGATCGTGCCGTCGGCGGGCGCGCGCACCTCGGTACGGGAGAGATTGAGGAGCGCCTGGTCGCGGGCGACGCGGGCGGCCTGGAGCGCCGGCTGGTTGCCGTCGCCGCCGCCAAGCAGCGCCGATTGGGCGGTCGCCGCCTCGGCGCGGGCGTTGGCGAGCCGTTCTCGCGCCTCCTGCACGTTGTGGAGCGCTTCGTCGTGGCGGGTGCGGGTGATCCAGCCGCGGCTCATCAGAGCCTGGAGCCGCGCATATTCGCGCTGCTGATAGGCGAGATTGGCCTCGGCGCCCTGGATGTCGGCGCCGGTGCCGGCGGAGCGGGTCTCGAGCTGGTTGACCTGGACCTGGGCCGCGGCGATCTGCGCCTCGGCCTGGGCGAGCGCGATCCGGAACGGCCGCGGGTCGATGCGGAACAGCAATTGGCCGCGCCGGACATGCTGGTTCTCGCGGACCAGCACCTCGGCGATCACCCCGTTTATCTCGGGCGCGACCGAGACCATGTCCTGCTGGACATAGGCATTGTCGGTCGAAACGTAGCGGCCCGAGGTCAGCCACATATAGCCGCCGATCGCGAGCAGGATCAGCGGCACCGAGAGCAGCAAGGCGAGCCGCCACGGCTTGCGCTTCGGCCCGGCCTCGGCAGCCGCCTGCTGTTCGGCCTGCACCTTGGGGTCCGCTTCGCTCATGACGCCCGCTCGAGCTCCTCGTCGATCTGGTCGAGATTGTGCCGGATGCGCGCGAGAACGCGCCGCGCCGCTTCCCGGTCCGCGTCGTCGATGCCGGCGAGGATGTCGGCGTTGAACGCCAAGCCCATCGCCTCGAGTTTGGCGAGCACCGGCGCCGCCTCTTTCGTGAGGTGAATGCGCCAGGCGCGCCGGTCGGTCGCGTCGCGGCGCCGCTCGACCAGCCCGGCTTCCTCGAGCCGGTCGATCATCCGGCAGAGCGTGATCGGCTCGACGTCGAGCGCTTCGGCCAGTTCGATCTGGCGCAGCCCGCCGCCGCTGCGGTGGAGCCGCGCCAGCACCCGCCACTGCGCCTTGGTCGCGCCCAGCACGGCCGCGCGCTTATTGGCCTCGCGCCGGATCAGCCGCGCCGTCTCGGCCACTTCGAAGGCGAAATTTTCCATAGCGGCCCGCATATAATGAGCAGGCTTATTATAATCAAGCCGCTACACGACCGCCTCCAGCAACCCCTCGAACAGCCGCCGCCCGTCGGTCAGCCCGTGCGCGGCTTCGACCGCGCGCTCGGGGTGGGGCATCATGCCGAGCACGTTGCCGGCTTCGTTGAGGATGCCGGCGATGTTGCGCGCCGAGCCGTTGACCTCGCCGACATAGCGGAACGCCACGCGGCCCTCGCCTTCGAGCCGGTCGAGCGTCGCCTCGTCGGCCTGGTAATTGCCGTCATGATGGGCGATGGGAAGGAGAATCTCCTCGCCCGCCTCATAGCCGGCGGTGAAGGCCGACTGGCTGTTCTCGACCTTGAGGGCGACGTCGCGGCAGACGAAGCGGATGCCGGCGTTGCGCATCAGCGCGCCGGGCAGCAAATGCGCCTCGGTCAGCACCTGGAAGCCGTTGCAGATGCCGAGCACGGCGACGCCGCGCGCCGCCGCCTCGCCGACCGCGCGCATCACTGGCGACAGCGCCGCCATCGCGCCGGAGCGCAGGTAGTCGCCATAGGAAAAGCCGCCGGGCACCGCGATCAGATCGAGCCGGTCGGGCAATTCGCTCTCCCGGTGCCAGACCATCGCCGGCTTGGCGCCGCCGACCAGCCGCAGCGCCTCGGCCAGGTCGCGGTCGCAATTGGAGCCGGGGAAGACGATCACCGCGCTTCTCACGCGGCTTCCTCCCCCCGCTCGATCCGATAATTCTCGATCACCGTGTTGGCGAGCAGCCGCTTGCACATCTCCTCGACCTCGGCGTCGCCGACGCCCTCGTCGGCGTCGAGCTCGATCAGCTTGCCGGCGCGCACGTCGCGGATCCCGGCGAAGCCGAGCCCTTCCAGCGCATGATGGATCGCCTTGCCCTGCGGGTCGAGGACGCCTGCTTTCAGCGTCACATAGACACGGATCTTCATGGGGCGGCCTATGGCGGCAAGCGGGACGCCCGGCAAGCGTTCACGGCTCCTTTACCAGGTTGTGCGAGCCTGAGCGGGTAAATGTGCAAGGGAGGCGCCTTATGCTTGGCGTCGCATTGGCCTGTTTCATCGGCCTGTTCGCCTTTGGCGGCAATTTCCTGGGCTGGAATGACCCGCACGGGCAGGTCCAGATGGGCCTGTTCATGTCGTTCCTGTTCGGTATCGTCTGCGGCTACCGGGCGAAGGACTAGTTTAAGGGTCTTCGAACGCCTATTTCGGGGACATGAGCGACATCGCCCTCTCTGCGTCGGCGGCCGCGCGGGTCGCGGCGATCGCGGCGCGCCAGGACAAGCCGGCGATCCTCAGGCTGTCCGTCGACGGCGGCGGCTGCGCCGGCTTCCAATATCAATTCGGCCTGGCCGACGAAATTGCCCCGGACGATGCGACCGCGACGCAGGACGGAGTGACGTTGGTGGTCGATCCGATCTCGCTCGATCTGGTGCGCGGCGCGACCGTCGATTTCGTCGAGAGCCTTGGCGGCTCCGCCTTCCAGGTCGCCAACCCCAACGCCGCCTCGGGCTGCGGTTGCGGCACCAGCTTCAGCATTTAGGCACAAGCGGCGTCAGCGCGTCCCGTAGGTGCGGTCGCCGGCGTCGCCGAGCCCGGGCACGATATAGCCATGGTCGTTGAGCTCTTCGTCCATCGCGGCGGCCCAGATCGGGACGTCGGGGTGGGCGGCGCGGACCGCCTCGGCGCCGGGGCGGGAGGTCAGCAGGCAGACGAACCGCATGTCCGAGGCGCCGGCCTCCTTCAGCCGCTCGATCGCGGCGATCGCGGTGTGGCCGGTCGCCAGCATCGGGTCGACGATGATGACGAGGCGCTGGCCGAGCTCCTCCGGCGTCTTGAAATAATATTCCACCGCCTGCAGCGAGATCGGTTCCCGATAGAGCCCGATATGGGCGACGCGGGCCGAGGGCACCAGATCGAGCATCCCTTCGGCCATGGCGAGGCCGGCCCGCAGGATCGGTGCGAAGACGAGCTTCTTGCCGGCGATCACCGGCGCCTGGGTGACCGCGTTAGGGGTTTCGATCTCGATCAGGTCGGTCGGCAGGTCCCGCGTCACTTCGTAGCAGAGCAAGGTCGCGGTCTCCCGCACGATTGTGCGGAACAGCTGGATGGAGGTGTCCCGGTCGCGCAGGATGGTGAGCTTGTGCTGCACCAAGGGGTGCGAAACGATCGTCAATCCTTTCATTAGAATACCGTCCCGTCGCTGATGATGGTGAAGGGTGGCCCGCCGCCGGCGCGGCGCTCGGCGGCGATGCGGCGGCCGGCGAGCCAGCTGCCGCCCTCGAGCATGCGGGCCAATGGGAAGGCCCGCTCGCTCACCCCGAGCAGCGTCCGCACCTTCGGCGCCAGCCGGTCGAGCAGGGCGATCGTCATCGCGCGCCAGGCGACGATCAGCGGGTCCGACACGGCATGCGGCCGCGCGGCCGCGCCGGGGTCGGCGAGCGCGAGGACGCCGGTATCGACGAACAGTCCTCCGTTGCGATATTCGGCGAGGCCGGTGAGGCCGTCGATGTCGACGATTTCGATGCCGGCCGCCTCGAGCGGCTCGATCAGCGAATAAGCCAGCCATTGCGACAATTTGTGCAAGGGGACCAGCCCGTCGCTGGCGTCGCCCCGGCGGATCGCCGGGTGCCGCCAGCAATCGCCGAGCGCGACCCCGTCGATCACCAGCCGGTCCGCCCAGATCGGCCCGAGCGCCTCGAGCAGCAGTTCGAGGATCGCCGGCGCCGGCAGCCGGCCGCCCTCGGCGCGCGCGGCCAGCACATCGTAAAGCCCGCCGGGGCGCCCGCTCGCGAACAAATCGGGCCGTGCCGCCGCCTGCGCGCCGAGACGGCGGAGCAAGGCGGCGCGACCGTCGAGGCCGAGCAGCGGATTGGCGTCCGATGCCTGGAAGCCGCGCGCCAATGCGCCGGAATCGAGCCCGGCGAGGTCGTTCAGGCCGCCGGCCTCGAACATGCGCTGGCTGGCCACGGCGAGGCCTTCCGAGCGGCTGAAGGTCTCGCCGGTGACGGGATCGGTGAAGCGCCAGTCCGGACCGGCGCCGGCATCGAGCAGCACCGAGAGGATGATGAGGTCGAAGCCGGCGCGGGCGCGTTTCGCCGGGTCGCCGGCGGGAAGCGCCGGCTCGCCCGCGACGAAATGGCGCCAGCGGGCATGGAACGGGATGGCGAGGTCGGGATAGCGCTCGCGGGTCGCCGCCGCGGTGAGCTTTGCCGCGATGCCGAGCCGGTCGAGGTCGACCGTCCAGCCTTCGACTCCCCCTTCGACGGCGATGTCGAGCATCTCGTGCGCCCGTTCGCGGACGGCCGCCGCATTGAGCAGGCGGCGCAGCGGTTCGGCCGAGTCCGCCACGCGCGCTAGAATTTTCCGAGATCCCGGCCGACCACGGAGCGGAGCTGCTTGGCGCTCGGCGCGCCCTCCGGCGTGAAATAGCCGGCCGCCTTCTTGGCCTCCATCTCGACGCTGGCGTCCTGGGGAACGAGCCCTTCAGGGATCGGCACGCGCTCGCCGATCTCGATGCCGCCGGCGACGAGCGCGTCATATTTCATGTTGGACATCGAAACGAACCGGTCGATGCGGCGGATGCCGAGCCAGTGGATCACGTCCGGCATGAGCTGCTGGAAGCGGGCGTCCTGGACCCCGGCAACGCATTCGGTGCGCTCGAAATAGGTCGCGGCCTGGTCGCCGCCGGGCTGGCGCTTGCGGGCGTTGTAGACCAGGAACTTGGTGACCTCGCCGAGCGCGCGGCCTTCCTTGCGGTTGTAGACGATGAGGCCGACGCCGCCCGCCTGGGCCTGGCGCGTCGCCTCCTCGATGCCGTGGGTAAGATAGGGCCGGCAGGTGCAGATGTCGGAGCCGAACACGTCCGATCCGTTGCATTCGTCGTGCACCCGGCAGGTGAGCGTCTTCGAGACGTCGCCGAGGAAGGCCGGATCGCCGACGATATAGAGGGTCATGCCGCCGATCGGCGGCAGGAAGACGGCAAGGTCGGGGCGGGTGACGAGCTCGGGATACATACCGCCCGTCTGCTCGAAAAGGCAGCGCCTGAGGCTCCCCTCGGCAACCCCGAAACGCTCGGCCACGCCCGGCAGCCACCAGACCGGATCGAGCGCGATCTTGGTCACCGAAACGTCGCCCGCTTCGTGGACGATCTCGCCGTCCGCCTCCAGCCGCCCGGCCGCGATCGCGCCGTAGATCTCCGCCAGCGTCAGCCGGGCTTTGGTGATCGCGATCGTGGGCCTGATGTCGATGCCCTCGGCGATCAGGTCGGCGAAATCGTGCGCCACCCGATGGCCCCAGGGGTCGAGCGAGACGATCTTGCCGGCCTCCCCCCATTGCGGATGCGGCCCGATCTCGCAGACCGGCGAGGTGTCCTGGAGGTCCGGGCGCGCCTGCGGGTCCATTGCTCCGGACGAAATCGCCAGCGCCCGGTAGATCGAATAGGATCCGCCATGCGCGCCGATCGCGTTGCGGTCGGCGCCCGCATTGACGGTGGCGATGACCGGCCCCCGCTCCGCGGCGGTGCCCGCCCCCCACAGCAGCGGGAACCGCACCGGCCCGCGCGAGCCGGGATGCGACGTCAGCCTGATATGGCCGCTCTTCCCGTCCGACGAAGCACTCATCCGCAATCCTCTCCGCTTGCCGTCTCTGCCGCGAAGCTACGACACTATCGGCAAAGGCGCTAGGCAGGCGATTCAGCCGCTCCTCACCGCGTGCCGGGGCTGCTAAGCCGCAGCCATGAAGATCGTCACCTACAATTTGAACGGCATCCGCGCCCGGCTGCCGCGCCTGCTCGAATATCTCGCCGAGCAGAAGCCCGACGCGCTCTGCCTGCAGGAGATCAAGTGCGACGACGATTCCTTCCCGATCATGGATATCCGCGCGGCGGGCTATGACGGCGTCTGGCACGGCCAGAAGGGCTTCAACGGCGTCGCCATCCTGACCCCGGCCGCCGCGCCCCCGACGCTGCGCCGCACCGGCCTGCCCGGCGACCCCGACGACACCCACAGCCGCTACATCGAGGCCGAGGTCGCCGGCGTGACGATCGGCTCGATCTATCTGCCCAACGGCAATCCGGTCGGCACCGACAAGTTCGCCTACAAGCTCGCCTGGATGGACCGGCTGCGCGCCCATGCCGCCGAATTGCTCGCCGAAGAGCGGCCAACCGTCCTCGCCGGCGACTGGAACGTGATTCCGACGGACGATCCCGACGACGTCTTCTCGGCCAAAGCGATGGCGTCGGACGCGCTGATGCAGCCCGAAAGCCGGCAGGCGCTGCGCCGCATCCTAAACCTGGGCTTCACCGATGCGATCCGCGCCCGCTATCCGGAAGGGGCTCTCTACACCTTCTGGGACTATACCGCGGGCTGCTGGCAGCGCGACGCCGGCTTCCGCATCGACCACCTCCTGCTCTCCCCACAGGCCGCCGACCGCCTGCGCGACGCCGGCGTCGACAAGGACTATCGCGGGCGGGAGAAGGCGAGCGATCATGCGCCGGCGTGGGTGGAGATCGACTAGAGTCGGACAGTTGTCGCGAAGAGTTGCTGTAGTCGAGCACCGGCAGCCTACCCCATTTTCTCGACGCTAACCGGAGCCCTGCTTGTCGAAACCAGACTTCGCGCGGGATCGGATCGACTTTTATTGGGCATCGTCGTCCGGAAGGCGTAAAAAGGAGCCGCTCGCCGCGACTCGCGGCGCCGGGGGACGCCTCGTGCCGACATTGACCGCCGCCCAGGGACAAGAGCGCCTTTGCACCGCCGTCGAAAGCGCAACCGAAGCCAGGTTCGAGCCAGACGAAAAGGCGGCTATTTCGGCAGACTTGGTACGGCGGCTGGCGCTAAATCTTGCGCTTGAGGGCGAGGACGCCGCTCGCAAGCTGACGCCATTCGGAATCCGCATCATCGGCGCGGAGATTCGCGAGCGCCTCGATCTCGACAACGCAACGCCGAGCGACGGCGGACCTCTCGCGCCGCTCGAGTTCCACGATTGCACCTTGAGCGGCGGCTTTTCCGGCGCCCACGCCCGTTTCAGCCGGCTGAGCTTCAGGAAATGCTCGTTCGGCGACCCGCCGCCGGACGAAGACGGATGTCCGCGGCCCTCGCTCAACCTGGCCGGAGCGTCGATCGGCACCGACCTCGGTCTTCGCGGAGTGAAACCGGCATCGGCCACGAGTCACCTTTGGATACGGGCTGCCGGCGCGTGGATTGACGGCGAAGTCGATTTGTCCCGCAGCGTGCTGAAAGCTCCGCAGGCGTGGGCGAGCCAGCTGGTATCCGAGCCGTCACCGGATGCGCTCGACTTGTCGCTGGCCGAGGTGCGGGGCGACTTCCAGTTCATGAACGGCGGCAGTTGCAGCGGCCGGATCAACATGCGTGGCGCCCACATTACCGGCGATGTCTGGATCAGCGCGGTAAGCCTGGACGGAGCGGGGAAGGAATGCCTTTTCCTGCAATCCACGACCATCGGCGGCAATCTCGTCCTTGATGGCCGACCGGCCAGATATGACGAGACTGGGGGTATCGAGCGCCTCACGGCGGTTGGGGAGATCCATCTGCTTGAAATCAAGCTCAGCGGATCGCTCAACATCAACAACATGGACTTGCAGCCGACCCCGGCCGAGGCTCACGCTCGGCCAAGCGACGACGGCGTTTGCGTGTGCCTGGAAGGCGCGCGCATCGGCGGCCCGGTGTCGATCGGAGCGATCGAGCCCCACAGGCCCGGACCGAATCCCACCGCCAAGTCGACCATCAATGGCAGGCTGGTGCTCGACGGGATGGAAGTCACCAGCTCGATCAAGCTCAAGGATGCCCAGATCGGCCTCAAGACCGAGGATCTGGACAGTCCCGCCACGATCAGCGCCCGCTCGCTCGTCGCGAAGCGGGTCGAGATCCGGGGAATCGAGCCCCTGCTGTGGAGCGAAGAGGACAAGGAGAAGCCCAATCCTAAGCCCCAAATGCTGTCCGTCGACCTCGCCGGCGCGCGCATCGAAAGGCTCAAGATCCGCACCAGCCGCTTCAGCGGCTACCTCCGCGCCCGGCCGCTGATTTGCGCGCGCGACGTCACGCTGGACGTCTGGGTGGGGGCGGAGGTGGACCTCAAGGGGTCGGATGTCGGCGGCTCGTTGGACATTTCGGATTTGCGGGCGGACCGCGGCCTGTTTCTCAGGGACGCGAGCATCGGCCGCGCTCTCAAGTTCAAGCGGCCGCCGGCCCCGGACGGGAGGCTCGAGGACCTTATCAAGGCACGGATCACCGAACTCACTTGCCTGCCGGAGACGAGCCTCATCGAGACGCTTTGGCGCTATCGGTCCGGCTCGAACGTGTCGCGCGTCTGCCAGGTCGCCTTCCTGAGAAAGCGGCGGCTGATCCGTCCCCTCGATAAACCCGAGGCGCTCGAAATCTTCGTCGCCACCCAAGGCCACGCCGTCGATAGCCCGGGCGCGGCCGAGGAATATGTGCGCCTCATGGCGGCTTATGCCGGCAAGCCGGAGGACCGGGCCTGGGTCGTTCCCGATCCTGCCCAACTGCCGCCGTTCGTTGAGTTCGATCAGGCCGTGCCGGGGCCGGCGGCGCCGGGCGTCGCCGAGACGCCGGCGGATGCGATCGCGGCCGAGGCGGCACCGGCGGAGGTCGCCGCCAGCGCGGCGCAGCCGGAAGCGGCGGCCGCGCATGCGGCTGACAGCGCCAAAGGCGCGGCGCTGATCGCGGCGGACGCGTCGGCCGACGTCAATCCGCCCGCTTCCGTCAAGGATCTGCCCGCGGAGCAGTTTGCGCTGCGTCCGCGGACCGAGGGCGGGAAATTTGTCGTCCGCGGTTGCTTTCTCCACGACAAGCATCTCGTGCGGACGACGTTCCGCGTGATGCCTGCCCATCGCCGCGTGACGGTTGACACATCCTTCGGCAAGCTGGTGAGCCCGCCGCTCAGGAACGTGCCGCAGGCGCGCGAACTCTATACCTATCATCCGACCGTCGAACAGCAGCCGGCCGGCGAGCAGAAGTCACTCGACGAGACGAACCCGGTCGCCGAGCAGAAGCCGGACGAGGATTGGGTCATCCCGCCGGTGCTCAAGGGAGGGCAGGATGAGAAGCGTCCGGCCGGACTCCAGAAGCAACTCCTCCCTTACGTCCAGCCGGGCTCCTCGATCCGGGGCGAGGTCGACCTGACCGACCTGTCCTGCGACACGCTCGACGATGGCGGCGGCCGGTTCTGGGGTAAGAAGCTCAAGTTCCGGCTGGACCGTTTCGTTTACCGGCAGGCGACCTGGGTCAATGACCCCCCGGACTCAGGTTTTCGGAATTGGGTCCGCCGCCACGTCAATCGGCTCATCGCCGAGCGCGCCTGGCCAGGCTTGATAGACCGGTTCGGGTGGAAGGAGACGAGGCTGCAGGGCGAGGATTTCTGGGCGCCTTGGCAGATACGGCGCAACTGGATCTATCAGCAGTTCAGGCTGGAACCGGACCTGTCGAGCCCGACCCGCCATCGTATCGAGCAATCCGAATATCGGCCGCAGCCCTTCGAGCAGGCAATCCGCGTCGCCCGGAACGAGGGGCGGGAGGATTTCGCCGCCAATTTCGAGATCCTCAAGCGGCGCATCGAATGGAGCCTGTTCAGCCGGCGCAGCCGTCGGCTCCTGCTCATGATCGGCATCGCCGCCGCCCTCGCCTGGCTGCTTCTCAGGGGTGGGCCGCACTTCGTGACCGTTGCGGCGATGGCGAGCCTGATCCTGCTGGTCCTCATCGGGACCCGGCCGCGCTCGGACAAATATCCGTTCTCCGCCTGGCTTGCACGGGCGCTGCTGGCCGCCACGGTCGCCGCCGGCACCACGGCCTGGCTGGCCTGGCGCGACGCGGAGTCTTGGGAGCGGGCGCGCGATTTCGCCATCGCGATTCTAATTCTGGTGGGCTTGCGCTACATCTCGACGGTGTCGGACTGGTTGATGCGCAACCTGTTCGGCTATTTGCGGCTCCCCATCAACGCGATCGTCAGCCTGATCGCCGCCTTTCTGCTTGGCTGGGCGGCGGTCGATGTCGCCAACGACCGGGGCATGCTGGTGATCGACGTCGAGCCGGTGGCGAGCGTTGTCATGCGCTCGGCCAGCGACCGCCGCGTCTATGTCGGCACGCCGAGGGGCGGCCCCGGCGTCCACAACGTCGCCTGCGGCACCGAGATCGACGAGCCTCTCTACGCCCTCGATGTACTGATCCCGCTCATCGACTTTCGGCAGGAGAATCGGTGCGAAGTCGGGCGGGCGATCCCGTTCGACGCGGATGAGACGAACGAACGCAAGCCGGTCGCCTACCTGGTCGAACTTCTGCTCGGCCCGATCCTTGATTCGGAGGGCTTTTGGTCCGCGGCCAAGGCGCTCTACGCGATCGCCGGGTGGTTCCTCGTCTCGCTCTCGATTCTCACTTTCGCCAACGCGAACCGCCCGCGCGGGGAGCCGGGCGGCTGACGCAGGAGCGGAAAGAGGTGGCGCGCGGTGGGACTTGCGTTCCCCACTGTGCGTTCGGTCGGCCTGGGGGCCGGACCCGTGCCACGGCAGCAAGATTCACCGCGTCGCGCGCGCCGCGACTCACATAGCACGATCGGGGCAGGCCGCGAATGGCCGACCGGCGCTGTTGCGCGCCCGCGCCGCTCGGCCCGTCCGATCCGGAGCGCTGCCGGTCGCGCCGGCGGTCGCGGCCGGGCGACTCTACGCTTTTCGGCGCCAAAACGGATCAGCCCGTCCAAGAAAAGTAAGACAAACAAGGGCCGCAAATATAGGAAGGACGAAAGAGGCCGATTCGCGGGCATGAATACTTCAATCAAGTCCCGCATATGTCATTGATTCTGCTTGCAGCGGCCGCGTTAGTTGCGGGCGCTGCGAGTCGCGGCGGCGCCGCGGCCCCCTGCGCACCCGCGCCTGGGGCGCCGGGACGATGCGCCGCAACGCAGCTTCTCGCGGTCGATACCCTCTGGTCGACCGGCGGCAGGGCGACCGGCCCGGCCACCCGCACCCCGGCGGGCGGACCGGGCCGGAGTCGCGCCCTTCAGGACACTGCACCGGCCCGCTCCCCCTCCCAGCCTCCCGACATTGTCGCATGCTGTCGGGAGGCTGGGAGGGGGAGCGGGCCGGTGCGACCCCCGCGTCAGCGGGATAAAACGCCCTTCAACAACGCGTCGAGCGGCCGAGCGAGCCGTCCGCATTGATCACCGTGATCGTGTCCTGGTCGATCGGCACGATCCGGATGGTCGCGGTGTCGCGCCCGGTCATGGTCAGCCGGTCGCCCTCGAGGTTCCACAGGCCGGTGCCGCCATTGCCGGCGACGAAGCGGCCGTCCTGGGTGAATTCGATCGCATCGCCGCATTCCTCGCCCGCATCGGCCCAGCGGCCCATCATGAAGGTGCGGTCGAGCACGATCCCGCCCGCGGCGGCGGGCGCGGCGGCGGCGGCGGCCGGGTCCTTGCCGGCGTCGGCGGCGGGCGCCGCGGTGTTGCCGGCGCCGTCCTTGCCGCCGGCGGCCGTGTTGCCGGCCGCGGCGTTGGCGGAGTTGTTGGCACTGCCGCCCCCGATGCCGAGCCTCTCGCAGCCCGCCAGCGTCGCCAGCGCCGCCGCCGCGGCCAATATCGCAATCGCCTTCATCTCCTCGCCCCCATTCCAGCTGTGTAAAGCGGAGAGCATAACCCGCCGCATCGCCGAGCGGAAGACACGGAAAATCCGCGCCTACAGCGCCCGTTCGTAGATCCGGTAGCGGCGGTTGATCCGGCTTTGGATCGCCTCGGCGATGGAGATCATCGGCGCGTTGTCGTCGAGGATCCAGCCGACCTCGGCGCGGCCGATGCCATAGCGGCCGTTGCCGGCGCGGCGGATATATTCGATCATCATGAAGGCGAGCTGGCTGGCGAGCCGGGTCGCGTGCAGCCGCTTCACCACCCCCATCAAGGGCACCCGCCCGCCCTTCGGCCGCATCCGCTTCAGCCGCCACAGCAATTTCAAAAAGCCGAACGGGAACAATTCGCCCTTCAGATCGGCGATGAACTCGTTGACGTCGGGCAACCCCATCATGAACGCGACCGGTTCGAACCCATGACCGGGTTCGGACCCGCCATCATATTCGGCGACCAGGATCATGTCCTCGAGCACGATCGGCTTCAATTTCTTGCCGGCATAGGCGATCTCGGCGTCGGTCAGCGGGATGAAGCCCCAATTGTCCGACCAGGCCTCGTTCAGGATGGCGAGGATCAGCGACGCCTCTTCATCGAACCGGCTCTTGTCGACATGGCGGATGCGGATCCGCGGGTTCTTCTCGCCCGAGGCGACGATCCGCTGGACGATCGGCGGGAAGGGCGTGTCGACCGGCAAATCGTAGGTCAGCAGATCCTTGACCCCGGCATAGCCCGCGCCCTCGATCCAGCCCCGGTAGCTGGCCTTATTGTGCCCCATCATCACCATCGGCGGATGGTCGAACCCCTCGATCAGCAGCCCCGGCTCGTCCCAGATGCCGAGCGAAAACGGCCCCATCGAGCGCGCCATCCCCTTGCCGCGCAGCCAGGCCTCGGCCGCGGCGAGCAGCGCCCGCGCCACCGCCTCGTCCGCGGCCTCGAACATCCCCCACTGGCCGAGCCCGGCCGCCATATGCGCGAGCACGAGCTGGTCGACCTGCGCCGAGATGCGGCCGACCGGCTCCGCGGAGCCCGCGCGGAAGGCGAGGAAGAAGGCGGCCTCGGCATGCTCGAACCAGGGGTTCTTGCCGGGCGTGATCAGCCCGCGCACCTCGTCCTTCAAGGGCGGCACCCAATTGGGATCGGCCAGGTTCAGCCGGTAGGCGAGCTCGATGAAGGCCTTCCTGTCGGCCTTGGTCTGGACGGGGCGGATCTGGATCGGGGCGGTGCTCATGGCGGCGTGTTACGCGAAGGCGGATGTTGGCGAAAGTGCCGCGGAACGTGCGTTTTTGGCGCTTCGACAGGCTCAGGATGAGCGCAGAAGGGTGTGCGGATGTTGGCGGATGTTGGCTTTGGGCGCGCGCGGGAGGCGCGGAATGGGGGCGGAGTGGTTTGTTTCTGAGCTGTTCGTCCGGCCGACTGTTTGGAGCCAAACGCACGTGAAAGCACGGATTTTCTGGCGGAAATTGCGCTTTACGCGAGCTGAATTCCGGCTTGGCCTCGGGCACTCTTCCTTTGGGAAGAGGCGAGCGTTTGCGCGATCAGATTCAGGAATGGGTGACGACCTATCCCAAGAAGCCGGGATATCGCGATGGGTCTTACGCTGGCGCGCGAGCGGCCGAGGTCGTCAGACATGATGTTCCCGACGCCATTCGCAGAGACATAGCGAACTTGGGCGGGATCATCGTCAAGGGGAGCGCTGGAGACCGGGATTGGACCCATACGCCTTGGGTGGCCCTCCTCGACAAGGCAGTTACGACCACCACCAAAGAAGGCTACTACGTCGTCTATCTGCTGAGCTTGGGCTGCGAGCGGCTCTATTTGACGATTGCGCAGGGCTGCACCGAGCTGAAGGAACGCTCGGGTATCCGAACGGCAAGGGCGGAGCTGCTACGACGCGCCAGCCTTATGCGATCGCGGCTTGAGGGCCGAGCCCGCCGACTTCGGCCTATCAACATCAGCCTGGGGACTGACTCCTGGCGTGGCAAACTCTACGAGCCGAGTGTTGTTGTCGGCGTGGAATACGAAACCGCAAGCCTTCCATGCGAGGACGATCTTCGGCGAGATGTGGAAGAGGCGTTATCGCTCTATCGTCATCTTCGCATGGCTGGAGGATGGAGTGCGGACGACGAGATTATGTTCGAGGCTCAGGAGGACCGGGGCTCCGAAACATTAGAGCAAGCAAAGCGCTACCGACAACATCGAACGATCGAGCGGCAGCGGGGACATTCGGATAAGGTAAAAGCCGCTCTGGGAACGGTGTGCATGGGCTGCCGAGCCGATCTTGGGGACCGCTATGGTGACGTGGCGAAAGGGCTAATCGACGCCCACCATCTCATCCCGCTGTCGAGCTTAGGCGAAGGCGAGATCGCCCGCTTCGACCCTCGCAAGGATTTCGCGGTCCTATGTCCGAACTGCCATCGCGTGGTCCATCGGATGGATGACCCCTCGGATATCGCTAAACTGCGAAGGATTCTGAGTGCTCAACAATAGCTGTCCACCGGGTACGAAGGCGCGTGGACAGCCTTAGCCCCTCCGAGCGAAGCGCTCGCATGGCGAAGGTGCGTGGGCGGGATAGCAAGCCCGAAATGCTGGTACGGCGGCTCGTCCATGCGATGGGGTTCCGATTCCGACTTCACGACCGCCGACTGCCGGGAACGCCCGATCTGGTCTTTCCTCGGCTCCGAAAGGTCATCTTCGTGCACGGCTGCTTCTGGCACAGGCATCCCGACCCGGACTGCAAGCTCGCGCGAATGCCAAAATCCAGGCTGGATTTCTGGAAGCCCAAACTGCAAGGGAATCGTGAGCGGGATGTGCGGCATCACGCGGAATTGATTGCGCTCGGATGGCGGATTTTTGTTGTCTGGGAATGTCGGATGCGCGATAAGGAACAATTGGAGAACGATTTGCGCGTGTTTCTGACTAAGGGGACCGACGAATGAGGGCGATCGAGCTGTTCGCTGGGGCTGGCGGACTCGGGATGGGGGTCAGCAAGGCCGGTTTCAAGCCGCTCGAGATCGTCGAATGGGATAAGTGGTGCTGCGACACCATCAATCGGAATCGCTGGGGAAGGAAACGCCCCGTCGCCGCGTGGCCCGAACCGACTCAGGGCGATATCCGCGATCTCGACTTCGAGGAGTTCGAAGGAAAGGTTGACCTGGTGAGTGGAGGGCCACCGTGCCAGCCTTTCTCCCTCGGTGGGAGGCATAGAGCGCATACGGATCATCGGGACATGTGGTCCGAAGCCGTTCGAGTCGTGCGCGAGACGAAGCCACGCGCCTTCATTTTCGAGAATGTGAAGGGCCTGACTCGGGCGTCGTTCGCGACCTACTTCTCCTACATCAACCTCCAGCTCCACTATCCAGAGATCGAGAGGCGCGGGGAGGAAGGCTGGACCGATCACCTCGCGCGATTGGAACAACACCATACGTCCGATTCCGAAGATGGCCTTCATTACAAGGTGGTCGTGCGGGTGCTGAACGCCGCCAATTATGGCGTTCCGCAGCGGCGCGAGCGGGTCGTGTTCGTGGGCTTCCGGGCGGACACCGGCATTCACTGGAGCTTCCCCGAAAAGACCCACTCCCTGGAAGCATTGCTTTGGGAGCAGGTCCGCTCGGGCGAATATTGGGATCGCCATCGCGTGGCGAAGCTGCATCGCGATCTGGATTGCAGACTCTATGCGAGGGGCATGAAGCTCATGGACGAGCCGAAGGAGCGCGCGTGGCGCACTGTCCGGGACGCCATTCACGACCTCCCCGAACCCACTGACTTTGTCGGCGGGGCGATATTGAATCACCGCTACCAGCCGGGCGCGCGCTCTTATCCAGGGCACACAGGGAGCCCGATGGACGGGCCGGCCAAGACGCTGAAGGCCGGTGTTCACGGCGTTCCTGGCGGCGAGAATATGCTGGCGCGTCCAGATGGCACCGTGCGCTACTTCACGGTGCGAGAGAGCGCCCGGCTTCAGACCTTCCCAGACGACTACGAACTCCACGGTTCGTGGACCGAGGCGATGCGCCAACTTGGGAACGCCGTTCCGGTCGAGCTCGCGCGCGTGATTGCCAGCGACGTGGCTAACCAGCTACGAAAGGCGGCATGAGCGATCAAGGGCAGCAAGACGAGGTTCGCGGATTCCGCTCCTTCGAATTTGATCTGCCGTCCGCCTTGCTTGAGCAGCTTATCGCGATTCTTGATGGGATGGAGCAGGGCTCGCTGCTCCCCAATGTCACTCAAGCGGTTCCCAACGCTCAGGGGGTTTACCAGCTCTTCCATAACGGCAAGCTCGTCTATGTGGGCAAGACCGACGCCGAATCCGGCCTCAGACAGCGATTGTCCCGCCATGCCTGGACCATTCAAAGCCGGCACAAACTCGACGTGACTGAAATGAGTTTCAAGGCAGTCGAGGTGCTGGTTTTCAGCGCCATGGATCTCGAAAAGGCACTGATCGGCTACTACAAGAAGCGGAAGGAACACCCAACGTGGAATGGGTCTGGCTTTGGAAGCAACGATCCAGGACGCAAGCGGGATAAGACAGCACTCAAGCAAGATGGCTTCGACGCCAACTATCCCATCAACATCGACATCGGCCTTGAGGCTGGCGCCCTCGGCCCTTCCACGGCGCTGGAGGTTCTAACTCAATTGATGCCAAGCGTTCCCTACACGCTTAGGCACGAACGGACTGAGGATGCTCTCGCGGAATTGGCCGCGACCAACGTAGCTGTCCCCAAGGACCCGGGGACCTTACGATCCGGGATCGAGGCTATCTGCGCAGCACTTCCCACTGGCTGGCAGGCAACCCGGCTTCCGGGTCGCGTCATCATGTATCGAGAACTGGTCGAGGATTATCCGGGCGGGGAAATTATTGCTCGTTCGTAACTCGGGTGGCTCACTCCCCAAACAACTCCCCCGCTCCCACCCCCAGCGCCTCCGCGATCCTGTGAATGTTGATCAAGGCGACGTTGCTTGTCCCGCGCTCGATGCTGCCGACATAGGAGCGGTCGAGGCCGGCCTCCAGGGCGAGCGCCTCCTGCGAGAGCTTGCGCGCCTTGCGGAGCTGCCGCACGCGCGCGCCGAAGCGCTTCTTGATCCGCGCTTTTTGCGCCTCGTCCATGCCATCCTCTCAACAGGATGCGGACGATAGCTCCACGGGATATGTCTCCCATTTGGACTCCGATTTGACGGTGCCGCTATTCGCGGACGCGGTCGCGCGTCGCCGCTTCGAGCTCGGATTCGACCAGGCGGATGTAGAGGCCGTTGAGGCGGTGGAGCTGTTTGCCGATCAGCAGCAAGTCGGCTCTCGATGCGTCGGCTTTCCATTGCAGCCGCCGCTCGAACAGGCCGAGAAGAGTGTCGAGGATCACCAGCAGCGGAGTAGGTTCCATGCTGCTCCATGCTTAGCGTAACTTTGCGGACTATAATACCCATTTGTGATGAGTGGGCGCGCGACATTTTGTCGTCATGAAGAGAATGAGATGCCGGCTTTCAAGCGCTTTACATGCACCAAGGCTCGCGCTGCCCAGTCCAGGTCCGCGCGAGACCCTCTGCCACCAGCACATCACCCAGCGAGCGCCCGCCGCGCGTGACGATCCGCAGCTTACGGCCATAGCGGTCCTCGTCGCGCCCGCTCGCCAGCGGCCGGACCTCGAACGGCCCGGCGGCGAGCAGCGCGCCGAGGCGCCGGGTCGCGCGCGCCGCGAGCGCCGTCTCGTAGGCGCAACGCCCATTCATTTCCGGCGTGTCGATGTCTGCAATTCGGACGCGCGTCCCGCCATAGTCGAAAGTGTCGCCGTCGATGACGCGCAGCTCGTCGGTCGTGGCCGGGGCGGAGGGGACCCGCTCGGGCCGGTCGGGGGCGATCGCCGTGGGCGGCGGGCCTTCCTGCTCCTCGAGGATCGCGCGCGAGCGGCGCGCCTCGGCATAGAGGTCGCGGGCCTCGGCGGTCGCCTGTACCGCCGCGTCATAGGGGCGCTGCAACAGTCGGGTCGCCTGGAAAAGGAGCAAGCCGAGCAACAGGCCGGTCCAGATCGTCAGCCGCAGCTGAGCCGGGGGGAAGGCGCGGCGGAGATAGGGCGCCCATTCAGGCGGCAGCGAGCCGCCGCGCCTGCGCCAAAAGGGGATCCGCCCTGCCATGAAGAGAGGCTACGCGCCGATCCTCTCCAACTTGCTAACAGGGCCCCGTATGGTTGCGCGCCCCGCTCCCCGGAACCAACGCCCCCCAGCGCAGTTACCTCCCGCGTCCTCGCCTGGCGAGCGGGCGGTGCCGAGGGTTTCTGGTTTGAGGAGAACCCCCCATGCGCAGCTCGATCGCCCCCCTGCTCGCCGCGGCCGGCGCGGCCGCCTTGCTCGCCGCCTGCAACACCGTCGAAGGGATGGGGCAGGACGTCGAATCGGTCGCCGCCGCCTTCGATCCCGCCTACAGCTACACCGCCTGCGGCGGCTACGGCCCGATCGACCATGACGGCGACGGCCGGATCAGCAATGCCGAATGGAACGCCTATCGCGCCGGCGCCTATCGCGGCTGGGACATGAACGGCGACGGCCGCATCAGCCGCCGCGAATATGCCAATTGCTGGTATGGCGGCGGCTTCTACACGACCTACAACAAGGCCGCCTACGAGCCGAGCTGGGTTGCGTTCGACGCCAATCACGACGGCTGGATCAGCGCCGACGAATATTACAGCTCCGCCGCCTGGACCAATCTCGACCGCAACGGCGACGGCATCGTCGATTCGACCGAATGGCCGTGGTGAACTGACGGCGTGAGCTGAACCTCCGGGCAGCCGCCGCGCGGCGGCTGCCCGGCCTCGCGCGCGTCAGCCCTTGCGCTGCCGCGGATGCCCCGTCGCCTTAGTCCTGTCCTGAGCGTCGACGAAGGGCACGGGTCCAGCAATCTCCAAAAAGGCGCATGTTGTCCTTGGGTGCGCTCGGGATGAGCGGGATTGGGGCGGAATGGGCTTGAGCTTCCTGTTTCCTACATTCCCTGTTGCTGGTAGCACTCGCCTATGACTCCTCTCTCGAGCGCTCTAACCTCTGCCGAGCAGCTCAGCGTTTTCTATACGCCCGCTTCGACTGCCGCCTGTCTCGCCTCGTGGGCCATTCGCTCTGGGCGGGAGCGCGTGCTGGAGCCGAGTTTTGGTGGCGGCGCATTGATTGATGCAGCGATTTCTCGCTCAATCGAGCTGACGGGTGAAAATGCCCTGTCATTGGTGGCCTTTGATTTGGACCCGAAGGCGATATTTGCAATTTCGAAGCGAGCCGTGCGGCCGTCGGTCGCAGCACATTGGTGTGATTTCCTCAACGTGAAGCCAACCGAGTTCGAGAAATTTGACGCTATTCTCTCGAATCCACCCTTCACGCGCAACCACGCGATCCCGCCCGTCCGCCGTGCCGAACTTCGGACGAGATTCGATGTCTCTGGGGCGGCCGGCCTTTGGGTCCATTTCCTGCTCCACTCAACCAGCTTCCTCAGGCGGGGTGGGCGGCTGGCCTGTGTCGTGCCGGCGTCCGCTCTGTTCACCATCTACGGCGCCGAACTCCTGCGCCGATTGTGTGACCGGTTCCTATCGGTCGAAATCCTTCGCCTCAATGAGAGGCCGCAGTGGGTGGGCAGCGCCGAGGAAGCGGGCGCCTTTCTTTTGGCCGAAGGCTTTGACGAGGGCAGCTGCGCTGAGCCGGCGCGGGGCTTTTGGGTTGAAGGCAGGGGTCCCATGTCAGATTTCGAAGGAGCGAGCGCCTCCTTCGCCAAGCTGGCGCTGGCTTCTCGACCTTTGGGAGAATTGGCGGAGCTTAGTATCGGAGCCGTGACCGGATGCAACCGCACATTTCTTCTCTCAGAGAAAGAGCGCGTCGATCTGGGTATCGCACGTGCGGACGTCTCACCCATTGTTTCGCGGGCCCGGCACCTTCGAGGGGTTTTGATTACGAAGCGCGGGCTGAAGGAGCTTGCCGCAGAGGGAGAGAAGACTTGGCTTTTGACCCCTCGGTCACTGGGTCGTTTGGGCTCTCCGATTCGCGGACGGCTGGCAACTATTAACGCGTCACAGCGCCGAAAGACAGCTTGGTTCAATAAGCGAGACCCTTGGTGGAAGGTGGATCAAGGTCCCGAATGCGACGCAGTCTTTTCGTATATGAACGACCAAGGGCCGCGATTGGCTCGCGTCACACCTGGGCTCAGCTGCACGAATACGTTGCATCGGGTTATTTTCCGTCCTGATACAACCGAGAGGGACCAGACAGCTGCACTGCTGAGCATGGTCTCTACCTTCGGCCAGCTGGCGGGAGAGCGCATTGGACGTGTCTATGGTGGTGGGGTGCTGAAATTCGAACTTCGTGATGCCCGCCAATTGCCGGTGCTCCCACTTGCAGATGCAGTCGACCTTTCGGTCCTCCAGGATGTTGACGCTGCACTTCGAAGCGGTGAGCCGGAGTTGGCGACAGACCTCGCTGATGAGGCTCTCTTCCCGCCAGTATGCGGAAAGGGATGGCGGACAGCGGTCAGTGAGCTTGCTTGCGAGCTTCGTGTGCGACGACAGGCTCGCCGAGGCGGGAAGGGCCGCTAATGGCGGAGGAACTGCGATTTACGGCCGACGCAGCGCTGATCGACAGGCTGGGGCGAGAACTTGTTGGCAAACAGGAAACAGCGCTCATTGAGCTAGTGAAGAACTGTTACGATGCGGACGCCACAGAGGTAAAAGTAACCTTTGGCCTCGGCGGCGTAATAATAATCGATGATAATGGCACCGGCATGACGCGGGACGAACTCATCGAGGGATTTCTGCGCCTCGCTAGCGATATGAAAGTACGTCAGCCTCTCTCAGATCGGTTCCGTCGACGACGAGCCGGCCGCAAGGGCATTGGAAGGTTCGCCACCCAAAGGCTTGGAAGTCACCTCACGCTCCAAACTTGGAAAGCCGCTGGGGAGCCGGGACTGCAGTTGACCGTCAATTGGAGAAACTTCCAACGTGGGCGAGCACTCGAGGAGATCCCGGTTCTGCTCGAGGAAATTGGGCCTCGGCATCCCGGAACCGAACTCCAAATTCGTGCACTGAGGGACGATTGGTCTGAATCCCAGATTCGTCGGTCCTGGCGAGGAGTGATGAACCTCTTGCAGCCATTTCCGGTTGCCCCCGTTGCCCAACGACCAAATGCGGACCCTGGCTTCGAGGTCGGGTTTTGGCGCGTGGGAGAACGCTTTTCCGATCCGGAGCTGGTTTCGGATTTTCAAACGGAAATCCTGGATCACATGCACGCCGTCATTGAGTTCCGTGTCGACGAGGATGGTGTCGCGGAATGGAGAATGACGCAAAACAAATACCTCGCCGACACCCGCTGGGAGCCGGTTCACCATGAGCATCTCGAGGAGAAATCGCCCCCGCCCTATGCTCATCTACGCAACGCCTGGATGAAAGCGCACTACGCGATTCTTGATCCGACTGAGTTTTCGGGATTGATCTATACTCGTATACGGGAGGTCTTGTTCCAGGAGGGCGGTATTCGACTATACCGCAACGACTTTAGAGTTGTGCCGTATGGAGACTCGGATAATGATTGGCTTCGACTGGATGAGGCCTATTCTCGTCGTAGTCTTCTTATTCCTATAGCGAACCGCAATTTCTTTGGCGTTATTGATGTGTATGACCCGGAGGGTCGAAACTTTGAGGAGCACACCTCTCGTGAGGGCCTCATAGAAACCTCCGCGTTCAGTGAGCTACGAGGACTCGCAACGACCGTCCTCATAACCGCAGCTCGCAAGATCGCAGAGGAACGCGGCCGTAAGGTCCGCGCCGGAGGTTCGGGGACGCAACCGACCGAACGGTACCTGAGCAGGTTACGCGAAGCGTCTAGGAAGGCGCGCGAAGCCGTAGGGACAGGGCCGGAACAGCAGGTCCCAGGGGGCACCGCGACCTCCGCTGTGGAAACTGTCGTAAAGCTTCTCGGCGAAGCTGAAAGCGTTATTGAAGGCGCCAAGGCAGAGTTAGCAGACGAGGCGGCTCTCCTTCGCCTGCTAGCGACGCTGGGCCTAACCGCAGCAGAGTTCAGCCACGAGACTGGCATGACCTTCCAGGCCGTCAGATTGGATTTCAAGACGGTCTTTGACGTGGCGCTCGAGGCAAAGGGTAACGACAATGCCTTCGCAGACTTGACCACGCGTGCCCGCGTTATGCTTGACCGCCTCGACGCGCTCACTTCCTATTTGAATGAACTGGCATCGGCGCGGTCGGCGCGCGAACTTGCTCCGGTAAGCGTGAGCAGAACAATTGAGGAGTTCGAGCGCGGGATGACGCAGCTCGCGGCAAAGAGCGAAATACGAGTGTCCATTGAGACCCCAGCGTTTGATGCTTTGTATACCCAGCCTTTACATCGAGCCGAGGTGGCTTCGCTGCTTCTCAACTTCTACTCAAACTCCGCCAAGGCAATGCGCCGAACCAGCCTGGCTCGAAGAATTCACATAGAGGCTGAGCGCGACGATGATGGTTTTGTTGCCTTGCGTTTCTCTGACACTGGAGACGGGATTCCTCCCGAAAACCGAGGGCGAATCTTTGATCTCTTTTTTACGACGAGAGCTGCAGCGCCCACCACGGCTAGCACTGTGGAAGAAATGACCGGAACAGGCCTGGGGTTGTGGATTGTCCATCAGATCGTATCGAAGGCTGGAGGAACAGTTGAAGTTATTGATCCACCCGAAGGCTACACGACGTGTTTCGAAGTGAGGCTTCCAGGCGGGGAGGATGATCTTGATTGAGTGGTTATTCGTCGATGACAGTGGTGAGGAGCGAGCGGCGTTTGCCAACGCACTGACCGTCGCAGATGACCTGCTCATAACGGGAATTTCCGCGACCGACGCGAAGGCCCTGCTAAACGCAAATGCGCTGCGACCCACCGGCGTGCTGATGGACGTGGATCTATCCAACGAAACAGGCATGCAAAGCACGGGGCCAGGGTTGTCCCAGGACATGAGGGTGGCCCAGCAGCGGCAGGACATACCATCGTTCCCAATTGTGCGGTTCTCATATCGTACGAAAGTGGAGCAGAATATCGGGCACGACACTAGCAGCGACGACCTCTTCGATTTGAAAATCGACAAGGACGGTGTGGCCGCCGCGACTTTGGATGCGGTTCGGTCGAAGCTGCGGGGTGTGGCCGCAGTCTATTCGGCTGTGGGGGAAAGCGTCAGCGCATCAGGAGTGTTAGGCCTTAACGAGGAGATTTGGGAGGCGTGGGGTCATCCGACCTTCGCCGAGGACCTCGCTATCGCCGATCGCACCTATCTTAGAGCAATGCCTTTGGTTCGCGCGTTGATGCATCCCGGCTTTTTGATCAACGAAGACCTTCTGGCCATCCGCCTCGGCCTTGATCGTCACGCCTCGAGCGGATGGGCAGCGGTATTGGCTGAGTTGGAACAAGCAAAGTACCAAGGCGTCGCAGCGCAATATTTTCAGCGGTGGTGGGCTCGGGGCTTGGAAGCTTGGTGGGCTGAACTCGGTGGTGATTGCACACCCCTGGCCGGCAATTCCATAGGAGAGCGCTTTGCGCGGCTCTCAGATCGATTTTCACAGCTTGTAGCGCTCTCGATGCCCACGGGCAGCTGGGGGGATCGCCCATGGAGACACTGTTCATTGACCCTGGAACACACCGGCGAATTCTTGCCTCTGGATCCCGCACGATCAGTGAGGTTTAAGTCCCGCTCCAAGCTGCCAGATTGGCTCGATCCGTTATATGCTGCCCTGGGACCCGCCGTTAGAGCGGCAGGCGATGCCCGTCTGGATAAAGACGACCTAGAGCGGCTCAGCTTGCTCGCGCGCAAGACCCCAACATGAGTTGGGCAGAACTGCCTGGTGAATTGCATCGATTCGCTGACGTGGTCAGACGCGAACCCGCGACGGCGGCGACGGCGGAGTTCCTGTTCGGGCAGAGTGCTCGATTTCACCAGGAGTGGCAAGGTCACAAGGCCATCACCGCCACCCGGATGCCACTTCCGCGACCCCGCGACCAAGGCCTCCATCCTGTCGGGTGCCAAATTGAGGCGTCATATCTGAGCTTTGAATATGTGGCTGGTGAGCAAGGAAAGCCCCCCAAGGCAGCGGACTTTCAAGTTAGAATAGACGCACTGCTTGTTGCGGGCGACGCACTGATAGAGCTGCAGGATCATTGGCGAATTGATACGGAACCAGCGCGCGATCAAGCCGCAGGCGGGGCTGCTGGCCAACTCACATTCGAAGGGCGAGAGCCACACCCGTTTTTCCACTTTCAGCGGGGCGGGCGCGCGCAAGACAGTTTCGCCCGCGAGAGTGGGTTCTTTCCTAGTGCCAACACTGAAATTCGCGAGGGCGAGTGGAAGGCTCTGATGCAATATCCGGGGCCGAGGATTCCCTCCTTGCCGTTCGACCCTTTGCTCGCGATCGATTTCTGCATCGCCCAGAATGACGGCTTGGTTTGGCGGCGCCTACGAAGCATTCCAGAGTACTTTTCCATAGTCGAGGATGCACAAGCCCGCCTATGGACGCCATTCTTCAACGCTCTAGCTGAGCGCACTTTTCGCCGAAAATGGTTGGGACCAATATTGCTCGCCTAGGCTCCTGAGCCTCAGCCCCGATCCCGCTGCCGCGGATGTCCGGTGGCGACGCCGCCGGACAGCTCGGCCACCCACGGATACGTCCGCGCCACCTCCTCGGTATAGCCGAGGTTTTCAGGGTCCCCGTTGAAGCCTGCTTCAATGGGAAGAGATTACGGTGGCGCTCTTCACCGGCCGTCCGGGCCGCTCGCCGTCAGCTCGCTTGGCCGGATCACGCACTCCCGCCCGCTTGAAGCGCGCGGAGAGTCGGAGCCCGCACGCATAAAAAGCAGGTGGCTGTTTATGCACTTGAAAGGCGATTCAGCCTTCATCCGGAGAGGTGCTGGAAGCGAGGCGTTGTTCTGGTCTGGCCCGGCCTGAAGTACCACTTCAGGCCGACTTCTCCCGCTGCCGTGGATGGCCGGTGGCGACGCCGCCGGAAAGTTCGGCGACCCAGGGATAACGCTCCGCCACCTCCTCGGTATAGCCGAGGTTGAACACGGTCGCGCTTTTCACTGGGCGTTCGGGGCGGTCGTAATAGGTGCGGAAGACCTTGTCCCAGAAGAAGGTGGTGATGCCGAAATTGCCGCTTTCGTCGTGGAAATGATGGGCCATGTGGCGGCGCTTCATGTCGGCCAGCATCTTCGATTTGGGCTTGTAGGCGAGGTGCTGGATGCAGTGGACATATTCGTAGAAGCAGGTGGTGAGCAGCCCCGTCGCCAGCGCCGCCGCCGCCGCGCCGAACTGGGCGTGCCAGGGGAGGCCGATCGCCCAGCCCAGGGGGATCACGCCCAAGGCGATCGTCGGCAGCGTGGTGTGGAGCGCGCCGAACAGCACTTCGAGATGGTTGGGATCCTGGTGATGGTCGTAATGGATCCGCTTCCAGGTCGGCGACAGCCATTTGTGCTTCCACATCCAGCGGCTGTGGAGGACGTGGCGGTGCAGCAAATACCAGAAGAGCGGGTAGACGAGGCTCGCCGCGGCGATGCTGAGCAAAGTCGGCGCGAGCGGCGCCGGGCGCCAGGCGAAGGCGCCGATCGCGGCGAGGCTCAGCGCCAGATAGGCGATGATCGCCGGATATTGGAAATAGGCGACGACGAGCTCGCGGTGGCTCATCTTGTCGAGATGATGCTCGCGTCTCCAGAAAGACGGGCGGAGGGTCTGTGCGGTCTTCACGAATTTTCCTTGTAGCGCGCCCGGGCGGCGAAGGGGAGCGCCTTTGCGCCCCGATATATGAGCGGGTCATGAACTTGCAATAAGGCGGTTTTTGGGCGGTTACGCGGCCTCGCGCGCGGCGACGATGCGGTTGGCGAGCTGCCAGTCCTGCATCCGGTCGACGTCGATCGGCCCTTCCGCGAACGGCATCAGCACCGGCGCGGTCCGCAGGCCGATGGTGCGCGAGAGCGCGTTCAGCACCGTCCGCAGCGTGAAGAGGCGGCTCTTGTACATGAGGAAGGCGACGAGGCCGAACGCCCCGATCAGCCGCTTCGGCTTCTTGCCGAACTGGCCGCCCGAATTGAACACCCGCGGCGCATTGAGCGCGCGCTCGGTCAGCAAGGCGTAGAGGTTGCAGCTCGAAAAGGCGCCGTCGCGGAAACGGTGGAAGGCGCGATTCCCCTCGGGATAGGCGTCGAGCACGGTCTCAGCCGGGGTGAGGCCGAGCGCGCCGTCCTCGGCGAGATCGTCGAGCGCGTCGCAGAAATAGCGGACCATCTCGGGCGTGTGGAGCGCGTTGTCGCCGGTGGTGACGATCAGGGGCAGCATGTCCGGCGTAGCGACGGCGGCGACGCTGGCGCCGATATTCTCGCGCGAGGCGACATATTCGATTGCGTCCGCGTTCGGCAGCGGGGCGAGGATCTCTTTGGCCTCGGCGATGCTGGCGGGCTCGATCGCGACGATGGTGCGGCCGACCCGCCCCGACGCCATCACCGCGGCGACGACCCGGCGCAGCATCGGCTGGCCGGCAATAAGGATGAAGCATTTGTGGGAAACGCCGCCGGCCAAAGCGAGCGGATCGAGATTGCCGCGGCTGGCGGCGAGGACGAGCGCGGTGTAGCGCGTGTCGGTCATGGCCGCGGCCCGTAGAGCGGGGCCATCAGCGGCGCAATCTTTGCCAGCGCTGGCAGCGCCTCGAGCGCGGCGCGCAGGGCGCGGGCGCGGGCGGGCGGCAGGAGGGCGGCGCAGCCTTCGAACTTGACCCAGAGCTGGGCGGCGGTGAAGGGCATGGCGAGGCTGCCGGCGGGCCAGGGGATGGCGGTATCGAAGCGGCGGCCGTCCTTGAGCAGGATTTCGACCTCGGTCGCGAACTCGCCTTCGGCCTTGTCGACCGGGTGGCGGTGGATGCGCGGATAGAGGGCGCGGACCCCGCGATCGGCGGCCGCTTCTTCGGTGAAGTCGGCGAGGGTGCAAGCGCCCCTGACGAGGAGGCTGGCAAGGGCGTATTCCAGGGAGAATTTGGCCTGCAGCGCGTCCGCGGGATCGGCGTACATGAGGTTGTTGAAATGGCTGACGGGCGCGCGGACATGGACCGCCTCGACCTCGGCTGCGGCGAAGCCGTGCGCCTCGCGGAGCGCGGCGAGGCCGTCCATCGCGCGGTGGGCGCTGCCGCAATTGGGGAAGCGCTTCTGCTTGAGGCCGCTGGAGAGGATAAGCAAAGGCGCGCCGACATTGTCGGTCTCGAAGCGCAAATTCTGGCCGTGCTCGATATGGGCCAGTGTGTCGCGCAGCTGCTCGTAATCGGGGCCGACCATCAGCCGGTTCATCCCCGTCGGCCCGTCCAACGTGTCGAGGCCGGCGTCGATCCCGGCGCGAGCCAGGCTCGCGGCGAGGATGCCCGATTTGGCGGCGAGGCCGGCGTGGAGCGGCTTTGCCATGGTGCCGAACTGGCTCATGAACCCCGCCGCCATGCTGGTCGCGAGCGAGACCGCGAACGCGGCCTTGTCGGCGTCAAGCCCGAGCAGCCGCGCGCAGGCCGCGGCGGCGGCGATCGCGCCGACTGTGGCGGTAGCATGCCAGCCGCGATTGCGGTGGGCGGGGTTCACCCCCTGGCCGACCCGGCCGAGGATCTGCAGCCCGGTGATGTAAGCATCGAGGCAGGCCCGCCCGCCGGCGCCCTCCTGCTCGGCCAGAGCGAGGATGGCGGGGACGAGAACGGCGCTGGCATGGGCCTTGGCGGGATCGAAATTGTCGTCGAAATCGAGCGCGTGGGCGGCCGTGCCGTTGACCAGGGCGGCCCAGGGCGCGGGCAGGCGGGCGCCCTGCAGAAGGGCGGTCGAGCTGCCTTCGCCCCAGCCCCGCACGGCCTCGAACACCCGCCGCGTCACCGGCTCGGCGGCACCGGGGACGGCGACGGCGATGGTGTCGATGAAGGCACGATGGGCCGCCTGCCACGCCGCCTCGGGCCAGTCGGCGGGCGTTTCGGCGAGCCAAGAGCCGTAGGCGAGGACGGGGTTGTCGGTCATTGCGGGGCGATTAGCATTGCCGACCCAGCCGGAATAGAGAGCAGCGCCATTGCCTGCCTTGCCGGCCCCCGCCCTCGTCCGAAACTGGCCGTTTACCGCCTGTCCGATTTCGATACCGGGTGGGGAAGCGGACATCCTCGTCGCCACTTTAAGGAAGGGCAGGCCTGTGGAACGCGGCGCTCCGGGAGCAACTTTTCCGCCTTAGCGGGGAGTGAGTGTCCAAAGCGACAATGCGCCCTTTTGACCCTGCCACTCCCGCCCGACCCTGCTGAACCCCGATCTGGATAGGTTGTTCTTCATGGTGTCGCTGTCGGTCGTGGCGAAAGTAGGTTCGCGGATCTCCTTCGCGATCAGGTCGACAAGGCCGCCAGAGAGTTGCTTGCCACGCATGTCTTTGGCGACCACGACATAGCCTAGTTCGGGCGCGTCCTCATAGCCGGCGATCGCGATGCCGGCGTCGGCGAATTTCTTTAGCCGATAACGTCGATCCGGGTTCTTCAGCGAGGCGACGCCGACAATGCGGTCGGTCCCTTCCTCGCGAAGCAACACGAGGGTTCGCGCGTTCTTCAGCCGCGCGGCGATCTGGTTCACGGTGCCTAAGACGGCGCCTCCATCGACCACGAGCTGAGCGACCGAGAGCCGATCGTCCGGAGCGAGATCGTCGAAGGTGCCGGCCCACGGGTATGTATCGCCTTCAGCCATAGATGGTCCCTAATGAAAGAAGGGTCAGCCCGCCCTGGTTCGCGAGGCTCTCACTTGGCGGGGGGTCAATAATAGATAGCATCGAGCATGGCGACGCGCGCGTCCCACAACTCCATGTCCCGTCCCGCCGGGCGAGGCGTGTTGTACCAGGGGGCCTGCTGGATGGGCTCGATCACGCGCGCCCAATAATTGTTGAGCCTGAGCGTGGTGGGCGCGAACGCGAGTGCCGCGGCAAGGGCTGGTTTGTTGCCGCCGTTTACGCAGATGAAGAAGTCGGGGCGTTTCATAGCGAGGAGCCGCGTGGCGGGTGCAAGACGGGCGGTCCGCGAGGATCCCGAGAACGCGGCGGTGAAGGCCTCGGCATAGTCGTTGAACTGGGCTTGGGTGACGTCGCCACGCTTGGGAATCCAGTCCAGGGCCTTCGCAAGTGCCGGGTCTTGCGATCCAATCAGCTCGGCGAAGGTGCCAGCGCCACCCATGGATCCGAACCAGCCCCATTCGAGGCCGTTGAGACCGGCAGCACCCGCTTCCACGTCGCCGAGAACGCCTGCGATACCCTTCCATTCGGCGGCGGAAAGGTTGCCAAGGGAGGGGGCCTTGAAGAACATCTGCTGGACCGCACGGACCAGCTTCATGCGCTTTTCAAAGTCGTGATGAAGATCCTGCCGAGCGCGTTTGACGAACTCCTTCCAGGACATGGTGGCGAGCGGCGAATTGATGCGCGCCCAGTCTTTGACTTCCCCCGGCAGGACCGGATTTCTTGGCCTCGGAGTGGTGCCGGCAGCCTTGGATTGACGTCGGTAACTCTCGGCCAGCGCCTTGGTAATCGGGAGATGTAGGGGCTTGTAGCGCGCCAGCTGGTCCCGCACCTGCTCGAAAAAGACGTCGTCAGCAGTGCCCTTGACGTGAACGCTGGCCTCAAGGTTTGAGCTGAGGCCCCCCCCGGTGAAGTTGGCGCTGCCGACGATCGCCTCGGCCTTGGTGTCGGACTGGAAGTAGAAGATCTTGGGGTGGAAACAGCCCGGGCGGTTCCTCGCGACGAAGGCGTTTGGAACGCCGACCAAGCGGTCAATGAGATCCGGATCCGTCGCGGAGAAGTCCACCCCGAGAAGAATGGATTCAAATTTGGACTTGTTAGCGAGCAGGGTCCCGGCGACCGGCATGATGCCGCCCCAGGCGACCGCTATCGAAATGCGATCATGCTTCTCGATGAGCGCCGACAGACGTCGCGCGACAGATTTCGCGTCCAGCAATGATATTTGCATGCCCGGTCCTGACCCCTTCGTCTATTGGTCGTGCTTAGCTGGATTTCCCAGATCGGCGTAGAATTTCCGGTAGATCGCGATCGGAGCTAGAACAAAGAAAGGGTTCGCTTCGCGGTTCGGATCGTCCCCCATCTCCAGCAAATCGATGTCCGCTTCAGGCCGGCAAACAAACAACTCGAACGACCGGGACGGGCGCAAATCGGGCATTGCTTCGGCCATTCGCTCGGAGGCCGGGCCACTTGCTGGAAGGCAAGTCTCGAAGTGCCTCAAACCAGCCCTCGCCGCCCCCGACGGCCGCCATCTGTAGCTCGGCGGCTGGCTCTACTCGGGGTTAGTCCTGACGAATTTGGTGAGCTTGGCGTTGGCCACGAGGCTCCGCATGAGGCGGATGCGGCTGGCGAGGAAGGCGCCCACCCCATCGCCCATCGCCTGTTTTGCCCACACCTTCGCATCGCAATCGTCCTCGTGACGCACGATCAGGCCGTCTTCGAACTGGAATCGGGAGTCGATCGCGTTGCGGACGCGGCGGCCGGGCTTGGGCGGGTCCTTCGAGGCGCCGAAGGTATAGGTATCGACGAGCCTGACTCGGCCGGCGCGATCGTCCGCCTCGAGCACCTCGAACTCCACCTCAATGTCGCCGCTGCAGATCATGCGCCACATGTCGTAGATCTCATCGGCCCCGCGCAGGTTGAAGGCGATGTCGCGAAAGCGTGCCTTGGGATGATAGCAGGACGCCATCGCGAGGTGGTCATGCTCGCCAAGGGCGGTGAAGAGGCGTTTCAGCAGGATGCCGTTGGCATGCATTGGTCGACTCCTCGAACTTGCGGGCAGCTTAGCGGCATGAATACACCGAGTATCAGAGGATCACCACGACTTGGGGAGGTCTGCGGGGCTGCTTTCCCGAAGGTATTCGCAAGCGCCAGGCTAGCTTATCATCGCCACGACGTCATGTCGATCCGGAAGCCAGGATGCAAATGTCGAAGCGCCTCACACCAGCCGCAGCCGCCGCGCCAGCCCGCCCAGCGCCAGCCGGTCGTCGCGGGTGAGGCCATAGCGCAACGTCAGCCAGCTCGTCGCCGCCCACAAGGCCGCGCAGGCGGTGAAGCGGGCGGGGCCGTGCAGAATTTGCTCGGCGAGCGCCATCAGGGCGCAGCCGGCGAGGGCCAAAGCGAGGGCCTGGAAGAGGTTGCGGTCGAACGGGGTGAGGCCGTCGCTGATCTGCAGCTGGATCGTCGCGGCGTAGGTCGAGGCGATGGTGGCGGCGCCGATCGCGATCGCCATGCCGAGCGCGCCGTAAGCGGGCGTCAGCCAGGCGGCGAGGGCGATCCACAGGGCGATGGCGATGAAGCTGTTCAGGAGCGGCAGCGCCCGGTGGCCGATCATCTCGACGATCGCCGAAGCCGGGCCGACGATCGCCTCGATCGCGCGGGCGCCGACCAGGATGAACAGGAGGGGCAAGGCGGATCGGGCCTCGGGGCGGTAGAGGCTGAGCACGTCGACGCCGGCGAAGACGAGCAGGCCGGCGAGCGGCACGACGAGCGCGGTCGAGACGCGGCTGGCGAAATGGTAGAGCGGGGCGACCTGGGCGCGGTCGACATGGGCCTGGGCCGAGGACAAGGGCCCGAGCACGTACTGGAAAGCCTGGCGGACGATCAGCGGCACGGTCGAGATCTTGCGCGCGATCTCGAACAAGGCGGCGGCCGAGGCGCCGCGCGCGCCGGGCAGCATCAGATTGAGCACCACCGGCGGCGCGTCGATCAGGGCGCGGCGGGCGAGGTTGGAGGGCAAGAGGCCGAGGCCGGTGACGAGGAGGTTGCGGACGAGGCCGCGCGGCAGCGGCGCGGCGAGCAGCAGCTTTAGGTCGTAATAGCGGCCGAGCAGCCGGACCGAGAGCAAGGCGGTCATCGCCAGCGAGCACAGGTGCGCCGCCATCAGCCCGATCGAGCCGGCGCCGAGCAGGAAGAAACCCAATGCGAACACGATCCGCGCGATCTGCTCCCAGAAGATGCGCAGGCGGATCTCGGGGCCGAAGGCGCGCCGGGCGCGGGCGGCCGAGGTGGCGACCTCGACGAACGTCCATAACGGCAGCGCCCAGGCGAACAGGGCGACCGCCTGGGGCAGCTGCGGCGCATCCTCGGGCGCGACCGAGAAGATCGCGGCGATCGCCCCGGCGTTGAGCGTGACGATGAGCGCGATCAGGCTCGACGGGACGAGCGCGATCAGCAGAGCGAGCTTGACCGCGCCGTGCGCCGCCTCGTTCTCCTCGGTCGGCACGACCCGCTGCAGCGCGAGCGGCATCGACAGATGGACGATGTTGGTGGCGAGGCTGACCGTGCCCCACAAAACGACATAGATGCCGTAGGCGGCGATCCCGAACAGCCAGGTGTAGAGCGGCTGCGCCAGCGCCTCGATCAGCGCCCCCATGCGGGAAAGGCCGGCGAGGCCGGCGCCGCGCGCGACCTCGCCGCGGGTGACCGCGGGAGCGGCGTCCTCGTTCATTCCTCCGTCCGGATCAGCACCGCTTCGCCGACCAGCAGGAACAAAAGGAACGGCCCCCAGGCGGCGAGGAAGGGCGGATAGGCGCCGAGATTGCCCATCGCGATCGCGAAATTGTCGGCGACGAAATAGGCGAACCCCAAAGCCATGCCGATCACCGCGCGGACCATCAGCTGGCCGGAGCGGGCGAGGCCGAAGGCGGCGACCGCGGCGAGCAGCGGCATCAGCACCGTCGAGAACGGACCGGCGATCTTGTGCCAGAGGCTCGCCTCGAGGGCCGCGGTCGGGCGGTTGGCGGCCTTCAGTTCGGCGATCGAGCGCCGCAATTGCCAGAAATCCTGTTCGTCGGGATTGACGCGGGCGAGGGTGAACTCGTCGGGGGTGATGTCGCGGCCGAGGCGGATCGCGGCGATCCGCCGCAGCGTGCCCGTGTCGACCGAGAACAGGGCCGCGTCGCGCAGCACCCAGCCGCCGCCGGCCGCCGCGGCGCCGGTCCGGGCAGCGAGGATGCGCCGCAGCGTGCCGCCGCCGCGGCCGTAGATGGTGATGCCGGCGAGACGCACGTTCCGCCCCCGGCCGCTGACGCGGTCGGCGAAGATGAGGTCGCCGCCATGGACCAGGGCGACGTTGCTCTGGACGTTGCTTTCGCGCGGGATCGGCCCGAAATCGGCGGCGTCCCATGCGCTCAGCGTGGCGCTGGCGCGGGTCACGAACCGCTCGGTGAACGCGAAATGGCCGGCCGCGATCAGGGCCGCGGCGAGGATCAGCGGGGCGATGATCTGGTGCGCGGAAATCCCCGCCGCCTTCATCGAGATGATCTCGCTGTTCTGGTTCAATCCGGCGAAGGTGATCAAGGTGCCGAGCAGCACCGCGAAGGGCAGGAAGCGGGCGACGAGCTGGGGCAGGCGCAAGGCGACGTAGCGCCACAGCTCGGCGTCGCCATTGCCGGGATAAGCGAGGATGCTGCCCGATTTGCCGAGCAGATCGAGCATCATCAAAATGGCGACCAGGGCGACGAGGACGGCGGCGCTGCGCACCATGAACAGCCGCACCATGTAGAGCGCGATCCGGCGCGAGGGAAAGAATTGCAGGTTGATCATGAGGCGGCGAGGCCGCGCCGCCGGCCGCGCCGGACCAGCCGGCCGACCAGCTTGACCGCCTTCGCGAAGGCGCGCTCGAGGGCGCCGATCGGCTGGCCGCCGGGGACGTGGGCGAGGGTCCAGTACATCCAGACCATCAGCCCGGCGAAGACGAGGAACGGCGCCCACAAGGCGACCGGCGGGTCGACCCGCCCCAGCGCCCCCATCTGCTCGGCATATTGATTGACCTTGTGATAGGTGACGACGAACACGATCGAGACGAAGATGCCGAGGCCCGAGGTGCTGCGCTTGGGCGGCACCGCCAGCGCCACCGCGAGCAACGGCACCAGCAGCATCATCGCCACCTCGACCAGCCGGAAATGGAGATTGGCGCGGATCGCGTTGCGCCGCGCCAACGGCAGATGCGGATCGCCGCCGAGCCGCCACAATTCGGGGATGGTGAGCTCCTTGGTGCCGTCGCCGCGGCCGCGGAAATTCTCGATCGCCGGCATGTTGATCGGCAGATCGTGGGCGACGAAGCTCAGCACCCGCGGCACGCGATAGCCCGGCGCGTCATGGACCAGCCGGCCGTTGGTCAGGCGAAACAGGATGGTGTCGGGATCGTCGGTCCTGAGGAACCGGCCGCGCTCGGCGCTGACCGCGAGCGTCCTGCCGCCGCGGCTGGCGATGCGCAGGAAGACGCCGTAGAGGTCGGTGCCGTGATTTTCGCTATGCTCGACGCGCAGCGTCATGCGGCGGCCGAGATTGGTGAACTCGCCGACCTTGATCGAGGCGCCCAATGCGCCCGAGCTCAGTTCGAAGCGCAGATTCTGATAGGCATATTGGGCGTAGGGCTGGAGGAAGCCGACGATCGCGAAATTGCACGCGAGCAGCACCAGCGCATAAGCGTAAGGCACGCGCAGCAGCCGCCCGTAGCCGAGCCCGATCGCGCGCAACGTGTCGAGCTCCGAGGAGAGCGCGAGCTTGCGGAAGGCGAGCAGGATGCCGAGCGTCAGCCCGACCGGAATCGCGAGGCCGAGATATTCGGGAATGAGGTTGGCGAGCATCCGCCACACCACCGTCACCGGCCCGCCTTCCGAGACGACGAAATCGAACAATCGCAGCATCCGGTCGAGGATCAGCAGCATCGCCGCAAGGCAGAGCGTGCCGATCAGGGGCACGAGGATCAGCTTGGCGAGGTAGCGGTCGATTTGGTTCATCGGGGTCATCGGACCGAAGTGGTACTTCGGTCCGGGCGGGACAGTCCAGCGGAACAGAGGGGTGGGCGTGGAAAGCGCACGCGGAGAGACGTTGCGATGCGGAATATCGGTGGCTGAGGTTCCGGATGTCGGGACGGGCATCCGCCTCAGGGCCGGTCGGATTTCCAATTCCGACGCAGCCTCAGCGCGAGGCGCGCTTCCGAAACGGCACCTTCCCGCCCGGCAGTGCTGACGTCCGGACATGGTCGGTCAGCAATAGGTCGATCCGCGTCTGCCAGCCCGTCCCCTGCGCGCGGAAGTAGGACAGGACTTCCGGCGACAGGCGCAGCGTCACCTTCTCCTTACGCTCGCCGGCTTCCTTGGGCGGACGGCCGCGCGGGCGGGCTTCGCGGATCACCCGATCGCCGACCATGTGGCGGCCGCGCTCGGCCATCTCGCGGGTGAAGCGCGGCGGGTCGTCGCGGTCAGGGCCGGTAGAGATGGTAGATTTCTCGCTCATCCTTGTCCGCCTTCCTGAGGCTTATGATGCGGGCCTTGTCGCCGCGCGGGGTCCAGACACAGACGACGACCTGCCGGCCGATGCGTCCAAGCGTCACGAACCGCGTTTCCCGATAATCTTCCCGGTCGTCCTCATCGTCGATGTGGAAGCCGTCGAACATCGCTTCGGCGCCGGCGAAACCCATTTTGTGCCGGGCTCGATTGCGCGCCTCCTTCTTCGGATCGAACTCGATCTTCATTTATTGTACCGACATAAAATCGGCAATGCAATATTTTTTGTCGGTACGAAAATAGTCCCCGTCCAAAGAGGAGGGAGCTCGCTTTCGTTCCTTTGGCAAGCTGCCTCCCCCATATCCAATGGAAATGAATATTATGGATATCACATTTGCGCTAATCGCGGGGTAATTTCGGTGCGAAGGAGCAATGCAGGTGAACAAGGAGACTATGATCGCGATCCCGGCGGATCCGAATGATCCGGAAGACCGGGACGTCAGCGTTGCGGGTGTCGAGCGCGGGCAGATGGGCCGGCGGATCCGGATGCTGCGCAACCGGCTCGGGCTCAGCCAGGAGGGGTTCGCGCGGACCTATGGCATCCCGCTCGCCAACATCCGCCAGTACGAGATCGGCCGCCACATGCCGCCGCCGGCGGTGCGGGCTTATCTGAAGGTGATCGGCAAGGAGCCGGAGCTCGTCGCGAAGGCGGTGGCGGGGAAGGCAGTCTGAAGACGACGCGGTACTTCGAGGAGCAGGTGCTCCGCAAGCGGCCCTACATCGACCGGGCTTGGTGCGAGGCGGCGATCGCTGCGCCGATCCGCAGCGAAACCCAGACTGACGGTCGCATCCGTTTCTGGATCGACGTTACTTTCGCGGGCGACGACGAGCCACATGTGCCAAGAGTGGTGACGTTGGAGGACGGCGAGACGGTGCACAACGCGTTCCTCGACCGCAACTTCCGCAAGGAGCCGTGATGAAGCTGCATTACTATTCCGAGACCGACAGCCTCTATATCGAGCTGAAGGCCGGCCCCGGCGCCGGGACCCGCGAAGTCGCGCCGGGCGTCAATGCCGATTTCGCCGCGGATGGGTCGATCGTCGGCCTCGACATCGACGGCGCGAGCAAGCTCGACCTGACCACGCTCGAAACCTTGGGCGTGCCATTGACGGCGCTCAAGGCGGCGTGATGCATTGGGGTCGCGATGCGACGACAATTAGCGGTCGTATCTCGGGGGTGGTCCACAAGGCGCGGTTTCAGGAGGAAAGGGCGAATAGGCTACCGCGCGATTACGTGTCTCGGGCGGCGAGGTGCCTGTCGTAATAAGAGAATGCGCTTCGTCCGCCTTCAGTGCAGCGGCCACAACTCGCTCATGGAGATCTTCTAATTGGTCCACGGACAGCGCGTTCTTGCGACGGTGGTTGACGGCGCACGCTTCCCATCGGCCTTCCTCATTCCAAACCCAGCCCCACATGCCGTGCGTCATCAAGTTGCGGTCCGCGATGCACGTCGCCGTTGCCTCGCAGAATGCCGTCAGAGCTGCCCGAACATCCTGGTTCGCAGCCCGGTGAACGGCACGTTTCACGCCAGTGATTTTTCGACCGACGGTCGAGCTGCCAAATAAGCTTTCGAGCTGATCTGCGTCGATGCCATGCAGGCCCATCAAGATACCATCGATTTGGAAATCGATCTGAGCCCAGATCAGCGTGATCCGGCCGACCAGCGTGAGCGCACGGTCATCCATGGGGAATTGATAAACGGGGCTGGATAGGGCCATGGGAGTTCCTCCGCGGGTTAGGCGATCTGTGCGGGCCAAAAGGCTTGAAAAATAGGGACTGTCCCTGTTTTTCGAGCACGGGAGACGTCATGCAGGGGCTATTTTCAAATGCACTTCATGGCGATGCCGGGGCGCTAACCGGCGTCGCCGCGTTGGTTTCCATTGACCGAATTGATGGCGACGCCGCCGGCGCAGCCGCGGATCAGGCGGCTCTAGCAACGCTGCTCTTTGCCACGTCATGCTGAACTTGATTCAGCATCCATGAACACCGCCCTCGCGAACCCGCCATCTCCGTGTTCATGGGTCGATTGAACAGGTGCGGAGTGCCCCGCACTCCGCAGCCATGTCCGGGGGACATGGCGACCTGTTCAATTTTCGTCAGGACGACGTGGATTTGTCCTCCGACCTCGGGTGGACGCAAGTGCTCCAGCACGGACGACTCCGCCTTTTCGACGCGTCTTGACCACATTTTGGCCGCAAGCGGTGACGATGTGACAGCCATGGGGGAATGACACCAACCGGCCGGGCCCCGCGGGCTCGGCACAAGACCCCGGAGTAGAGCTTGTCATGTTGTTGAAGCTTTCGCTACGAGCGGGCCTGCTGTTGCTGGCGCCGGGCGCGCTCGCGGGCCCCGCTTGGGCGCAGCTCGGCGCCGATGCCGCCGCCTGCCGCGCCGGCCATCCCTCGGTCCTCGTCAACGTCATCGGCCTGTCCCAGCGCACCGGCAACATCCGGGTCGCGCTGTACGGCAATCCGAGCACGTTCCTCGCGCGCGGCCAGACGATGCGCAAGATCAACGTGCCGGTCACGCCAAACGGGCCGATGCGGGTCTGCATCGCGGTGCCGCGCCCCGGCCAATATGCGATCGCGGTCCGCCACGACGTCGACGGCGACAATGCCCGCGGCGACTGGGGCGACGGCGGCGGCTTCTCGCGCAACCCGCGGCTGTCGCTGCTGCACCTCAGGCCGAGCTTCGGCGACGTCGCCGTCAATGTCGGCGAGAACGTGCTCGGCGTGAACGTCGTCTTGAACTACCGCTACGGCCTGTCGATCCGCCCGGCCAACGGATGACGTCGGTCGCGCTCCTCTCCAATCCCAAATCGACCGGCAACCGGTCGCTGCTCCCCGAGGTGCGCGCGTTCTGCGCGCGGCACCGCGACATCTTCCACTACGAGGTCGAGGATGTCGGCCAGATCGCCGAGGCCTTGCGGACGATCGCCCGGGTCAGGCCCCAGGTGCTGGTGATCAACGGCGGCGACGGCACCGTCCAGGCGGCGCTGACCGAAATCTACCATGGCGGCCATTTCGGGGTGACGCCGCCGCCGGTGGCGGTGCTGCCCAACGGCAAGACCAATCTGATCGCCCGCGATCTCGGCGCCGCCGGCGACCCGATCGAGGCGCTCGAGCGGGTGCTCGACCTGGTCCGCACCGACCTGGTGCCGCACATCGTCTCGCGCGAGCTGATCGAGCTGACCAGGGGAGGCGGCGGCGCCGGCGAGCAGCGGCCGGTGCTCGGCATGTTCTTAGGGGGCGCCGGGCTCGCCGACACGATCCTCTATTGCCGCCACAAGATCTACCCGCTCGGCCTGCCCAATTGGGCGGCGCACGGGCTCACCTTCCTGATGGGGCTGGTTTCGGTGATCGTCGGCCGGCGCTCGCGGCTGCTGCCGGCGAAATGGGCGCCGATCAAGGTCAGCGTCACCAGGAGCGGGGCGATGCAGGGCAAGCTCGCCTTCGTCATGGTGACGACGCTGGAGCGGCTGCTCTTGAACAGCAGCATGACCGGCGGCGGGCCGCGCGCCGGGGCGATGCAGGTGCTGGTGATCGAGCGCAACCTGTTCTCGATCCTGGTCGCGCTGCTCGCCGCGGTCCGCGGCCGCTTGGGCCTGCACCGCATCCGCGGCGTCCACTTCTCGCGCGGCGACGAGATAAGGATCGAGGGCAGCTCGTCGAGCGTGATCCTCGACGGCGAGATGTTCGAAGCCAATGACGAGCGCCCGATCGTGCTGCGGCCGACCGCGCCGGTGCCGTTCCTGCGGCTGGCGGCCTAGGCGGCAAGCCGGGTTGCCGGCGGCTGTAGGGATTTCGCGCGGCCGGCGATAAGGAAGGGCGATGACGCGCCTCCACGCCCTCGTCGCCGCCGAACTCAGCGAGCCGGTCGATGCGCGCGTCGCGGCGATGGCCGCCGCGATCGCCGCGGAATATCCGGGGGCGGCGCGGGCCGTCCTGTTCTACGGCTCGTGCCTGCGGCAGCGCGCGCTCGAAGGGCTGATGCTCGATTTCTACCTGATCGTGTCGGATTACCGCGCGGCTTACGGGCGCGGCTGGTTGGCGCTGGCCAACCGGCTGGTGCCGCCCAACGTCTTCCCGTTCGAGCATGCGGGGCTGGCCGCCAAATATGCGGTGCTGAGCGAGGCGGATTTCGCGCGGCTGACCGGGCCCGAGGCGGGCGACGTCTCGGTCTGGGCGCGGTTCGCGCAGCCTTCGCGCCTCGCCTGGGCGGCGGACGAGGGCGCGCGGGCGCGCGCGGTGGACGCGGTGGCGCGGGCGGCGCCGACGCTGCTCGGCCACGCGCTGCCGATGACCGACGGCGACGACTTGCTCGACGTGTGGCGCAAGGGCTTCGCGCTCACCTATGCGAGCGAATTGCGGGCCGAGCGGCACGGGCGGCCGGAGTCGATCGTCGACGACGATCCGGAGCGCTACCGGCGGTTCGCGGCGGCGGCGCTGCCGCTGACGCGCCCGCAGGCCGGCGCGGCCAAAAAGTGGCGGCGGTTCCGGCGCAGGGGCAAGGCGCTGACCCTCATTCGCCTCGCCAAGGCGACGACGACCTATGCCGGCGGGGTCGACTATCTCGCCTGGAAGATCAACCGCCACGCCGGGACGCGGATCGAGGTCCGGCCCTGGCAGCGGCGCTGGCCGATCCTGGGCGCGCTCGTGCTGCTGCCGCGCCTGCTGAAGCGCGGCGCGATCCGCTGACCTCAATCCGTCATCCCAAACTTGATCTGGGACCCATGAACACGGATCGCGCGAACCTGGCACTTCCGTGTTCATGGGTCCTGACTTTCGTCAGGATGACGCAGCGAACCTATTGCTGTCGTGGCTTACGCGGCTTCTTCGGTCGAGGCGGGGGGCGATCGGCTGACCCTGCGGGCGAGGGCGGCGGCGACGGCGCTGGCCAGCGCGTTGACGGTGAACGGCTTCCTCAGCACCTCGCGGCCGGCGAGGTCGTCGGCGTCGCCCGCCTCGCCGACATAGCCGGTGACGTAGAGGATCCCGATCCCGGGATAAAGCCGCTCGACCTCGGCGGCGAGCTCGGTGCCGGTCATTTCGGGCATCATCACGTCGGTGACGACGAGCTCGAATTCGGCATCGCGCGAAAGCAGGTCGAGCGCCTCGCGGCCGCCGGCGCAGGCGTGCGGCCGGTAACCCAGCTCCTCGAGCGCGCCGACCGTCGAGCGGCTGACCCGGGGATCGTCCTCGACGACCAGGATCGCGGCGGCCGGATAAGCGAGCGGCGGATCGGCGCGGCGCGCGGCCGGGATCAGCGGGGCGCGCCCGGCGGCCTCTTCGGCGGCGGCGGTCGAGCGCGGCAGATAGAGCGCGACGCTGGTGCCGCGGCCAAGCTCGGATTCGATCGCGACGTCGCCGCCCGACTGGCGGGCGAAGGCGAAGATCTGGGAGAGGCCGAGGCCGGTGCCCTTGCCGACCGCCTTGGTGGTGAAGAAGGGCTCGAACACGCGGTCGAGATGCTCGGGGGGGATGCCGCTGCCGGTGTCGGCGACGCGGATGCGGACATAGCAGCCGGCCGGCAGATCGGCGATCTCGGCCTCGGCGAGGGCGACGTTGTCGACCTCGAGAATCATCTCGCCGGCGCCCTCCATCGCGTCGCGGGCGTTGACGGCGAGGTTCAAGACCGCGTTCTCGAGCTGGGTGGGATCGGCCCAGACGTGCCACAGATCGTCGGTGAAGCGGGTGTGGACAATGATCCGCTCGCCGATCGCGCGGTCGACCAGCTCGAGCATGTTCTCGACCAGCTCGGCCGGGGCGACCGCCTCGGGCAAGAGCGGCTCGGCGCGGGCGAAGGCGAGCAGGCGCCGGGTCAGGGCGGCGGCGCGGGTCGCCCCCTCCATCGCATTGTCGAGGTGGAACTCGACCTCGCGGCGGGGGCCGTGCAGCTTGCGCCGGGCGAGATCGAGGCCGCCGACCACGACCGCGAGCATGTTGTTGAAATCGTGGGCGATGCCGCCGGTCAATTGGCCGACCGCCTCCATCTTCTGGACCTGGCGCAGCTGCGCCTCGGCGGCAGCGCGCTCGGCGGCCTCTTCCTTCAGGGCGAGATTGGCGTCGCTGAGCTCGCGGGTGCGCGATTGCACCGCCTCTTCGAGGTCGAGCGCGCGCCACGCCTGGAGCTCGGCCTCGCGCCGCGCCGCGAGCCGCTCGACGAACGCGCGCCAGGCGAGGATCGCGAGGCCCAATGCGCCGAAGCCGATCAGGATCGCGAGCCAGCCGAGCCATTCGGTATAGGTGTCGGCGCGGGTGACGAGCCCCTGGGTGTCGGCCATCCGCCGCTCGAGATTGGCGCGCTCGGCGCGGGCGATCTCCTGCAACTTGCTGCGCAGATCGCGCAAAGTCTGCGAGGAGGAGGCCTGGAAGAGGAGGCCGAGGCCGCCGCTGCCCTGGCCGCGGGCGGCGGCGCTCGCCGCCGGGGCGAGCTCGGCGCCGCGGCGCAGATAGAGGCCGCGCAGTTCGCCGGCGCGGCGCAGCTGGGGCGGATCGTCGCGGGCGATCCGTTCGAGCTGGCCGATCTGCCAGCCGGCGGAGCGCCATTCGTTGTAATAATCGGTGCCGGTGCGGCGCTGCTCGTCGAGCACGTAGCGGCCCAAAGCGGCTTCGGAGCGGGCGATGGTGGCGTCGATGTTGCGGGTCAGGAGGGTGATCTCGGCGCTGCGCCGCTCCCAGCCGATCGCCGCGTCGCGGGCGCGGTTCGACCAGGTGATCATGACGATCAGGGCGACGAGCGCGACCGTCGCCGCGAGCGCGAGCGCGCTGACCCAGAGGGCGCGCCACGACGAAGCGCCGCCCTCGCCGGCCCCGTTTTCCGTTATCCCCTCCGCCATATGCGGATTTTACGGCACGCGGGCGGGGCTTGGGAAGCGCGAAGGCGGGCATCCGCCCCCCGCAGAGGCTCGGTTCGCCGCAGTTAACCTAGAATGGCCGCCCGTCAGAGGAGCGCCAAGCCTCGGTTGGGGGACAGTGGGCGCGGCGATGGATCGCATGGCGCGCCAGCGCCACCCGCGCCGGATCGGCGTCGCGGTCGACGCGGACGGCGAGATAGGGCGTCGGCCTCATCGTCGTGGTCAGCTCGAAATACTGCCCGAGCGTCGCGGCGTTGACCAGTGATCCGTTCCAGCGGATCGATCCGTCCCTGCCGATGCGGACGCGGTTCACCACCGGGTCGATCGCCGCGCGCCTGCGGACGCGCTGGAATGTCTCCTCTGAAACCACGCGCGCGCAGGTCGCGGCGACGTTCGGCTGAAACGCGTCCGGTCGGCCCAGGCCCGGCTGCGCCATGGCGAGAAGGGCGATGATGGCCAGCGAAGCTTCGGGCATCGGCGCGGTCCCTGTCAGATCACCCCGGTCGCCTTGCCGGCATTTTCGAACATCGTGAGGATCTGCCCCACCTCCTCCTCGCTGTGCTCGGCGCAGAGCGAGCAGCGCAGCAGGGTCATGTTGGCCGGCGTCGCGGGGGGGCGGGCGAGGTTGACGTAGAGGCCTTCGGCGAGCAGCGCTTCCCACATCGCCGCGCCTTTTTCGAGGTCGGGCATGATCACCGCGATGATCGCCGATTGCGGCGTCTCGGTGCCGAGCCGGAAGCCCAGTGCCTTGAGCCCGGCATGGAGCCGCTTCGAATTCTCCCAGAGATGGGCGCGCTTGTTCTGCCCGTGCATCAGCTTGCGGATCGAGGTCGCGGCGGTGGCGACGACGCTCGGCGGCAGCGAGGCGGTGAAGACGTAGGGGCGGCAGACCAGGCGGAGGATCTCGAACCTGGGATGGTTGGAGACGCAGAAGCCGCCGACCGTGCCGACGCTCTTGGAGAAGGTGCCGATCACGAAATCGACCTCGCCGAGCACGCCCTGCTCCTCGGCGACGCCGCGGCCGTGATCGCCGATGAAGCCCATCGAATGGGCCTCGTCGACCAGCACCATCGCGCCGGCCGCCTTCGCCACCCTCACCATCTCCTTCAAGGGCGCGACGTCGCCGAGCATCGAATAGACGCCCTCGAGCACGACCAGCTTGCCGGCCCCGGCGGGGATCCGGGCGAGCCGCTTTTCGAGCGCCTCCACGTCGTTGTGGCGGAACGGCACGATCTCGGCATTGCCCATCGCGCAGCCGTCGTAGATCGAGGCGTGGCTGTCGATGTCGAGGATCACGTAATCGCCCTTGCCGGCGATCGTCGAGATGATGCCGAGATTGGCCTGGTAGCCGGTCGAGAAGACCATCGCGTGGTCCATCGCGTAGAAGTCCTTGAGCGCCTGTTCGACCGCCTTGTGGCCGGCATAGGTGCCGTTGAGGACGCGGCTGCCGGTGGTGCCCGAGCCGAACTCGTCGAGCGCCTTCTTGCCGGCGGCGATGACGTCGGGATCGAACGTCATCCCCATATAATTGTAGGTACCCAGGAGGATCGTCTCCTTGCCGTTGCAGATCGCGCGGGTCGGCGAGAGCACCTTCTCCATGACGAGCCCGAAGGGGTCCTTGACGCCGGTGTCGAGCAGCGCCTGGCGCTGGGCGATCAGCGGATCGAACCTGTCGAAGAGGTCGGGGGCGGAAGGGGCGAGCGGCGCCTCCCTCGCCGGATCGTCCGGGGTGTCGATGCCTTCGGTCACTTCTCCAATCCTCCCTGCGCGCAGCGTGGGGAGGGGGACCAGCCGCAGGCTGGTGGAGGGGCTTCAGGCGCCCCAAGCCCCTCCACCGCACTTCGTGCGGTCCCCCCTCCCCATCGCTTCGCGACAGGGAGGATAAGTCTAGCCCTCGGTCCTCAGGCTCTCGATCGCGTCGACGAGCTGGCCGACGGTCTCGATCTCGGCCTGCATGTTCATGGTGATGAGGATGTCGAACGCGTCCTCGACGCCCGCGACGAAGTCCATCACCACCAGGCTGTCCCATTCGAGATCGCCGGCGAAGCTGGTGGTCTCGGCGAGCGCCACCCCCTTCTTGTTGAACGGGGCGATCAGCCTGGCGACCGTGTCGAAGGTCTCGTCTCTGTCGGTCATCCCTGCCCTTTAGGTTCGTCGGCACCGGGTGCCAAGGAAATAGGGCCGGAAAGGGGCGGCGGCTTGGCAAGCGTGGACGAGGCTGCGATGATGCGCTCATGGCCGAGCCGACGAAGAAGCGGAGCTTCCCGCCCAACACCATCCACGTCATCCGCACCGCGCAGCAGATCCACGTCGCGCTCAGCCAAATGGCCGACCAGAAGGCGAACATGCTGCTCGCCGCGACCTTCGTCATCTTCACCATCGCGATCGGCCAGGTGCGGCAGATGGCCGAGCCGCTGCCGCTGCTGATCCTCGGCGCCGCCGCCTTCTGCTCGGCGATCCTCGCCATCTTCGCGGTGCTGCCGGCCGCCGACTATCGCGCCGGCGGGCCGGTCAACCTGCTCTTCTTCGGCTCGTTCGCGCAGCTCGACGAGGCCGAGTTCATGGATCGCGTGGTGGCGACGATCGACGACGAGGAAGCGGCGTTCCGGCTGATGCTCAGGGACCTCTACCAGAACGGGCGGGTGCTCGAGCGCAAGAAATACCGGCTGCTCGGCTATGCCTACCGCGTCTTCCTGATCGGCCTCGTCGCCAGCTTCGCCGCCTTCGTCGCCGAATATTTCTTCTAGGATCCCCTCCCCTTGATGGGGAGGGGTAGGGGTGGGGTGAACGTTCGGGACCCACCGTGCGGCTGGAGACGTTCACCCCCACCCAAACCCTCCCCCATCAAGGGGGAGGGATTTAACGGAGCCAGCCCTGGGCGCGGTACCAGTCCGCCGTCGCCTTGAGGCCGGTCGGGGTGCGGATCGCGGGCTGCCACAGCTCGGCCGGAGGCCGCGCCTCGGCGGTGACGACCCAATCGGGGTGGCAGTAATAGCGGACGCGGTCGGGGGTCAATTTCGCCCTGGAACGGCGGACCAGCCGGTCGACCCGAGCGGCGCCCTGCATCACCATTTTCGGCATGGCGAGGGTGGCGGCGCGCTTGCCGAACACCCGGCCGAGGGTGCGGGCGAAATGGCGGTGATCCCAGCCGCCCTCGCGGCCGTCGTCGGGCTCGTAGGTCTGGAGGATCGTGTCGGGCTGGTCGAGGAGGGCGAGGATCAGCCGGCAGAGATCCTCGACATGGAGGACCGAGAAGCGGCCCTTGGGCGGCAGCAAAGCGAGACCGCGGCGGGCCATCCTGAACAATTCGAACGTCTCGCGGTCGCCGGGGCCGTAGACCGCCGGCGGCCTGACGATCGTCCAGTCGAGGCCCGAGGCGGCGACGAGGCGCTCCGATCGCGCCTTCGACCAGCCGTAATCGGAAAGCTCGGGCTCGCGCGCGGCCAGCGACGAGACGTGGATGAAGCGGCGGACGCCGGCGGCGCGGGCGGCGTCGATCATCGCCGCGGTGCCGCCGACATTGACCGCCTCGAAGCCGGCGCGGGTCGCGGCGTTGATCAGGCCGGCGATGTGGACGATCGCATCGGCGCCGTCGCACAACGCGGCGAGCGCGGCGGGGGTGTCGAGCGCGCCCTCGATCCAGTCGATGCCCTGCTCGGGCGGCCGCCAGCCGCGGGCGAGGGCGCGCAGCCCGTAGCCGGCGGCGCCGGCGGCGCGGAGCAAATGGCCGCCGACGAAGCCGGTGCCGCCGGTGATTGCGAGGGTGCGGACGCGGCTCACAGCGGCGACCAGTCCGGTTCGGCTTCGACCTCGGCAGCTTTGCCGAGCCGCTCGACCAGCGCATCGAGCACCGCATCGACGCCGGCGCCGGTCGCGCCCGAGACGGCGAAGACCGGGGCGTCCGAGGCGGCGCTGAGCTCGGCGGCCAGCGCCTCCGCCAGCTCGTCGTCGATCGTATCGCATTTGTTGAGAGCGATCACCTCGTCCTTGCCGGCGAGGCCGGCGCCATAAGCGTCGAGCTCGCCGCGGATGGTGCGGTACGCCGCGGCGACGTCCTCGACATTGGCGTCGATCAAGTGGAGCAGCACGCGGGTGCGCTCGACATGGCCGAGGAAGCGGTCGCCGACGCCGGCGCCTTCCGCCGCGCCCTCGATCAGCCCGGGAATGTCGGCGAGGACGAAATCCTGGCTCTTGTGGCGGACCACGCCCAATTTGGGATGAAGGGTGGTGAACGGATAGTCGCCGACCTTGGCCCTGGCGTTGGAGACCGCGTTCAAAAAGGTCGACTTGCCGGCGTTTGGCAACCCCACCAACCCCACGTCGGCGAGCAGCTTGAGCCTGAGCCAGACCCAGAGCTCGGCGCCGGGCCAGCCCTGCCCATGCTGGCGCGGGGCGCGGTTGGTCGCGCTCTTGTAGCTGGCATTGCCGCGGCCGCCGTCGCCGCCCGCGAGGAGGGCGACGCGCTGGCCCACTTCGGTGAGGTCGGCGAGGACATGCTCCTTGTCGTCGGAGAGGATCTGGGTGCCGACCGGAACCTTGACGACGAGGTCACTGCCGCCGGCGCCGGTCTGGTTGCGGCCGGCGCCGCCCTTGCCGCGGGGCGCCTTGAAATGCTGGGTGTAGCGAAAGTCGATCAGGGTGTTGAGGCCCTCGACCGCCTCGAAGATTATGTCGCCGCCCTTGCCGCCGTCGCCGCCGTCCGGCCCGCCATATTCGACGAACTTCTCGCGCCGGAAGCTGACCGCGCCGGGCCCGCCCGCGCCGGAGCGGACGAAGATCTTGGCCTGGTCGAGGAAATGCATGGCCGGGCATGTAGGGCAGGGCGCCGCCGAGCGAAACCCTGTCAGGGCCGGGCGTGGGTCGCTTCGTAGACGCCGAGCTTGCCGCCGCCGGGGAGGGGGACGTAGGTGATGCGGCCCCAGGGCTCGGCCTCGATCCCGCCGCAGGCCACGCCCTTCGCGGCCATGGCGGCGATGAAGGCGTCGACGTCGTCGCAGATGAAATAGACCTGGTGGAAGCCGTTGTCGCCACCGTGGACGCCCAATTCCGCGGGCGGCAGCTTGAAGATCAGCCAGCCGCCGCCGGAATCGATGCAAGGGATTTCGAGCACGTCGCGCAAGAACAGGCGGTCGGCGTCCGGATCCTTGCTGAAGATCATCGCGTGGGTGCCGGTGATCATGATCCTTCTCCCAGATTGGTCGAGGCGAGCAGCAGGCGGCGGGCGGTCTCGCGGGCCTTGCCGGGCGGCAGGCCGAGCGCCTCCGCCATCTCGGCCCCGAGCAGCGAATCGCCCATCGCCATCAGCACCACCCACAAGGTGGTTTCCTCGACCGGGCGGTCCTCGTGGCCGGCCCGGAGATGATCGACGAGCTGGTGGATCGCGTCGAGCACCGGGTTGAGCGCGTCGCGGTTGCCCGACAGGATCATCCAGGCGGCGAGCGCGCCGGCGCCCTCACGCCCAAATGCGTCGAAGGCGGCATCGACGATCTCGATCGGATCGGCCTCGTGGGCGCGGGCGCGCTGCACCGCTTCCTCGATGCGCCCGCAGACCCGCTCGCTGATCATCCCCGCCAGCGCCGCCTGCAGCCCCGCCGCCGAGCCGAAATGGTGGAGCAAATTGGCGTGGGTCTTGCCGATCGCGGCGGCGACCGCCTTCAGCGTCACCGCCTGCGGGCCCTGCGCGATCAAGAGAGTGCGCGCGGCCGCGAGCGCGGCGGCGCGGCTTTCCTCCGGGGACAGGCGTTCGCGTATTGACATTAGTGTAAGTATATGCTCTTTTTCGTCATGCCGAACTTGATTCGGCATCCATGAACGCCGAGTCCAGCGGAAAGATTCCAGCTCCGTGTTCATGGGTCCTGACTTTCGTCAGGATGACGTTAGATAGGATGTGAAACATGGCGCGTGCGCAAACACCGGAAAATCTCACGATCACACCGCGCGACCGGCGCTTCGGCCGCGGCATGAAGCAGGCGCGCTGGTGGATGGGCGGCGATCCCGTCGCCACCGCCTTCTACAACGCGCTCTCCGCCACCTTCCCCAAGGGCGAGGCCTATTTCGTCGAGAGCGTGCGCGCCTTCCGCGACGGGACCCCGGCCAAGCTCGCCGAGGAGATCAAGGGCTTCGTGACGCAAGAGGTGATGCACAGCCGCGAGCACGTCCAGTTCAACAAGCGCGCGCTCGAGGCCGGCTACGACCTCTCCGCGCTCGAGGCGCGGCTGGAGTGGCGGCTGTCGATCACGCGCGGCCGGCCGCCGGTGGTCAACCTCGCCGCGACCATGTGCCTCGAACATTTCACCGCGATCCTCGCCCATCAGCTGCTCAAGAACCCGCGCCACCTCGCGGGGGCGGGTCCGGAGGATGCGGCGCTGTGGCGCTGGCATTCGATCGAGGAGATCGAGCACAAGGCGGTCGCCTACGACACCTGGCTGCACGCGACCCGCGACTGGCCGCGGCGCAAGCGCTTCAAGGTCAAATTGAAGGTGATGCTGTTCGTCACCCGCAACTTCATCGTCGACCGCACCTTCGGCTCGCTCGAATTGCTCCGCCAGGACGGCATCACCGGGCCGAAAGCCTGGGCGCGGATCCTGTGGTTCGCCTGGGTGCGGCCGGGCATGCTGCGCAAGGTGTTCGGCGCCTGGGCCGCCTTCTTCATGCCCGGCTTCCACCCCTGGAACCAGGACGACCGGCACCTGATCGCCACCAGCGAGGCGCGGCTCCATCCGCAGACCGAAGCCTACGCCTGAAGCCGTGGATCAGGCCGCCATCGCGGCCGCCGGCACCTCGTCCGCGCCCGCCAGCTCGAGCTCGAACAGGGCGCAGGGCACCTCGGCGCCGCGGGCGGCGCAGCGGCGCGCTTCGGTGCGGCCGGTCGGCGTGAAGCCCAATTTGCGCAGCACCCGTCCCGAGGCCGGATTGTCGGTGAAATGACCGGAGACCAGCCGCTTGAGGCCGAGCGCATGGCGGGCGATGGCGACCATCGCCTGCCCCGCCTCGGTCGCATAGCCGCGGCCCCAGGCGTCGGGCGTCAGCCAATAGCCGAGCTCGTGCCCACCCCCCGCTTCGGGCTGGATGCCGATGCCGCCGACTAGCCGCGGATAGGCCCCCTCGTGGGACAGGATGAGAAGGAAGACCTCCCGGACGGCCCGCGGCCGGGCCAGGAAGGCCTCGGCGTCGCCGCGCGCATAGGGCCAGGGCACCTGCGCCAGCATCGTCACGACCGCTTCGTGGCCGATCGCGCGGCTCAACGCGGCCGCATCCTCGGGCCAGCCGGGGCGCAATGTCAGTCTTTTCGTCCTCGCGAACATCGCACTTCCTCTCTCACGCGCCGGTTGCGGGCCGGCGACACTTTCGTGAGGGAGACAAAAGAAAAGGGAGGGGTGGCGACCCCTCCCTCACTTGGTCCTGCTTCGAGAACCCTGGGCCGCCTCTCCCGAGACAGCCCGTCCTCGGCTGTCCCTATCTGTCCGCGCTAATCGGCATGGTCTCGACGCAGACGAACTTGCGGCCGAGCTTGCCGTCGCGAAACGCGACGGTGCCGTCGGCCAGCGCGAACAGGGTATGATCCTTGCCGATGCCGACGCCGGCGCCCGGATAATATTTGGTGCCGCGCTGGCGCACGATGATGTTGCCGCCGACGACGCTCTCGCCGCCGAACTTCTTCACGCCGAGGCGCTTCGATTGTGAATCGCGGCCGTTACGCGACGAGCCGCCTGCTTTCTTATGTGCCATGGTGCTTCTCTAGCCTTGAATCTCTTTACTCGCCCTTACCAGCGGCGGGCTTCTTTGTCGAAGCCTTCTTGGCCGGCTCCTTCTTCGTCGGCGCCTTCTTGGTCGCGGCGGCCTTCTTGGGCGCCTCGGCCTTGGCTTCGGGAGCCGCCTCGGCGCCGCCTTTCGCCGGAGCCTCGGGCTTCGGCTTGGCGGCCTTCGCGGGCTTCTCGGCCGCCGGAGCCTCGTCCTTCTTCGCCGCCGCCTTCTTGCCGCCGATGCTGACGATCCTGAGGATGGTCAGCTGCTGGCGGTGGCCGCGCTTGCGGCGGTAATTGTGGCGGCGCTTCTTCTTGAAGACGGTGACCTTGTCGGCCTTGGCTTGGGCGACGATCTCGGCGGCGACGGTGATGCCGTCGGTCGCCTTCGCCTCGCCCCCGTCGCCGGCGAACAGGACGTCGCTCAGGGTGACCGTGTCGCCGGCATTGCCGGCGAGCTTCTCGACGACGATCTTGTCTCCGGCGGCGACGCGATATTGCTTGCCGCCCGTGCGCACGATAGCGAACATGGGCCTATCCAATAAGTCGAAACGATGGACGCGCGAGGCAAGCCCCGCGCGGGAACGAGGGCTGCTACAGAGGGAGGGCGCGTCTGTCAACCAATCCTCCCCGGCACGGGGAGGTGGCGGCCCGAAGGGCTGACGGAGGGGGGCCGGCGCCTGGCTCGAAGCCCCCTCCACCGCGCTGCACGCGGTCCCCCTCCCCGTTCCGGGGAGGATTAGTGCCGGCGCTCGCGGCGGAGCTTGTAGCGGCCCTTGTCGAACCGCTCGAACATGCCGGCGATCGCCGGATGGTCGACCGGCTCGCCCTCCGGGTCGGACAGCAGATTCTGCTGGCTGACATAGGCGATGTAGGAGGAATCGCCGTTCTCGGCGAGCAGATGGTAATAAGGCTGGTCCTTGGCCGGGCGGATCTCCTCGGGGATCGCCTGGTACCATTCCTCGGAATTGGCGAACACCGGATCGACGTCGAAGATCACGCCGCGGAAATCGAACAGGCGGTGGCGCACGACCTCGCCGATCGCGAAGCGCGCGGTGGCGATTGCGGGGGCCCTGGGGTCGGGCGAGATTCTGTCCGGCTCGGTCACGCCGCCCTATGTAGGGCCTGGGCCGGCGACCGGCAAGCAAGCCTGCCTTGGCAAGGCCGCGGGGTTGGGCTAGAGCGCGCGGCTCATTCGACCGAGCGCGCCCGTGACGGGCCCTTGCCTCAGATGCGGAGAGGTGCCGGAGTGGTCGAACGGGGCGGTCTCGAAAACCGTTGAGCGCGCAAGCGTTCCGAGGGTTCGAATCCCTCCCTCTCCGCCATTTCCTTGTTCGCTCAAATCCGCTGATGGTCGCTGGCCTCGAAGACCGGTGGGCTGAGGGGCGCTGCGGCTCAAGGCTAGTGGGCCAGGAAGAGCGGGATCGGACTGCCCTTCAGCAGCGCTCGCGTGACGCTGCCGAGCAGCATCTCCCGCAGGCGATTGTGACCGAACGCGCCGGCGACGACGCTCCCCGCCTCCAGCCGCTGGGCAAAGGTCAGGATCACCTCTGCGACCGGCCCGCCGTCGCTGTCGCGCCGGTGGATCTCGGCGGCAATGCCGTGGCGCGACAGATAGTCGAACGCCCGGGCCGCGGGAAATTCTGCATTGTCGTCATCGACCACCAGGATATTCACCCCATCGGCGTCGCGGAGCAGCGCCAGCGACGCGCGCAGGGCATTGGCGCAGGGGTACGACCCGTTCCACGCGATCAGGACGGGCGAACGGACGTCGAAGCCCGGGTTCTTCTCCGGAACCGTGAGAATCGGGGCCGGGGCGTGTAGGGCGACCGATCCGATGCTCGGGTTGGAGCCCTGCGCGCTGAGGATCACGACGTCGGCCAGCCGCGCATGGCTGACGATGATGGCCGCGGGGTCGCCGAACACTCGGATCCAGGACCATGCCACGCCTGCCGCCTCGAGGCGCGCTTCCACCCCTCCGGCGAACTCGTGGGCGGCCCGCTCCATCGCGATCATCATCTCGGGCGCCATCGCCGCCGTGCCGGGATCGCCGATCGTCAGCGGCGCGATCAACGTCTGGATGCAGACAATGTGGCCGTCGCGGCTTTTCGCCAGGGCGATGGCGGCCGCGAGGCGCGCGTCGTGGCCGGGGTCGGGGTTGATGTTCAGCAGCAGCGACTTCATTGCGCCGCATCCTGCGGCGCGACGCGATCGGGCGCGGGCAGCGCGAGCGGATCGTTCAGCACGATGATCTGGCGGACGTCGGCCGCGTCGATCACCTCCAGGCTGATCAGGCCGCCGACGGCATAGTCGACATAGACCTGGCGCGGCTGCCGGATCAGGTGGTCGACGCCTTCGAGTGCGACCTCGATCAAATCATCCCTGGGATCGTAGGTGATGCCGATCAGCGGCGCCCATTCCGCCTCGATCTGGTCGCCGAGATCGAGCGAGGCGACCTCGACCTCGGCGCGCTTGCCGATGAGCGCCTTGGTCAGGATGTCGAAGAAGGCCTTCCAGTGGCTCTTGTCGACCTGGTGGACGCCCATCCCGGCTGCTCCTTATGCATCCGCCGGCCGCTCAGCTCGGCGGAAAGTCCGCGTCGATGATCGTGCCGCCCGGCAGCTGGCAGCGGCCCTGACCGCCGCCGGCCATGCCGGCCGACGGCCGCAGCAGCGTGAAGTTGCAGCGCATCCTCCCGCCGGGCCCTTCGAGATTGGCGAGCACCCGGCCGGTATATTCGGTGAGGTAGCTTTCGCGGGGTCCCCAATAGTCCCAGCCGTGCCAGCGCCAGCGGCGACCCCAGCCGACCCAGAGCGGCGCGAGCTCCTCGATCCTGGTTTCGCGGGTGACCTGGAAGAACGGCCCGCGATAGGCCTCGCCCGTGCTCAGCAGCGCGGTCATCGTGCCGCCCCGCGGACTGTCGGCGGTCCAGGTGAAGGTGGCGCTGACCGCGCCGCTCGGAGACGAACCGACGCCCATGCCGGTGGTCGTGCATCCGGCGACCAGCATCATCATCATGGGCAGCGGCGCCAGCCTGGCCTTCATGCGCGCCTTTCGATAGGTCATGTCCGGTCCCTCCTTGGCGGGGATTGTGCGCGGTGTCCGTAGCCGTCCGCCGGGCGTGAACCTTGATGGCGGTCAATTTCGGAGATTTGATGGACGGCGGCATGGGGCGCCGCGTCCCGGGGGAAGGCATAATTCTCCCACTACGGGATTCCCCTACAGCCTTTTCCACGAATGGGCGCGTCCCCCTTTTGGTGGACTACAGGCGTCATCGGGGGGGATCGCAGGGGACGACATCATGAATGCCGACTGGACCACGATCCAGCTTTTTCAGCGACTTCTCAGCCACGCGGAGCCTGCGGCGCGCCTTGACCTGGCCGAGGCCCTGAGCACCGCCGCGCGGGACACGATATGGCGAAGGAACCAGCCCTGTTGGCCGATGATTGGGGAAGGCCGCGTGGGCTGCGTGCTGGCCGGGACGGTGCGGAAATACGCAATCCGTGCCAATGGCCAGCGGCAGATCGTCGACCTGCTCATGCCGGGGGATTTCATCGGCCTTGCGCCGCTGGATCCCTCCTTCTCGATCGAGGCGGTTTCCGACGGGACGCGCATCGCGGTCTTCCGGGCCGAGCAGCTGGCCGCGCTGCTGGAGGATTATCCGGCGATCGCGGGCCTGATCCGCGACCGTGCCGCAGATGCCATCAGGCGGCTCGAAAACCACCTGCTGGTGCAGGGGCGGACCACGGCCAGCGAAAAGGTCGGCGGCTACCTGGTCTCGATGTGTCAGCGGGTCCAGCAGGACCGGCATGATGCGATGGTGCTTCCGGTCTCGCGCTACGATATCGCCGATCATCTCGGGCTGGCGGTGGAGACGGTCAGCCGGGCGATGACCGCGCTGAAGCGCGGCGGCATGATCACTCTTCAGAGCCCGCGCCACGTCGAGATCCGCGACGCCGGGATGATGACGGACAGCGAAGTCTATTGAGGCGGCTGTTCGGCCGCATCGCCGGCCAGTTCCGCAAGGACGGCCAGCTTGATCGCGTCCGCCAGGTGGCGCGTGCCGAGCCGGTGGAGCATCCGGGCCCGGTGCAGCTCCACCGTCCTGGCGCTGATTCCCAGCCGGTGGGCGATGACCTTGTGCGCCTCGCCGCGGACCAAGGCTTCAAGAACCTCGCGCTCGCGTGGGCTGAGCGTGGCGATCTTGTCGGCGGCGCCACTGGCGACATCCTGGATGCGGCGGGCGCTCGCCTGATGCATCGCCGCCTCGATCGCCGAGAACAGCCGATCTTCGGAAAAAGGCTTCTCGAGGAAGTCGATCGCCCCCGACGTCAGGCCGTTGATCGCCATTTCAATATCTGCATGGCCGGTCATCAGGATGACGGGGCAGTCGCTCGCCTGCAGCCTTTCATGGACCTCGCGGCCGTCCAGGTCGGGCATCCGGATGTCGAGGAGGATGCAGCCGGAGATGTCGGGCGCGGCATCGAGCAGCGCGAATGCCGAATCGTAGAGCCGGGTTGGATATTCCGCTGATTCCAGCAGCCTTCCGAGCGATCTGAGGACGGCAGGGTCGTCGTCCAGCACATGGACCATCGCCGGGCTCATTCGGCCGCCTCCCCGGCCGGAGTCTGCAGGGTGAACCGAAAGGCGCCACCGCCGCCGAGCGATGGCGCGTAGGCGATGTGCCCGCCATGGGCCTCGACGATCGACTTGCAGATCGAAAGGCCGAGCCCCATTCCGCCCGGCTTGGTGGTCATGAACGGCTCGAACAGGCTCGATTTCATCTCATCGCCGACGCCCGGGCCGCTGTCCGAGACGATCAGCTCCAGATAGCCGTCGCCGCAGGCCGCGGTGGTGACGGTCAACTCGCGCCTGGGCTGCAGCTTCATCGCCTCGAGCGAGTTGCGGACGAGGTTGGAGATCACCTGCTGGATCTGGACCCGGTCCACCAGCGCGGTCGGGACCAGCGGGTCGAAATATTGGGAGATCTTCACGCCGAGCGCGTTCGGGCCGACGGCGGCAAAGGCGACCGCCTCCTCGACCATCGGCGCGACCGCCTCCGGCAGACGATCCACGGAGCCGCGGCGGATGAAGAAGCGCAGCCGGCGGACGATCTCGCTGGCCCGCTCGATTTCGTTGCCCGCCTCTTCGGTCAGCTCCCTCAGCGCCACGTCCCGTCCCGGATCGCCGGAGCTGAGCAACCTGCGGGCGGCATTCACCGAGTTCAGCGTCGCGGTCAGCGGCTGGCTTAGCTCGTGCGCGATCACCGCAGCCATTTGACCAGCGACGCTGAGGCGGGCGGCATGGAAGAGCTCGGCCTGAATGACCTCGAGGCGTCCTGCGACTTGGCGGCCCTGCTCGATTTCGGCGATGAGGGCGGCGTTCGACTCCTCGAGCTCGCGCGTGCGCGATTCGACGCGGCCCTCCAGTACGTTTTCGGTCAGCTTGCGGGACGTCACATCCAGCGCTGCCCCCTGAAAGGCTACCGCCTTGCCTCCTTCGAATTGGGTTTGGCCGCGCGTCGCGATCCAACGCTCGACCCCGTCGGCAATGCCGATTACCCGATATTCGATGTCGTAGCGGCCATCCCCCGCCGGGTCGGCGCAGCGGGCGATCGCCGACTCGACCCGTTCGAGGTCGTCCGGATGGATGGCGTCTCGCGCTATATCATGGGAGATCGGCGCATCTTCGGGCAGGCCCCACATCGCCTTGACCGCCTTGTCCCAATCCAGTTCCTTGGTCTGGGGATCCCGGGAATAGAGGCCGAGGTTGACCAGATCGGCGGCAGCCTGCAGCCGGGCTTCGCTTTGCAGCAACCGATCTTCCCGGTGCTTGCGGTCGGTAATGTCGTAGCTGATGCCGATGATCGAGCCCGAGCCGCTGTTTCTCGGACGGCCGCGGACAGCGATCCAGCGGGTCACGTCCTCGGACGCGCGCACGCGCAGCTCGAGCTGGATGTCGGTCCCGGTCTCGAGCGCATTCATTGCCCGTTGCGTGCCGATCTTGGATTCCTCGGAGTCCATGCTTGCCCAATAGTCCTCATTCGGCCGCGGTTCTTCCTGCGCAGGCAGGCCGAACAGCGCCTGATGGGCCTTGTCGGCCCTGATGAGATGGGTAGCCGCATCCCACTCCCAAGTGCCCATATTGCCCGCTTCGAGCGCGAGCCGGAAATATTCTTCGCTGTCGCGCAGGGGCCGCTCGGCGCGCTTTTCCTTGTCGATCTCTTGGAGGACGATCACGGCGCCGGCGATCTCGCCCCTATTGTCGCGAACGGGTGCGGCGCTCGCTCGACACCAAGTCTCGCTGCCATCGTCCGCGGTGTGGAGGAAGTCGATGCCGGGCGACACGGTTTCGCCGCGAAGCGCAAGCTCGCCGGGATAGTCCGACCTCGGCAGCAGGCCGCCCGCAACGTCGAAGCCGCGCCAGCGCCGGCTCGCGCCGGGCGCGCGCGACGGGATCATTTCGTCCCACAAATGGCTGAGCGAGCCGCAGCGCATGAGCGCGTGCCCGCCGGTGTCGAAGAGTCCCACCGCGCCGGGCAGCTGGTTCAGGACCGCGGTCAGCCCTATCTCGTTCTCGCCGCCAATCTGCCTCGCGTCCCCCCATTCGGAAACGTTATCGCAGAGGCGGTTCTTGACCATCGAGCCTCTCAAGCTTGAGTATCTACAAGACATGAGACGGCCCGCTATGCGCCCGAACGTCGCGAAAGTATCGCCCAAGCGACCGCTCACCTACGCGTACCACGGCATATCCAAATTTATCAATAGCATAGCTGCGGGAAGCATAAATTGACGCCCGTCATGGCTTTGCCAGGGGCCGCCACGCTCATGCTGGCCGCGAATTGACGGTGGAGAAGACGGCGTGGCGAACAAGGTCATCGGCATCGATCTGGGGACGACGAACAGCTGCGTCGCGGTGATGGAGGGCGGCAAGGCGCGGGTGATCGAGAATGAGGAGGGAACGCGGACGACGCCTTCCTTCGTCGCCTTCACCAAGGACGGCGAGCTGCTCGTCGGCCAGCCCGCACGGCGGCAGGCGGTGACCAACCCCGAGAACACGATCTACGCGATCAAGCGGCTGATCGGGCGGCGCTACGACGATCCGATCGTCGACAAGGACAAGGCGCTGGTCCCGTACAATATCGTCAAGGGCCCGAACGGCGACGCCTGGGTCGAGGCGCAGGGCAAGCAATACAGCCCGAGCCAGATCTCCGCATTCATCCTCAAGAAGATGAAGCAGACCGCCGAGGCCTATCTCGGCGGGACGGTGACGCAGGCGGTGATCACCGTTCCCGCTTATTTCAACGACAGCCAGCGCCAGGCGACCAAGGACGCCGGCCAGATCGCCGGCCTGGAGGTGCAGCGCATCATCAACGAGCCGACCGCCGCGGCGCTCGCCTACGGGCTCGACAAGAAGGGAGAAGGACGGGTCGCGGTCTACGACCTCGGCGGCGGCACCTTCGACATCTCGATCCTCGAGATCGGCGACGGCGTGTTCGAGGTGAAGGCGACCAACGGCGACACGTTCCTCGGCGGCGAGGATTTCGACAAGCGCGTGCTCGACTGGATCGCCGACGAGTTCAGGAAGAAGGAGGGGGTCGACCTGAGGAACGACCGGCTGGCGCTGCAGCGCCTGCGGGAGGCCGCGGAGAAGGCGAAGGTCGAATTGTCCTCGGCGCTTGAGACGAGCATCAACCTGCCCTTCATCACTGCCGACCAGAACGGCCCGAAGCATCTCGAAATGCGGCTGCGGCGGGCCAAGCTGGAAGAGCTGGTCGACGATCTCATCCAGCGCACCGAGCCGCCCTGCCGCGCGGCGATGGAGGACGCCGGCATCAACGCCAGCGAGCTCGACGAGGAGGTGCTGGTCGGCGGCCAGACCCGCATGCCCAAGGTCCAGGAGAAGGTGAAGGAGATTTTTGGCAAGGAGCCGAGCAAGGGAGTCAATCCGGACGAGGTCGTCGCGCTCGGCGCCGCGATCCAGGCCGGGGTGCTCCAGGGCGAGGTCGAGGACGTCCTCCTGCTCGACGTCACGCCCCTCTCGCTCGGCATCGAGACGCTGGGCGGCGTCTTCACCCGGATGATCGACCGCAACACGACGATCCCGACCAAGAAGACGCAGACCTATTCGACCACCAAGGACAATCAGGACACGATCACCATCCGCGTCTTCCAGGGCGAGCGCGAAATGGCGGCGGACAACAAATTGCTCGGCCAGTTCGATCTGGTCGGCATCCCGCCGGCGCCGCGCGGCGTGCCGCAGGTCGAGGTCACCTTCGACATCGACGCCAACGGCA
>DATHJO010000020.1:0-143884 GCA_035316145.1 Allosphingosinicella sp. | reverse complement strand
GACATGACCGATTGGGTGCGGATCGAAGGCGCGGTCCGCGAGCTTTACGACGTCGCCGCCCTGCCGGGCGTTCGCCGCCCCTCCGCGATCGGCTTCAGGACCGACGAGATCAAATATGTAATCTCGATCGAGGAGTGACAGCCGATCCCCTGGTTCCCCGACGCCCGGGAACGGATCAGATCACGGTGAAGTCGCTCGCGGCGAGCACCGTCCCCGCCTGCAGCGTCGCGAACGGCACGGCGCTGCCCGATCTGTTGCCGTCAGCGTCGTAGAAGAGCTGGCCGGTGCCCTGGGTGCAGATGATCCGGTCGTCGGCATCCAGCCAGGTGACGACGAATGCACCAGATGCCAGCACGGCGTCCCGCGCGGGACCTAGGCGAGCGGCAGCTCGCGCTGCTCGGGGTCGAACAGGTGCCAGCCGCCCGGGCCGAGCTTCTCGAGCGGGCGGAAGCGGGACTTGTAGGCCATCCGTTTCGAATCCTCGACCCAATAGCCGAGATAGACGTAAGGCAGGCCGGCGCGGCCGGCGCGGACGATATGGTCGAGGATGATGTAGGTGCCAAGTCCCGAGCGGCGCTCGTCGTCGGGCTCGAAGAAGCTGTAGATCATGCTGAGGCCGTCGGTCTGCTGGTCGGTCAGGCAGGCGCCGACCAGCCGGCCGGGCATTCCGTCCGCGGAACGCTCGCGATATTCGACGATGTAGGTCTTGACCGGACTCTGCTCGATCATGTCCGAGAAATCGTGCTCGTCCATCTCGACCATGCCGCCTTCGGGATGGCGGGCGCGCAAATAGCGGCGCAGCAGCTCGTATTGCTCCTCGGTCGCCCAGGGCTTGCAGGCGGCGACCTCGAGGTCGCCATTGCGGCGGATGACCCGGCGCTGGGTCGCGCTCGGCTGGAACTGGCCGGCGACGACGCGGACCGAGATGCAGGCGGCGCAATCGAGGCATGAGGGCCGGTAGGCGACGTTCTGGCTGCGGCGAAAGCCGATCCGGCCGAGCGCGTCGTTGAGGTCGCCGGCATGGGGACCGGCGAGCTCGGTGAAGACCTTCCGCTCGGTCCTGCCCGCAAGATAGGGGCATGGCGAGGGCGTCGTCACGAAGAAACGGGGGAAGCGGAAAGGTGCGCTCAAGTCGACTCCACCGGACAAGCTCTTGCCCGCCGTCTTTATGGTCTCCGAACGGGCGGTTGGAAAGCCGAAACGGGTCCGAATGCGACCCCGTTCCACGCTGGGACGGAAGCGCGCGAACTTCCTATTCGATCGCGACCGGATGGACCTTGAAGCCCTCCGCGTGGAGAGCGTCGGCGAGGCGGTCGAGCTGGGCGGCGTCGCGCGCCTCGCATTCGACGTCGATCGCCGCGTCCTTGGCCGGCAGGCTGGTGAAGATGCGCTGGTGATAGACCTCGACGATATTGACCTGGTGCTGGTCGAACAGCTTCATCACCGCGGCGAGCGCGCCGGGCCGGTCCTGGAGCTGGATGCGCAGCCGCGTCATCCGGCCCGACCGGGCGAGGTCGCGCAGCAGCACGTTGGCGAGCAAATGGGTGTCGATATTGCCGCCGGTGAGGACGAGGCCGACATTGCGGCCGCGGAAGCGGTCCGGGTAGGCGAGCAAGGCAGCGAGGCTGGTCGCGCCGGCGCCCTCGGCCACCGTCTTTTCGGTCTCGACGTAGAGGACGATCGCCCGCTCGATCTCGCGCTCGGCGACGAGCAGGATGTCGTCGACGAGGTGGTTGATGATGCCCGCGGTCAGCATCCCCGGCGCCTTGACTGCGATCCCCTCCGCGATCGTGTCGCCGGCGCAGGCCATCTGCTGGCGCGCGAACTTGGCGTACATGCTCGGGTAGAGCTCGGCCTGGACGCCGATCAGCTCGATCCCGGGCTTCAGCTCCTTGGCGGCGACGCCGATCCCCGAGATGAGGCCGCCGCCGCCGATCGGCACGACCATGACGTCGATGTCGGGCGCGTCGGCGAGCAGCTCGAGCGCGACCGTTCCTTGCCCCGCCATCACCTCGAAATCGTCGAACGGATGGACGAAGGTGAGGCCGCGCGCCTCGGCGATGCGGAGCGCCTCTTCATGGGCATCGTCGTACATGTCGCCGAACAGGATCACCTCGGCGCCGTGGGCTTCGGTCTGGCTGATCTTGATCGTCGGGGTCGAGGCCGGCATCACGATCACGGCCGGGACGCCCAAGCGGGCGGCATGATAAGCGAGCGCCTGGCTGTGATTGCCGGCCGAGGCGGCGATCACGCCGCGCGCGCGCGTGGCTTCGTCCATCAGCAGCAATTTGTTGAGCGCGCCGCGCTCCTTATAGGCGCCGACATGCTGGAAATTCTCGAACTTGACCCAGATTGTCGCGCCGGTCCGCTCGGAAAGGGCGCGGCTGAGCAGGGTCGGCGTGCGCACCACCGCGCCGGCGATCCGTTCGGCGGCAGCCTGGATATCGGAAAGGCCGAGCGGCAGATCCATCGCCGGGCCGTCTAGACCATCTGGCGCGGCGCGCAAACAAGCCTTATCGCCACGTCATGCTGCGCAAACTCTTCCTGCTCCTGGCCCTGCTGTTCGCAACTCCTGCGCTGGCCGACGTGCTGGTCGACAACGTCAACGGCTATACGCTGGGCGCCGACGGGCGGCTGCTCCGGTTCACCGGCATCTGGGTCGGCGACGACGGGCGGGTGCGGCAATTGCTGACCCGCGACGACCGGCGGCCCGGGCGCCCGCGCTACCTCCTCAATGGCCGCGGCCGCACGCTGATCCCCGGCCTGATCGACGCCCACGGCCACGTCATGGGGCTCGGCATGGGGGCGCTGCAGCTCGACCTTTCCGACACCAGCTCGCTGGCCGAGGCGCAGCAGCGGATCGCCGCCTACGCCGCCGCCAATCCGACGCCGCGCTGGATTCTCGGCCGCGGCTGGAACCAGGAACGCTGGCGGCTCGGCCGTTTCCCGACCGCCGCCGATCTCGACGCCGCGGCCGGCGACCGTCCGGTCTGGCTCGAGCGGGTCGACGGCCATGCCGGCTGGGCGAACGGAGCGGCGATGCGCGAGGCCCATATCGACGCCGCCACCCAGGCGCCGGCCGGCGGCCGGATCGAGCGCACCGGCCGCACCCCCAACGGCATCTTCGTCGACAATGCGATGAGCCTGGTCGAGCATGCGGTGCCGCCGGCGCTGCCGATCACCCGCGACGCCGCGCTCGCCCGCGCCCAGGAGATCCTGCTCTCTTACGGCCTCACCACCGTCGCCGACATGGGGACGAGCGCCGAGGATTGGGCGGTGATGCGCCGCGCCGGCGACGCCGGCCGGCTCAACCTGCGCATCCTCTCCTACGCCTCGGGGATCGACAATCTGCTCGCCGTCGCCGGCACCGGCCCGACGCCCTGGCTCTACGACGGCCGCCTGCGGATGGTCGGGGTCAAGCTCTATCTCGACGGCGCCCTGGGCTCGCGCGGCGCCTGGCTCAAGGCGCCCTATCGCGACGCGCCCGGCCAGCGCGGCCTGCCCTTGCTGACCGACACCGTGCTCAAGAATCTGATGAGCCGGGCGGCGATGGACCATTTCCAGGTCGCGGTCCACGCCATCGGCGACGCCGCCAATGCCGAATTGCTGAGCGCGATCGAGGAGCTGTCGCTGACCTATGGCGGCGACCGGCGCTGGCGGATCGAGCACGCCCAGATCGTCGACCCCGCCGATTTGCCCCGCTTCGGCCGGCACGGCATCATCGCCTCGATGCAGCCGACCCACGAGACGTCCGACTGGCGGATGGCCGAGGCTCGGATGGGGATCGAGCGGCTGCAGGGTTCCTATGCGTGGCGAAGCATGATCGACAACCATGTGCCGCTGGCGTTCGGCTCCGACTTCCCGGTCGAGAGCCCGAACCCCTTTCCGGGCCTCGCCGCCGCGGTGAGCCGCGAGGACGCGCGAGGTGAGCCGCCCGGCGGCTGGACGCCGCAGCAGCGGCTGACGCTGGAGCAGGCATTCGCCGCCTTCACCCGCGGCGGCGCCTATGCCGGCTTCGCCGAGGACCGGCTCGGCACATTGGAGCCCGGCCGCCTGGCCGATTTCGTCTTCATCGACCGCGACATCTTCGCGGACGCGACGGCGCAACAAATCCGCGAGACCCAAGTGCTGGAAACCTATCTCGGCGGGCAAAGGGTCTGGCAGCGCCGTTGAAGGCATTGACTCGCGCTTATGGTCATAATATCTGACTGGTCAGAAGTTATGACCATAAGGAGGCCGTGGTGGAAGAGACCATTTCGGTAACCGATTTCAAGGCCCGCTGCCTCGACCTGCTGAAGCGTCTCGGCCAGCGCAAGCTGGATCGCGTGACCGTCACCCGGCACGGGACGGTCGTCGCCGTGATCACCCCGCCGCCCGGCGCCGGCGACTCTATTCGCCAGCTGCACGGTTTCATGAAGGGTCGGACCATCATCCCCGAGGGCCTGGATCTCACCGCACCAACGTCGGACGAAAGCGAATTCGATGCAGCGCGCGGCGTGATCTGCCGGTGAGCCGATCCGCCCCAATCCTTCTCGACACCTGCGCCCTGATCTGGTTCGTAGAAGGAAGGCTCGCCGGATCGGTTCTCGAGGCGCTGCACCATGCGGCCGAAACCGGCGGCATATTCGTTTCGCCGGTGAGCGCCTGGGAAATCGGGCTGGTCAGCACGCGGCGCCGCGGGCGATCGACGATGGAGTTTCTGCCCGACCCGCAAACCTGGCTCTCCGATGTCATCGCGCGACCGGAGCTTCGCGAGGCGCCGCTCACGTCGTCGGCCGCCTTGGCCGCGTCCTATTTGCCGGAGCCGCTGCACGGAGACCCCGCCGACCGGCTCCTGATCGCGACGGCGCGAGAAATGAACGCGGCCCTGGCGACTGGAGACGAGGACATCCTGGCCTACGCCGAAGCGGGCCACGTCAAAGTCCTGCCCTGCTAATCGAGGCCCATTAGCCGGCCGGCCGTCAAAATCTGCGGCAGCACCTCCGGCTCGCCGCCGCCGCGCGGATAGAAGAGGTAGAGCGGCACACCCGAGCGGCCGTGCGCTTCGAGGAATCGGCCGATCGCCGGGTCGCCGCGGGTCCAGTCGCCGGCCAGCACCTTGATGCCATGCGCGCGGAACGCCTCGGCGACGTCGGCGCTGGCCATGGCGCCGCGCTCGTTGACCTTGCAGGTCAGGCACCAGTCGGCGGTGAAATAGACGAACACCGGCGTCCCCGCGGCGCGCAATTCGGCGAGCCGCGCCGCGCTGAACGGCTCGGCCGGAAGCGGTCCTTCCGGCCGCGCCGCCGGCGCCTCGGTCGGCAGCAAGGCTAAAGGCGCGGCGACGGCGAGCAGCAAAGCGGCCCAGGCGAGCCAGCGCCCGCCCCGCCCGAGCCACCACAGGCTGAGGCCGACCGCCAAAGCGGCGCCGAGGCCGAACGCCATGCCGTCGACCCCGGTCTGGCGGCCGAGGATCCAGGCGAGGCCCAGAGCGGTCAGGAACATCGGCAGCGACAACAGCCGCTGGAAGACCGCCATCCAGGCGCCGGGCCGGGGCAGCAGCCGGCGCAGGCCCGGCACGAAGCCGAGCAGCAGGAAAGGCAAAGCGAGGCCGAGGCCGAGCCCGGCGAAGACGGCGAGCGCCCCGGCCGCGGGCAGCACCAAAGCCGCGCCCAGCGCCGCCCCCATGAACGGCCCGGTGCAGGGCGTCGCCACGAATGCGGCGAGCGCGCCGGTGAAGAAGGCGCCGCGCACGCCCCCGCTGCGGGTGAGCCGGTCGCCGGCCCCGATCACCGGCAGCTCGAACAGCCCGGCGAGGCCGAGCGCGATGGTGGTGATCAGCAGCAGCAGCAGCAGGATCACCCGCGGGTCCTGGAGCTGGAACGCCCAGCCGACCGCGGCGCCGCCCGCCCGCAACGCCAGCAGCAGGCCGCCGAGCGCGAGGCAGGTCGCGATCACGCCCGCCGCATAAGCGAGCGCCTCCCGCCGCGCCGCGCTTGCGGTCTCGCCGGCGCGGGCGAGGCTCAGCGCCTTGAGGCTGAGGATGGGGAAGACGCAGGGCATGACATTGAGGATCAGCCCGCCGAGCAGCGCGCCGAGCAAGGCCCAGAGGATGCCGGAGTCCCCGCTTGCCGACGGCGCCCCCGGCACGTCGCCGCGGCGGGCGGTGAAGGCGAGACCGCGGCCGTCGGCGAGCTGGAGGACTCCTTCGACTTCCAGGAGCGTGCCGGCGCGGCGCCCGGCGGCGGTTTCGACGATTATGAGGTCGCCGTTGCGGGAGATGCTCTGCTCGGCAGCATGCGACAAGGCGTCGAGCGTGCCGGCGTAGAAATAGGGGCGGTCGAGCGCGGTCGCCGCCGGCAGCGGCAGCGCGAGGCGGATGCGGCCGCCCGACGTCTCGAACAGCCCCTGGCTCCCCGCCTGCGCCGGTATCGCCCGGCGCCAGGCGTCGAACGCCGGGTCGGGATTGCGCGGCGCGCCGATATCGACCTGGGTCGAGACGGTCGCGCTCTCCGGCACGCAGACCTGGTCGGTGCAGACCAAATAATCGAGCCGCGCGTCGATCGGGAAGGCCGCGCCCGGCTCGGCCGCGGCCGGAATCGCCACCCGCGCGAGCAGGGCATAGTCGCGCTCGAAGACGTAGTTCATCAGCCCGGCGACGGTGAGGCGCACCGGCATCGGATATTGGAGCGGGCCGGCGCGCCAGCCCTCGGGCAGGCGCCACTGCACCCGCGGCGCGTCGCCGGCGTCGCCGGGATTGCGCCAATAGCCGTGCCAGCCCGGGGCGGGGCGCATGACGAAGGCGAGGGTGACGCTCGATCCTGCCGCGGCCGACGCGGTTTCGGGGAGGAGCCGGACATCCATGTGCCGCGGCCCCGCCTGGGCGAAGGCAGTGCCGCCGAGCAGCAGCAAGGCCAGGAGAAAAAGGGGCCGGAGCCGATTCATCCAGGCGCTATAGCCCGCGCGACCTGCCTTCCCAAGCGGCGGCGCGGCCTCTAGCCTCGCGCGCATATGCCGGGCCTTCTCGAGATTCTGCCGGACCGCGTCCGCCTGCCGATGACGTTCGACGCGGCGGCGCTGGCCGCCGATTTGGGCGCGTTCGATGAGAGCGACTGGACTGCCCATTTCGTCCGCGACAATTATGAGGGCGAATGGAGCGCGCTGCCGCTGCGCGCCGCCGCCGGCGAGACCCACAAGCTCAGGATGATCTTCGCCAATCCGACGGCGAGCGTGTTCGCCGACACCCCGTTCCTCGGCCGCGCGCCGGCGATCCGGGCGGCGCTGGCGCGGTTCGAATGCCCGCTCAAGGCGGTCCGGCTGATGCGGCTGGCGGCCGGCTCGGTGATCAAGGAGCATGACGATTTCGATCCGGACGCGGCGAGCGGCACGGCGCGGCTCCATGTCCCGATCACCACCGGTCCCGAGGTCGAATTCCTATTGAACCGCAAGCCGGTGCCGATGGCGCCGGGCGAAGTCTGGTACCTGCGCCTCGCGGATCCGCACAGCGTCGCCAACCGCGGCACGCGCGACCGCGTCCACCTCGTCATCGATACCTGGACGAATGCGTGGCTGGAGGCGCTGCTGCGCGCCGGCGCCCGCTAAGCCCCTCCCCTTCATGGGGAGGGGTTGGGGTGGGGTGGACTCGGACACCCGCTCCGTGTTGGTGGAGACGTTCACCCCCACCCAACCCTCCCCCATCCAGGGCGAGGGCTTTTGGTGGGCTACCGCCGCTCGAGGGGGGCGATCTGGGGAGCGAGACGGTTGTTTGCGATCGTGATCGCCTCGCCGCTGGCGTCGGCGACGAAGGCGGTGCGGCGGGCGAGGCCGGGGACGAGGCCGGCCTCGTTGTCGGTGACGGCAAGGCCGGCCGAGCTGTGCTGGGCGCCCTCGGGGGCGACGCTGATGAAGGCGCTGTAATTCTCCTTGTCCTCGCCCTGGACGAAAATGTTGCGGGCGATCGTGCCCGAGGCGCCGTTGGAGATGTCGATCATGTAGTTGGTGGCGTGGCCGGCGCTGTCGTCGAAGCTCGAATCGGTGACCTCGAGGCGGGCGCCGCGGCTCTTCACATAATGGCCGCCGGTGCCGCGCTCGAAGCGGCTGCGGGTGACGATCAGGGCACCGTTGCCGCTGTTGTAGATCGAATGGGCGCAGCCGCCATTTTCGGGGCAAGAGCCGAGCCCGGAGAAAGTCGACTGGTCGATGCGGATCGTGCCCTCATGGTCGTTGGCGACGAGGATGCCGTTCTCGCCGTCGCGGAACAGGGATTCGTGGACGATCAGGTCGCCCGCTTCGAGGCGGATGCCGGCGCCGTTGCCGTCGGCGACGCGGATGTTGGCGAAGACGAGGCCCTCGACCCGCGCCGCGCGCCCGCCCAGCACCAAAGCCGCCTTGCCTTCGCAGGCGACGCCGTCGAACAGGGCGCTGCCGGGCGTGCGCGCGACATAGGCGATGCGACCCGCTTCCTGGACCGCGCACTGGCGATAGCTGCCGGGGGCGATCAGGATGGTGCCGCTGCCGCCGCCGACGGACGCAATCGCGCCGGCGAGGGTGTCGAAGCCGCGCCCGCTCTCCGCGACCGTGAACGGCGCCGCCGCGGTCTGCGCAGGGAGGGGCGCGGCCGCGACGACGACGCAGGCGATGGCGAGCGTGACGAGGGATTTCCGGTTCATCGCGTGCCCCTGAGCCGCGGCGGCGGTCGTGTCGAGACGAGAAGGGGGTCAATCAGAGGCGTGGCCCGGATCGGGACGGCGGCGAGACGATTGCTTACGGCGGACGCGGCGGGCTATGTCCTTGAATCGATGGGACGCCGGACGATTGCGACTATGCTGCTGGCGCTGGCGGGGCCGGGCGCCGCCGCGCCCGGCGACGGCACGACCTATTATGCGATCGTCGCCGACGGCGGCACGATCATCGGCTATGCCACGCACCAGGACCGGCAGGGGAGCGAAGGGCCCGAGGCCGTCGACCGCTCCGAAATCCGGCTGCAGGAGATGGACCAGCCGCCGATCCAGGTCTCCGCCGAAACCATCGCCAGGCAGGATGGAGCCGGCCGGACCGTCTGGCTCAGCGAATATTCGCAGACCGGATCGGGCTGGTCGCGGACCGAGGCGCGGATCGCCGGCGGCGCCGCCGAAATCAGCTACCGGAGCCGCTCGGAGCGGCGGACGAGCCGCCTTCCGCTCCCCGCCGGCGTGCGCTTCGACGGCGGCCAGGGCCTGCTCAGGGGCTGGGACCGGGCGGCGACGCCGCGGCTCGAGTTCGAGGACTTCAACCTCGGCGCGATGGCGGTCGAGCGGGTGGTGATCGAAGCCGCGCCCGGCGCGGCGCCCGATGCGCAGGGGCGGATCGCGGTGCTGCGCAAGCGCTATGACGGACGCGAGCTGCGCGCGGTGGCGCGGCTGCTGCTCGACCGCGACAACCGCCTCGTCGAGGTCACCCAGGCCAGCTTCGGCACGGGCATCACGATCCGGCCGACCGACCGCGCGACCGCATTGAGGCCGCGCCAGCCCTACAGCGTGCTGCGCAATGCCGTTATGCCCTCGCCGTTCCGGATTCAGGGAAACGCGCTGCAGGGCCACATCCGCTACCGCTTCGGCTTTCGCGACGGTCTCGCGTTCGAATTGCCGCAGACCGCCGAGCAGCGCGTGGCGGCCGGCCCGGCGAACGAGGTGGTGGTCGACATTTGCGCGACATGCGGACCCGGCCTTGGCGAGGACGAAGCCGTGCGGGCCCGGTCGCTGCGCCCGACCCGCTGGCTGCAAAGCGACCATCCGCGCCTCAGGTCGATCGCGGCGCCGTTCGCGCGCATGGCCGTTTCCGATGCCCAGAAGATGCAGCGGCTCGCGATCCGGACGCGCCAGCTCATGCCCCGGGTCGAATTCGCCGGCCATTATTCGGCGCTCGACACGATCGTGCGCCGCGCCGGCGACTGCACCGAGGCCGCGGTCCTGCTCGCGGCGCTGGGCCGGGCGATCCGCATTCCGACCCGCGTCGTCAGCGGCCTCGTTTATTCACGCGACGATTATCACGGCCTCGGCAACGTGTTCGTGCCGCACAGCTGGGTGCTCGCTTATGTCGACGGCGAATGGCGCAGCTTCGACGCGGCGCTCGACCATTTCGACAGCACCCACATCGCGCTCATCATCGGCGATGGCGACGCACGCTCGATCGAGGCGGCCAACCAGCTGGCCGGCCTGCTCGAATGGCAGGGCATGACCGAGGTCAGGGCCCGTCCGGGCGCCTGACCTCTTCGCGCGAACCCTCAGGTGCGGGGAGCGCTGTCCTCATAGGTAATCGGCAGCTCCGGAAGGCTGCGGTCGGCCGGACGCTCGGCCCGCTTCGTCGCGCGCCGGTCGCGGATCGCGCCGATCACCGTGATCGTCTGGATGCGGGTCCCGGTCTGGATCTCGTTGCTGCGGTCCGGAACCGTCGGTTGGTCCTGCGCCATCGCTGCCGCCGGAAGCACAGCCAGTCCCGCCGCGATTGCCGCAATCCTGTAAGATTTTGTCATGGCCATCTCCTTTCGGGACCGCAAGCGTAACAGATTTCGCGCGCAAAATCAGTCTAAATTGGGCCGCAGCCAGCGTTCGGCCTCCTCCAAAGGCATGCCCCGGCGCACGGAATAATCTTCGAGCTGGTCGCGGCCGATGCGGGCGACGCCGAAATAGCGGCTGTCGCGGTGGCCGAAATAGAAGCCGGAGACCGAAGAGGCGGGCAGCATCGCCAGGCTTTCGGTCAGGGTCACCCCGGCGGGCTCGCCGCCGAGCATGGCGAACAGGATCGGCTTCAAACTGTGGTCCGGGCAGGCGGGGTAGCCGGGCGCGGGGCGGATGCCGGCATAGCTCTCTCGGATCAGCTCGGCATTGGTGAGATGCTCGGTGCCGGCATAGCCCCAGACGCTCTCGCGGACATGGCCGTGCAGCCGCTCGGCGAAGGCCTCGGCGAGGCGGTCGGCGAGCGCTTTCAAAAGGATGTCCGAATAATCGTCATTGTCGGCCTTGAAGCGGGCGAGGTGCGGCTCGATGCCGTGGACGGCGACGGCGAAGCCGCCGATCCAGTCCTCGCCGGCCGGATCGATGAAGTCGGCGAGCGACATGTTCGCCCGCCCCTCGCGCTTCTTCACCTGCTGGCGCAGCATCGGCACGCGGGTCTCGTCATTGCCGGCGAGCACCAGGATGTCGTCGCCCTGGCGCCGGCAGCGCCACAGGCCGACGGTGCCGCGCAAGGTCAGCCAATGCTCGGCGACGATCCGGTCGAGCATCGCCTGGGCGTCGGCGAACAGGCTCCGCGCGCTTTCGCCGACCACCGCGTCGTCGAGGATCGCCGGGTAATTGCCGGCCAGCTCCCAGGCGCGAAAGAACGGCGTCCAGTCGATGCCGTCCCTCAATTCGCGCAGCGGCCAGTCGTTGAAGCCGTGGACGCCGGGGCGCTGCGGCGGCGGCGCCTTGCCGGCGGGGTCCCAGGGGAAGGCGTTGGCGCGCGCCTCGGCGAGGGTGGCGAGCGCGCTGTGGCCGCGGCCGGCGCGGGTCTCGCGAATGTCGTGATAGTCGGCCCGCGTCTTTGCGATCAGCGGCTCGCGCTGGGTGTCGGAGACGAGGCTGGAGGCGACCCCGACCGCGCGGCTGGCGTCGAGGACGTGGATCACGGGCCCCTCATAAGCGGGATCGATGCGCAAGGCGGTATGGACCTTGCTGGTGGTCGCGCCGCCGATCAAGAGCGGCAGCGCCATCTTGCCGCGCTGCATCTCGGTGGCGACGGTGACCATCTCGTCGAGCGACGGCGTGATCAGCCCGGAGAGGCCGATCATGTCCGCCCGATTGTCGTTCGCGGCCTTCAAAATATCCTGCCAGGGCACCATCACGCCGAGATCGATCACCTCGTAGCCGTTGCACTGGAGGACGACGCCGACGATGTTCTTGCCGATGTCGTGGACGTCGCCCTTGACCGTCGCCATCACGATCCGGCCCTTGGCGGTCGAGACCCCGCTCTTCTCCTTCTCGGCCTCGATGAAGGGGATCAAATGGGCAACCGCCTTCTTCATCACCCGGGCGGACTTCACCACCTGGGGGAGGAACATCTTGCCCGAGCCGAACAGGTCGCCGACGACGTTCATCCCGTCCATCAGCGGCCCCTCGATCACCTCGATCGGCCGCGGCGCCTTCGCCCGGCACTCCTCGGTGTCCTCGACCACGAAAGCGTCGATGCCCTTGACCAGCGCGTGCTCGAGCCGCTTCTCGACCGGCCAGCCGCGCCATTCGGCCTCGGCCTTCTCGCGGACCGGATCCGAGCCGAGATATTTCTCGGCGAGGGTCACCAGCCGTTCCGTGGCATCGTCGCGGCGGTCGAGGATGACGTCCTCGCAGGCCTCGCGCAGCGCGGGGTCGATCGTGTCGTAGACGTCCAATTGGCCGGCATTGACGATCGCCATGTCGAGCCCGGCCGGAATGGCGTGGTAGAGGAACACCGAGTGCATCGCCCGGCGGACGGGCTCGTTGCCGCGAAACGAGAAGCTGAGGTTGGAAAGGCCGCCCGAGAGGTGGACGTGCGGGCAGCGCGCCTTGATCTCGGCGCAGGCTTCGATGAAGTCGAGTGCGTAGCGGCGATGCTCGTCGATCCCGGTGGCGACCGCGAAGATGTTGGCATCGAAGATGATGTCCTCGGGCGGGAAGCCCTCGGCGACGAGCAGGTTGTAGGCGCGGGCGCAGATCTCGACCTTGCGCTCTTTGGTGTCGGCCTGGCCCTTTTCGTCGAACGCCATCACGACCATCGCGGCGCCGTAGTCGCGGACCAGCCTCGCGTGGGCGAGGAATTCCTCCTCGCCTTCCTTCATGCTGATCGAATTGACGATCGGCTTGCCCGAGACGCATTTCAAACCGGCCTCGATCACCGACCATTTCGAGCTGTCGATCATCACCGGCACGCGGGCGATGTCGGGCTCGGCGGCGATCAGCTTCAGGAAGGTGACCATCGCCGCCTCGGCGTCGAGCAGGCCCTCGTCCATGTTGACGTCGATGATCTGGGCGCCGTTCTCGACCTGCTGGCGCGCGACCTCGACCGCGGCGGCATAATCGTCGGCCATGACCAGCGCCTTGAAGCGGGCCGAGCCGGTGACATTGGTGCGCTCGCCGATGTTGACGAACGTGCTGCGCAGGGCGCCCCCATCCGTTCGGGCTGAGCTTGTCGAAGCCCGCTCCTTGTCTTCTGCTGCACAGGAAGAAGGCCCTTCGACAGGCTCAGGGCGAACGGGGGTGGTAGTCATGGCTTAGGCGGCGAGGATCATCGGTTCGATGCCGGCGAGCCGGGTGCGGCGCGCCACGGCGGGGACGGCGCGCGGCGGATAGCCCTGGACCGCGTCCGCGATGGCGCGGATGTGCGCCGGCGTGGTGCCGCAGCAGCCGCCGACGATGTTGACGATGCCCTGCTCGGCCCATTCGCGGACCTGGCCCGCGGTGTCCTCGGCGCATTCGTCATACTCGCCGAGGTCGTTGGGCAGGCCGGCATTGGGATAGGCCATGATGAGCGTGTCGGCGATTCCCGACAATGCGGCGATGTGCGGGCGCAGCTGGCCCGCGCCGAACGAGCAGTTCAATCCGATCGACAGCGGCCGGGCGTGGCGGACCGAGGCCCAGAAGCTCTCGATCGAATGGCCCGAGAGGTTGCGGCCCGACAAATCGGTGATCGTCATCGACAGCATGATCGGCAGGCCGGGGTCGACCCGCCGCGCGGCGTGGATCGCGGCCTTGGCGTTCAGCGTGTCGAACACGGTCTCGATCAGGACGAAATCGACGCCGCCTTCGACCAGCCCCTCGATCTGCTCGACATAGACGTCGGACAAGGTGTCGAAATCGATCTCGCGGAAACCGGGGTCGTTGACGTCGGGCGAGAGGGAGAGGGTCTTGTTGGTCGGCCCGATCGCGCCCGCGACCCAGCGGCCCTCGCCGGCGACCGCGCGGACGATCCGGGCCGAGGCGGCGTTGATCTCGCGCACGAGATGCTCGGCGCCGTAATCGGCCTGGCTGACGGCATTGGCGTTGAAGGTGTTGGTGGCGAGGATGTCGGCGCCCGCCTCGGCGAAGCTTTGCGCGATCTCGCGGACGAGCTCCGGCCTGGTGAGGTTGAGCAGGTCGTTATTGCCCTTCTGGTCGCGGGCGAGGTCGAGGCTGCCGCGATAATCGGCCTCGGCGAGGCGGCGGTCCTGGACCTGGGTCCCATAGGCGCCGTCCTTGACGAGGATGCGCCGCGCGGCTTCGGCCTTAAGCCGTTCGGCGGCGTTCATCGCTCTTCTCCTTCGGCCTGAGGCCGAGCAAATGGCAGATCGCGTAGCTCAATTCGGCCCGGTTCAAGGTGTAGAAATGGAAAGTCCGGACGCCGCCCGCATAGAGCTGGGCGCAGAGCTCGGCGGCGAGCGTGGCGGCGACCAGCTGGCGGGCGGCGGGGAGGTCGTCGAGCCCCTCGAACAATCGGTCGAGCCACGGCGGTATCGCGGCGCCGCACAAGGCCGCGAACTTGCGGGTCTGGGCGACGTTGGAGACGGGCAGGATGCCGGGCGTCACCTCGGCGAAGATGCCGGCGGCGGCGAGTGCGTCGCGGAAGCGGAAGAAGCAGTCGGGCGAAAAGAAGAACTGGGTGATCGCGCGGTCGGCGCCGGCGTCGAGCTTGCGCTTGAGGTTGTCGAGGTCGGCGGCGGCGTTGGCCGAATCCGGATGGCATTCGGGGTAGCAGGCGACCGAGATCTCGAACGGCGCGACCTTCTTGAGGCCCGCGACCAGCTCGGCCGCATTGGCATAGCCTTGCGGGTGGGGCACGAAGCCCTTGCCGGGCTCGGGCGGGTCGCCGCGCAGGGCAACGATGTGGCGGATGCCGGCGTCCCAATAGGCCCGGGCGATATCGTCGATTTCGCCGCGGCTCGCCTCGACGCAGGTCAGATGGGCGGCGGCGTGGAGGCTGGTCTCGCGCTGGATGCGGACGACGGTGGCGTGGGTGCGCTCGCGGGTCGAGCCGCCGGCGCCGTAGGTGACCGAGACGAAGCGCGGGGCGAGCGGCTCGAGCGTCTTGACCGACTCCCAGAGTGTCGCTTCCATCTTCTCGGTCTTCGGCGGGAAGAACTCGAAGCTGACCGCGATATCGCCGGCGGCGTCGGCGAACAACGGCCGGCCGGGCTGCGCCAGAGCGGTGGCGAGCGGGCTCATGCGACTTCCCGGATGCGGTTCGCCGGCTGCTCGCCGAGCCAGATGGTGACGGTCAGCTCGCCGCCTTCGAGATGCTCGACGACGCGGCCCTGGAGGCCGGCTTCCTCGAAATGCTTGAGGATCGCCTCGTCGGCGAAGCCCAAGCGGACATGGGCGTCGCGGGCACGCAGCTCCTCGCGCTCGTGCGGCGCGAAATCGACGACCAGGAGACGTCCGCCGGGCGCGAGCAGCCGCGCCGCCTCGGCGAGCGCGGCGGCCGGATTCTGCGCATAATGGAGCACCTGGTGGAGGATCAGCGTGTCGGCGCTGCCCGAAGCGAGCGGCAGCGCGTACATGTCGCCCTGGCGCAGCTCGGCGGAATCGAGCCCGGCCTCGGCGAGCTTGGCGCGGGCGAGGCGGAGCATTTCCGGGCTGCGGTCGATGCCAAGCGCCTTGCGGGCGGCCGGGCCGAACAATTCGAGCATCCGGCCGGTGCCGGTGCCGATGTCGATCAGGCAGCCGAGCGAGGCCTCGCCAAGCGCGCGGCGACACGCCGCCTCGACCTCGCTCTCGGCGACGTGGAGCGAGCGCAGCGCATCCCAATTGGAGGCGTGGCTGGCGAAATAGCGGGTCGCGGCGGCGGCGCGGTCGGCGCGCACCGCGGCGAGCCGGGCGGCGTCGGCCTCGGTCGAGGGATTGGCGCCATCGATCTCCGCCCAGCGGTCGATCAACTGGAACAAAGGCTCGATCCGGGCGCGTGGGCCGAGGCTCAGGAACACCCAGCTGCCCTCCTTGCGGCGCTCGGCGAGGCCGGCGTCGATCAGGATGCGGACATGGCGTGAAACGCGCGGCTGGCTTTGCCCGAGCACCTGCGCAAGCTCGCCGACGCTCAATTCCATGGCCCGCAACAGCATCAGGATCCGGAGCCGCGTCGGATCCGCCAGGGCCGCGAAGATGTTGGGCGCCAAAGCCATATTTGCGGATATAAAGATATCTTTATATCCGTCAAGTTAACGGCAATTATGTCTTTAACTTCACAAGGCGATAATGTAAGCGATTCGGGACAGGCCGGCGCGACGTACAAGGTCACCTCAGCGATGGTGCAAGCCGGAGCTACAGTTCTAGAGGAGGAAACGCCTTACTTTGATGGACTTGTTTTAGCATCGAAGGTTTATACTGCCATGGAATTGGCGAGGCGTCGTCAATCAGAGCGTCGATAAGGCTGGTTCCCACATCCCGGCCGCCCAGACGCTGGAGGGCCACCGTGAGGTCGCTCGACGCTGCATTCACGGCCTCAGTCTTGAAATGAAAGACCGCGGTTTTGGTGAGGTCCTTTGCGCTGAAAAGCGTCGAGATCTGCCAGTTCCCATCCATCGGCTGACTTACGGGACTTATCTGCTGGTGAGCTATATAATCTCTAAGCTTTTCGATGTTGCCGAGGTGGGCAAAGATCGCGGCGAGGCGGGCTGCCTTTGTTTTTTTTGGGGGCTCGGTGGTAAGGATTCGGTTGATCGTATCTCTGGAGGTCTTGAAACGCATGCTGCCATAGACCGCACTGGCGAGGGCTATTGTCCTGGTTTGTGAAGTGTCTTCGCTCACGTTGTTGGCGAGGTGCAGCTTGAGCATCCCAGACAGGAGGCCTTCCATCCTCGCCCAAGACAAAAATAGGTGGCCCACTTGCAGGCAGAATCCCCTATAATACTCCTCCGGATCAATTCTGACGCGAGACACGGGCATGAACAATTCTCCCCCCTCTGACACCTACTCCGAAGAGGAGACGGTGGCCCGTCGCGAGGCGGCCCTAAAACGTGCCTTCGCCACCCCGCATAAGCCGCAGAAGGATAGCAAAGTGAAGGGCGGCGAGTCTCAGTCGAAATAGTCTATTCGGAGATCGAGGGCGCACAACCGCCTCAGCGCCAGTACGATCAACGCCAGGATGCAGCCGAATTCAAGTCTCAGGCGCAATGCTAGTCGAGTGACCCTTCGGCTCGCTGGGACATTTGGTTGCGGCTGCTTACGACCCGGCCAAGGATGGTGATATTCCGCCCGGAATTGGTCTGATCCGTGGTGCTATCCAAGGTGTCGTTCAAGGCTCGAACAAGCGCCAGGTATTGCGTGACCTGATCGGAAGGGATCGCCCCACGCAGAGCCTCAGCCTTAGTTGCATGCTCGACTATCGCTGATCGGGCAACGCGACGCGGCTCGTCAAGATTCCGCCCCGCCGCCGCCGCGTCATAGAAGGCCGCGACGCGCTGATCCATAGCGCCACCACTGTCGCGGAAAGCGGCGATTCTAGAAAAATTGTAGGTTTGAATGCTCGCCTGTTTTGCGGCTCGCTCCGCCGCCGAGCATTGGACAACCGCCAGAAGGAGCGCACCTAAGAGACCGGCGCCGACGAGATACTTTAGTCCCTCGCCAAGCCGTACCCAAGGCACACCAATTTTCATCGCATTCACCGGCGATGCATATCAGATTTTCGGTCGTTAGTCAACGGTCGCCTGGGTTTCTAGCGTGGCCTGAGTCCGGGCGCGCATAGCGACTTTGCACGCCTGTTCCCATCGGTCTTTGCCGAGGATGCGCAGATAATCCTTAACGGATTCGTCAACCTCCCCCATGCATTGCCGGTCAATGTCCGCCACGGCGTGAGCAGTGATTTCGGCCCCTAAGGCTTGAGTATAAGTCACGCCGGATGACGCCATGGCGAAAAGCGCCATCGTGACCAGCGGGGTGGCCACCAATCCCCTGAGTCTGAATTTGCCCGGCGACTGAATGCTGATGGAGAGGTCCTGGCGCTCATCCTCCTTCAAATCCGACTGAATCACCACGTCGTAAATGTTGTCCAGCTTGAGCAACGTGCCGTCGCTGCTGGCTTCCGCCACGACCTCCATCAACTCGAACCAGACGGAGGTGAGCAGATTGTCCTTGGGCGTGAACACGCTTTTCGAGGTCTTGAAAACGCCGACAAACTGCCCGTCATAGACATAGCTGTCGAACGCAATCCGGTGGATTTCAGCGTAATGGCTGCGGCCTATATCGAAGAATGCTGCCCGAGACTGGAGGAGGTTGATTAGCTCAAGGTCGAATAGCCGCTTCTGGAGGGTCGCGACCCATTGCACCCGGCGCCCGAAATATGTGTGAGTGCCGGTGCGTTCTTTCACCCTCGTTGAACGCAGCTTGCCCGGATGCTCCGTAATCTGCCCTATCAGCACCTCGGACCGATAACCGCTACCCGGGACCGCGATCAGGTCGCCTTTTTTCGCCCTTGTCAGGCCACGCAAGAAAGTCAGCGCTTGCTTGTCGCCCGTGCTGACTCTGATTTTGCCGGGGGCTTTGCCGCCCCCCTCGATGATGCGCTGGACTCGGTCATGTGATATGACGCTGAGCAGCTGCTTGTCGGTCCACTTGAGCGGATCATCGCCCAACGTCTCCAGGTCGCGTATATCGAGGAAGGCGAGCTTCGTCGCGTGCTGAATCTCGTAGAATTTATATCCCTTGCCCGGGAAAAGCTTATAAACTGAGTGGTCGTCCGGCAGGATGACTGTACCTAGCTTCACCTTGACCACGGCACCATTCCCCATCTTTTCCGGTGGTGGGATACGGCCAGTCTCCGGCCTTGTCGAATCCTCCGATGATCAGGCCGACCGCTGCCAGTAACCCGCCCAAGTGCGGCTAGCTTTTGGTCCAGCGCTTGCGAGGCGTCCCGATCTGGCGCGGCCATTCGTACAGCTTAGGCGGCGAGTGCGTCAGTCCGCCGATAGGTGAGGCGGCGGCCAATGCCGCCCTTGAGGATGAGATCGGCGCGCTCGCCGTCCGTCATCTCGCGGGTGTTGTAGCGCATGTCGAACTCGCGGCAGTAGCGGCCTAGGTGCGCTTCGCTCATATGGTGATAGGTGCCGATCACGCCGCGCTTGAAGATCGAGAAAAAGTTCTCGGCGGTGTTGCTGTGAAGGCGGCGATCGACTCGCACGAACTGCTTGATCGAGTGGTTCACGGTATGGTGCAAAGGATAGTCCATCCCGGCCATTTTGAAGGCCGCGCCCATGTCCGTCATGAGGGTGCTGTCGCGGCTGACGTTGGTGAAGATCAGGCTGCGGACGTTCTTGCCGGTGATGTTGGCGACGTGGAAGGAGCGGGCGCGGCCGTCGCGCTCGACAAGGGCGATAACCGCCTTCTTGGGGGCAGGGCTGCGATGGGCGCGGTTCCTGGCCTTGCCGCCGACAAAGGTCTCGTCGGCCTCGACAATGGCGCCGGGGCCGCCGAGCGGCCCGCCAGCGTCGGCGCCGTCCATCGCTTCGCGGACGCGATGACAAAGGAACCATGCGGTTTTGTAGGTGACGCCTAACATGCGCTCCATCTGCTTGGCGCTCATGCCCTTCTTGCTGGCGGCGAGCAGATGAAAGGCGAGCAACCATTTGTGCAGCGGGACATGGCTGCGCTCCATGACGGAGCAGGTGCGGACGGTGAACTTGTCGCGGCAATCGTTGCAGAGGAAATAGACGGTCTGCGACTCGCCCTTCAAACGGGCGATGCGGAGCGAACCACAGTACGGGCAAGTCGGCTCGCCACCCCAGCGCGACGCTTCGGCATGGGCCTGAGCGGCGGCTTCATTGTGGAAAATGGGGTCGGTAATGTTGACGGTCATGGCGGCTTTCCCTCTCTAGGAGGGTATGCGCTCTCTCTGTGGTGAAGTCAAGTATATAATTGCCAAGTTAACGCGGATGGGGCACCATCCTCGGCCATTGCCAACCGCGTTAGTAGAGAAACGCTAGACTCGTCCCCAAGCTTGGCTTAATATCGTCCTCTGCTGGGAGGCCTGAGGAGGGGCCTGAGCTGCTCTTTCGGCGCCTCGTCCAGCTATTAGGGGTTCTCCTCGCAACCACTCGCAACCAATTTAAAGGAAATTTCCAGTGAAGAAGATCGCTCTGACCCTCGTCGCTGTTTCCGCTCTGGGCCTCGCGGCCTGCCAGAGCAACAGCGCCGCCAACAACACCATGACCAACGAGGCCGACGCCGCCAACGCCGCGGCGAGCGACCTCGAGAACGCCGCCAACCAGGTCGAATCGGCCGCCGGCAACGTCGCCGACGCCGCCGGCAATGTCGCCGACCAGGCCAGCGCCGTCGCCGCCAACGCGGCCGACGTCGCCGCCAACGCCGCCAAGTAAGCGTTCGCGCTTATTTCGGAACGGGGCCGCGCGCCGGACAAGGCGCGCGGCCCTTTTTCTTTGCCCGCGAATCGGGCAAGAGACGGGCGATGAAGACCCGCCTCGTTCTCGCCGGCCTCGCCGCCCTGCTCGCGCTTGCCGGCTGCGGCCGCCAGAGCGGCGCCGGCGGCCTCGGCGCCGACGACGAGCGCCGGCTCGACAATGCCGCGGCGATGCTCGATGACAATGCGGTCTTCGACGCCTCCCCCGACAGCCTGGTCGCCAACGAAGCCGAGATCGCCGCCGAGGAGAATGCGGCGGACGCCAACGCGAGCGGCAACGGCCAATAAAAAGGGCCGGAGCGTCGCCGCCCCGGCCCTTCTCGTTTTCGCTGGATCCGGCGCGGCAAAGCCCGCGCTGTCGTCGGTCGAGTTCGGCTGGCTCTAGGCCAGCCGCCTCGCCGTCCGGGCTTCGGCGAATCCCCCGCTGGCTGACGAACGCTTCGCGTTCGCGGCGCTGGCGGAGGCCGCCATAGGCCTAGAAGTCCATGCCGCCCATGCCGCCCATGCCGCCGCCGCCGCCCATGCCGCCGGCCGAGGCCTTGTCCTCGGGCAGCTCGCTCACCGCCGCTTCGGTGGTGATCAAGAGGCCGGCAACGCTGGCGGCGTCCTGGAGCGCGGTGCGGACGACCTTGGTCGGGTCGATCACGCCGGCCTTGACCAGGTTCTCGTAGACCTCGGTCTGGGCGTTGAAGCCCAGTTCCTCGTCCTTGCTCTCGGTCAGCTTGCCGGCGACGACGGCGCCGTCATGGCCGGCATTTTCGGCGATCTGGCGGACCGGCGATTGCAGCGCGCGGCGGATGATGTCGACCCCGCGGGTCTGATCGTCATTGACGCCGGTCAGGCCGTCGAGCGCCCTGGTGGCGTAGAGCAAAGCGACGCCGCCGCCCGGAACGATGCCTTCCTCGACCGCGGCGCGGGTCGCGTGGAGCGCGTCGTCGACGCGGTCCTTGCGCTCCTTGACCTCGATCTCGGACGAGCCGCCGACCTTGATCACGGCGACGCCGCCGGCGAGCTTGGCGAGACGCTCCTGAAGCTTCTCCTTGTCATAGTCCGAGTTGGTGTTCTCGATCTGGGCGCGGATCGCCTCGACCCGGGCCTTGATCTTGGCGGAATCGCCGGCGCCGTCGATCAGGGTGGTGTTGTCCTTGTCGATGGTGACGCGCTTGGCCTGGCCGAGCATCGCGACGGTGACGTTCTCGAGCTTGATGCCGAGATCCTCGGAGATCATCTCGCCGCCGGTCAGGATCGCGATGTCCTCGAGCATCGCCTTGCGGCGATCGCCGAAGCCCGGCGCCTTGACCGCCGCGACCTTGAGGCCGCCGCGCAGCTTGTTGACGACGAGGGTGGCGAGCGCCTCGCCCTCGATGTCCTCGGCGATGATGAGCAATGGACGGCTCGCCTGGACGACCGCTTCCAGGATCGGCAGCATCGCCTGCAGATTGCCGAGCTTCTTCTCGTGGATGAGGATGTAGGGATCGGTCAGCTCGACCGACATCTTCTCGGGGTTGGTGATGAAATAGGGCGAGAGATAGCCGCGGTCGAACTGCATGCCTTCGACGACCTCCAGCTCGAACTCGAGGCCCTTGGCCTCCTCGACCGTGATCACGCCTTCCTTGCCGACCTTCTCCATCGCCTCGGCGATCTTCTCGCCGACGATGGTGTCGCCATTGGCGGCGATGCTACCGACCTGGGCGATCTCTTTCGAGCCCGAGACGGGCTTGGAGCGCGCCTTCAAATCCTCGACGACCTTGATGACGGCGAGGTCGATGCCGCGCTTCAGGTCCATCGGATTCATGCCGGCCGCGACCGACTTCATGCCCTCGCGGATGATCGACTGGGCGAGCAACGTGGCGGTGGTGGTGCCGTCGCCGGCGAGGTCGTTGGTCTTGGAGGCGACCTCGCGCAGCATCTGCGCCCCCATATTCTCGAACTTGTCCTTGAGCTCGATCTCCTTGGCGACGGTGACGCCGTCCTTGGTGATGCGCGGCGCGCCGTAGCTCTTGTCGAGGACGACATTGCGGCCCTTGGGGCCCAATGTGACCTTCACCGCGTCGGCGAGGATGTCGACGCCGCGCATGATCCGTTCGCGGGCGTCACGCGAAAAGCGTACGTCTTTCGCTGCCATGATATGTGTTCCTTTTCGTTCCTTGCGCTCCTGCGAAAGCAGGAGCCTAGCCATTCAAAGAAAATCTGGGCTCCTGCCTTCGCAGGAGCACATCCGCCATTCAGGTCAGCCGACGATCCCGAGGATGTCGCTTTCCTTCATGATGATGAGGTCCTCGCCTTCGACGATCACCTCGGTGCCCGACCATTTGCCGAACAGAATCTTGTCGCCGGCCTTGACGTCGAGCGGCGTGATCGTGCCGTCCTCGCCGCGGCTGCCCGAGCCGACCGCGATCACTTCGCCTTCCTGCGGCTTCTCCTTGGCGGTGTCGGGGATGATGATCCCGCCGGCGGTCTTCTCTTCGGCCTCGACGCGGCGGACGAGCACGCGGTCATGGAGCGGTCGAAACTTCATGCGTAACACCTTTCTCGTGTGGATCTGGGAGTCCTGTTAGCACTCGGGGGTGCCGAGTGCCAATGCACGCTCATTTAGGCGCTGTTCATGGCAGGTCAAGGACCAGCGCCCGGAATTCTGCAAGGCGGCGGCACGCGCCATTTACAGGGGAACGGCCCTCGTCTAGCGCCGCGGGGGTGCAAGGAGCGCCAGGACGATGAAGTTCGCGGGCAAAGCGTGGAAGCTGCTGGTCGGGATCAAGGACGGCCTGGTGCTGTTGTTCATGCTCGCCTTTTTCGGCGGGCTCTACGCGGCGCTGTCGGCAAGCCCTTATAAGGACAGCGCCGTGCGCGGCGCGCTCCGGCTCGATCTTTCCGGCGCGATCGTCGAGCAGCCGGCGGTGCGCAGCCCGTTCGACCTGGTCGGCGGCGGCCGGATCACCCGCCAGTACCGCGTCAGCGAGCTCGTCCACGCGCTCGACGCGGCCGCGACCGACGACCGCATCCAGGCGGTCGCGCTCGACCTCGACGTCTTCACCGGCGGCGGCCAGACCGCGATCGCCGACATCGGCGCGGCGCTCGACCGGTTCCGGCGCGCGAACAAGCGCGTCGTTGCCTACGCCACCGGCTATGGCGACGACGGCTACCAGCTCGCCGCCCATGCCGACGAGATCTGGCTCGATCCGCTGGGCGCGGTGCTGATCGCGGGGCCGGGCAGCACCCATCTTTATTATGCCGGCCTGCTCCAGCGGCTCGGCGTCACCGCCAACGTCTACCGCGTCGGCGCGTTCAAATCGGCGGTCGAGCCCTTCACCCGCAGCGACATGTCGCCCGAGGCGCGCGAGAATGCCCAGGCGCTGGCCAACGCGCTCTGGGGCAGCTGGCAGCAGGACGTCCATCAGGCGCGGCCGCGGGCGCAGATCGCGGCCTATGTCGCCAACACCGCCGGCTTCATCACCGCGGCCGGCGGCGACATGGCGCAGGCGGCGCTGCGTGCCGGCCTGGTCGACCGGATCGGCGACCGCACCCAGTTCGGCCGGCGCATGGCCGAGCTCGCCGGCGCCGGCGACGAGCACGTGCCCGGCAGCTACCGCGCGGTCCATTACGACGCCTGGATTCGCGACCATCCGGCGAGCGACTCGGGCGGCCGGATCGCGGTGCTGACCGTCGCCGGCGACATCGTCGACGGCCACGCCCCGGCCGGGACCGCGGGCAGCGAGACCGTCGCCCGCAACCTCGAGCGCGGCCTCGAGCGCGGCGACATCAAGGCCCTGGTCGTCCGGGTCGATTCGCCCGGCGGCTCGGTGACCGCCTCGGAACGGATCCGGCGGGCGATCCTCGGCGCCAGGGCGCGCGGGCTCCCGGTCGTCATCTCGATGGGGTCGGTCGCCGCCTCGGGCGGCTATTGGATCTCGACCGCCGGCGACGTCATCTTCGCCGAGCCTTCGACGATCACCGGCTCGATCGGCGTGTTCGGCATCCTGCCGAGCTTCCAGGGGACGCTGCAAAAGCTCGGGGTCGGCGCCGACGGGGTGCGCACGACGCCGCTCTCCGGCGAGCCCGATTTGCTGCGCGGCCCCTCGCCGGAGGCCAGCCAATTGCTGCAATTGGGGGTCGAGGGCACCTATCGGCGCTTCATCAACCTGGTCGCGCGGGCGCGGCACCTGCCGCCGGCGCGGGTCAACGAGATCGCCCAGGGCCGCGTCTGGGACGGCGGCGCGGCGCGCCAGCTCGGCCTCGTCGACCGGTTCGGCTCGCTCCAGGACGCGATCGCCGAGGCGGCGCGGCGCGCCCATCTCGACCCCGCCGACGCGCGCCCCGTCTTCCTCGAGAAGAAGCCCGGCTGGCTCGAGGAGCTGATCGCCAACATCGCCCGCGGCGACGAGGACGAGGCGACCCGCGACGCCTTCGCCGACCTCTCCCGCCGCCCCGAGGCGATGATCGAGCGCGCCGTCCACGATGCCCGCCAGCTGCTCGCCGGCCCGGCGATCCAGGCGCGTTGCCTCGAATGCCCGGCGATCGCGCCGGTGCCGCGGAGCGGCGCCGGCGGCGGCGCCGGCGAGTCGCTCTGGGCGCGGCTCATTTCGCTGGTCTGGCAGGGGTGAAGGTCCGGCGCGCCACCGCGAACGACGCGGCGGCGATCGCCTCGATCTACGCGCCCTATGTGACGGCGAGCATCGTCTCGTTCGAGACCGAGGCGCCCGACGAGGCCGAGGTCGCCCGGCGGATCGAGGACGGCGCCGACCTCTACCCCTGGCTGGTGGCCTGCGCGGGCGACGAGCCGCCGCTGGGCTATGCCTATGCCTGCGCGTTCCGGAGGCGGCCGGCCTATCGCTTCACCGTCGAGACCACAGTCTACGTCGCCGACGGCGCCCACCGCCGCGGCATCGGCACCCTGCTCTACCGGCTGCTGCTGCCGGTGCTGGAGGCGCAGGGCTTCGCCCAGGCGATCGCCGCGATCACCTTGCCCAACGAAGCGAGCGCGATGCTGCACGAGCGGCTCGGCTTCAGCCAGATCGGCACCTATGAGAAGGTCGGCTTCAAGTTCCGCGAATGGCGCAGCGTCGGCCTCTGGCAGCGCCCGCTGGCGCCGCTCTCGACCCGACCCGAGGAGCCCAAGCCGGTCTCGATGATCTGGAAAGCCTAGCGCCGGTAGGCGGGCAGCGACCAGCCGCGCCAGAGCGCGGCGCCGCGCAGGGCGAAGCCGGCCGCGGCGGCAACGAGGCCCGCGATCCCGCCCGGAACGCCCGCCAGGGTCAGCCCGACCAGCAAAGCCGCCGACAAGGCGGCGGCGGTGACGTAGAGCTCGGGCCGCATCAGGATCGAGGGCTCGCCGGCGAGGACGTCGCGGATGATGCCGCCGAGGCAGCCGGTCAGCACCCCCATCGCGATCGCCGGCATCGGCGCCAGATCGAAGGCAAGCCCCTTGGCGGCGCCATAAGCCGAGAACGCGGCGAGACCGGCGGCGTCGAGCCAGAGCAGGGCGCCGCCTTTCCACAGCCGCGCCGGCAGCAGCCACGCCGCCAGCGCCGCGCCGACGCAGATCAGAAGCGTCCAGTTCTCGCGCACCCAAAAGACCGGCGCGCCGATCAGAAGGTCGCGCACGGTGCCGCCGCCGATCCCGGTCACCACCGCGAAGAAGAGGAAGGTGACCAAAGTCTGCTTCTTCGCCGCCGCGAGCAGCGCGCCCGACAGCGCGAACACCGCGATCCCGGCCATGTCGAGGAAGCCGAGGATCGGACCCAAGGCGGCAGGGAGATGGGCGGGCGGCATGGCTCCCCATATCGTCATTCCAGCGAAAGCTGGAATCTCATTTCCCTTTCGCCCAGCGCCGCAAAGGAATGGAGATTCCAGCTTTCGCTGGAATGACGGGGTCGGTCCGGGAGGGCTAGATATGGATCGGCTTGCCGGTCACCGCCATCGCCGCTTCCTTGACCGCCTCGCTGTGGGTCGGGTGGGCGTGGCAGGTGTAGGCGATGTCCTCGCTGGTGGCGCCGAACTCCATCGCCAGCGCCGCCTCGGCGATCATCGTCCCGGCGACCGAGGCGACCATCCAGACGCCGAGCACCCGGTCCGATTTGGCGTCGGCGATGATCTTGACGAAGCCGTCGCCCTCGCGGTTGGTCTTGGCGCGCGAATTGGCGAGCATCGGGAACTTGCCGACCCTGATCTCGCCCCGCGCCTTCGCCTCCTCCTCGGTAAGGCCGACGCCGGCGATCTCGGGCATGGTGTAGACGACGCTGGGGATCACCTCATGGTTGACGATGCCGACCTGGCCGGCGAGGATTTCGGCGACCGCGATCCCCTCGTCCTCGGCCTTGTGGGCTAGCATCGGGCCCGGCGTGACGTCGCCGATCGCGTAGATGCCGGGGACTGAAGTCTTGAAGTCGTGGTCGACCTCGATCTGGCCCGCCTGGTTGGTCGCGATGCCTGCCTTGGCGAGGTCGAGGCCGTCGGTATTGGGCCGGCGGCCGATCGAGACCAGGACGGTGTCGGCCTCGATCGTCGAGGTGTCGCCGCCCTTGGCCGGTTCGACGGTGAGGACGACCTTCTTGCCTTTCTTCTCGGCGCCGGTGACCTTGGTCGAGGTGCGGATGTCGAAGCCCTGCTTCTTGAAGATCTTCGCGCATTCCTTGCGCACCTCGCCGTCCATGCCGGGCAGGATCTGGTCGAGATATTCGACGATGATCACATTCGCGCCGAGCCGGCGCCAGACCGAGCCCAGCTCGAGCCCGATCACGCCGCCGCCGATCACCACCATCGAGCCCGGCACCTTGCCGAGCTCGAGCGCGCTGGTCGAATCGAGGATGACCTGATGGTCGATCGCGACGCCGGGCAGCGGGGTCACGCCGGAGCCGGTGGCGATCACGAAATTCTTCGCCTTGTAGCTCTTGCCGGCGACGTCGATCGCGTCGTTGGCGGTGAATTTGGCGTGGCCCTTCAGCCATTCGACCTTGTTCTTCTTGAACAGGAACTCGATGCCGCCGGTCAGCCCCTTGATCGCCTCGAGCCTGGTGCCGTGCATCGCGTCCAAGTCGAGCTCGAGCCCCGTGGTCTTCACACCCCATTTGGCGAGCGCGCCCGAATGCGCCTCCTCATACAGCTCCGAGGCATGGAGCAGCGCCTTGGACGGGATGCAGCCGACGTTGAGGCAGGTCCCGCCCAGCGTCTCGCGGCTCTCGACGCAGGCAGTCTTCAGGCCCAGCTGCGCGGCGCGGATCGCGGCGACATAGCCGCCCGGGCCGGCGCCGATCACGATCACGTCGAAGTCAAAATCTGCCATACGTCTTTCCCTTTCGTCACCCCCGCGAAAGCGGGGGTCCAGCTGGATTCCCGCTTTCGCGGGAATGACGGTGAAACTTAGAGGTCGATGAGCAAACGCGTGGGATCCTCGAGCGCTTCCTTCATCCGGACGAGGAAGGTGACCGCCTCGCGGCCGTCGATCAGGCGGTGGTCGTAGGACAGCGCCAGATACATCATCGGCCGGGCGACGATCTGCCCGTCGACGACGACGGGCCGCTCCTCGATGCGGTGCATGCCGAGCACCGCCGATTGCGGCGGGTTGATGATCGGCGTCGACAGCAGCGAGCCGAACACGCCGCCGTTGGAGATGGTGAAGGTGCCGCCCTGCATCTCCTCGAGCGTCAGCGTCCCTTCCTTGGCCCGCTTGCCGAAGTCGGCGATCGTCTTTTCGATCTCCGCGAAGCTCAGCGCCTGGGCGTCGCGGACCACCGGCACGACCAGGCCCTGCGGCGCCGACACCGCGACCGAGACGTCGAGATAATCGTGATAGACGATCTCGTCGCCGTCGAGCGAGGCGTTGACCGCGGGGACGTCGTGCGCGGCCAGCGCCGCCGCCTTCACGAAGAAGCCCATGAAGCCCAGGCGGATGCCGTGCTTCTTCTCGAACAGATCCTTGTACTTCGCGCGCGCCGCCATCACCGCCGACATGTCGACGTCGTTGAAGGTGGTGAGGATCGCGGCATTGTTCTGCGCTTCCTTGAGGCGGCGGGCGACAGTCTGCCTCAGCCGCGTCATCCGCACCCGTTCCTCGCGCCGCTCCCCGGCCTTCGCAGGAGCGGGTGGTGGCGGCGGCGGCGGTGGAGTGGCCGCCGGGGCTTCCGGTTTGGGCGCTTCGGCGGCGGCCAGAACGTCGTCCTTGGTGAGGCGGCCGTCCTTGCCGGTGCCCTTGATCTTCGAGGGATCGAGATGGTGCTCGAGCACGATCCGGCGCACCGCCGGCGACAGGGTCAGATGCGGCCCCTCCGCGTCCTCGGGCGGCGCTTCCTTGGGTTCCATATTCTCGCCCGGACCCTTCGGATTGACCGGCGTCGATTCGGGCAGCGCGGCCTTTTCCTTCGCGGGCGCGCCGCCCGCCTCGATCTCGGCGATCACCGCGCCGACGGCGACGTTGTCGCCGACCTTGGCCAGCTGCCTGCCCATCGTGCCGGCGGCCGGCGCCGGGACCTCGATCGCGACCTTGTCGGTCTCGAGGCTGGCGATCGGCTCGTCCAAGGCCACGGGATCGCCGGGCTGCTTGAGCCAGGCGCCCAGCGTCGCCTCGGTGATCGATTCGCCCAACGTCGGCACTTTGACTTCGGTCGCCATCTTGCTCTCTCTAGCTCGCTTTTCTCTGGGCCTGCGCGGGCTCGGCATGGCCGAGCGCGGCGGCGATCAGCGCCGCCTGCTCGGCCGCGTGGCGCTTGGCGAGGCCGGTCGCGGGCGAGGCGGCGGGGGGCCGCCCGGCATAGACCGGCCGCTTGGGCTTCAGCCCGGCCTCGCCGAGCCGGCGCTCGAGCCGCGGCTCGACATGGGCCCAATAGCCCTGGTTCTGCGGCTCCTCCTGCGCCCAGACCACCTCCTGAAGGTTGGTCATGCGCTTGAGCCGCGCCAGCAGCGCCTCGCCCGGGAACGGGTAGAGCTGCTCGATCCGGACGATCGAGATGCTGCCGCTGCCGGCCGCGTCGCGCGCCTCGAACAGCTCGTAGGCGAGCTTGCCGGTGCACAGCACCAGCCGCTTCACCTCGGCGTCCCCGGGCGGATTGGGATCGGACAGGATGCGCTGGAAATGGCTTTCGCCGGCAAAGTCGGCGAGCCGCGAGACGGCGCGCTTGTGGCGCAGCAGCGACTTGGGGGTCAGCAGCACCAGCGGCTTCCTGAAGTCGCGGTGCATCTGGCGGCGCAGGATGTGGAAATAATTGGCCGGGGTGGTGCAGTTGGCGACCTGCATATTGTCCTCGGCGCAGAGCTGCAGGAAGCGCTCGGGGCGCGCCGAGCTGTGCTCGGGCCCCTGTCCCTCATAGCCGTGCGGCAGCAGCAGGCCGAGGCCCGAGGCGCGCAGCCACTTGGCCTCGCCGGCGGCGATGAACTGGTCGATCGTCACCTGGGCGCCGTTGCCGAAGTCGCCGAATTGCGCTTCCCAGAGGACCAAAGTCTGCGGATCGGCCAGCGACCAGCCATATTCGAAGCCGAGCACGCCATATTCGGAAAGCGGGCTGTCGCGGACCTCGAAGCGGGCGGGGCCGACCGTCGTCAGCGGAATGTATTTCGCGCCATTATTCTGGTCGACCCAGACCGAATGGCGCTGGCTGAACGTGCCGCGGGCGCTGTCCTGCCCCGAAAGGCGCACCGGATAATCCTCCCGCAGCAGGGTGCCGAAGGCGAGCGCCTCGGCCGTTGCCCAATCGAAATTCTCGCCGCTTGCGAACATCTCGCGCTTGGCGTCGAGGATGCGGCCGAGCGTCTTGTGGATGGCGAGGTCCGCCGGCACCGTGGTCAGGATCGTGCCGATCTCGCGCAAAATCTCCTCGGCGACGCCGGTGGGGACGTTGCGGCGCTCGGTGATCGCCGCCTTGGGTTTGCCGAGACCGGACCAGGCGCCTGCGAACCAGTCGGCCTTGTTGGGGAGATAGGATTTGGCCGCTTCGAATTCGCCTTCGAGCAGCGTGGAGAAGGCCGCGACCTCGCCCTCGACCCAGCCTTCGGGGATCACCTCCTCGCGCCGCAGCCGCTCGCCGTAGAGCGCGGAGATGGGCGGGTGCTTGCCGATCGCCGCGTACATCAACGGCTGGGTGAAGCTCGGCTCGTCGCCCTCGTTATGGCCGAAGCGGCGGTAGCACCACATGTCGATGACGATGTCGCGGTTGAAGGTCTGGCGAAACTCGATCGCGACCTTGCAGGCGAAGGTGACCGCCTCGGGATCGTCGCCGTTGACGTGGAAGATCGGCGCCTGGACCGCCTTGGCGACGTCCGACGGGTAGGGCGAGGAACGGCCGAACTGGGGCGAGGTGGTGAAGCCGACCTGATTGTTGATGATGAAATGGACGCAGCCGCCGGTATTGTAGCCGGGGATGCCGGAGAAGCCGAAACATTCCGAGACGACGCCCTGGCCGGCGAAGGCGGCGTCGCCGTGGAGCAGCACCGGCAGCACGCTGTCCCCCTCGCTGTCGCCGCGCGCGATCTGCTGGGCCCGGGCCTTGCCGAGCACGACTGGATCGACCGCTTCGAGATGGCTCGGATTGGGCACCAACGAGAGGTGGACGCGGATGCCGTCGAACTCGCGGTCCGAGGAGGTGCCGAGATGGTATTTGACGTCGCCCGAGCCGCCGACGTCCTCGGGGTTGGCGGAGCCGCCGGCGAATTCGGAGAAGATCGCCCGAAAGGGCTTGGCCATGACGTTGGCGAGGACGTTGAGGCGCCCGCGGTGCGACATGCCGACGACCATCGCGACGACGCCATATTGGCCGCCATATTTGATCACCGCCTCCAGCGCCGGGATCATCGATTCGCCGCCGTCGAGGCCGAAGCGCTTGGTGCCGACATATTTGCGGGCGAGGAACTTCTCCCACTGCTCGGCCTGGACGACCTTGGTCAGGATCGAGCGCTTGCCCTCGGGAGTGAAGACGATCTCGGCGTCCTTGCCCTCCATCCGATCCTGGAGGAATCGGCGCTCCTCGAGATCGTTGATGTGCATATATTCGAGCCCGACATGCCCGCAATAATTGCGCCGGAGGATGTCGACGATCTCGCGCACCGTCGCTTTTTCGAGGCCGAGCGCACCGCCGACATAGATCGGCCGGTCGAACGCCGCGCCGGTAAAGCCGTGGAACTCGGGGGTGAGGTCGGCGGGCATGTCGCGCTTGGCGAGGCCCAATGGGTCGAGATCGGCGGCGAGATGGCCGCGCACCCGGTAGGTGCGGATCAGCATCATCGCGCAGATCGAATCGTTGGCGGCCTGCTCGACGTCGGCGCCGCCCGCCGCGGCGGCCTCGCGCGCTTTGGCGACGACCTTCTCGACCGTCATCTGCATCGGATCGAGCGCCGCGTTGAGCTCGTCGAGCTCGGTCACCGGCCAATTGGCGCGCGCCCAGCTCGGGCCCTGCTCACGCTCGCCGTCGGAAAATACCACGTTCAATCGCCTTTCGCGCGGTCGCCCCTAGCCTAAACGTCAGCGGTTCAAAAGCGCTGCGAGGGTGCTTCCCAGCTCAGATGGGCTCGGGCTCACCTTTATTCCAGCCGCCTCCATCGCCGCGATCTTGTCCTCGGCGCCGCCCTGGCCGCCCGAGACGATCGCGCCGGCATGGCCCATCCGCCGGCCCGGCGGCGCGGTGCGGCCGGCGATGAAGCCGACCACGGGCTTGGCGCGGCCCTTCCTGGCCTCGTCGGCGAGGAACCGGGCGGCCTCCTCCTCGGCCGAGCCGCCGATCTCGCCGATCATGATCATCGACTTCGTCTCCGGGTCGGCGAGGAACAGCGCGAGCACGTCGATGAAGTTGGTGCCGTTGACCGGATCGCCGCCGATCCCGACCGCTGTGGTCTGGCCGAGGCCGGCATTGGTGGTCTGGAACACCGCCTCGTAGGTGAGCGTGCCGGAGCGGCTGACGATGCCGACGCTGCCCTTGCGGAAGATGTTGCCCGGCATGATCCCGATCTTGCACTCGCCCGGCGTCAGCACGCCGGGACAATTGGGTCCGATCAGCCGCGATTTCGATCCCGCCAGCGCCCGCTTCACCCGCACCATGTCGAGCACCGGAATGCCCTCGGTGATGGCGACGATCAGCGGCACCTCGGCGTCGATCGCCTCGAGGATCGAATCGGCGGCAAACGGCGGCGGCACGTAGATCACGCTGGCATCGGCGCCGGTCGCCGCGACGGCCTCGGCGACGGTGTCGAACACCGGCAGGCCGATATGGGTCTGCCCGCCTTTGCCCGGCGTCACCCCGCCGACCATCTTGGTCCCGTAGGCGAGCGCCTGCTCGGTATGGAAGGTGCCGGTTTCGCCGGTCATCCCCTGGGTGAGGACCTTGGTGCGCCGGTCGACCAGAATGCTCATTCAAATCTACTCCGTGGCGTAACGGGACTCGAGCCTGTGCGCGGACGCTATCGCACCGATGGAACGGGGGCCGGCCTGGCCCCTCTCCGGAGGTATCTGGGATCGACGTTCCGCATCATGATGTCCATCTTGTAGATGGAGACCCACCCGTCGGGCTCGCTGTATACGGAGAAGCTGGTCGCCCCGGCGATGAATTGGGCATAATCGAAGCCTTGCGACGTTTTCCCGAGTCGAGGTGTTGCGGTTAGCATCGCCGAAAGCCGCTCGACCTGTGCCGAAAACGAGGTAGAGCCGGAGGCGACCGCACATTTCAAGAGCACGGCGTGCTGGGGGTCGGCAGAGGAGGGGACCAGGGCCCGCATCGCGTAGCGGTCGCCGATCGTCACCACTCGGGAAGCGTCGGCCCGGCGAAGATCGTCGGCGAAGAAGCCGGGTGCCTCCGCGGCAGCGATGTCATTGCCGGGCAAGCTGGGGCCCGCTTCACTCGTCGTGCCGCAGATCTGCTGGAAGTGGCCGGCGAGATCGGGCAGCGGCTCCTGGGCACCGGCCGCTTCCGCCAGGAAAATCGAAGCGATCGAAAGTGCGGAAAGGCCGCCGTCCAAGGCGTGGCGGGCGCTCATCCCAGGCTTCCGTCAATCTGCCTGCAGGCTTCGAGCAGCTCCTTCACCGCCTCGACCGAGACCTGGAAATTGGCCTTCGCCTCGTCGTTCAGCTCGACCTCGACCACCTTCTCGACGCCGCCGGCGCCGAGGATGCACGGGACCCCGACATAGAGGTCGTCGACGCCGTACTGGCCGGTCAGATGGACCGCGCAGGGGAGCAGCCGCTTCTTGTCCTTCAAATAGGCCTCGGCCATCTCGATGCCGGCGGTGGCGGGGGCGTAATAGGCCGAGCCGGTCTTGAGCAGGGCGACGATCTCGCCGCCGCCGCCGCGGGTGCGCTTGACGATGTCGTCGATCCGCTCCCTCGTCGACCAGCCCATCTTGACGAGGTCGGGGATGGGGATGCCGGCGACGGTCGAATATTCGACGATCGGCACCATCGTGTCGCCATGGCCGCCCAGCACGAAGGCGGTGACGTCCTGGACCGAGACGCCGAACTCCTCGGCGAGGAAGGTGCGGAACCGCGCCGAATCCAGCACCCCGGCCATGCCGACCACCATGTGGTGCGGCAGCTGCGAATATTCGCGCAGCGCCCAGACCATCGCGTCGAGCGGATTGGTGATGCAGATCACGAAGGCGCCGGGCGCGTTCGCCCTGATCCCCTCGCCGACCGCCTTCATCACCTTCAGGTTGATGCCGAGCAGGTCGTCGCGGCTCATCCCCGGCTTGCGGGCGACGCCGGCGGTGACGATGACGACGTCGGCGCCGGCGATGTCGGCATAATCGTTCGAGCCCTTGAGGGCGACGTCGAAGCCCTCGATCGGCCCGCATTGCGAGAGATCGAGCGCCTTGCCCTGCGGCACCCCCTCGATCACGTCGCACAGGACGATGTCGCCGAGCTCCTTCGAGGCGGCGAGATGGGCGAGCGTCCCGCCGATATTGCCGGCGCCGATCAGCGCGATCTTGTTGCGAGCCATAAGGCGCTCCCGACCTGTCTCAGTTCAAAAACGAAGCGGCCGCAGGACGCGGCCCGATGGGCGCCCGCTTAGACGCCTCGCGTGCGGGGAGCAACCGCCCAGGCGGGAATGGGGCAGTCACAGTGACTGCCCCCTTTTTTGCGGCCTATTCCCCGACGAGGTTGAGGATGTTGCCGTCCGGATCCTTGAACCAGGCGACCTTCATCCCGTAGCCGGCGTGGATGTCGCCCGCGAGCGTCATGCCGGGCATGTCGTAATGCTCGAAGGTGACGCCCTTGGCGCGCAGGTCGGCGACCTCGGCTTCGATATCGTCGACCTGCCAGGTGACCGCGGTCGCCTGGTTGGTGCCGGCATAGTCGGAATGGTAGACGTTGACCTTGGTGTCGCCGCTCTTGAAGACGATCAGCTCCTCGCCCTCCTTGTCGACCTCGGTCAGGCCGAGCACGCCGGCATAGAAATCCCGCGCGCGGCCGATGTCGCTGACGGCGAGATTGGCGACGGCATTGCGTGTTCCAAGCATGGCGATCCTCCTCGAGGGCAGTGACGTAACTGTCCCCTTTTCCGCCGGTTCCCGCGGCCGGATCGAGCGGGCTTGCGCGAATCGGGGAAAAAGGGAAGTTTCTCGAATCTTCCGCTCGTGTCGGGCGAAGCGAAGGGGGACGGTGATGAAGACAATCGCGATTTACCTGGGCGGCGCGCTCGCGCTCGCCGGCTGCACGATGGCGAGCGACGAGGACAGGATGGAAAACGCCATTCGCGCCGAGCTGTCGAAGAACGGCACCGTGAACCAGGTCGAGATGACCCGGCAGGGCGACAACATGACCGGATTTGCCGAGGTCCGGGCCAATGACGGCAGCGAGGGCCGGCTGAACTGCACGGCCACGCGCGACGCGGCCAAGGCCGGATCCTACAACTGGCGCTGCCTGCCGGCGATCGACCAGCGCATGGTCGATAATATGGAGGGCACGATCAGGCAGTCGCTCGCCCAGCAGGGCGAGGTCAGGGAGGTCGAGCTGGCCAGGCAGGACGACATGCGGATGACCGGTCACGCCGTCGTCCGCGGCGGCGATGGCGAGGAGGTCCGCGCGAACTGCACCGTCACCCGCGAGAACGAAGCGAGCAACCATTTCGACTGGCGGTGCGCGCCGGCCGACGCCTCGGCGGCCACTCCCGCCGAGGCGGAGGACGGCGACAAATAGCCTAGCGCGCCAGCCGACGGATGAGGTCGGTCCAGTGGTCGACGTCGTCGTAGAAGGCGCGCACCGGCAGCCGCTCGTCGCGGCCGTGGGCGCGCTCGTCGATGGGAGTCACCGCCCACGAGCCGTCGACGCCGTAGACCGGCACGCCGCGGGCGCGGAAATAAAGGCCGTCGGTGGCGCCGGTGCTCATGTCGGGGACGATGTCGGCATTGGCGTGGCGGGCTCGGACGGCGGCGGTATAGGCGCCGACCACGTCGGCGCGCAGCGGCGAGGCGTCGGTCGGATGGGCGGGATCGACCGGCTCGACGCTGACGTGGTCGGGCTCGCCCAGCGTGCGCAGAGTGGCCTGAACCGTGGCCGGATCGACGCCGGGGAAGATCCGGCAATTGACCGTCGCCCGCGCCAGCTGCGGCAGCGCATTGTCGGCGTGGCCGCCCTCGAGCCGGGTCGCGACGCAGCGCGTCCGGGTGAGGCCGACCTCGGTCTCCGAGGCTTCGATGAGGTCGGCGGAGGCGCCGTCATGCTCGTCGGCGAGCCAGCGGGTGATCGCCGCGGCGAGCTCGGGGCTCGCCGACTGGATGCGGTGGCGGAAATAGGCGCGGGTGGTGTCGTTCAGCATCGGCTCGAAGCGGTAATGTTCGACCCGCTCCAGCGTGTGGGCGAGCGCGTAGATCGCATTGTCGGGGCGCGGCCGCGAACTGTGGCCGCCCGGGTTAGTCGCGGTCAGGATGTAGCTCTGGTAGATCTTCTCGGCGGTCTGGATGCCGAAGCCAAGCAGCCGGCCGTCGGCGAGGAAGACGCCCCCGCCGGCGTCGGCATTGAGGCCGAAATCGATGGTCGCGGGATCGAGCCACTGGCCCGCGGCCTGCTCGGCGCCGCGGCCGCCAGTCTCCTCGTCGCCGGTGAACAGGACGATGATGTCGCGGCCGGGCTGGAAATTCTCGGCCCGCAAGCGCAGCAAGGCGGTCGTCACCGCGGCGATGCCGTGCTTCATGTCGAGCGTGCCGCGGCCGTAAAAATAGCCGTCGACCTCGCCCAATGTGAACGGATCGCGCGACCAGTCGGCACGGCGCGCCTCGACCACGTCCATATGCCCCATGATCAGCATCGCCTTGCGGTGCGATGGATGCGCGGCGGGCCAGCGCAGGATCAGATCGGCGGTATGGTCGTCGGGGCGGACGACGTCATAGGGATGGATGGTGACATTGGTGAGGCCGGCGGCGCGGAACTGCTCCTGGAGATAGGTGGCGAGCTCGGGGACGCGACCGCGGCCCTGGACGGTCGGAATGTTGACGGCATGCTCGTAAATCTCCCGCGCTTTGGCGTGCCATGGATTGGCGGGCGGCTGCGCGATCGCGGCGGCGGCGGTCGAGAGCAGGGCGGCGGCGATGAGGGCGAGGCGCATAGCGGGACTCCTTGAAGGCGGCGGGAGATTGGCGGATTTTCGGGGCCGGTCAAGCCTCGCTCCCTCCCCCTTGATGGGGGAGGGTTGGGTGGGGGTGGCCTTCGAAACAAGCACCGCGCCCACGGAGAGTCCACCCCTCCCCTAACCCCTCCCCATCAAGGGGAGGGGGATTGCTCGCCGTGACCCAAAGCGAGATAGTCTCCGGACTGCATCTCGATCAGGCGCGAGGCCGTGCGGGCGAACTCGAAGGCGCCATCGCCCGCGACGTAGAGTTCGTCCGGCTCGGCATCGGCGGCGGCGAGCAATTTCACCTTATGCTCGTAGAGCGCGTCGATCAGGGTGACGAAGCGCGCGGCCTCGTTGCGGTTCTCCGGGCCCATGCGGGGAATGCCGACCAGGATCATTGTGTGGAAGCGGCGGGCGACGCCGAGATAGTCGGCGGCGCCGCGCGCCTCGCCGCAGAGCCGCCTGAACGAGAAGACGGCGACGCCTTTCAGGCTCTTGGGGACGTGGAGGATGCGGCCGCCGGGCAGCGGCAGATCCTCGCTCGGCACCCTGGCGCGGTCCTCGACCGGATAATCGGTGAGGCGGAAGAAGGCTTCGGCGAGCGCCTTGGTGGCCTCCGGCCCGTTGGGCACGTACCAGGTCGGCATGCCGCCGAGGCGCTCGAGCCGATAGTCGGTCGGGCCGTTCAGCGGCAGCACCTCTAGCCTTTGCTCGATCAGGTCGATGAAGGGCAGGAACAGCTCGCGGTTGAGCCCGCCCAGATAGAGGTCGCGGGGCGGCCGGTTGGAGGTGGTGACGATGGTGACGCCTTCCTCGAGCAGCTGCGCGAACAGCCGCGACAGGATCATCGCGTCGGCCGGATTGTTGATCACCATCTCGTCGAAGCAGAGCAGCTTCGCCTCCGCGGCGATCGCCTCGGCGACCGGCGGGATCGGGTCGCCCTGCTCTTTGGCCCGCTCGGCGCGCAGCCGCTCGTGCACCTCGAGCATGAATTCGTGGAAATGGACGCGGCGCTTCGGCGCATAGTCGATCGTCTCGAACGCCAAATCCATCAGCATCGATTTGCCGCGCCCGACCCCGCCCCACAGATAGACCCCGCCGGGCCGCTCGCCGCCGCCGAACAGGCGCCCCAGGACACCGCGCTTGCTGCCGGCAAGCTGCGCGCCAAGCCTGTCGAGCGCCGCGATCGCCCGCTGCTGATCCGGGTCCGGCTTCAGCTCGCCGGCCGCGACCAGGGCGCGGTAGCGCTCCAGGACCGCGGTCACGAGCCCTGGCTGGCCTTGCGCAGCGCGCCGGTAAAATGCGCGACCAGCTCGCCCTCCTGGACGACCCTGCCGGCGAAGAAAGCGAGCCTTTTGGTTTCGCGCAGCAGCTCGACCTCGGCGTCCAACGGCACCCCGATCCGGCCGCGGCTGAGGAAGCGGGTGCTGAGATCGAGCGTCACCGCGCGGATCACGTTCGCCCCGGCCAGCCGGCCGCCGGCGAACAAAGCCATGTCGATAAAGGTCAGGATGGCGCCGCCATGGATCATGTCGCCGAGATTGGAATGGCGCTCTTCCGGGAACATCCGGCAGACCGCCCGTCCCGGCCCGTCCTCGCGCACCAGCAGCTTGCCGATCACCGCATGGAACTTGCCGTCATCGGCGAAATCCCAGCTCCACCAGCCGGGATGGTCGGGATCCGGCGCGTGGCGGATGGCGGGGTGGACGTCCATGGCAGCGCACTGCCCATAAAGCCCCTCCCTTTCAAGGGAGGGCATCAGCCAAGTTGGGGACTGCGTCATTTTCAAATAGGCCGCTGCGGCGCGGGCCGCTAGCTTCCCACGTACTTGGCAAATGCAGGAGGGTGTCATGACCACCGAGCGTATCGAGGCTGCAATCAAGTATGCGCAGGATCAGCTAGAGGCCGGTCGTGTAGACTGGTCAGTAATCTCGACTAACTATCACGGCGACTGCGCGTTGGCCGGTCTTCTTGTGGCTCTCCTTCGAGAGGTGTCCGACCTGCGCACCGAGCTGGCGCAGAGGGATTCAAATCCATAGCGGCCTAGCCCGTCAATTTGCCGGCTCAGCCAATCCACAATGCCGTCACCAAACAACTCCTGCAGAAATGTGGGAAAAATAGTGACAGTCACTATTTTTCCCACTCCATCTTAGCCACCTGCCTGTGGCGGATTTCCGAACGGCAGCCATGCTTCCACTGGTGGAATCACGATCGCTCATATCGGCCATTTGACGCACCCCTTCCGCGCCCGACAGGACTTCCTCCTGCACCACGGGCAACCGCACGGCCATAGCCTGCTGTTGTAACCGACGCCCATACAACAGCGGGCCGGTCTGTTCATGTTATGTTCATGAAGAACAAACTAGCATTGAAGGCGGCAACGGCTCTTTGAAATCGTCGAGCGGCATGATGCCTTTAGCCTTCCGCCGTGCGGAAGGTCACAGCGAAAATTTTCCGCCGAATCCCGCAACTTTGTGACCTTTCGCGCGGCGTGAAATCCCCTCGGGGAGGGCGTGGCTCACCCGTGACGTAGTGTCCACTTCGTCAACTTCCGCTCCTACGGACAATGCCGATATCGTTCACGCGAAGGCGCGAAGAGGGACAGCACCTCTCCCGTCATTCCAGCGCAAGCTGGAATCTCTCTTTGCCTTCACGGCCGCTGGAAAAGAGAAGTGAGATTCCAGCTTGCGCTGGAATGACGGCGGCTCTTCGCGCCTTCGCGTGAAACCCCCTCTACTGAAAACAAAGGATTCTCACCGGTGACATGAGTAACTTTGGTATACTTCCGCGCCGCGCGGGGGCGTCAGACCGCCCGCTCGACCAGCAATTTCTTGGTCTCGGCGATCGCCTTGGCGGGATTGAGGCCCTTGGGGCAGACGTTGGCGCAGTTCATGATCGTGTGGCAGCGGTAGAGGCGGAACGGGTCGTCGAGCCGGTCGAGCCGCTCATCGGCGGCCTGGTCGCGGCTGTCGGCGAGCCAGCGATAGGCCTGGAGGAGGATCGCGGGGCCGAGGAACTTGTCCGAATTCCACCAATAGCTCGGGCAGGCGGTCGAGCAGCAGGCGCACAAGATGCATTCGTAGAGGCCATCGAGCTTGGCCCGGTCCTCGGGCGATTGCAGGCGCTCCTTGCCGTCGGCGGGCGGCGGCCCCGCCTTCAGCCACGGCTCGATCGAGGCATATTGGGCGTAGAAATGGGTGAAATCGGGGACGAGGTCCTTGATCACGTCCATGTGCGGCAGCGGCGTGATCCTGACCTCGCCGCTGAGGTCCTCGATCGCGGTGGTGCAGGCGAGGCCGTTGGTGCCGGCCATGTTCATCGCGCAGGAGCCGCAAATCCCCTCGCGGCACGAGCGGCGGAAGGTCAGGGTCGGGTCCTGCTCGGACTTGATCTTGATGAGGGCGTCGAGGACCATCGGCCCGCAGCTGCCCAAATCGACCGCGAAGCTGTCGTAGCGCGGGTTTTCGCCGCTGTCGGGATCGTAGCGGTAGATTTTGAAGGCCCTGGTCCGCTTCGCCTCGGCGGGCGCCGGATGGGCCTTGCCCTTCCGGATCTTGCTGTTCTTCGGCAGCGTGAATTCGGCCATCTGCTCGTCCCTCGCGGGCCGCAGATAACCTCAGGCGGCCCGCCTGTCGAGAAGCTCGGCGGCGATCTTGTAGGTGCGCGCATTGTCGACGTCGATCGCGTGGGCGCCGTCCGCCAGCACCAGCGCCGAGACGCGCACGCCGAAGCGGCGGCCGAGCCGCGCCATCGCCCGGTCGAGGGTGACGAGGCCGTAGCGCAGGAGAAAGAGGTTGAAGAAGCCGAAAGCCCGGGCGATCCGCATCGGATTCTTGGCGAACTGGCCGCCCTCGCGGAAGGTCTCGGCGAGCGCGAGCCCGCGCCGCGACAGGCCGTAAAGGTTGCAGTTGGAATATTCGCCGTCGCGGAATTTGTAGAAGCGGCGCTGGCCCTGGGGGTGGGCGGCGAGCACGTCCTGCTTGCGGGCGAGCGCGATCACGGTGTCGTCGCCGCCGGCGAGCCGGTCCGCCACCTGGCGCACCGCCGCCGCCGTCAGCAGGACATTGTCCGCGGTCGTGATCACCAGCGGGCCGTCGGCCCCCACGGCGGCCGCATAGACGCTGTCGGTGATCGTGGCCGCGGCGGGCACGAACGTCACCGGCAGGCCCGATGCCAACGCGATCGGCCGCAGCTGTTGCTCCGCGCCCGGCTCGACCGCGATCCGGACGCCGGCGATCCCATCGACTTCGGCGAGCGCCGCCAGGACATGGGCGAGCAGCGGCCGGCCGCCGATCGGCACCAGGCATTTGTGGCTGACGCCCGCTTCGGCGGCGAGCGGATCGAGCCGGCCGTCGCGCTGGGCGGCGAGGATGACGATCGTGAAGGCGTCAGCCATCGAGCAGGCCGTGGCGCCTGAGGCCCTCGTGGAGGATGGTCTCGATCAGCTCGGCCTGGGTCAGGCCGGCGCGGCGGGCAGACCGGCCGAACACCTTCTCAGACCACAGATTGGCCTGGAGGTTGACCTCGAGGAAGTCGCAGGCGCCGGTCTCAAGGTCGAGCCGGAACTCGAACCGGCCATAGTCGAACGGGCGGAATTCCTCGGCGATGGCCAGGGTCATTTCGGCGATCCTCGGCACCCAATCGCCGTCCTCGAAATCGACCAGCTGATATTTGTGGCCGCGCTCGACCAGGTCGCGCTTCTCGTAATAGGTGCGCAAATGGGTCGGATCGGCCTGCTCGAACAGCATCATCGGCATCACCACCGGGGTGCCGTCGACGGTGATCACCGGCACTTCGACGTCGCTGCCGTTGAGGAACGGCTCGACGATCGCGTCATGGCCTTCGGAATGGATGCTCGCCACCGCCGCCTCGACGCCCGCCCAGTCGCGCGCATCCTGGACGCCCCAGCTCGCCGAGGAGGCATTGGGCTTGATCACCAGCCGCGCCCCGGCCGGGCAATTGTCCTGCGTCACCGGCGCGCCGCGGCGATAGATCGCCCAGGGCGCGGTCGGGATGCCGCGCGCGGCGGCGCAGAGCTTGGAAAGGTGCTTGTCGTCGGCAAGCCCGCGCAGGATCGGGCTCGCGCCGAGATAAGGGAGGCCGAGCCGCGTGCAGAGCAAAGGCAGCATCATCTCGCTGTTGAGAAAGCCGCCGCGATTGAGCAGCGGGAAGACGAAATCCGCTTCCGGCCGCTCGAACAGGTCCTCGTAATTGTCGGCGAGGCTGAGATTGAGGCCGAGCGATTCCAGCACTTCGCGCGTCTCGACATGGTAGAGCGCGTGATTGCCGTCCTCGGGATGGAGGCCGCCCGCCCATTTCGCATGCTTGGCGATGAACAGGATGCGGAGCCGCTCTTTGGCCCGCTCCGGGATGGAACGCGGTTGGATCGGGGTGAGCACGGAAAGTTGCGACCTTCTGATACAAAAATCGGCGGGTGGCCCCTGTTCGCCCGCCGCGCCAGCCTTATAAGGCGGCGGGTTAGTCGCGTAGCGAGGCGGGCGCAAGATCGATGACCGTGGGCATTGAGGAGCCGGACGCCGGCGCGCAGATGACCGGCGGCGGCGACGCCCGCATCCTGCTCGACTCCGGGACCGGCCTCAACCGCTATTACAGCGCGCCCTACCCGCGCGATCTGATCGCCTACGCCTCCTCGACCGCGAACGACGTCTCGGCGGCGGCTTATGGCCGGGCCGAGGCGGTGCTGGCGGAGATCGGTGGCGACCCCTCGGCCGAAACCTATGCGGAACGGCTGGAGGCGCTGCGCGGGCGGATCCGCGCGGCTTACGGCGTCGCCGCGGAGGTCGCGATCGTGTTCGCCCCCTCGGGCACCGACCTCGAATATGTCGCCCTCGCCGCCGTCGCCGGCCGCGCCCCGGACGGGACTCACGCGATCCTGCTCGGCGCCGACGAGGTCGGCTCCGGCTGCATCCATTCCGCCCACGGCCTCTATTTCGCCGACGAGACCGCGCTCGGGCTCGCCGTGCGCCCGGGCGCGCCGGTGCCCGGCCTCGGCGGCGCCACCCTCGATTTGATCGACATCCCGGTCCGCGACCGGATGGGGCGCGTGCGGCCTTCGGCCTATATCGCCGCGCGGATCGAGGCTTCGATCGCCGCCGCCGCGAGGGCGCGCCGCCACAGCCTCGTCCATATCGTCCACGGCTCGAAGACCGGCCTGATCCTGCCCTCGCTCGAGGATGTCGACCGGCTCGCGCAGCCGCGCGACGCGACCCTGGTCGTCGACGCCTGCCAGGCGCGGATCACGGCGGCGGCGGTGAATGCCTATCTCGGCCGCGGCGCGATCGTCTTCGTCACCGGCTCCAAGTTCATGGGCGGGCCGCCGTTCAGCGGCTTCGCGCTGGTGCCGGCCGCGTTCATCGGCCGCGCCCGGCCGCTGCCGGCCGGCTTCGCCACCATCTTCCGCCGCGCCGAATGGCCGGCGGGATGGCCGGGCGCGGAAATGCTGCCCGACAGCGTCAATCTCGGCCTGCTGCTCCGGCTGGAGGCGTCGGTCTTCGAGCTGGAGCGGTTCCAGCGCCTGCCCGTCGACGCGGTCGAGCGGGTCGTCCTCGCCTTCCACGCCGCGGTCCGCGTCGAGATCGTCGAGAAGATGCCCGCCCGCCGCGTCGCCCCCTACCCGCCCGGCCATGTCGAGGACGCCGATACCCACCCGATCGAGATGCGGACGCTGTCGACGCTCGATCTGACCGCGCTCGCGCCCCGCGGCGCCAGCTTCGAGGACGCCCAGGCCTGGCACAAGGCGATGGCGATGGCCGGCGTGCGCGTCGGCCAGCCGGTCAAATGCGTCCGCCTGCCCGACGGCCGCTGGGGCGCGACCCTCAGGATCGGCCTCGCCATGGGCCAGGTCGTCGACAAAGCGGGCCTTTCGGATGAAGCGCTGGCCGCAGCCTTCGCCGCCGACATGGCAAAGGTGCGCGCGGCCCTTCAAGCGGCCGGCGCACAGTAGATGCGCCGGGCGCTCGGCCTCGTTCTTCTCCTCGCCGCGTGCCGGCCGGCGGGCGCCGCCTTGCCGCCCGACGCCGCCGTCCTGCCGGGCTCAACCGTCGCGACGATGCTCCGTCAATGCTCGCGCAGCGCGCCCACGGCGGGAGAAGCGACCTGGCAGCCGGGGGCGGACGATATCGCCGCGCTCGAAGCGGCCTTGCCCCCCATCCTGCTGTCGCGCCGCGAAATCCGCGTCGAGCACTATTCCAGCGAGCCGGAATGGGCGCGGTTCCCGCAAGGCTGGCAGCGCCAATATGTCGGCATCGTCCGCGGCGGCCGGCGCTACGTCTACGGCAATTTCTACAGCCGCGAGCTCAGCGCCCAGGCGGCCGGCGACCGCTGGCGCCACGAGCCCGTGCTGATCTGCGACGGCGGCCCCTATTTCTTCGGCGCCGAATATGATGTCGAAGCGCGCCGCTTCACCCACCTCGCCTTCAACGGGGCTGTTTGAGGCGCTCGCCGGCTGCGCTCAGTGCCGCGTCATCGATGCCCGGCTGGTTTCGACCGCCGGCCGCCCGACCGGCTGGGTCGCCGCCGCCGGGATGCGCCGTTCGAGCGCGCCGAGCCAGCGCGAGGCGCCGGTGCCGACGCTGATCTGCGGCTGCGAGGCCATGACCCGGTATTGCGCCTCCCAGCTCGTGATCAGCCCGCTCGCCTCAGCGAAAGCGGAAACGAGCGGCTGCGGGCTGCGCAGCGCGTGGTTGATCAGCGCATCGCCGAAGAAGGTCCAGTCGTTCTCGGCGATGCAGCCGAACGAGGAGCGGTCGGACGAGGCGGCGGTGAGGATCGCGCTCGTGTCCGAGCGCAGCCGCGGCACGAACACGCCGGCGAAGCAGGCGTTGAGGATCAACAGGCGGTTGGCGAGGCCGAGCCGGTCGAGCATCGCGGCCAGCCGGTTGGGCGAAATGAGGCCGTAGCCGCTGTCGCCGTCATTGTAATAGAGGCCGACCGGCGCGCCGTGGCTGGTGGTGTAGAGGATGATTGCGTCCTCGTTCCTGTCGGCCAGCTCGGCGATCCGGGCGAGCGCGATGGCGAGCGTCTCCGGGGTGCCGCGCGGCAGGGCGCTCGGCGCGTTACCGTCGGACCCGGCCAGCACGATCGTCCGGCCCGCGGCGCCGTAGCGGCGCTGGAGCACCTGGCCGGCGATCCGCGCCTCCCGGCCGAACACCGGATCGCTGTCGAGCGCGATGACGACGACATAGGCGTCGACCGTGCCGGCGCGCTGCGGCGCCAGCGCGCGCAGCGCCCGGTCGAGCTTGCGATGCTCGTCGAGCTCGGCATCCGGCGCCCGGTCGCGCTCGATCTGGGTGCCGGCATCGGCGCGCGCCAGGATCTCGTACGGCGACCCGTCGGCGATCATCGGCGCCCGCACGGTATGGCGCGGCGGCTGGTAGGCCTGCGGCGAGGCGGCGGCGGGGAGAAGGAGCGCCAGCGCTGCGATCAGTTTCAACCCCTTCAGCATGGCGCCCTCTCTTGCTTCATGCGCAATCTCGCGTGCCCTCCGCGCGAGTCAAGGCGGATTGCAAAGGATCCTGGAAAACCTTGACGATGACCTCATAACAGACCTATAAACAGGTCATGATTGATTCCATCCTCGCCAGCGCCAGCGTCAGCATCAGCGATCTCAAGAAGAATCCGAGCGCGGTCATCGCGGCGGCCGACGGGTTTCCGGTTGCGGTGCTGAACCGGAACACGCCCTCGGCCTATCTGGTCCCGGCCAAAGCGTGGGAAGAATTGATGGACCGGCTCGAGGACGTCGAGCTGGCGGAGATCGTTCGCGCCCGGGCGGGTGAAAAACGGATTCGGGTGCGGCTTGAGGATTTATGAGCTCGAATTCGTCGCGAGCGCGCTCAGGGAGTGGAACAAGCTCGGCCCAAACATACGAAAGCAGTTCGCCACGAAGCTCGAGCAACGGCTGAGCGATCCGCACGTCCCGTCGGCCCGGCTCAGCGGCATGCCGAACTGCTACAAAATCAAGCTCCGCGCCGCCGGCTATCGGGTCGTCTACCAGGTCGAGGATGACAAGCTCATCGTGATCGTCGTCGCCGTCGGCCGCCGCGACCGCAACCTCGTCTACAAGATCGCGGCGGGGCGGGTGGAAAGCTAGAGACCTTGCCGTCCCTTACGGGACAGTTCCGTTGTCCTCGAAGTACATTTTCCAACCGCCGAGCGGAGCATAGGTTTGGTCAAACCCCCCTCGGTCCGGGTGGTGATTATGATCGTGGAATCGGCGCAGGTCTTTATTGATCGTCAGGGCTCTATCCACGTCCTCATTCGTCAACCGTTGACCCGCGCGCATTCGGTGCCGCTGCTCATTAGTGATGAGCACAATCGCGTCGAGAGGCATGGTATCTTCACCATTGAAGAGCATGTAGGTCCTTAGCTCGCTGTCCGTGGCCGCTGCGAAATTTTGGTAGATGAGCTTGCAATGCTCTCTATCGAGCCGTCGCCGCAGCCAACGGAACACTAGTAAACCCGCGCCTTCGGCTTGATGTACTGGATCTCGTCGGTCAGCGTATAATCGTGGACCGGGCGGTAATCGATGCGGACCGCGCCGCTTTTGCCGCCCCAGCCGTCGAACCAGGCGCAGCTGTGCTTCATCCAGTTCTTGTCGTCGCGCTCCGGGAAATCCTCGCGGGCGTGGGCGCCGCGGCTCTCGGCGCGGTTGGCGGCGCCGGCGATGGTGACCGAGGCCTGGGCGATCAAATTGTCGAGCTCGAGCGTCTCGATCAGGTCGGTGTTCCAGATCAGGCTGCGGTCGGTGACGGCGATGTCGGCCATGGTGGTGTAGGTCGCCGCGAGCTTGGCGATCCCCTCGCGCAATATCTCCTCGGTGCGGAACACCGCGCAATGCGCCTGCATGTTGCGCTGCATCTCGGTGCGCACCTGTGCGGTCGGGTGCGCGCCCGTGGCGAAGCGGAACCGGTCGAGCCGCTCGACCGCGAGATCCGATCCGCCGTTGGGCAGCGGCGCGTGCCCGGTGCCGGGCTTGATCGTCTCGGCGAGCCGGAGGCCCGCGGCGCGGCCGAAGACGACGAGGTCTATGAGGCTGTTCGAGCCCAGCCTATTGGCGCCGTGGACCGAGACGCAGGCCGCCTCGCCGACCGCGAACAGGCCGGGGACGACGCTGTCCGGCGCGCCCTCCTTGATGGTGACCGCCTCGCCGTGAAAGTTGGTCGGGATGCCGCCCATATTGTAGTGGACGGTGGGCGTGACCGGCAGCGGCTGGCGGGTCAAATCGACGCCGGCGAAGACCTTGCCCGATTCGGTGATCCCCGGCAGCCGCTCGTGCAGCACCTTGGGATCGATATGGTCGAGGTGGAGCCAGATATGGTCCTTGTGCTCCCCGACGCCGCGGCCCTCGCGGATCTCGATCGCCATCGAGCGCGAGACGACATCGCGGCTGGCGAGGTCTTTCGCGCTCGGCGCGTAGCGCTCCATGAAGCGCTCGCCCTCGGAGTTGGTGAGATAGCCGCCCTCGCCGCGCGCGCCCTCGGTGATGAGGACGCCGGCGCCGTAGATGCCGGTCGGGTGGAACTGGACGAACTCCATGTCCTGCAGCGGCAGCCCCGCCCGCAAGGCCATGCCGCCGCCGTCGCCGGTGCAGGTATGGGCCGAGGTCGCGGTGAAGTAAGCGCGGCCGTAGCCGCCGGTCGCGAGCACCACCGCATGGGCGCGGAAGCGGTGCAGCGACCCGTCCTCCATGCAGAGCGCGACGACGCCGCGGCAGGCGCCGCCCTCCATGATCAGGTCGAGCGCGAAATATTCGATGAAGAAATCGGCGTCGTAGCGCAGCGACTGCTGGTAGAGCGCGTGCAGCATGGCATGGCCGGTGCGGTCGGCGGCGGCGCAGGTGCGCTGGGCGGGCGGCCCCTCGCCCATATTCTGCATCATGCCGCCGAACGCGCGCTGGTAGATCTTGCCCTCGGACGTGCGCGAGAACGGCACCCCGGCATGTTCGAGCTCGTAGACCGCGGCCGGCGCTTCGCGCACCATATATTCGATCGCGTCCTGGTCGCCGAGCCAGTCGGAGCCCTTGACCGTGTCGTACATGTGCCAGGTCCAATGGTCCGGCCCCATATTGCCGAGCGAAGCGGCCACCCCGCCCTGCGCGGCGACGGTGTGGCTGCGGGTCGGAAACACCTTGGTGATGCAGGCGGTCCGCAATCCCCCCTGCGCCGCCCCCATCGTCGCCCTGAGGCCGGAGCCGCCGGCGCCGACGACGACGACGTCATAATCGTGATCGATGATCTGGTAGGCCTTCGTGGCGGGCGCGCTGCTCATGGCGCCTTGCTATTACGCCCGGGGGCGAAGGTTGCAAGGGTTGGGCCTTACGGACGGTCGCGGCTCGATGTCGGGCCTCGTCGGGCCACGAGCACCATGGCGCAAATCAAGGCCCTTTGGGGCTCAGGAAAAGACGTCGTTGTCGCCGCCGATACCGACGGTGAGTTCCGCCGATCCTGCGTTGATTTTGGTCAACTCGGGTCTCTGCCATCGCGCCCGCTGAATTTTGGGGAGGCTCGGCAATTCCGGCGGTGCACTCGTTCCTGCTCTCACAAGACCTCCAGATTCCGCAGTTCCGAGACGCTACACGAGCGCGCGCTGGTTCGCAAGGGCGCTGTGTTAAGGCGGAGCAGCGTGAGGCCAATCGGGCGGCTCATTGTCAAGCCGACCCACTTCCCCACAAAGTGGGTCAAGCCGACCCACTTCCCCACAAAGTGGTACTTTGCGGGGGCCCGTTGCCAGCGAAGGGAGCCGCCGGCGCCGACGACGACGACGTCATAGCTGTGGTCGATGATCTGGTAGGCTTGTGTCTCGCTCATGGCGGCCCCTTCTCGCCCTCGCGTGGGAGGGTGCAAGGGCGGCTGGTTCGCGCCGGGCTTTTCCCGGCCTTCGGGTCGCCTCGATCGTCACGCTCGCGGAACCTTTTGGTTAAGGACGGGGTTTGGGCCTGATCTCGCGGCGTTCGCCGCGATCATGGCAAGGGGTCTCATACAGCTTGTTGCCAACAAGGAAATCGAACGACGTGGGGCAATGGCCGCAGGCCTTGCCGCGTCTTTTCCATCCCCGCGGCCCGATCAGTGTCTTCGGCAGAAAGCAGCGCCGGATTAAATCGGGGCTCGTTTCCGTTTCCACCAGCAGTCACTAGCAGGGAGCTCAGCCATGCCCGGTTTTCGCGATCGCTTCTCACGCACCAATTCCTTCGACCTTTGGACTCAGAATGCCGCCAACGATCCGGTTTTCCGGGGATATGAAAAGGCCGCGGGGCCCAGTGCCGCGATCGTCTCGCCGGGCCCGCAAGCGCTCATCGACACGGTGCCGGGCGACACCAGCACCACCTTCACGCTGACCGTCGACGCGGCCCCGATCGTCTCCGCGGTCGACACGATCGCCGACGAGGACTTTTACAGCATCACGCTGATCGCCGGCCATCAATATCAGATCGGCATGTACGCCTATTCGCCGCAGGGCCCGGGCGATCCGGTCGGCCCGAACGGGGTTCCGCTGTCCGATTCCTACCTCGAGCTCTACGATTCCAACGGCGTTCTGATCACCGCGGCCGACGGCGGGTCCGACACCACGTTCAACACCGCCAATTCGGGATTCGACGCGCTGCTGACCTTCACCGCCACGACGACCGGCACCTATTACGTCAACGCCCGCGCCTTCGACAATACGCCGCTGGACGGCAGCGACAATGGCGACGTCGTCGGCGACTATGGCCTCTATGCGAAGGACGTCACCGGCGACGAGTCGCTCTATACCCCCTATTACAGCCCCAACAGCCCGCTCTACGCGATCGACTGGGGCACGCAGGTCAACAAGATCCACCAGACCTACCGCAATCCGGACGGAAACGAGGGCACGCGCGACACCGGCAACCCGCAATCCCAGGTCGATCCCGGCGCCCTGCTCGGCCATCCGGGCAAGAACGTGATCAGCATCTATTTCGCCCAGGCCGGCGACATCTTCGTCTCCAACGACCCGACCAATCCGGGCCTGCCGCCCGCGACCATCACTGCGGTCGGCGTGCAGCAATTCGAGCATGACGCGGTGATGACCGCGCTCGCCGAGTTCGCCAAGGTCGCCGACATCGTCTATGTCGTGGTGACGGATCGGGCCCAGGCCGACTTCATCTATACCAGCTATCAGGGCACGCCCGGGCCCGGGGTCTCGCTGCTCGGCTCGATGAGCCCGCCGGACGAGAGCGACGAGGGCCTCGCCCAATTCAACTCCGGCGACAGCCGCTGGAATGCGGTCGACCTGCAGCAGGGCGGCTTCTCCTTCGTGACTTTGATCCACGAATTCGGCCACGGCCACGGCCTCGCCCATCCCCATGACAATGGCGGCCATTCGGGGATCATGAACGGCGTCGAGCCCGAAGGCGCGGGCGTCGCCGACTATACGACCGGGGATTTCGACCTGAACCAGGGCGTCTTCACCATGATGTCCTATGAGGACGGCTGGCAGACCTCGCCCCACAACCCGCACAATGCGCCGACCACTGGCGGCTATGGCTATCTGGGCGGGTTGATGGCCTTCGACATCGCCGCCATCCAGGACAAATATGGCGTCAACGAGGACACCGCGACCGGCAACGACACCTACGCGATGAAGGACGTCAACGCGCCCGGCACCTATTATTATTGCATCTGGGATGCGGCCGGCATCGACGCCATCACCTATGGCGGCGCCAGGGACGCCACCATCGACCTGCGTCCGGCGACCCTGCAATATGAATATGGCGGCGGCGGCCGGGTGTCCTACGCGTTGGGCATCTACGGCGGCTTCACCATCGCCAACGGCGTCACCATCGAGAACGCCACGACCGGATCGGGCAACGATCATCTGGTCGGCAACGCCGTCAACAATGTGCTGGACGGCGGCGGCGGCAACGATCTGTTCGACCTGAGCGGGGGCGGCGACGACCATGCGATCGGCGGCGCCGGCGATGACGGCTTTCTGTTCGGCGCAGCCTTCACGCCCACGGATTTCGTCGAGGGCGGCGCGGGGGCGAACGACCAGATCGGCCTCCAAGGCAATTATGCCGGCGGCAACGCGCTGACCCTCGGTGCCGGCACGATGACCGGGATCGAGGCGATCGTGGTCCTGCCGGGGTTCAGCTACGACCTCACTCTGAACGACGGCAACGTCGCGGCGGGCGGCCTGCTCAAGGTCCAGGCCACCCAGCTCGCGGCCGGCCAGAGCCTCCATTTCAACGGCTCGGCCGAACATGACGGCAGCTTCCTGACCTTCGGCGGCCAGGGCGACGACAGCTTCATCGGCGGCTGGGGCAATGACGGCTTCTATTTCGGGCCGGGCGGCTTCAACTCCGCCGATGTGGTGAACGGCGGCCTCGGCGCCAACGACCAGCTCGGGCTCGACGGCGATTATGGCAGCGTCGGCTCGCCGCTCGTCCTCGGAAGCAACGTCACCAATGTCGAGGTGGTGGTGCTGATGGCCGGCCCTTCGGGCACGCCCAACCATTTCAACGTCAGCACGAGCGACGTCTTCGTCGGCTCGGGCCAGACGATGACGATCTTCGGCCTGCAGACCTCGACCGGCTTCACCTTCGACGGCTCGAACGAGCATGACGGGGCGTTCCGCGTCTATGGCGGCACCGGCAACGACGTGATCACCGGCAGCACCGGCGCCGACTGGCTGTTCGGCGGCGATGGCACCGACACGCTGACCGGCGGCGCCGGCAACGACATCTTCTATTATGACGCGCTCAGCCAGTCGAACCCGACGATCGGGCGCGACGGCATCCAGGATTTCAGCACCGGCGACAAGATGGACTTCTCCGGCATCGACGCCATTGCGGGGGGCGGGGACGACGCCTTCAGCTTCATCGGTTCGGGCGCGTTCACCAATCACGCCGGAGAGCTGAGAGCGGTCACCAGCGGCGGGGGGATCTGGACCGTCTCGGGCGACGTCGACGGGAACGGCGTCGCCGACTTCGAGCTCCTCGTGGTGGTCAGCGACGCCCATTCCATCACCTCGGCCGATTTCACCTTGTGACGGGGAGAGAAGGCTCGGATCAGGACATCGAGGGAGCTGGTGTCACGACAATCCTAGGCTGAGGCGCGGGGCCGCGGCCCAGGTGACGATCAGCGGGTGCCTTAGGTGCGGTCGCCCGCGTCGCCGAGCCCCGGACCGGCCGGTGACAGGTACGGACCTGTCACCGACGCCGCGAAGGCGCGAAGGATGCGAAGAACGACGGGCGATAAATAGGGATAGTCCCTATTTTCTCCCCTCCTCGTCATTCCAGCGAAGGCTGGAATCCCATTTCTCTTTCATCCCCTTCCAGACGAGCAGCGAGATTCCAGCTTTCGCTGGATTGATGGAACAGGAAGGGGGCGCAGGAGCCCACGCGATTGTTGGATACAAACCGCGTTCCGCCTGCCAGACCGGGCAGCGTCTTCAGTCCCACCGAATCGGTGCAGTCTCCCGGCCGCCGCCGTCGCATTGGCGTTGCGCCGCCGCGGGGGCGATCCTAGCCTCCTCCGGATCGCATATCGGCGGCATGGAGGGGGAACCATGGACAGCATTTCGCGGCGGCAATTGCTGCAGGGCGCGGCGGCGGCGGCCGCTCTTACCGGCGTCGCGGCGCCCGCCGTCGCGGCGGCAGCGGCGGCGCCCTCGCGGCCGGGGCGGCGCCCCGCGACCGACGTCACCCTGCGCTGCGCGTTCAAGGAGACGATGCTCGACGGCCACAAGGTGCGGCTGCGCGCCTATAACGGCCAGGTGCCGGGGCCGCCGATCGTCACCCGGCCCGGCGACACGCTCCGCATCCGCCTCGAAAACGGCCTGCCGCCCTACAGTCCGGCGGGCTGGGACGGCGACCACAACGTCCCGCACCGGTTCGACCTCACCAACCTCCACACTCACGGCCTCGACGTCCGCCCGCATCTGTTCGTGCCGCTCGGCACCTCCGATCCGCTCGCGCCGATGATCGCGATCGAGTCCGGCGGCCATCTCGACTACGTGTTCGAAATCCCCGACGACCACCCGCCCGGCCTCTATTGGTACCACCCGCACCATCACGGCTCGACCGTGGTCCAGGCGGTCACCGGCATGGCCGGGACGATCGTCATGCAGGGGCCGATCGACCACGTCCCCGAGATCCGCGCGGCGCGCGACATCGTCCTCGCCATCCAGGACATCGGCCTCTTCCCCAGCGACAATCCGGCCGACGCCGGCAAGGACATCTGGACCTACGAGCCGCAGCAGAACGCGATCTGGCAGACCTTCGGCGGCATCGTCACCAAATACGATCCGGCCCAGGGCAAGGCGGTGCCGACCAATCCGCCGCTCAACGGCGGCTTCACCACCGGCGACTATGAATTGCGCTACTACCTGTTGAACGGCGAGCCGTTCTTCAAGGAGACCCATAACAGCGCCGCGCCGACCAGCCCGACGCCGACCCAGCTCGGCGTGCAGCGAATAACCATGCGGCCCGGCGAGGTGGTCCGCTTCCGCATGCTCAACGCCTGCTCGGACAATCTCATGCCGATCGCGGTCGAGGGCCACGAGATGAATCTGATCGCCCTCGACGGGATCAATTTCGGCGCGCCCCGCATCATCCCCGCTTACGGGCCGGGCGGCCCCGAGCAGGTGCTGCTGGCGCCCGCCAACCGCGCCGAGTTCCTGATCAAGGGCGCGGCCACGCCGGGCATCTACAAGGTGCTGCAGCGGGCGCAGTCGCAGCAGTTCCTCGAAAGCCCGGAAAAGACGATCTGCGAGATCGAGATCGCCGGCGCGCCCGTCGACATGGGCCTGCCGGCGAGCCTGCCGCTGCCGACCCGCAACTATCCCTTGATCCAGCCGTCGGAGATCAAGCGCGTCCGCACGTTCGAGTTCGGCGGCGCCTTCCCCGGCGTCGCCAACCCCTATGTCGGCATCGATTTCCTGATCAACAACATGCAATATCAGGAGACCGCGGTGCCGACGATCGTCAACCGCGGCGACGCCGAGGAATGGCACCTCGTCGTCCAGGGCCCGCACCATGGCGGCACCGAAGGCCATCCGTTCCACATCCATGTCGATTCGTTCGAGGTGATCTCGATCGGCGGCGTCGCCCAGCCGCCGGGGACGATCATGGACACGATCTGGATCCCCCAGGACACGATCGTCGTCATCCGGATGAAGTTCGAGCAATGGCTCGGCAAGTCGGTGTTCCACTGCCACATCCTGCCGCACGAGGACACCGGCATGATGCAGAACTTCCTGATCGTCGATCCCGGCGGCACCGGGCACCATTAGCCGGGGCGGGGTGGCGCCGTCAGCCGGCGCTGCCCCCCAGCGCGATCTTGAGGACGCAGAACAAGGCGAGCGCGGCGGCGAGGATGCTCGCGAACTTGATCAGCACCAGCCAGACCAGCCGGCCGCCCTCCTCGTGGACGTAATCGTCGACGATCACCATCAGCCCCATCTTGAGGTGAGCGAAGGCGACGAGGATGAGGAGCAACATCGGCGTCGCCGCGAGCGGGTCCTTCAGCCATTCGCTGACCGTCCGCCAGTCGAGCGCGGGCAGCCGCCAGAGCGAGACGAACAGCCAGACGAACAGGGCCAGAGCGGCGAGCGAGGCCAGCCGCTCGAGCCCCCAATGACGGGCGGCGCCGGCGTCGGCGCGGGCGGTGTCGGTCATGCCGGCAGCCTCCAGTAGATTATCCAGGCCCAGAGCGCGGCGGTGAGCAGGATCGCCCAGACGAGCGTCATCCACGCCCAGAATCTGTTGGTGTTGAGCTCGTAGCCGGCGCCCGCGTCCATGACGAAATGCCTGAGCCCCGAGAGCATATGCTGGAAGAACGCCCAGGTCAGCCCGATCCAGACGATCAGCGCCCATTTCCAGGTCGCCCAGCCGGCGAAGAGAGCATAGGCCTCGGCGCCCCTCGCCGCCGCGTAGAGCCACCAGACGAACAAAGCCGCGCCCAATGTGGCGAGCCCGGCGCCGGTGATCCGGTGCAGGATCGAGACCGCCATGTGCGGCCCCCATTTCCAGATCGTGAGGTGCGGCGAGAGCGGACGGTCGGGATTGCGGGTCATGCGGACGAAGGCCCCTGTTGCGATTGGCCCCGCTTTTAGGCCCTGCGCCGCGCGTTGCAAGCATGCCCGCCCGCGATGCTCCGGGATTGCTCCGAGGACGAGTCGCGCCGCTGCGCGCTTCCCCGCGCTGGACACCGGCCCCGCCATCTGGTTCACCTCGATTCGAACCGTTGGGGGGAAGAGCGTGTCTGCGATCGGGCCAGGAAGAATCGGCCGCCCCGCGCAGGCCGCCGCATCGGTCGCGCGTGCGCAGGACCTGACGGCCGCTCTCGCCCGGGCGTCAAAGACCGAAGGCCTCCTTCGCCGCAAGATCGCGAAACTGGAAAAGCAGCTCGCGGCCAAGAGCGATCTTCTGACCGAGGTCAATCACCGCGCGAAGAACAGCCTGCAGATGGCGATGGCGATGCTGTCGATGCAGGCGCTGGCCTCCGAGGATTCCCGCGTCGCTTCGGCGCTGCAGGCCGCCGCCGAGCGCCTGGGATATCTCGCCCGCGTCCACGAGCTTTTGTATCAGCGCGGCGACGATATCCAGGAGATCGACATCGGCGCCTTCCTCAGGGACATTGGCGGCGCGCTGGAGGGGGCGTTCAGGAGGAAGGACGTCAGGCTTCGCTACGACGTGCCCGCGCTGAAGCTGGACGTCGGGCGCGGAACGAGCGTCGCGTTGATTGTCGGCGAGGCGGTCCTGAACAGCTACAAATACGCCTTCCCCGACGGCGCGGGCGGCACCATCGAGATCCGCTGCAGGGCAGCGGGCGGCGCCGTCTTCCTTGCCGTTCGGGATGACGGCGCGGGCTTCCCCGCCGAGCAACGGCGCGGTTCGCTGGGCATGCGGCTGCTGCGCGCGCTGGGCAGGACCCTTGGCGGAGAAACCTTCGTGAGCACCGCGAACGGCACCGAGGTCAGCGTGTCCTTCCCGCTCGCCCCGCCGGAAATCTGAGTCGCCGCGCCGGTCTTTCCGGCGAGCGACGTCAAACGGCAACGGTCACCCGGCAATAGGTGCAACAGCCGGAACAGCGTCCCGCGAACCGCCGAAACTCATGATCATCCCGAACCCTGTTGCGCGCGCCCGTCACTTGTCTGCGGCGCAACGCAAGATGATCGGCCACGCAGGCATCGCAGACCGGCTCCGGCGCGCGCCGGGCGATGAACAAGCTCACCTTCTCATACAGTCTCACGACGGCGCGCTCCCCCCGAAGCTCGTCTCCGAATAGCGCCTGCGTCGCCCTTTTACAAGCATTCTCAACGCGCTACGGCTAGGGAGCGCTCGCCCGCTATCCGACAGCCCCCGTAACCGCCCCTTGCGATAGCTAACACCATCTTAACCAATTGCGCCCTAACTGCCCTCTCACAGGCACGAGCGTAAACGGGACAAATGGCGATGGCGGGCGAGCGGCGGGACGAGAGCGACCTTCAGCGGCGGATCAGGATGTTCGATACCGACGGCACGCTCGAGGAGAGCTGCCGCGAGATCTGGACGCTGATCGAGCCCCATAAGGAGGCGATCGCGCGCGCTTACTGGCTGCGCTACGCCCAGTCCGACGAGGTCACCCGGCCGATCACGCCCGAGAAGATCGACGAGCTGACCGAGCGCATCGTCCCCCATATCGAGGCCAAGCACGGCGCGCTCGCCGATCCCAAATGGGTCGAGATGACGCGCGGCTATGTCGAGGCCGCGACCAGGGCCGAGATCTCGCTGACCACGCTCTTTTCGGGGATCACCGCCTGCGGCCAGGCGGTGCTCGACGCGGTCAGCCGGGCGGTGCCCGCCGAGCCGGAGCGGCTGGCGCGGCTGTCGCGCGCGGTGATCGCGCTGACCGCGCTCGAGATCGACGTCTTCTCCGCCCATTACGACACCTTGCGCACCCAGGCCGAGCGCGAGCGCCGCGCCGCCCAGGGCACCGAGTTCAACCAGGAGATCGTCAGCGTCGTCGAGCATAGCGCCGCGGGATCGCGCAAGGTCCGCGCCCAGGCCGCCGACGCCAGCGCCGCCGCCCGCGGCATGCTCGGCAAGACCAGCGAGGTCGCCGCCGCCGCCGAGCAGAGCGCGGTGGCGATGCGCGAGGCCGCCCAGACCGCGGCCGGGCTGATCATGGCGATCGAGGATGCCAGGAACGAGGTCGAGGTCGCCGCCGGGGTGGCGACGCGCGCCGGCGATCAGGCGTCGCAGGCGGTCAAGGTCAGCCAGGCGCTGTCGGCCCATGTCGAGGCGATCGAATCGATCCTCGGCCTGATTCGCGACATTGCCGGCCAGACCAATCTGCTCGCGCTCAACGCCACCATCGAGGCGGCCCGCGCCGGCGATGCCGGCCGCGGCTTCGCGGTCGTCGCCCAGGAGGTGAAGAGCCTCGCCGCCCAGACCGCGCGGGCGACCGACGACATCACCCTCAAGATCAGCGCCATCCAGACCGCCACCAAGCAAACCCTCGACGCCAACGACTCGATCCAGAGCACGGTCGGCGAGGTGCAGGTCAGCGCCGACCGCATCCGCAAGGCGATGGAGATGCAGGCGCAGACGGTGACGATGATCACCGCCGCGGTCGACGAAACCGCGCTCGCCGCCGATTCGATGTCCTCGACGATCGCCGCGATCCGCGCCGACACCGAGAATGTCGCGAGCGAGATCGACGAGGTCGAGAAGAGCTTCGGCGCGGTCGACGAGGAGATGGCCAAGTTCAAGGCCTCGGCCGGCAAGTTCGTCCGCAATTTCGCCGCCTGAGGCGGTCCGGGACAAGCTCCGCATTAAACACGTTTCTTCGGAACGCTTCCGGGGATATCCTCCGCGTGCCATGGAACGGAATCGGGTCGCCAGATTGAGCGAGGGCCAGCGCGCTTGTTTGCGCATGGTCTATCGCCACATGGAGACCAAGGAGATCGCCCGCACGCTCGGGATCAGCCCCGACGGCGTCGCCCAGCGGATCAAGACGGCGATGCGCATCCTGGGCGTCAACCGCCGCCGCGACGCCGCCCGCATCCTAGCCGAAGCCGAGGGTTCGACCTCCAACCCGCCGCTGGTTAACCCGCCATGGGACATTGCGGCCATGCCCGAACCGGCGATGATCGCCCTATCGAACGAGGGCGAGCGGCGGCTTTATGGCGAACCTTCGGGCATCGGATTGCGGGAAGAGCAGGTTGCGTTCGACGCGCTGTTCCCGGCTTCCAGCCCCGTCCTGCCGCTCCCGCTGGGGGAGACGAGGCCACATGACGTAGGTTGGCTGACACGGCTGGCGTGGATCGCCGGCATCGCGATCGGCGGCGCGCTCGCATTCGGCGCCCTGGCCGCGGGAGTGGAAGCGCTGGGACGGCTCTTCAGGGGCTAGGTCCAGCAGACAAACGAGAATTGGGAAACCAGGAACCGCGCGACGTTCGCTGCGCGGAAGGGAGAAGTCTTATGCTGAAGCAACGCCGTGAGGCCGCGATGAAGGTCGCGGAAAGCCTGTTCGCCGCCGAGGAGGCGATCGACGCTGCGCTGGCGCGGACCGCCGAGTTGAACGGCAGCATGGTCACGGCCCGCACTGACGCGAGTCTTTCGGCGCTGGTCGGCCAGGACGCGTTCGAGGTCGCGGCTTCGGCCTTTGCCGCATTGGCGCGCGCCCGCTGCGATATCGTAGAGACCCACAAAAGGCTGAGCGAGGCAAAAATCCAAGTCGGCATGCGGACCATCGCAGTCGGAGACGGTGCGCCGAAGCCGCCGATGCCAAGTGCAGAAGCCCGCCACCTGCAGAGCGTGACCTAACGGACCGGAGGGCGAATCTTATGCTGAAGCAACGCCGTGGGGTCGCGATCAAGGTCAGGGACAGCCTGTTCGCCGCCGAGGAAGCGATCGACGCCGCGCTCGCGCGCACTGCCGATCTCAACAGCAAGATGGTTACAGCGCGCACCGATGCCGGCCTGTCCGCGCTGGTCGGCCAGGACGTGTTCGAGGTCGCAGCTTCGGCCTTTGCCGCCTTGGCGCGCGCCCGCTGCGACATCGTCGAAACCCACAAGCGGCTGAGCGAGGCGAAGATTCAGGTCGGCCTGCGCACCATTGCGATCGGTGACCTGGGTAAACCTCCGGCCGCGGAGCAGGGCGGCGACACGATCGCCTTCGGCGACGAATTGCCGAAGCCGCCGATGCCGAGTGTAGAGGCCCGCCACTTGCAGGGCGTCGCTGTAGGCGCCGAATGGCCGAAGCTACCGCCCGCGGCACTGGACCCAGGCCGCCAACTAAAGACTGTCGCCTAGTGCGTGGGAGGGAAGACTAATGCTGAAGAGACCTCGTGAAGTCGCGATCAAAGTCGCGGAAAGCCTGTTCGCCGCCGAGGAGGCCATCGACGCTGCTCTGGCGCGCACCGCCGAACTGAACAGCAAAATGGTGACCGCGCGGACCGATGCGAGCCTGTCGGCCTTAGTTGGGCAGGATGCCTTCGAAGTCTCGGCCTCAGCCTTTGCGGCCCTGGCTCGCGCACGGTCCGACATCGTCGAGACGCACAAGAGGCTCAACGAGGCCAAAATTCAGATTGGCCTGCGCACCATGGCCGTCGGTGATGAGCTACCCAAGCCGCCGATGCCGACCGGCGATGCCCACCATCTGCAGGCGGTCGCCTAAGGGGGCCAGAGGAGAAGCCTGATGCTGAAGGGACGTCGTGACGCCGCAGTGGAGGTCGCGGAAAGCTTGTTCTCCGCGGAGGAGGCGATCGACTCCGCGCTGGCGCGGACCGCCGAGCTCAACGGCAAGATGGTGACCGCGCGGGCCGACGCGCGTCTGTCGGCGCTGGTCGGGCAGGACGCGTTCGAAGTGTCGGCCGCCGCGTTCGCCGCGCTCGCCCGCGCGCGGTGCGACATCGTCGAGACCCACAACCGGCTGAGCCAAGCGAAGATTCGGGTTGGTTTGCGCACTGTTGCGATCGGTGAGTTGCCGAAGCCACCCAGCGCGGAACGGGACGGCCATCTCAGGGTGGTTGCATGATCGCGACAGCGTCTCAGCTGAGCAAAGCAGTCCAGTAGGACCGTCCGCTAGGGGATCGCGGAAGGCCTGTTCGCCGCCGGCGATGCGTGCACGTTGCCGCGATGGCGAGCAAGTTCACAGAGAAGAAAGGCTCCGTGCTCCTACCCGCCGAGGGTTAACCCACCGTGGGACATTGCCACTGCATCCAAACCAGCGACAATCGGCGCATTGTTTGAGGGCGAGCGCCTTGGCTGGGGAGAGACAGCACTGGCGAGACTCTTCAGGGGCTAGACCAGCAGACAACCGGAAAATGGGGAAACAGGAACCGCGCGGCGTTTCGCCGCGCGGAGGGGAGAAGTCTTATGCTGAAGCAACGCCGTGACGCCGCGATGAAGGTCGCGGAAAGCCTGTTCGCCGCCGAGGAAGCGATCGACGCCGCCTTGGCGCGCACCGCCGAGCTCAACAGCAAGATGGTGACGGCGCGGACCGATGCCGCCCTGTCGGCTTTGGTCGGCCAGGACGCGTTCGAAGTCTCGGCCGCAGCCTTCGCCGCACTGGCCCGCGCCCGCTCCGACATCGTCGAGACCCACAAAAGGTTGAGCGAAACCAAGATCCAAGTCGGTTTGCGCACTGTCGCTTTTGGCGATTCTTTGCCGAAGCCGCCAGCCGCAGAACTGGGCGAAGGTCGGCATTTGCAATCGGTCGCCTAATCGCGAGCCGGGGCTGACGGTGGAGGACGAGTTCCGTGTTGAGGGATAATCAAATCGCTGTGCAAGGGGCTTTGATCGGCCTGTTGTCGGCGGTCAGCTCCCTACAGAGGAGGGGAGCGGGCTTGACCGGACTGCGAGTGCGTGGTCCGGTCAAGCCATGCTCAATGTCTTTGTATTCGACTCCCTGCTCCTCCTTTGTTGCGGCTACGCACTGTGGCGCGGAGGTGCGCCGGAGCGGATCGGAGGAATTATCTTCCTGCTGGCCACAGCTCTCACCGTCGTGGCGGCGTCCGGTCCTGCTAGTCGATTTGCCTCGGTCGAAATGGGCATCTTCATTGTCGATGTGGCGACCCTTGTCGCTCTTATCGTCCTAGCATTGCGCGCCGAGAGGCATTGGCCGTTATGGGTAGCAGGGTTGCAAATCGTCGGCACGGCAGGGCACGCAGTGAAGCTGGTGGACCCCACCGTGATTCCGAGGGCTTACGCCTTTGCCCTCGCGTTTTGGAGCTATCCGATGCTGCTCATTCTGGTGCTGGGGACCTGGCGTCATCAGCAGCGCTTAGCCAAATTCGGTGCCGACAGATCCTGGTCGAGCTCCTGGGGCCGTTCGGGGCGTCAGCGCGGGGGTGGGCCGACGGGCTAGTCGACGAGTTCGGGTCGCTTGCGGCGGTGCTCGCGGCCAGCCCCGATGCTTTGGCGCGCACCCTCGATGACGACGGCGCCGTGCGCCAGTTGCGGGCGGTGCGGGCGGCGATGCTGCAGGCGTTGCGGACCGAAGCGCTGACCGGGCCCGTCCTTTCCGATTCCGAGACGCTGATCGACTATCTATTCGCCGACATGGCGCATCTGCCGACCGAGCGGCTGCGGGTCCTCTTCCTCAACGCCAAGAACCGGCTGCTGCGCGACGAGGTGATGGGCGAAGGCTCGATCAGCGAGACCAGCATCTATCCGCGCGAGATCATGCGCCGCGCGCTCGAGATCGGCGCCACCGCTTTGATCCTCGCCCACAACCATCCCTCGGGCGACCCCAAGCCGAGCCGGGTCGACGTCGAGGCGACCTACCGCGTCGTCGAGGCGGGCCGGCCGTTCGACATCAGGGTCCACGACCATGTGATCATCGCCCGATCGGGCTGGTCGAGCTTCCGGGTTCTTGGTTTGATCTAGGGAATCGAAAGAAAACTGGGGGGAAGTATGAGATTAGACTTTCTGGACGTAATAAATCCGCTAATCTGCACTGGCAGCGAGCCAGGCAATGCAAGACGCGAGTTCGGAGAAGATTCATCAGGCGATAGATTCGGTCCAGCACGCGCTCGGCCGGATCGCCGCGCTCGCAAGCATCCTCCCCTCCTCGCTCGCCGGCACGACCTTGGCCGCAATGGCTGAGCGGCTCTATCTGGAGCGCAAGCGCCGCGCCGATTACTTCCCCGCGGCCCTGTTCGGCGAGCCGGTCTGGGATCTGATGCTGGCGCTGTTCGTCGCCCGCGAAGAAGGGCGCCGGCTGAGCATCGCCGAAGCTTATGAAGCGGCGGCGGTGAAGCCCGCCGCGGGGCGCCGGCTGCTCGCCCGGATGGAGCAGGCCGGCCTGGTCGCCCGCTCCGGCGGCCAGGAGGATCGCCGCAAGCGCTATGTCGCGCTGAGCCAGAACGCCCACGAGCGGCTGAGCGACTATCTGACCCGCCACCTTTAGGCTGTGCCGACATTCCGCCCTAAAAGCCCTCTCCCCAGGGGAGAGGGGGCAGTGCCGCGGTATCCACGGCCCTCCTTGCCACCTTTAGGCTTTCCCCCGACGCATCGCCCCTCTATCCGCGCCGCATGACCCGGCCGCTCCACATCCTCGTCACCGGTACCAGCCGGGGGATCGGGGAATCGATCCTCGAAGCTTTCGGCGGCCACCGCGCCGTCGGCCACTCGACCGGCGGCGGGAACGGCCGGATCGCCGAGGACCTGGCCCGGCCGGGCGTCGCCGAGGGGCTGTGGAACGAGGCGCTCGAGCGGCTCGAGGGGCGGATCGACGTGCTGGTCAACAATGCCGGCGTGTTCGAGGCGGCGCCGATCGACTCGGCCGACTGGACCGCGCAATGGGAGCGGACGCTGCGCATCAACCTGATCGCCGCCGCCGAGCTAAGCCGGCTCGCCGTGCTCCATTTCCGCGCGCGCAATGGCGGCGGCCGGATCGTCAATGTGGCCAGCCGCGCCGCCTATCGCGGCGACAGCCCCGATCATTGGCATTATGCCGCCGCCAAGGCCGGGATGGTGGCGATGACCAAGACGATCGCGCGCGCTTATGCGGGTGAGGGCATCTATGCCTTCGCGGTCTGCCCGGGCTTTACGATCACCGGCATGGTCGAGGACTATGTTGCGAGCCGCGGCGGCCTCGCCTCCTTGGGCGAGCTGCCGCTCGGCCGGCCGGCGACCACCGACGAGATCGCCGAAACGGTGCGCTGGCTCAGCGTCGATGCGCCGCCCTCGGCGACCGGCGCGGTGATCGACGTCAACGGCGCCAGCTTTGTCCGCTAACCGGATCCTCGTCATTGCGAGGAGCGAAGCGACGCGGCAATCCAGTGCCGCGCTGGATTGCTTCGCTTCGCTCGCAATGACGATTGCGGTGGCGCGTGCCCGATAGCTGGAAAGTCACCCTGCCCTGCACCAGGGCGGAGGCCGAGGCGCTGAAGGGCGACATCGCGCAATTCGCGCTGCTCGAGTCGCCGCCGGTGCTGATGACCAGCGAGGCGGACGGCGAGGCGTGGCGGATGGACGCCTATTTCGAGGCGGAGCCGGACCGCGCCGACCTCGACCTCTTGCTCGCCCTCACGCCGAGCGCGCGCGGCACGCGGCCTGCCGTGGAAAAGCTCGGCGACGCGGATTGGGTGACGCTCTCGCAGGCGGGCCTGGAACCGATCCGCGCCGGCCGCTTCTTCGTCCACACGCCCGCGCACCGCGACTCGGTAGCGGCCGATTCGGTCGCGCTCGAGATCGACGCCGGGCGCGCGTTCGGCACCGGCCAGCACGAAACCACGACCGGCTGCCTGATCGCGCTCGACCGGATCCGGGCGGCGGGGGTGCGAATCGCCAATCTCGCCGACATCGGCACCGGCACCGGGCTCCTGGCGTTCGCCGCGCTGCGTTTGTGGCCGGCGGCGCGCGCGATCGCCTCCGATGTCGATCCGGTCGCGATCGAGGTCGCGGCGGAGAATGCGGCGATCAATCGCGTCCGACTCGGCCGCGCGCGGGGTCAGGTCGAGTTGGCCGTGGCCGGCGGCATGGACCATCCCCGCCTCCAGGCGCGCGCGCCCTACGACCTCGTCATCGCCAACATCCTTGCCGGCCCGCTGATCGCGCTGGCGTCATCGCTCGCCGGGGCGCTGGCGCCGGGCGGCCGGCTGATCCTCGCCGGGCTGCTGGATCACCAGGCGGAGGCGGTGGCCGCCGCCTATTGGCGACGCGGCATGAGGGCGGTCGCGCGCATCGACCGCGGCAACTGGCCGACCCTGGTGATGCGCAAGCGGCGCTAGCCGCCGGCGGCGCGGACGATCTCCAGCCAAGCCGCTTCGTCGATCACCTCGATGCCGAGCTCGGCCGCCTTCTTAAGCTTCGAGCCCGCGCCGGGGCCGGCGACGACGAGGTCGGTCTTCTTCGAAACGTCCCCCGCCGCCTTGGCGCCGAGCGCCTCGGCCTGCGCCTTCGCCTCGTCGCGCGACACGGATTCGAGGCTGCCGGTGAACACCACCGTCTTGCCGGTGACGGGCGAGTCGCGAACCTCGTGGATCACGTCCGCCACCTCGACGCCGGCCGCGAAGATCGCGGCGATCACATCGCGATTGTGCGGCTCTTCGAAGAAATCGAGCAGCGCGTTCGCCACTTCCGGGCCGATATTCTGGGTGCCGACCGCCTCGACCACCGCCTTGTTGCGGCGCTGGAGAAACTTGCGTTCCTCCTCCCCCGGCGCGGGTTGCATCTCGTGGCGGACCGCAAGCGCGCCATCGATCATCGCCTGGAATGCGGCCCAGCTCCGGTAGCGGCGGGCGAGGTCGCGCGCGGTCACCTCGCCGACGTGGCGGATACCCAACGCGTAGAGGAAGCGGTCCAGCGGCGGCTTCCTGCGCGCGTCGATCGCCGCGATCAAATTCGCCGCCGAAATCTCCGCCCAGCGCTCGCGGCCCAGCAACTGCTCTTTGGTGAGCGTGAAGATGTCGGCGGGCGATTGCAGGATGCCGTCCCGGAAGAAGCTCTCGATATGGGTGATGCCGAGCCCTTCGATGTCGAGCGCGTAGCGGCTGACGAAATGGCGGAGCCGCTCGACTAGCTGGGCGGGGCAAATCAGGCCGCCGGTGCAGCGTATGTCGACCTCACCCTCCTCGCGCACCGCGTCCGACCCGCATTCGGGACATTTGTCGGGGAAGACGTAAGCGGCGCGGTCCTCATCGGGGGTCAGGTTCTCCAGCACCTGCGGGATGACGTCGCCGGCGCGCTGGATGCGGACGCGGTCGCCGACCCGAACGCCCAGCCGGGCGATCTCGTCGGCATTGTGGAGGGTGGCGTTGGTGACGGTGACGCCGCCGACGCCGACCGGCCTCAGCCGCGCGACCGGGGTCAGCTTGCCGGTGCGGCCGACCTGGATGTCGATCGCCTCGAGCACGGTCTCGGCCTTCTCGGCGGGGAATTTGTGGGCGAGCGCCCAGCGCGGCGCCCTGGCGACCTGGCCCAGCCGCCGCTGCCAATCGAGCCGGTCGACCTTGTAGACCACGCCGTCGATGTCGAACGGCAGATCGGCGCGCTTCGCCTCGATCATCCGATAGTGGGCGATGAGGCCGGCGAGGTCGGTGAACCGGCCGATGTCGCCGGCGATCGGCACACCCCACTCCCGAATCGCGCGCATCATGCCGAGCTGGGTGTCGACCGGGAGCGCCGACACTTCGCCCCAGCCGTGCGCGTAGAAGCGGAGCGGTCGCGCGGCGGTGACGCCCGCATCCTTCTGCCGGAGCGAGCCGGCGGCGGCGTTGCGCGGATTGGCGAAGATCTTGCCGCCCTCCGCTTCCTGCCGCCGGTTGAGCGCGGCGAAGTCCTCCTTCGACATGTAGACTTCGCCGCGGATCTCGAAGACGTCCGGGGCATTGCCCTTCAACCGCTGGGGGATGTCCGGGATCGTCGCGACGTTGGCGGTCACGACCTCGCCGGTGGTGCCGTCGCCGCGGGTCGCGGCGAGGACGAGGGCACCCTTTTCGTAGCGCAGCGAACAGCTGAGGCCATCGATCTTGGGCTCGGCCGTGAGCGCCACTTCGGCATCCTCGGCCAGCCTCAGGAACCGTCGAACCCGGGCGAGGAAATCCGCCACCTCTTCCTGTGAGAAGGCATTGTCGAGGCTGAGCATCGGCAGCGCGTGCCGCACCTTCGAGAGGTGCCCCGCCGGCGCCGCGCCGACCTGGCGCGACGGGCTGTCGGCGCGGACGAGATGGGGGAATTCCGCCTCCAATTCGGCATTGCGGCGGACCAGCGCGTCATAATCCGCGTCCGAAATCTCCGGGTCGTCGTCGGTATGATAGAGCCGGTTGTGCCGCGCGATTTCCCGCGCGAGGCGCTCCAGCTCTTTGGCGGCCTCGGCTTCGGTCACGCCGCCTCCAGCAGCCGGCTCGCCTGCGCCCGCGCCTCGTCGGTGACTTCGGCGCCGGACAGCATGCGGGCGATCTCCTCGCGGCGCGTACCCTCGTCGAGCAGGTGGACGCCGGTGCGGGTGACGAGGCCGTCATGGCTCTTTTCGATCAAGAGGTGGCGGGCGCCGCGGGCGGCGACCTGGGGCGAGTGGGTGACGACGAGGACCTGGCCGCGCGCGGCGAGCCGGTGCAGCCGCTCGCCGACCGCGCTGGCGACGGCGCCGCCGACGCCGCGGTCGATCTCGTCGAAGATCATCGTCGTCGCGCCGCCCTCCTCGGCGAGCGACACTTTGAGCGCGAGGATGAAGCGGGACAGCTCGCCGCCCGAGGCGATCCGCACCAAGGGGCCGAACGGCGCGCCCGGATTGGTCGCGACCTCGAACTCGACCCGGTCGCGCCCGGACGCGCCCGCCTCCGCCGCGGCGAGCGCGGTGCGGAAGCGGGCCTGGTCGAGCTTCAGCGGCGCCAGCTCCCCCGCCACCGCCGCGTCGAGCCGCGCCGCCGCCGCGTGCCGCGCCGCGCTGAGCGCCGCCGCCGCCGCATGATAGGCATTTTGCGCCTCGGCCAGTTCGGCCTCGATCGCGGCGATCCGCGCCCCGCCCGCCTCGATCGCGCCGAGCTTATGGGTCAGCGCCTCGAGCAATGCCGGGAGCGCGTCGGCGTCGACCCGGTGCTTGCGCGCCAGCGCCCTGATCTCGAACAGCCGCGCTTCGGCCTCCTCGAGCCGCGCCGGATCGAAGGTCAGCGCCTCGCCGGCGCGTTCGAGCGCTGCTTCGGCGTCGGCGGCTTCGATCACCGCCCGGTCGAGCGCCGCCAGCGATTCGGCCAGCAGCGGATGCTCCCCGGCGATCCGGTCGAGCCGCCGCGCCGCCTGGCGGAGCTGGGCCAGCCCGCCTTCCGATCCCGCCAGCAGCGCCGAAAGCCCCGCCAGCTCGTCGCCGAGCCGCGCGCCCGCCTGCATCGAAGAGCGGAGCGCGGCGAGGCTCTCTTCCTCGCCGGGCTCCGGGCGGAGGCGGCCGATCTCCTCGACCGAATGTTCGAGCCACTCGCGGTCGCGCGCGGCGACATCGGCCTCGGCGCGGGCCGCGGCGAGCGCCTCCTCGAGCGCGCGCAGCCGCTGCCATGCGGTTTCGGTGTCCGCCGTGTCGAGCCGGCCATAGGCGTCGAGCAGGGCGCGGTGGCCGCGCGGGTTCAGGAGGCCACGGTCGTCGTGCTGGCCGTGAATCTCGACCAGCGAGGCGCCGAGCTCGCGCAGCAACCCGGCCGAAACCGGCTGGTCGTTGACGAAAGCGCGGCTGCCGCCGTCGGCCTTGACGATGCGGCGGATCACCAGCGGCTCGCCCGGCTCGAACGCCAGCCCGTTCCCGTCGAGCAAGGCCCGCGCCGGATGATCCGCCGGAATGTCGAAGGCGACGCTGACCGCCGCCTGGCTCTGGCCGCGGCGGACGAGGCCGCTTTCCGCGCGGCTGCCGAGCGCCAGCCCCAAGGCGTCGAGCAGGATCGACTTGCCCGCCCCGGTCTCGCCGGTCAGCACGCCGAGGCCCGGCCCGAATTCGAGCTCGAGCGTGTCGATCAGCACGACGTCGCGGATCGAGAGACCGGTCAACATGGAGGAAGGGCGCGGGACATCGAATCCCTCTTACGTCATTCCCGCGAAAGCGGGAATCCAGCGCTGCCTGAGGCGCCGATGATGTGCTCGAAAAGATCGTTCCAATCGGGATTCTCCCGCTCGATCAATTCCAGCTTCCACGCCCGCCTCCATTTCTTGATCGCCTTCTCCCGGGCATGGCTTCGTCAATGCGCTCGAAATGCTCGGCGTGGACAAGACACATCACGCCATAGCGATCTGCGAATCTCGAGCCGCGACCTTCTCGATGTTGCAGCATTCGCGCAGGCAAATTCGCCGTCACGCCGGCATAGAGCGTGCCGTTTCGCTTGTTCGCCAGGATATAGACCCACCCGCCCATCTGGATTCCCGCTTTCGCGGGAATGACGAGGTTTGGCTAGTTGGTACCGCGCGCCTGAGCGGCCGCGGCCTGCTGGGGGGCGTGGCGCTGGACGAGCTCGTAGGCGCGCTGATACCAGCGGCTGTTTGGATAATTGGCGCCGAGCACGGCCGCCGCCCGCCGCGCCTCTTCCGGGATGCCGAGCGCGAGATAGGATTCGGTAAGGCGCATCAGCGCTTCGGGGGCGTGGCTGGTGGTCTGATATTCTTCGACCACGGTGCGGAAGCGGACCGTCGCCGCCAGCCATTGCCGGCGGCGCTGGTAGAAGCGGCCGATCTCCATCTCCTTGCCGGCGAGGTGATCGCGGACGAGGTCGACCTTGACCCGCGCGTCGGCGGCATAAGGCGTATCGGGATAGCGCCGGACGACCTCGCCAAGCGATTCCAGCGCCTGGCGGGTGATCGCCTGGTCGCGGGTGACGTCGCTGATCTGCTCGTAATAATTGAGCGCGATCAGATAGAGCGCATAAGGCGCGTCGCGATTGCCGGGGTGGATCGACATGAAGCGCCGCGCCGATTCGATCGACTTGGTGTGGTCGCCGGCCGCGTAATAGCTGAACGCGCTCATCAGCTGCGCCCGCCGCGCCCAGATCGAATAGGGATGCTGGCGCTCGACCTCGTCGAAAATGAGCGCCGCCTGGGCGTAATTGCGCTGCCGCATCCGGTCCCAGGCGGCGTTGTAGAGGGTGTTGACGTCGCGGGCGACGTAGCGGGTGTCCGCCCCCCTCCGGTTGCGACCTAGGGTCCCGCAGGCGGAAAGCGGGACCAGGCTGACGGAGAGCGCGAGGAGCAACGCGGCACGGGATTTGATCTGCATGGCGGGCTTCTTAGCGGAGGGTCGGGCGGAGGCCAAGCGGCGTCTCGCATCAGAGCGGCGCGGCGATGAACGCGGCTTTAATGGCGCCTCTTTAACCCGGCTTTGCTATGCCTGCCCGCGATGCTGCGCGTGCTCACCCTCGCCACCCTGTTCCCGAACCGCGCCCGGCCGACGCTGGGCGTGTTCGTCGAGCGCCAGACCCGCGCGCTCGCCGAACTGCCCGACGTCGAGGTCGAAGTGGTCGCGCCGGTTGGCCTGCCGCCCTGGCCGCTGTCGCTGCACCCGCATTATGCTTGTCTCCGCGCGCTGCCGGAGCGTGAAACCCGGGACGGCCTGACCGTCCATCGCCCGCGCTACCGGGTCTGGCCGGCGCTTGGCAAGGCGCGCACCGCGCAGGTCATGGCCGACGCGCTGCTGCCCATGCTGCGCGAGCTCCGGGTCCGCTTCCCCTTCGAGGTGATCGACGCCGAATTCTTCTGGCCCGACGGCCCGGCGGCGATGCGGTTGGCCGCGGCGCTCGATGTCCCCTTCTCGGTCAAGGCGCGGGGCAGCGACATCCATCTCTGGGGCGCGCGGAGCGACATCGCTCCACAGATCGTGGCGGCGGGCAAAGCGGCCGACGGGCTGCTCGCCGTCAGTGCCGCGCTCAAGCGCGACATGGCCGCGCTCGGGCTGCCCGAGGAGAAGATCCGGGTCCATTACACCGGCATCGACCTGGCGCGCTTCCATCCCTCGGCCAGGGCCGAGCTCGGCGTCGGGGGGCCGCTCCTCATCGCGGTCGGCCATCTCACGCCGCGCAAGGGACAGGATCTCGCGCTCGCGGCGCTGGCGCGGATTCCGGAGGCGACGCTGCTCCTCGTCGGCGACGGCCCCGACCGCGCCCGGCTTGAAACGATGGCGGCCCGCAACGGCCTGTCGGACCGCGTCCGGTTCCTCGGCGTCCAGCCGCACGCAGCGCTGCCGGGGCTGTTGGCGGCGGCGGACGTGCTGGTGCTGCCGACGGCATCGGAAGGGCTCGCCAACGTCTGGGTCGAATCGCTCGCCTGCGGCACGCCGGTGGTGACCAGCGACGTCGGCGGCGCGCGCGAGGTCATCGAGGGGCCCGAGGCGGGGCGGCTGGTCCCGCGCGACCCCGAAGCGATCGCGACGGCGGTCCGCGCATTGCTGACGGCATCCCCCGATTCGGCGATGGTCCGTCGCGCGGCCGAGAAGTTCAGCTGGACGCGCAACGCCACCGAACTGCGCGACCACCTTTCATCCCTGGTCCGCTAGAGCGGCAGCAACGCAGCGGCGATCCAGCGGCCTTCGCCGCGCAGCAGGGTCCAGGTGCGCGCCGCGGCGCGGCTGTCCATCGCCTCGACGCCGATGCCTTGGGCCTCCAGCGCGGCGATGAAGGCGCGCGCCGGGAAGGCCTGGGCCGCGCCGGTGCCGAGGATCAGGAATTCGGGCGCGGGAGCGAGCGCCAGCAGCGCCTCGACATCGGCCGGCGCGAGGTCGGCCAGAGCCGGCGGGCGCCAATGCATCGCGCGCTCCGGCGTCAGCAGCAGGCCCCGGTAGCTCTCGCCGTCGACCAGGAAGGTGCGCCCGGAAATGCCCTGGACGCGCGGGCCCGGCGCCGCCGGCGCGGCTTCAAACCTTGGCGCCGTCATAGCTTTCGTTGCGCGGCCCGCGCTCGGCGCGGCTGGCCGGGTCCTTGGGCAGGAAGCTGCCGGTCGTGACCCTGAGCCAGACCAGGATCGGCGAGGAGATGTAGATCGACGAATAGGTGCCGACGAAGATGCCGATGAAGATCGCGATGGTGAGGCCGAAGATCACGTCCGGTCCGAGCAGCAGCAAGGCGAGCAGCGCCAGCAGGATCGAGAGGCTGGTCACCATCGTCCGCGACAGCGTCTCGTTCAGCGAGAGGTTCAAGAGCGGCACGATCTCCATCTTGCGGTATTTCCGCAGATTCTCGCGGATCCGGTCGTAGATGACGACGGTGTCGTTCAGCGAATAGCCGACGATGGTGAGGATCGCCGCGACGACGTTGAGGTTGAACTCGAGCTGGGTCAGCGAGAAGAAGCCCATCGTCATCCAGACGTCGTGGAACAGGGTCACCAGCGCGCCGATGCCGAATTGCCATTCGAACCTGATCCAGATGTAGATGGCGATGCCGATCATCGCGAAAGCGATGGCGAGCCCGCCCGATCGGAGCAGCTCCTCGGAAACCTTGCTGGAGACCGTCTCGACCGCGTCGAAGCGGGCATCGGGATGGAGCTGGGTGATCACCGCGCGAACCTGGGTGGCGGCGCGGGTCGCGGCGGCCTCGCCGCCCTCGGGCAGCGGCATGCGGATCGAGATGACGTTGCGCGACCCGAATTCCTGCAAGCTGGCGTCGCCGAGGCCCAGCCCGTCCACCCGCGAGCGGAGCTGGTCGAGATTGGGCGGCTGGACGAAGGTGACGCGGACGCTCTGGCCGCCGGCGAAATCGACGCCCCAGTTGAGCCCGCGGCTGAAGACCAAAGCGATCGACGCCGCGGTGATCAGGATCGAGATCATCAGCGCGATGTTCCGCCACCGCATGAAATCGAGGTTGGTGTTGTCCGGGATCAGCTTCAGCAGACGCATTTCAGGAACCTCAAATATGCAATTCTTTGGGCCGCGCGCGGCGGACCCAGAGGGCGACCATCATCCGCGTCACGTTGACCGCGGTGAACACAGAGGTGACGATGCCGATCATCAGCACCACCGCGAAGCCGCGCACCGGCCCCGAGCCGAAATAGAACATCAGGACCGCCGCGATGACGTTGGTGATGTTGGCGTCGAAGATCGCGGTCTGCGCCTCCTTATAGCCGTTCTCGAGCGCGTCGAGCAGCCGCCGGCCGCGGCGCTGCTCTTCGCGAATGCGCTCGTTGATCAGCACGTTGGCGTCGACCGCGGCGCCGATCGTCAGCACGAATCCGGCAATGCCGGGCAAGGTCAGGGTCGCGTTGAACAGGGCCATGATGCCGATGATCATCAGCCCGTTCAGGATCAGGGCGATCGTCGTGTAGACGCCGAAGCGGCCGTAGGTGATCAGCATGAAGAAGATCACCGCGAAGGTCGCGACGATGCTGGCGATCACGCCCTTGACGATCGAGTCGCGGCCGAGATCGGGCCCGACGGTGCGCTCCTCGATGACGTGCAGCTCGACCGGCAGCCGGCCCGAGCGCAGCGAGATGGCGAGCTGATTGGCGCTCTCGACGGTGAAGCTGCCCGAAATCGAGGCGGTCCCGCCCATGATCGGCTCGCGGATGTTCGGCGCCGAGATGACGATGTTGTCGAGGATGATCGCGAACGGCTTGTTGACGTTGTCCTGGGTCACCCGCGCGAAGCGGTGGCTGCCGTTGCTGTCGAAGCGGATGAGGACGTTCGGCCGGCCGTCGGTCTGGTCGAATTGCTGCGAGGCGTCGGCGATCATGTCGCCGGTGATGATCGAGCGGCGGCGAACGGCGATTCGGGCGCCCTGCCCGCCTTCCGCATAAGGCAGGATCTGGCTGCCGATCGGGGCCCGGCCGGAGTTGATCTGCTCCTGGGTCACGTTGGTGTCGACCAGCCTGAACTCGAGCCGGGCGGTGCGGCCGATCAGCGATTTCAGCGCCTCGGGGTCCTGGAGGCCCGGGACCTGGACGACGATCCGGGTCGAGCCCTGGCGGATGATCGTCGGCTCGAGCGTGCCAAGCGCGTTGATCCGCCGGTCGATGACGTCGCGAGCGACCGCCATCGCCTGGTCGGTCGCGCGGTCGAGCCCGCCGCGCGTCTGGCGCATGGTGATCCGGTTGCCCTCCACGCTGACGTCCCAGTCGCGGTCGCCGCCGATCCCGCCGGGCGTGCTCTGGGTGCGCGCCCATTCGGAAGCGGTCGTCAGCTGGGCGGGGTTGCGGACGAGGAAGCTCAGCTGGCCGCCGCTGGTCGAGACCTCGCCGACCGCGACCCCCGCCCTGCGCATGTCGGAGCGCAGCAGCTCTTCCATCGCCTCGATCCGCTGACGGGAGAGGTCGGAAGTCTGGGCCTCGAGCAGCAAATGGCTGCCGCCGGCAAGGTCGAGGCCGAGATTGATGTGGATCTTGCGCGCCCAGGCCGGGAGCAGGGCGCTGACGTTCGGCGGCAACAGGCTGGGCACGGCGAGGAGCACGCCGACGGCGCACAACAGGGTGATGCCCCAGACCTTCCAGCGCGGGAAATTCAGCATGAGAGAGTCTGCACCTTAATCGTTCGCCGCCTTGGCGCCGTGCGCTCGGACGTCGCTCAGCATCGTCTTCACCACCCGGACGCGCACCCCCTGCGCGATCTCGAGCTCGACCTCGTTGTCGTCGACCTTGGTCACCTTGCCGACCAGGCCGCCATTGGTCACCGCAATGTCGCGCGGCTTGACCGCGCCGAGCATGTCCTGATGCTGCTTCATCCGCTTCTGCTGCGGGCGGATCAGCAGCACGTAGAAGATGACGAAGATGAGGACGAGCGGGAGAGCCATGTTGAGGATGGCCGCGGTCCCGCCGGCTGCGGTCCCGCCATTGGTGGCCTGGGCGAAGGCTGGGGATTCGAACATCTGTTCCTACCTGGAGAAGGCGCGGCGCGAAGGCGCTCGTCCTGAAAGCGCGGTGCGCCTATCATGGGGGCGGACAAATGCCAAGGCAAGGAGAGGGAGGCGCTCAAATGATCATCGTCAAGGGCGAGGTCCGGTTCGGCGCCGGCGATATCGCCCGGCTGAAGCCGGCTTTCGAAGAGAATATCGCGGCATCGCGGGCCGAACCGGGCTGCGCCCGCTACGGCTACGCCATCGACCTCATCGACCCGAACTTGCTCCACGTCGCCGAGGAGTGGAGCAGCGAGGAGGCGATCGATCTGCACATGCAGTCGCCCCATATGGGCGCGCTGATGGCGGCGCTCGGCACCGCGACGATCGAATCGATCCGGATCGACGCCTACGACGCCCATTTCCTCAGAAACATCATGGGCGGCGACCCGCCGCCGGCGGACTAACAGGCGGCGCGGGCAAGTCGGCCGCGGCTTGCCTTGGCGCGGGCCCGCGCTTACATGCCGCGCCTTGGTCGGGGCGTAGCGCAGCCTGGTAGCGCATCACACTGGGGGTGTGGGGGTCGCTGGTTCGAATCCAGTCGCCCCGACCATCAATCGAACTGCGGCAGTGCGACCCCTTGCCGTTCATTGTCCCAAAGCATCGCCATGATCCGCCAGCCGAGCTCGGGGTCCCGGAACAGCTGGATCGAGTTGATCCCGCGTCGCTCCGGCGTCTCATCGTCGAGAGCGGTTCGCGCCTCGTAGGCGCTCCAGACGTGGGCGATGTTGCCGAACAGGTCGATCCGCCGCGCGGTCTCGATCTCGTAGAAGTCGTTGTCGGCGAAGAAGGGCGTGGTGTCGCGGGCATAATCGTCGAGGCCCATGATCGTGCAAGCGGGACGGCCGTCGGCATCGACCCAGGTGCGGATCTGCCGCGCCTCGGGATGGAAGCAGTTCGCCTGCCGCGACCAGTCGCGCGGGCCCTTCGGCCCGGAGATCATCGCGTACATCTCGTCGACCGCGGCGCCGATTTGGGCGCGGTCCGCGTCCGCGCTCATGTCCCGTCCCGTTCCGCGCGCAAGACCGGCCCGTAGAGCCGGCCGATGCCGATCAGGGCGATGCCGAGGCCGAGGAAGGAAATGATTCTGAGTATGCCCTTGAGCTCCGAGGCGTCGACCAGGAAGACCTTGACGATGGTCGCGGTCAACAGGATCAGCCCGGCGAGCCGCAGCGCCTTGTCGGAAAGGCGCATGCCGGCGAGGATCAAGCCGATCGCGACCGCGAGCCCGGCCAGCGAGTAGCCGTAGAATTCGGCGATCGGCATGTCCGGCCCGGTCAGGATCGGCCCCTGAAAGCCTTGCCGCACCATCAGCGCCACGCCGGCGATCAGCGCCGCGAGGAAGGCGGCGAGCCAGAAGCCCGAGCGGGTCGCCGCCGCCGCCCGCCGCCGCGCCGCATAGAGCCAGACCGCGCTCAGCAGGAAAGCGGGCAGGATCAGGTTGAGGACCGGGACCGCGCCGACCCACTGGTCCCGCCAGGCCGGATTGAACAGGATCATGTCGAACCAGATCAGCCGCGCCGCGGCGATCGCGGTGAGCGCGGCGCCGGTCCGCCGGGCGAGGTCAGGCGCGATCCCCGGCAGGCGGAGGATGCCGGCGCCGAGCAGCCAGCCGGCGGCGAACAGGGCCTGGGTCAGGATCGTCCGCTCGATCAGGGCGCGGGCGACGAAATCCTCGCCTTGCGCGAGCCCGAACCCCTGCTTGAACCAGACGTAGAGCGCCAGCACGGCGAACAGGCCGGCGAGGGCCGGCAGCGCCCAGCGCGCGCGGACCGGCAGCGGCGGCAAGACGAAGTGCAGCGCGGCGAGGAGCGAGGCCGGGAGCGCGAGCGAATAGAGGCCCGCCATCGCATCGGGCAGGCCGGCGGCGGTGACCGGGAAGCCGATCAACCCGCCCATCAAAGCGGTCCACAGATCCGGCACCATCGCAAGCGCGCGGATGACTCCGAAGGCCGCCGCGGCCAGCGCGACGATGTCGGGCGCGAGGTCGTCCAGCCGCCGCGCGACCAGCGCCAGCGCCAGCGCGACGGCCAGCCAGCCGGCGGCGACGAGATCGGCCGGGGCGAGGTCCCAGACCGCCGCGCCCGCGAGCAGGGCCGCCGCCGCGCACGCGATCAGCAGGGAAGGACTCGCCGGCGACTCGGCCGATTTGCGGTTGGCCCAGATCAGCAAGGCCGGGCCGAGCGCGAGCGCCGCCATCAGCGCTCCCCAGGCGGGCAAGTCGAGCAGGTCCGGCCGCAGCGCGCGGACGATCAGGGCGGGGGCGGCGAGGCCGAAGGCGGCGATGCCGGTCCAGACCGGCCGGTCCCGCCAGAAAGCGAGCGCGAGCCCGCCGCCGCCGAACAACAGGCCGATGCCGATCGCCGCGTGCGGCACGAACGGGTCCTGCCCGCTCGCCGCCTTGGCCGCGAGCAGCAGCAGCGCCAGGCCGAGCGCGACCGGCGGCGCCGGCCGATATTCGGGCCGGATCAAGGCGAGCGCGATCGCGGCCGCGCTCAGCGCCCCGAACAGCTCCCAGGCTTCGAGCCCGAGATCGGTGCGGGCGACCAGCAAAGCGAGCTGGACGGCGGCGATGGCGAGCGGCTGGATCAGGCGCAGCTCCCGTCCCGCGCCCGGCCGCGCGACCGAGGCGGCGATGCCGAGCAGGACGATGAAGACCCCGCCCGCGAGCGCGTCGTCATGGGGCCGGGTCAACAGATAGCCGCTCCACACAAAGCTCAGCAGCACCGCGGCGGCGGCAAGCCAGGTCCAGCCGCGCCGCCAGGCGATCGCGAACAGCGCGATGTCGAGCAGGGTCAGATAGGCGAGCAGGGGAATCGCGCTCGCCTCCGGCTTGCCGACCAGCAGCGGCGTCAGGAAGCCGCCGATCAGCCCCATCACCGCGGTCGGCGCGCCGTGGCGGAGCGACATCGCCAGCGCCCCGGCGCTGACCGCCACCATCGCCGCGGCGGCCGCCCTGGTGTCGAGCAGGCCGTACAAAGCGTGGCTGCCGTAAGCGGTCGCGTAGAGGATCGCGAGCCCGGCCCCGGCGAGAACCTGGGCGATGCGCGGTTCGTCCGCGAACCGCCGGGTGCGCGCATATTCGGCGCCGCCGACCAGCAGGAGGCCGAACACCGCCGCGCCGATCATCCGCGCCGCCGGCGTCACCAGCCCGACTTCGATCGAATAGCGGATCAGGAGGATCCCGGCGACGAACAAGGCCGCGCCGCCGATCCAGATCAAGAGGCGCCCCCCCACGAACCGCTCGAACAGCCCGCCGAGCGTCTCGCGGGGCCCGGCCTGCTCCTCGTGGACGTCCGCGGGCTGCCACTCGAAGGTCACCGCCGCGACCGGCGGCGCGACCGGCGCCGGTTCGGCGGGCGCCTGCTCGAGTTCGAGTTCGATTTCGAGCTCCGGCTCGACCGGTGCGGGATGCCCAGGCCGCTGCTCAAGTCGCTCGAGGCGTACTTTGACGCTGCTCAGCTGGACGAACAGGACCGCCACGGCCGCGAGCAGCAGCAGGAACAGCAATTCCATCATGGCCCTGACTAGACGGCCCGCCCCGGCCTGTCAGCGCGGAAATCGCATGCTGCATGGTTGACGTTGCAAACTGGTTTGCGTAGATGACGCTGAAAGGGAGGGCTGAGCCATGGCCGGCATCACCGCCGACGACATCGACCGCAGCGAGCGGGTGCGCGCGGTCACCGACAATTTCTTCTTCTGGCAGGGGCGCAGATTCGTCGTGCTCGGGCCGGTGCTGATCGTCGCCAGCTTCATCGCCAATGCCCACCTCGACCAGCGGCTTGTCGACGGCCTGCTCCTCGCCGTGGTCGTGCTCGCGCTGATCGTCTCGGTCCTCGTCGGCCGCCGCTATCGCGCCGAGTTCGGCAGCGTCCGCTCGATCCCGGGCGCGCACGCGCGCCGCTCGCGGATCAAATGGCTGCTCGTCTATCCGGCGATGTTCGCCTCGCTCATGCTCGACAGCCTCTATTCATCGGCGCTGCCGGTCTTCCTGTCGGGCTTCGTCTGGGCGGTGGGGCTGGTGCTCTATCGCAAGTCGACCGGGGGAGGCCGGGTCCACTATCTCACCCTCGCCGCCTGCCTCGCCGGCCTCGGCCTGGTGCCGCTCGCGACCGCGATGACGAGCCGCGACATGGTTCCGGTGATGATGCTGGTGCTCGGCGCCGGCTATACCGCGGCGGTCCTGCTCGACGACGACGAGATGCGCGCGGTGATGAAGGGCGCCTGACATGGACCGGACCCCGTTCGCCGAGCTGGCGGCGGTCGACCGGCTGGTCCACGAGCCGTCGCGCCTTGCCATCCTCTCCGCTTTGCTCGCCTGCGCGGAGGCCGATTTCCAATATCTGCTCACCGTCACCGGCCTCACCAAGGGCAACCTCTCCAGCCATTTGTCGAAGCTCGAGGCGGGCGGGCTGGTCGCCGTCGAGAAAGGCTTCGCCGGCAAGATCCCCTGGACCCGCGCCCGGCTGACCGAGGACGGCCGCACCCGGGTCGAGGCGCACTGGCGCGACCTCGAGCGCCTGCGCGGCAAGACGAAGCGCTGGCGCTGACCCGTTGCGCGGCGGCGGGTCGCATCCCAGATAGAGGCCGCAACGAGCGGGAGCCCAAGATGGAAGTCTGGCACGGCACGACGATCCTCGGCGTGCGCAAGAACGGCAAGGTGGTGATCGCCGGCGACGGCCAGGTGTCGCTGCAATCGACGGTGATCAAGCCCAATGCGAAGAAGGTCCGCCGGATCGGCGCCAAGAATGGAGACGGGGGCAAGGTGATCGGCGGCTTCGCCGGCGCCACCGCCGATGCCTTCACCCTGTTCGAGCGGCTGGAGCGCAAATTGGAGCAGCATCAGGGCCAGCTGATGCGCGCCGCGGTCGAGCTCGCCAAGGATTGGCGCACCGACAAATATCTCAGGAATCTCGAGGCGATGATGATCGTCGCCGACAAGGACATCAGTCTGATCCTGACCGGCAATGGCGACGTGCTCGAGCCCGCGTCCGGGGTCGCGGCGATCGGCTCGGGCGGCAATTTCGCGCTCGCCGCGGCGACCGCCATCTACGAGTATGAGGACGACGCGGAAGTCATCGCCCGCAAGGCGATGAAGATCGCCGCCGACATCTGCGTCTACACCAACGATCAACTGACGGTGGAGACGATCGAAGGCGCCGCTTCCGCCTGACGCTGCGTCATCCCGGACTTGATCCGGGACCCATGAACACGGTGAGGGAGAGTTCCCGCAATCCGTGATCATGGATTCCAGCTTTCGCTGGAATGACGAAGAAGGTTACGGTGCGGAATGGATCGCCGCGCCTTTCTCGGCTCAGCCGCTTCTTCGCTCCTGCTTCCCGGCTGCGCGACGACCATGGCTCGGCCGGCGCTGCGCGGCTGCCTGCCGCCGGTCAATGTCGCGCCGGAGCGCGTGATCCGCACCCTTGCCGGCCTGCGCCCCTATCGCGCGTCGGGCTTCGTCGTTCGGGCCGAGGCGCTGGGCGACAAGCGCCTGGTTCACAATTACGGCCATGGCGGGTCCGGCATCACCTTGTCCTGGGGCTCATCGAAGCTCGCCATCCAGCTCGGCCTTCCGGGTCATACCGGCCCGGTCGCGGTGATCGGCGCCGGTGTGATGGGCCTGTCGACCGCCCGGCTGGTCCAGGAGGCCGGCTTTCCGGTCACGATCTACGCCAAGGCGCTGCCGCCCGACACCACCTCCAACATCGCCGGCGGCCAGTTCCATCCGTTCGGCCATTACGATCACAACCAGGTCACGAGCGAATGGCGTGCGCAATTCCTCGCCGCGCTCGACTATAGCTGGCGCCGCTTCCAGATCATGGTCGGCGACGATTACGGGATCCGCTGGCTGCCGACCTATGCGGAGACGAGCGGCGGGCTCGAGCGGCAGATCCTGCCGACCTTCCCGCCCGACAACCGCCTGCTCGGCCCGAACGACCATCCCTTTCCGGTCGAGCACATGACCCGCTACGACACGCTCTACGTCGAGACGGGCCGCTATCTGCGCCAGCTGGTCCGCGACCTCGAAATCGCCGGCGGACGGATCGAGATCAGGGATTTCGCGACCCCCGCGGCCATCGCGGCGCTGCCGGAGCGGCTCGTGTTCAACTGCACCGGGCTCGGCGCCCGCGATCTGTTCGGCGATACCGAGCTGCGCCCGGTGCGCGGCCAGCTCGCCATCCTGCTGCCCCAGCCGGAAATCCACTACGCCTTCACCGGCGAGGCCGGCTACATGTTCCCGCGCGCCGACGGCATCCTGCTCGGCGGCACGTTCGAGCGCGACGAGTGGGACACGACACCGCAGCCTGAAGCCATCGCGCGCATCATCGCGTCGCACCAGCAGCTGTTCGCGGGCTTGCGCTGCACCGTTTGAACTACAATCTAGCTGTCGATGAACTACCAGACCACATTCCCGGTCGCGGACCGGGACCGGCAGCAAGAGTCGAGAGCGGCGGGATCGATGAACGAGAAGCTCACTCCCAAAGCCGTCGTCGCCGCGCTCGATGCCCATATCATCGGCCAGGACGACGCCAAGCGCGCCGTCGCGGTGGCGCTGCGCAACCGCTGGCGCCGCCAGCAGCTGCCCGACGATTTGCGCGAGGAGGTGACCCCCAAGAACATATTGATGATCGGCCCGACCGGCTGCGGCAAGACCGAGATCAGCCGGCGCCTCGCCAAGCTCGCCGACGCGCCGTTCGTCAAGGTCGAGGCGACCAAGTTCACCGAGGTCGGCTATGTCGGCCGCGACGTCGAGCAGATCGCCCGCGACCTGGTCGAGGAGGCGGTGCGGCTCGAAAGGGAGCGCCGCCGCGAGGCGGTGAAGGAGGCGGCGAGCCAGGCGGCCGCCGAACGCCTGCTCGACGCCCTCACCGGCAAGGACAGCAGCGCCGCGACCCGCGAAAGCTTCAGGAAGATGCTCGGCGAGGGCCATCTCGACGCCAAGGAAGTCGAGATCGACGTCATCGACCAGCCTTCGACGCCGTTCGAGATTCCGGGCATGGGCGGCCAGGTCGGCATGATCAACCTCTCCGACCTGATGGGCAAGGCGATGGGCCAGCAGCCGCGCAAGAAGCGCAAGATGGCGGTCAAGGAGGCGCTCGCCAAGCTGGTCGAGGAGGAATCAGACAAGCGCCTCGACCCCGACGACGTCAACCGCACGGCGCTCAGGGACGCCGAGGCGAACGGCATCGTCTTTCTGGACGAGATCGACAAGATCGCGGTCAGCGACGTGCGCGGCGGCTCGGTTTCGCGCGAGGGCGTCCAGCGCGATCTGCTGCCGCTGATCGAGGGCACCACCGTCGCCACCAAATACGGGCCGATGAAGACCGACCATATCCTGTTCATCGCCTCGGGCGCCTTCCACGTCGCCAAGCCTTCGGACCTGCTCCCCGAGCTCCAGGGCCGCCTCCCGATCCGGGTCGAATTGAAGGCGCTGACCGAGGAGGATTTCGTCCGCATCCTCTCCGACACCCGCGCCAGCCTGACCGAGCAATATCGCGCCCTGCTCGCCACCGAGGGGGTCGAGATCATCTTCGCCGAGGACGGCATCAGGGCGCTCGCCCGCATCGCCGCCGAGGTGAACGGCCGGGTCGAGAATATCGGCGCGCGCCGGCTCCAGACCGTGCTCGAAAAACTGCTCGAGGACGTCAGCTTCGAGGCCGAGCAGAGGAAAGGCGAAACGGTTACCGTCGACGCCGCTTATGTCGAGCGTCAGCTCGCCGAGATCGCCCGGGACACCGACCTCAGCAAGTACGTCCTCTAAGGCTCGCGCTTCACCCCTGAGTCGGAACGGTCTGTCCCGTGGGCATGAACCTTGCTCCGTGCGCGTCTGTTGGTCGGGCAAGTCCCCTCAAGGAGGAAGCAATGATCAACAGGAAAACTCTGCTCGCCACGGTCGCCGCGATCGTGCTGCCGGTCGCGATCGCCGGGGCCCAGACGCCGCTGACGGCGACTCAGTCCAGTCGCCATACGACCAGGCCCGCGCCGGCGCCGCCGGCCCAACATCCGGCGACCCCGACCGCCAACACCGCCACCGAGGACACGCAGGACACGCCGGCCGCGACCGCGCCGGCGACCGACCCGGTCGACGCCAATGCCGAGCCCGGCACCCAGGGTGAAGTGACCACCCAGGCGCAGGCGGCGACCCGGACCGAGACCGCGACGCCGCCGGAGCAGCCGGCGCCGGCCGCCGTCGAAGCGGGCGCCCAGGCCCAGGCCGCAACCCCGGCGCAGCCCGCCACTCCGGCGCAACCCGCGACTCCGGCGCAGCCCGCGACCGCGACCCAGGCCGCGATTCCGGCGCAGCCCGCGACCCCGGCGCAGCCCGCAACTCCGGCGCAGCCGCAGGCCCCCGTTGCGGCGACCGCCCAGGCGCAGGCAGGCGCGACCACGGCCGCGACCGCCGCCGACGTGCATGCCGGCGTCCAGGTCCGCGACCAGGCGGGCGGCATGGTCGGCACGATCGAATCGGTCGACGCGACCGGCGCCGTCGTCGCCACCGGCACCGCCCGGGCCAAGCTGCCGCTGACCAGCTTCGGTCGCAACAGCCAGGGTCTCGTCATCTCGCTGACCCGCGCCCAGCTCGAAGCCGCCGCGCAGCAGGCCCAGCCGGCCCCGTCCGCGAGCTGATCGCGCCCGCCTGCGTTCCCCCGCCGCGCCGGTTTTCCCCTCACCGGCGCGGCTTTTTTTCTGTAAGCGCCGTGCGTGATTCGTTTCGCGTCCGTTTTGCTTGCCTCGGTCGGTGGTGCCGCGCTCGCCCAGCAACCCGAGATCGTCGTTACCGGCCACGGCCTGGAGGCGGGACTTGGCGAACGGGCCTATGACGTGACCGAGATCGGCCGCTTCCGGCTGGACCATTCGGCGTCGGGCCGGCTCGAGGACGTGCTGCGCGATGTCCCCGGCTTCCAGCAATTCCGCCGTTCGGACGCGCGCACCGCCAATCCCACCAGCCAGGGCGCGACTCTGCGCGCCCTGGGCGGCAACGCGTCGAGCCGGGCGCTGCTGATGCTCGACGGCGTGCCGCAGACCGATCCGTTCGGCGGCTGGATCGCCTGGCCCGCTTTCGACCCGCGCCGGCTCGGCCGGGTCCGGGTGGTCCGCGGCGGCGGCAGCGGCGGCAACGGCCCCGGCGCGCTCGCCGGCACGATCGAGCTCGAAAGCGCCTCGCCGCGCGATCTCGAAGGGATGTCGGCCGCTCTCTCCTACGGCAGCCGCGACGGCGTTGACGTTTTCGCCGGCTATGGCGCTCATCCCGGTGCAGGTTTCGTCAGTGTCTCGGCGGCCTATGCGCAAGGCGACGGCTTCGTCCCGGTGGTCGCGCGCCAGCGCGGCCCCGCGGACCGCGCCTCGCCTTATCGCCAGGCGAGCCTCGCCGCGCGCGCGGTCGCGCCGCTCGCCGGCACGACCGAGCTTCAGGCCAGTCTTTCCGCGTTCACCGACGAACGCGAACGCGGCACCGCGTTCAGCGCGATCAGCACGCGCGGCGCCGACGCCTCGCTGAGGCTGGTCGGCCGCGGGTCCCTGCCCTTTTCGGCGCTCGCCTATGTCCAGGTCCGCGGCTTCGCCAACCGGTTCGCCGCGGTCGGCGCCGACCGCGCCGCCGCCGGCGAGACGCTCGACCAATATTCGGTGCCTTCGACGGGGCTCGGCGCGCGCTTCGAGATCCGCCCGGTCACCGGCCCGTTCGAGCTGCGGCTGGGCGGCGACTGGCGCGAAACCTCGGGCCGCACCCAGGAAGTGTTCCAGTTCGTGGCCGGCGCGCCGACCCGCGGCCGCATCGCCGGCGGCGATACGGGCACGCTCGGCGCCTTCACCGAGGCCGGCTGGGAGCGTGGCGCGCTGACCCTCACCGGTGGCGCCCGGCTCGATCATTGGCGGATCGCCAATGGGTCGCTTCAGGAACGTACCCTCGCCGACGGTGCGCTCCTCACCGACACCGCCTTCCCGGACCGGAGCGGCTGGCAGCCGACGGCGCGCGCCGGCCTCGCCTGGCGGGCGGCCGCCGCGATCACCTTGCGCGGCGCCGCCTATCTCGGCTGGCGCCTGCCGACCCTCAACGAGCTCTACCGCCCGTTCCGGGTCGGCGCCGACGCCACCGCCGCCAATGCGGCGCTCGCCCCGGAACGCCTGCGCGGCCTCGAAGCCGGCCTCGAGGTCCGCCCGGCGCGGGGCGCGCGCATCGGCATGACCCTGTTCGCCAATCGGCTGGCCGACGCCATCGCCAACGTGACCCTGGGGCAGGGGCCGGGCACCTTCCCCGGCGTCGGCTTCGTCGCCGTCGGCGGCCAGTTCCGGAGGCGCGAGAATGTCGACGCCATCGTCAGCCGCGGCGTCGAGCTCGACGGCAGTATCGAGCTGGGCCGCTTCCGCCTCGCCGCCGGTTACAGCTTCGCCGACGCCGCGGTGCGCGCCAGCGGCGCGGCGGCGGCGCTCGACCGCCGGCGCCCGGCGCAGACGCCGCGCCACAGCTTCGCCGCCAGCCTCGCCTGGCAGGGGGCGCACGGCGCCTATGCCTCGGCGAGCGCGCGCTACGTCTCCGGCCAATATGAGGACGATCTGAACCGCCAGCCGATCCCCGGCGCCATCACCCTCGACGCCGTCGCGGCGATTCCCATCACGCGCGGCCTCTCGCTCGAGGTGCGCGGCGAAAATCTCACGGACGAAGAGGTCATCGCCGGCATTTCCGGCGCCGGCATCCTCGAGCGGGCGACCCCGCGCACGCTCTGGCTGGGGCTGCGCTGGCGGGGCTGAAAGACAAAGCCGCCCGCCGGAGGTCGTCCGGGGGCGGCTCTCTTTGCCTCGTGCCCGGCGTTCGCCCGGGCCGTGAAGCCTAGCTCAAATGCCTCGACAGATGCTTGTTCATCTCGAACATCGAGCAGCGGTCCTTGCCGAAGATCTTCTTCAGCTTGTCGTCCGCAAGAATCTCGCGCTTGTTCGCCGGATTCTGCAGATTGTTCCTGCGAATATGGTCCCAGACCTTGCTGACGACCTGGCTGCGCGGCAGCGGGTCGGGGCCGGTGATCGCGGCCAGTTCTGCCGAAGGCTTCACCGGGCGCTGCAAACCGCTTTGTGCCATACTTCCCTCCCTGTGGTTTTATGCTGGCAGCTAGAGAGCGCAAATCCTCTCGCTTGGCAATGGAAATGAGAGGGGAAAGTACCGTGTTTTGGCACGGTTCGGCAGGTTTTCTGTGGATAGACCGGCCGCCGCGCTCAGAGAAGGCCGAACGGGACCACCTTGTTGGCCGAATCATGACCGATGTCGGCGCGGCCGAGATAGGGGATGCCGTAGCGTTCGCACCAGGTCCGGGCGACCGTTTCCTCGTCCTCGCCGAAGTCCGGATCGTTGGGCAGGACGTCGCCGACGCGGCCGAGCCGCAGGCCGGCAACCCGCCGGATCGCCGGGTTGGCGGCGAGGTGAAACAGCGCCCGGTCGGTCGCGTACATATGCTCGGAAACCTCCTCGAGCAGCAGCACATGATCGGCCAGATCGGGCTCGAGCGCGGTGCCGAGCAGCATCCCCAGCACGGTGACGTTGAACGCGGCATGGCGCTTGCCAGCTTCGAGGCCCGGCTCCAGCGCCGCCGCCGACCGGTCGGCCAGCCAGTCCAGCGCCCGCGCCACCGCCGCCTCGCCGCCTTCGCGCATCGCGTCCTGCGGCATCGGCCCGTGCGCGACGTTCGCATAGCCGGCGCGATAGAGGCCGGCGAGCAGGAAGCCGGCATCGCTATAGCCGAGCCAGGCCTTGTCCCGCGCCGCCGCCCCGAACCGGGCGAGCGCGGCTTGCGCGATCCGGTTCGAGCCATAGCCGCCACGCGCGAACCAGACCGCGTCGAACGCGGAATCGTTGGCGACCTCGACCAGCGCCGCCTCGCGCTCCGCATCGGTGCCGGCGAAATGGTTGTGGGTCAGAAAGCATTGCGGATGGAAATGGAGCTCGACGCCGGGATGGGCGCGCGCGGCGAGCGCGGCCACCCGCCCGGCGGCCGCTTCGTCGAACCGGGAGCTCGGCGCCACCACCGCGATCCGCATAGCTTGCTCCCTTCTCCATCCGCCAATAGGGCGAGGCGATGGGCGAGGCCAAATCCTATTTCTTCTGCGGCATCGGCGGCAGCGGCATGCTGCCGCTGGCGCTGATCGTCCAGGCGCGCGGCGATAGGGTCGCGGGCTCGGACCGGACGCTCGACCAGGGCCGCCTGGCCGCCAAGTTCGACTTCCTGCGGCATCGCGGCATCGCCCTCTTTCCCCAGGACGGCAGCGGCATCACCGGCAAGGACCAGATCGTGGTCACTTCGGCCGCGATCGAGGAAGCGATCCCGGATGTCGTCAGGGCGAACGCGCTGGGCGCGCGCCGCATCACTCGGCCCGAGCTCCTCGCCGAGCTGTTCAACGCCGCCCGGACCGGCATCGCCGTCGGCGGCACCAGCGGCAAATCGACCGTCACCGGCATGATCGGCTGGATCCTCCACGCCGCCGGCCGCGACCCGACGGTGATGAACGGCGCGGTGATGAAGAATTTCGTCAGCGCCGAAATGCCCTTCGCCAGCGCGCTGGTCGGGGAGGGCGAGATTTTCGTCAGCGAGGTTGACGAAAGCGACGGCTCGATCGCTCTGTACCGGCCGGAGATCGCGGTGCTCAACAACGTCACCCTCGACCACAAGTCGCTCGACGAGCTGCGGCACCTGTTCCGCGACTTCGCCGCCAAAGCCGGGACGATCGCCCTCAACCTCGACGACGACGAGACCCGCTTGCTCGCCGCCGCGCTCCCGGCCGAGCGGCTGCGCACCTATTCGTTCAGGGATGAAGGCGCGGATCTGTTCGGCTCGGAGATCGCCGAGGAGCCGTTCGCCATTTCGTTCAGGGCGGGGACTGTTCCCGTCCGGCTTCAGGTTCCGGGCCGCCACAATGCTGAAAACGCGCTCGCGGCGCTCGCCGCGGCCGAGGCCGCCGGCGTCCCGCCGGCCGAAGCGGCGGAGGCGCTGGCCGGCTTCACCGGCCTGAGGCGCCGCCTCGAGCTGGTCGGCGAAGCCAATGGCGTCAAAGTGATCGACGATTTCGCGCACAATCCCGACAAGATCGCCGCCACCTTGCGCACCCTCCACGCCTTCCCCGGCCGGCTGCTGCTGTTCTTCCAGCCGCACGGCTACGGCCCGCTCCGGACGATGAAGCACGAACTGATCGCCACCTTGGCCCGCGAGATGGCGGCCGACGATGTGCTGATCATGCCCGATCCGGTCTATTATGGCGGAACCACCAGCCGCGAGATCGGCAGCGGCGACATCGTTGCCGGCGTCGGGCCGCGCGCCGAGCATATCCCCGAGCGCGCCGCCTGCGCCGACCGCCTGATCGCGCTCGCCCGGCCCGGCGACCGCATCGTCGTCATGGGCGCCCGCGACGACACGCTGACCTTGTTCGCCGAGGAGCTGGTCGCCGGGCTGGGCTAGGATCGGGCGTCTGATCTCCGCCGCCGCCGGCGCAAATGAAAACGGCGGGCCCGAAGGCCCGCCGAGGTTCGCGCTAGGGAGCGCCGATTACTGGACGACTGTCATGTCGACCTTCTCGACCCATTCGGGGAAGAAGACCGGTTCGCGGTTCGACCAGCCGGGCGCGGTCGCCGCGGCCTCGCTGATCGACTGGAGGAGGGTGCGGCGGCGATCCGGGTGGAGGTGCGGCAAGGCGGCGGCGGCGCAGAAGGCGCCGGGCAGCCACGGTCGGACGCTGGCGCCGATCAGGCGCTCGTAAAGGAAGCGGTAGGACGCGAAGCAGGGCAGCCGGTCCTGGCCGAGGTCGAAGGCGGTCATCGTCACCAGGGGCGCCATCAGCGGCTCCATCGCGTCGAGGCCGCTGTCGTCGGGGACGTAAGAGCGGATATGGTCGAGGCGGGCGTAGATGCGCTCCTGAGCGCGGATGCCGGCGGCTTCGGCCGGGTCGCGCGACCAGCGCTTGACCGCGTCGCGGCGGCCGAGGCCGACGTCGAGCGCGCGGCGAATGTAGCGCTGCGTGCCCTTACCGAACCCCGCGAACTCCCGCATTTCTGCCAGCGCCGCCGCTCCATTGGCGGGCCGAGTCCTCGTACTCATGATCCCACACTCCTTTTGCCCTCCCGGGGATCATGCACCGGCACGGCTTACCAAGCCGTTAACCAAAGCCCCGCTCCCCGTTCAGAATTGAATCAGAGTTCGAATCCTCCCGCAATCGCAAAGCGGCGAGCTGAAAACACGGCGGCCTCCGACTGTCTCCAATCGGCAACAGCGGCGGGGCGGCTTTGGCGGAAATGCGCGCTCCTTGCGGCTCCGGAATGAACCTAGTTCGTACGCGGACCGCAACGAAGTCCGGCGGTGACGGCGGCGAATCCGCCATGCTAGGACGACAGGGGTGGGCAGGAATCAGGATCATGGCGCGGAGTCGGCGCCGTTGCTGGGCGAGGCCGACGCCTCCGGCTACCGCCGGCCGCTGCCGGGATTTTCGACCAACGCGAGCGACGCTTCTGCGAACGACCCGGCGCGCCAAGGCTTTTCCAGGGCGGCTGGGTTAACAGGGGCCATGGACAGGTATCTCACCGGCGGCGAGACGCGCCGGCTGCCGGATCTCGGCATTGCGCTCAAATCGATCTTCGCCTTCTGGCTGCTCTATATCGCGCTGATCACGATGCGCGCGGTGATCGTGCAATATTCCGATTTCTGGGAGATGCTGATGCGGCGCGGCTTCGCCGCGATGGTCGGCTGCCTGCTCACCTTTCTCCTTTATCTCGCGATGCGGCCGGTCGCGGCCCGGAGCCTCAACCTTCGCGTCAGCGTCGCCGCCGCCCTGTGTTTGCCGGCGTCGGTCCTGTTCGGGTCGTTCAACTATTTCATCTTCTACATCTACGCGCCGCTCGATGCGGTGAAAGCCGAGCAGGAAATGTCGGCGATGCACTGGACGCCGCTCGAAATGGCGGTCCGGATGATCGCCGATTACACCTTGTCCTGGTATTTCATCTTCGCCGCCTGGGCCGCCTTTTACGTCGCGATGAGCTTCGCCAGGCAGCTGCGCGCCGCCGACCGGCACGGCGCGATGCTCGCGCGCGAGGCGCAGGAGGCGCAGCTGCGCGCGCTCAGGTACCAGATCAACCCGCACTTCCTGTTCAACACCCTCAACAGTCTCTCCTCCCTGATCCTCTCCAAGCGCACCGACACCGCCGAGCGGATGCTGATGAACCTCTCGACCTTCTTCCGCGCCACCTTGTCGGCCGATCCCACCGCCGACGTCAGCCTCGGCGAGGAGATCAGGCTCCAGCGCCTCTATCTCGATATCGAGCAGATCCGCTTCCCGGACCGGCTCAGCGTCGAGGTCGACGTGCCGCACGCGCTGCTCGCCGCGCGGGTGCCGATCCTGATCCTCCAGCCGCTGGTCGAGAATGCGGTCAAATATGGCGTCGCCAAGTCGAAGAAGCCGGTGACGGTCAGGATCAGCGCCTATGAGGAGGCGGGAAGACTCCACATCAAGGTCAAGGACGACGGCGAGGCGCCGCCCGCGGCGGACGAGGACAATGGCTCGACCGGCGTCGGCCTCAGGAACGTCTGCGACCGGCTCGAGACCCGCTACGGCCCCCGCTCCGGCTGCATCGCCGGCCCCGACCCGGACGGCGGCTATACCGTCCATATCTACATGCCGGTGACCACCCATGGCTGAACCGGCGCCGGTCCGGGTGATGGTGGTCGACGACGAGCCGCTCGCGGTCGAGCGGCTGCAGCTGCTGCTCGCGCGCTGCCCCGGCGTCAGCCTGGTCGGTACCGCCAATGACGGCGAGGGCGCCTTGCGGATCGCCGAGGCGGTCTCGCCCGACCTCGTCCTCCTCGATATCGCGATGCCCGGCATGGACGGGATCGACGTCGCCCGCTCGCTCTCCGAATCCACGGTCGATCCCGCGGTCGTGTTCGTCACCGCGTTCGACAATTTCGCGGTCGCCGCGTTCGACGTCGCCGCGATCGACTATCTGATGAAGCCGGTCGAGCCGGAGCGGCTGTCACGCGCGCTCGACCGGGTCCGCGCGCATATGGCCGGCGGCCGGCGCGCCGCCGCCCGGCCCGTCTCCGCCCGTGTCGAGGAATTCTGGGTGCCCGACCATAGCGGCCTGGTCCGGATCGCCGCCTCGGACATCCATCGGGTCACCGCCGAGCGCGACTATATGCGGCTCCATGTCGGCGCCCGCTCCTGGCTGATCCACCGCACGATCGGCAAGCTCGAAGAGGATCTGAATCCGGCGCTGTTCCTGCGGGTCCACCGCTCGGTGATCCTCAGGCGCGACACGATCACCGGCCTCTACCGCGACGAAGCCGGCCACTGGACCGCGCGCCTCGCCGACGGCGGCGAGCAGCGCATCGGCCGCTCCTATGTCGACGAGGTGAAGAGGTTCGCGGGCCGCTGAGCGCTAAATAGGGACAGTCCCTATTTTCTATGTGTTTGAAAAAAGGGAGGCGGCGGTGGGGCACCGCCGCCTCCCAATGGAGCGTTGCTGCTTTGGTGGGCTCAGAAGGCAGCGCGGCTCACAGCGAGGCTGGCAATCGGTCGTCGACCATGGCACCCGGTTTCGGCGAATGCGCGCCCGCTTCGACGAAGCGCGGCCGCCGCTCGACCAAGGCGGGCGCGGCGGCGCGATTTCACCCCTCGGTAACCATTCGTGCACCTCTGTCCCTTATTGGGACGGGCCGAAATCGACAGGGGCGGGGCGGCGGCGAATAGCCTATCTGACGCCTTCACAAGCCTCATTCCGAGCGGAAGGCGGGCATGGCGTTGGGCGTTCACAGGGCTGCGAAGACGAACCGGAGGTGGGCCCGAGGCCCGATCCCGTGGGCGCCGCTCGCCTTGCTCATCCCCGCCGCGTCCTGCGTCCCCGCCGGCGTCGCCGCGCCGCCCGAGCTGCAGCTGAGCCAAGCCGAGATCCAGGCCTTCACCGCTCCCTCGCCGGTCGCTGCCGCCACCAATTCCGCCCCCGGCTTCTCCTTTCTGATCGGCGACCAGGCGCAGCTCGCCAACGCCGCCATTCCGGTCGCCAGCGGCCCCAATCCCGCGGCCGGCGCCTACGTCTTCGCCGCCCGCACCCCGCTCGACCAGCTGCGCTCGATCGATTGCCTCGCCCAGGCGGTCTATTACGAGGCGCGCTCCGAGGGTGAGGCCGGCGAGCGCGCGGTCGCCCAGGTCGTGCTCAACCGCGTCCGCCATCCGGCCTGGCCGAACAGCGTCTGCGGCGTCGTCTACCAGGGGCCGCTGCGCGCCGGCGGCGGCTGCCAGTTCACCTTCACCTGCGACGGCTCGCTGCGCTATGCGCCGGCCGGATCGGGCTGGGACGAGGCGCGGCGGATCGCCGCCGAGGCGCTCGGCGGCCGCAGCTATGCGCGGGTGGGCCTCGCCACCCATTATCACACCAATGCGGTCTTTCCCGCCTGGGCGCCGCAGCTGGTCAAGACGAACGTGATCGGCGCCCACATCTTCTACCGGCTGCCTGGCCTCGCCGGCGCGCCCGGCGCGTTCGGCGACGCTTATGCCGGCAGCGAGCCGATTCCCCGCCCGGCGATGACCCTGATGCGCCAGGCTTCGGTGCAGGACATTCCGGCGCTGGCCAATGAGGAGGCCCGGATCGATCCGGCGACCGGCCTCCGCGCCCATCTGGCGCGCCCGACGCCACCGCCCTCGGACATCCCGCAGGATCCGCGCTGGGCGGCGAACAACCTGCCCGACTCCAGCGTCCGCGAAGAGCATGCCCAGTCCGGCCAGTGGCGCGACGATGCCCCGGCGGCGGTGACCGGCCGCTAACCCAGCCCCCGCCCCCTCAGGGGGAGGGTTGGGGAGAGAGTGTTCGGCGTTCGGCATCTAATCTCATAGGCCGAACCCCCTCACCCTACCCTCTCCCCAAGGGGAGAGGGGATTTAGGAGCCGATCCGGGTCAGCCGCGCCGCGGCCTTCGCCAGCCCCGGTACGCCGGCCAGCTTCATCATCAGCCTCCTTCGCAGCGGCTTCGCCGCCAGGTGGCGCAGCGCCTCCGCGACCTTGATCGGCCGTGCCGCGCGCCGCGCGAACTCGCGCTGATAGTCCAGCGCGCTCTTGCCGGCGAGGCAGGCGCGAGCGGCGGCGACGCCGCTCGCCAGCGCGACGGCGATGCCGTCCCCGGCCAGGCTGGCGATCACCGCCGCCTGGTCGCCGACGCGGTAGCAGCCGGGCGCCGTGTCGTGGGCGCGCCAGCCATAGGGAACGCCCGCCACCGCCTCCCATTGCGACGGCATCGTTCCGATCCGTTCGCCGAGCAGCGGCGCCTCGGCGATCAGCTCGGCCAGCAGCGCCTCGGGCCTGCCGGTCATGCGCGCGCGGGTGACGGTCAGGCAAAGATTCGTCGCTCCGTCTTCCTGAACGAGCAGGCCAGCATAGCCGCCATCGTAGAGGTGGAGCTCGATCGTGCCGGCGAGGTCGGACAGCGGCGGCAGCGCGGCGCGCAGGCCGACCGAGACCGGCCAGTCCCCAAGATCGCGGGCCGCCCCGCGCAGCTCGTGCTTGCCGGTAGCGAGGAACAGGGCGTCGGCCTCCATCTCCTCGCCGTCGTCCATGCGCAGGCAGCGTCCGTCGAGCGCGCGCGCCGTCCGCCCCCGCAGCACCGCCGCGCCCGCTTCCTCGGCCATATTCAGCAGCGCCGCGTCGAGCCGCCGCCGCGACAGGCCGGCCGCGGCTTTCGGCAGATCGGCCTCGATCGTCCGGGCCCCGGAAACCAGCCGCAGCCGGCGGATCGGCCGGGCGCCCAAGGCGGCCGGATCGAGCCCGAGCCGCTTCAGCGCCGCCAGCGCGTCCCAGCCGAGAAAGCCGCCGCAGACCAGGTCGTGCTCGCCGGGGCAGCGCTCGATCACCACCGGCATCGCCCCGCCCCGCGCCAGCGCGATCGCCGCCGCCGCGCCCGCCGGCCCGCCGCCGACGATCAGCGCGGAGGTTTGCCGCACCGCTCGAAATGGAAGCCTTCGGCGGCGAGGCCGGGCCCGAAGGCAAGCGCGACGCCCTTACCGACGTCGGGCCGCCCGATCAGCTCGGCAAGGACGAACATCAGGGTCGCGGAGGACATGTTGCCGTAGCGGGCGAGGATGTCGCGGGAGGCGAACAATGCGCCCTGCGGCAGCTCCAGCCCCCGTTCGGCCGCGTCGAGGATCGAGCGGCCGCCGGCATGGACCGCCCAGCTGTCGATCTCGTCCGCGCCCCAGCCGTTGAACAAAGTCTCGCGCACCTCGTCCTTCTCGAGCGCATGCTGGATCCGGGCGGGCACCTCGCCCGACAGCGTCATCTCGAAGCCGGTGTCGCCGATCCGCCACTGGATCAGCTCCGCCGAATCCTCGAGCGCCATCGAGAACAGGTGGCTCATTTCGAACCCGCCCGGCTCGGCGGTGACCAGGGCGGCGGCGGCGCCGTCGCTGAACTGGAGCATGGCGAGCAAAGGCTCGAGCTGCTGGGTCTGCTGGAGGTGGAGCGAGCAGAGCTCGACGGTGACCGCGAGCACCCGCGCGCCCGGCTCGGACCGGGCGATGTGATAGGCGGTCCGCAAGGCGCAGACCGCGGCGTAGCAGCCCATGAACCCGACCAGGGTCCGTTCGACCCCGTCGAGGCCCAGCCGGCGGGCGATGATCTGGTCGATCCCCGGCGCGACGAAGCCGGTGCAGCTGGCGACGACGAGGTGGGTGATTCCGTCGAGCGGGACCTGCTCGCGCAGGCTTTCGATCGCCCGCAGCGCCAGCTCCGGCGCCTCGGCGGCGTAGCGCTGCATCCGGGTCGAGGTCGCCGGCATGGCGCCGTGGTAGAAGCCCCCTGCCTCGTTATGCGGCAATCCGCCCGGCGCCGGCTCCAGCACCGACCAGCGATGGTCGATCCCCGACCGCTCGGCCATGCGCAGGAACAGCTTGCGCAGCCGCGGGTCCTCGACCTGGCCCGCGGCCCAATCGATGAACAATTGATGGACGTCATGTTCGGGAACGGCGCCGGCGACGGCGTTCAGATAGGCGCGCCTCGACTCCACACGGCTTTCCTTTCCGTCCAGCGCTGGCCCCTGTGGTTCAACGGGTACGCCCGCTTTAGGGTCCGTGGCAAGTTGCGACTGGCTTAGCGGCAGCGCCGCCAGCCGGGGCCGCGCACCACCCGGCCCGGCGTGGCGCCCGTCGGCTCCCCGCCGGCGAGAACCTGGGTCCCGTTGACGAAGACGTGGCGCATGCCGACCGCATAAGCGTGCGGCGCCTCGAAGGTCGCCCGGTCGGCGATCGTCGCGGGATCGAAGATGGCGAGATCGGCGTAGAAGCCGGGGCGCAAGCGGCCGCGCCGGGCGATGCCGAGATTGGCCGCGGGCAGCGAAGTGAGCCGCCGGATCGCCTCCGCCAGCGGCACCTGCCGCTCGTCGCGCACATAATGGCCGAGCAGCCGGGCGAAATTGCCGTAGCTGCGGGGATGCGGGTGCTCGTTCAGGAAAACGCCTTCGGCGGCGATGCTGGCGGCGTCGGAGCCGAAGCTTACCCAGGGCAGTTGCACCTCGCGGCGGACATTGTCCTCGCTCATCAGGAAATACATCGTCCCGACCCGGCTATTGTCCTCGACGACCAGGTCCATCGCCGTCTCCTCGGGCGAGGTGCCGCGCTCGCGGGCGACCTCGGCCAGTGTCCGCCCCGCATAACGGCGCAATGCGGGGTTGCGGAAATCGCTGAACATCATCCTCTCCGGCCCGGCGCCGTAGAAGAGATTCTCCCAGCCCTGGCCCGGGCGGCGCATCTCGGCGGCCACGCGGGCGCGGATCGCCGGGTCCCTGAGCCGCGCGATCCAGGCCTCGCGCCCGCCCGCCTGGACCCAGAGCGGCATCGCCGCGTCGAGCCCGGTCGCGCCGGCGGTGTAGGTGTACATGTCGGCGGTGATCCTGAGGCCCCGCGCCCGCGCCGCCTCGATCCGCGCGACGACCTCGGGCAGGCGACCCCAATTGTCTCTCCCGCTCAGCTTCAAATGGTAGATTTCGGCGGGGACATGGGCGCGCCGCGCGATCTCGATCAGCTCGTCGACCGATTGCAGCACGCGGTCGCCCTCCGAACGCATGTGGCTGATGTACATGCCGCCGCAGCGGCCGGCCTCGCCCGCGAGCGCGACCAGCTCGTCGGTCTCGGCGAAATTGCCCGGCGCGTAGATCAGCGCGCTGGCCACGCCCATCGCCCCTTCGTCCATCGCCCGGCGGACCAGCGCCCGCATCCGCGCCAGCTGCGCCGGATCCGGATCGACGTCGCCCTCGCCGAGCTCGTGGACGCGCACGCTCGCCGCGCCGACGAAGCTGGCGACATTGGGGGCGATGCCGCGGCGCTCGAGATATTCGAGATATTCGCCGAGCGTCGTCCAGGCGATCGGGTAGCGGATGTCGCCCTGGCGCGAGAGCGCGAGCCGCTTCATCTCGGGGTTGAGCGGCCCCATCGACCAGCCCTCGCCCATTACTTCGAGGGTGACGCCCTGGCGGATGTCGCTCTGGCTGCGGCCGTCCTGGATCAGGCTCTCAGTGGCCCAGCTCAGCATGTTGACGAAGCCCGGCGCGACCGCGAGCCCGGCGGCGTCGATCTCGCGCGCGCCGCGGCCCGCCACCCGGCCGACGGCGACGATCCGGTCGCCGCTTATGGCGACGTCGCCGCGATAGGGCGCGCCGCCGCCGCCGTCGTAGAGCGTGCCGCCGCGGATGACGACATCATAAGCCGGCCGCGGCGCCACCGCCGCGGCGAGCAGCCAGATCAGAGCCGCGACCGGTGCCAGGATTCGCAAGCGCATCGCCGCCCGAGACTGTCGCGGCGCGCCCGCAGGGTCAAATGAAATGGCGAAGGTCAGTTGGGTTGCGGCACCGGCGGCGGCTCCGGGGCCGGCTGGGGCTGCGGCTGCGCCATCTGCGCTTCCGCCGCGTCCCGTTCCTCGGGGCTGACAATGCCGTCATGATTGGTGTCGACGCGGTCGAACATGGCGAGCATCGCGGCGCTCGCCTCGGCCAGCGAGATCTTGCCGTCATGGTCGGCGTCGAGCCGCCCGATCGCCATCGCGGCGCTCTCGCCGAGCTCGTCGCTGGTGAGGAAGCCGTCATGATTGGCGTCGCGGAGCGCGAAACGCTGCTCGATGCTCGTCGCCATCTCGGCGCGGGTCGAAGGGGGTGCCGGCGCGGCGGCGGGCTGGGCGGGAAGCGGGGCGGCAGCGAGCCCGGCCAACGCCGCGGCCGCCAGAAGGGATGTCTTCATGTCGATCTCCTTGAAGGGGCTATACGTGACGACACCCCTTCGCCGCGCGGTGAGACCAGTCGCCGCGCCCCCGGCCGCCTGGCTGGCCGTCCATGAAGCGGCTGAAGAGCGCCGTCAAACAAAATGGCGGGCGGCCTGCACGCCGCCCGCCACCTCCCTAGATTCGCCCCCGAGGGATCTAGTCGTCGTCGCCGTCGCGCATCCGCTGCCCGGCCTCGCGCATATCACGGGCGCCCTCGCGCATGCCTTGCGCGCCTTCTTCCATGCCCCGGGCGGCTTCGAGCAGCTGCTCGTGAGTGACATGATGGCCGCGGGCGGCTTCGCGGGCGATGACCTGCTCGCGGTAGCTGCGGTCGCGGAAGCGCCGCGCCTGCTCCTCCATGTGACGGGCGCCCGCTTCCATGCCGGCGGCGCCGTTGGCCATGCCCTCGCCGGCGCTCGCCATTGCCATGGCGACCGCGCGCGGCGCGGTCTGCGCCGCCTGCCGCGCCTCGCGCACGGCCGCCGCGATCTCGGCGCGGTCGACCTGGGCGACCTGGACGCGCGCCTCGGCGACGGCGCGGCGGACTTCACTGAAGATGCGCGCGCGTTCGGCGGGCGAGACGCGGCGGACCTCCCGGTCGGCTTCGCGGAGCGCTTCGTCGACCGAGCGCTGGATCTCCGCGGGATCCATCGAAGCTCTCGCTTCGGCCAGCGCCTGTGCGACGATCGGCCCGACGTCGGGAATGTCGCCGAGCGCGACCGGCGCGGCGGGCGGCGCCGGTCGGCGCGGCGCGGCGGGCGGGGCCGGGGTTTGCGGCGCATCGGGAGCCTCGGGAACGGCCGGAAGCGCGGGCGCGGGCGGCGCTGCCGGCGGGGCTGGCGGCCGCGCGGCCTCGACCAGCTGCATCGCCGCGACCGGCGCGGCGATGGCGATGCACAGCATGGCGGCGACCGCGGTCAGGGCCGAGCCGGAAGGCCGCTCGCGCAGCCGGCGATCGAGGATCGCCCGGATCCGGCGGGCGAGCGCGCTGCCCGATGGGGCGATGCTGTTGGCCGGGATCATGCGGCCGTTGACCTGCGCCCAGGAGATGAGGGTGCGGGCATAACGAGCCGGCTCGACACAGGCGGCGGCCTCGCAATCGGCGGCCTCCTCGGCCTGCTGGACGACTTCGCGTTCGAGCAGCCAGACTAGGGGGTTGAACCAGAACAAGGCGGCGGCGAGGCGGGTCAGCATCAGCACCGGCCAGTCGCGCCGCGCGACGTGGGCGACCTCGTGGGCGAGGATCGCCGCGGCCTGGTCGGGCTCGGCCAGCGTGTCGGGATCGATCAGGATCACCGGCCGAAGCCAGCCCCAGCTCAAGGGCGAGGGCACGGCGTCCGAGACCAGCAGCCGCAGCCTTTCGCCGCCGGGTGCGGCCCAGCGGGCGCACTCGAACGCCGCGAGCCATTCCGGGCAGGCGATTTCGCGGCCGGCGCGGGTCCAGCGGCCGAGCAGGATCAGGCCGGCAAGCAGCCGGGAGCCGACCATCGCCAGCCCGCCCAGATAAGCGAGGAGGACGAGCGGCGTGGGATCGTCCCAGATGGTCGGCTCGGCCGGCTGCAGCCCGACATCGGCCGGGAGGGCGAGCTGGAGCGCGGGCTGGGCGAGGACGCTGAGCGGCGCCGGCTCGGGCGCGGCCCAGGCCTCGATCCGGAGCGCCGGCAGCGCCAGCGCGATGAACGGCAGCAGCAGCAGCATGGCGACGCCGAGCCTGAGCACCAGCGCCCGATCGGACGCCGCGCGCGACCGCAGCGCAAAGCCAAGGGCGAGCGCGGCGCCGCTGATCAGCGCCGATTTCCATGCCATTTCGCCGAAGAAGGACACGTCCATCACTCACGCTCCTCTGCTTCGCGGATCGCCTTCAGCAAGGCCTCCGCTTCATCGGGGGACAGGCTCTTGGTCAGCCCGAGCAGGGCCGTCGCCGCGTTCGCCGCCGAGCCGTCGAAGAAGGTCTTCACCATCGATTTCAGCGCCGATTCGCGCACCTTGGCGGGCTGGCGCACGCTCGTATAGACATAGGCTTGGTCGGCGGTGCGGTGCTTGACGAAGCCGCGCCCCTCGAGCCGGGCGAGCAGGGTGCGGACCGCAGAATAGGACGGCGGGTCCTTCATCGCCGCGCGCACCTCCGCCGCCGTCGCCTCGCCGGCGCTGCAGAGGAGCTCGAACAATTCGCGTTCTCGCCTGGGTAAAGAATCGATCATCATGCTGTTCACCTGCTACACATGTAGCATGTCACATCTGTGGCAGGATGCAAGCGCTTTTCGTCGCGCCCCGATGTCGTTTCGCCGCCGAAAGATGAAGCGCGGGTGAACCGGGGCCTTTTTGGCGATGGACGGCAGGCGCGCTAAGAAAGGGCGATGAACGTCCAGTTGCTCTTTCTGCTTTCTACCGCGCTCTGGAACAACCAGCAGGCGGGGCCGGAGCGCTGCGGCTTCGACGAACAACGCCTGTCCTTCGCTGGCTCGCCGATCGAGCAGGCCCGCTGCCTGCTGAGCCCGGTGCGGATCCATGGCGAACTGGGCCCGCCGCGTGCGCGACTCGGCCGCTTTCTCGAGGCGCATGTCGGCCGGAGGGTCAGGATCGACCGCGCCCGCCTGCGCGCCCTGCTCGAGGCGGAGAATTTGCCGGCGCTGGCCGCCACCGTCGAGGCCCCGCTCGCCCGCGCGCGCAACAACGATCCCGCAGCCCCCCTTGCCCGCTATTTCGTAATCCACGACACCAGCCTGGAGCTGCCGGGGACGGAGTTTCCGACGAACGATTCCGAGCGCGCGAACGGCCTCGGCTGGACCTATCCGGACGGCACCCAGGTCGCGCACACCTTCACCAACCGGCGCGGCGAGGTGCTGCTTGCGCACGACTACAGCGTGCCGTGGCGCGCGACGAAGCGGGAGCGGGACGCGATCACCCACGGCAACGCCAGGGGCCTGTTCCTGCACAACGAGCTCAACCAGGTGCGGCTCAACGAGCCGTCAGGACCTCCGGGCAATTTCAGCCGCGCGCCGATCCCCGGCTTCACCGCCGCGCAATATGACCGGCTGGCGCTGCTCTACATTCTGGCGAGCGTTCGCGGCGGGCGCTGGCTGATCCCCGGCTTCCACGCCCTCATCGATTCGGGCATTCCGGAAGCCCATGACGATCCGCAGAATTTCGACATGGCCGCCTGGGAAGCGGCGCTGAGCCGGCGCGCCGCCCAGCTCCGGCGCCGCTGATCAGGCCCCCGCGGGATATTTCTCGTTCATGTAAGCGAGCGTATCGGCCGCCAGCTGCTCGAGCACCTCCTCATCCACGTCCGACAGCCGCTTGATGTAGAGGCAGCTCTTGCCGGTCCTGTGCTTGCCGAGCCGCGCCATCAGCGCCGGCTGCCGCGCGACGCCGAGGCCGTAGAGGACCAGCTCCTTCGCCCGCGGCGAGAAGCCGATCCGACACGCATCGCCTTTGCGGCCGCTCTCATATTTGTAGTGATAGGAGCCGAAGCCGACGATGCTCGGCCCCCACATCGCGGCAGGCTCGCCCGACAGCCGCTCCATCAGCGCGCGAACCTTGTGCGCATCGGCGCGCCGCTGCGGATCGGCGATCTTGTCGAGGAACGCGTCGACCGAAACCCTCGTCGGCTTCGTCTTGTTTTCGGCCATGTTCCCCTATTCCTTTTCGCGCAACGTCCCGGTGAACGTCAGCACCGTGATCGACACGAGGATGAATCCGGCCAGCTCATAGAGGGCGCGCAGGAGCCCGACGAGATCGCCATTGCTCCAGAAACCAGGAAGCCTGCCAGCATCGATCATGAACTTGTCGGCCTGCTGAAGGTCGACGATCGGCAGCGCGACGTCGATCGCGTAGACCAGCGGGCTGAGGTGATCTACGGGGGGGCGCCCCGCCTCCGCCGGGACCAACGCATGATAGGTGTCGAGCCAAGTGGCGGCGAGCGCGCCGACGGCGATGAACAGAGTGAGCGCAAGGGCCGCGCGAGACGGCGAATAGCCATAGTCGCTGGTCTGCTTCAGCAGCCAGCCAATGCCTCGCTCGAAGCTGCCCAGGCGTCCGCAACGGCGCTGCAAGTCCCGTTTCGCAACTATGACGCGGCGGCGGGCGCGCTCGTTCCCGTCCTCGGCGAAGACCCGCGCCAGCTGTTCGTAGGGCTGGGGAACGAAGCTGTCCGAGTCGGCCCGGCGATCGACGAATTGGAGACCCAGCCAATCGAGCCTCCGCTCGACCGCGACCGAAACATTGTCGGCCGCACGGCTCGGCGCCGATCCGGCCATCGAATCATCGATGTCGTCGAGACGCTGATAGGTGAGGCCGTCCAGCAGCAGATGGCCCGGGGCAAGGCCGGCACCGGACCACCGCCTGCCGCCGCCGTCGGCGATCAGGCTTATCGTTGCGCCCCGCAGGTCCACCAACCCCGCGATTTTCGGCCGGCCGAGCTCCAGCTCGCCCGAAACGGTCGCGTCACGGAGCGAAAGCGCCACGCCGCGCTTACGTTTGGAAACCCGTTCCTCGCTCGCGAAGACGCTGTTCGGCCGGGCGACATTTCCGCGCGCCTTGAGCACGGTCCGGTGGATCAGCAGGCTGCCACCGACCACCGCATCGTCAAGGTTCACACAGCCCTCGATTTCTGCCGGCACGTCGTAGGCGTCGCCCAATTCCCTCTGGTCGAAGCCACGGTCCGCAAGCAGGAAACTGCGCCCCACCGTGGCGCCGCCAAAATCGAGGGCGCCGGCAGATGCCCCCTTTGCGAGGTCCGGCGGAGGCGCGCATATCATCGAAGAGATTTGAACATCCTGGCCGATCGCGCTGTTCCGGAAGTCGATCCGCCCGGCAATGCGATTGGGGTTTGTCGCCGCACCGGCGCCGTATGGCTCGCTGCCGGCGAAGTGGAGGCGGCGCGTGATGCCCAGCTCCGCTGCCCAAATCGCCTTGCCCCGCCAGCGACTGTGGCCCGGGCAGGTGATCGAACAGCCAACCACCTGCATCTCCGCACACCGCCCCATCGGAACTCCAAGGCCGCTGTCGATGATCGAGTCATAGAAGCTGAGCAGATTGCCGCAGACGAGTCGATAAAGCTCGACCGACAAATGCCCTTCGATTCCGGCAATCCAGCTCTGCTCGATCAAGAGCGAGTTGCCTATCTCCAGATTGGCCGAAAACATGGTGCCGCCGATCGCGCAGCCCTGGACGAGCAGGTCGCCATCGACCTTCGTGTTGGTGAGATCCATCGATCTCGCCACCGGGCGAGCGGCCGGCTCGTTCGGCCGCGACCCGCCGCTGATCGCTTGCGCGCTCGGAGGCGTCTTCGCCGCCGCCGCGCTTCGGATCAGGCGGCCGATCTTCGAATTGTAGATCAGCAGGGTGCCCCTTACCCGGCCGCTGGCGAGGATCACCCAGCCGTCGAGGCACAATTGCATCAGCTTGAGGTTGCCGGTTGCGACCGACGACAGATCGATGCCGGCATTCTCATCGCCGATGATCTTGGCTGCGGTGAGAAGAATCTGGTCGGCGCGGGTAGACTGCATGTCGATGCCGCCGCCGATCCGGGAACGGTCGATCCGAATCGTGCCCTCGATCTGCGAGGCGACGATGGAAAGTCCCACCTGGTCCGGTCGGACAGGCCTGACGAAAAGCTCCACGATGTGGAGGACATCGCCGACCTTGGCGTTGTAGATGCTTACCTGCCCGGCGACTCTGGTGGCCTCGACGGTGAGCTGGGACAAAGTCTTGACTGCGAGCAGGCCCACGCTGCCCAATCGGCATCTGTAGATGGCGAGCTGGCCGGTGCTCATCCAATTCAGGCACACATCCTTGGTGGACATGCAGCGTTCGATGAGAAACTTGTCGGTAACGCGCGTCGAAATGGCCGAAATGCACGATCGCGCCGGCCCCTTCGCGCTGAAGCGGCAGCCATAGAAGACTGCGGGCCCGCCGATCGTCGCGCCGCTCAGGCGGACCTCGCCGAGGCCCCGGCAATCCGAGACTGCGATGCCTTTGCCTATCTTGGCCAGCATCAGATCGATGGGCAGCCGACATTCTATTTCGGTGAGCAGGCATTCGCCGGCGATGTCGACAGCCCCGCCGGCAAGGCCGAGAACCTCGCCACTATGGTCGTCCGGGCCGCCCTTCAGCTGGCATCGAACCAGCTCGAAGCGTTGGATTGACGCGCCGGCGACGGTGATCAGCCCCTCGAATATGCAATCTTCGGCCGCCAGCGGGCACAGCGTCGCCCGTCCGGAAGCGGAGAAAGCGACGTTTCTCAGATCGAGGCCGCCCACGATCCGAACGCCGCGCAGGTGTATTCCGGTAGGATGGATCTTGCGCTCGGGGCTCAGCTCCAGCCACAAGTCGCGCAGGAAAGCGGCGTCGACGCGCCGCCTGCGGCCGGTCGGTCTGCCCTGGAAGAAGTCGGCGACTTCCCCCGCCCTAACACAGCGCAATATTTCCCGTTCCGCAGGCGTCATTGTGCGGTCGCAGAGCAAGAATTGTCGATCGCCGGCAAAGTAGCCACCCCCCAGCTCGTCGCGCCAGCCTAGCAGTCATCTTGGCCGCGCGCCAATGGCTGTTCACCTTGCGGGGACTTGGGGACGGCCGCGTCGGCGGACGGTTCATATGCGTGCGTCCCTAGCGCCGCGGCCTCCGGAAACGATAGACGACGCGGTCGGTATTGCCGCGGATCGACGGGTCGAAGACGAGCTTGGTGTGATCGTCTTGCGGGTTCCTGAGGATGTTCGATTCGCCGTCGAAGACGAAGCCGGCGCGTTCGAAATCGGCGCGGATCGTCGCCGGGTCGATCCGGTGCAGCGCCTCGACCACGGCGCGGGTGTCGCCGCCGGGATTGGCGACATGGTCGACCACCGCGATCGTCCCGCCCGGCTTCAGCGACTGGAAGACGGTGCGCAGGAAGGCGGCCGGGTCCATCCGCGGGAAATGGAAGCGATCGCTCTGCCAGTAGGTGTCGTGATAATTGAGGTTGATCATCGCGAAATCGAACGCGCCGGTCGGCAGCGCCACCAAATCGGCCGGCGCCACCAGCAGGGCGACGTTCGGGGTGCGGGTGCGCAGCTCGGCGAGGCCCTGGCGCGCGCGGTCGTTCATGAAGTTGGTCGGCTCCCAGGCGAGCACCGAGCCGGTCGGGCCGACCGCGCGGCCCATGATCTCGGCATAATAGCCGGTGCCCGTGAACAGATCGAGCGCGCGGTCGCCGCGCCTGAGGCCGGCGAAGGCGAGCACCTCGGCGGGGCGGCGCCCGGCGTCGAGATCGGTCGCCGCCTTGGGCCGCCCGGGCGCCGAGACCGCGGCAGCGGTGTCGGCGGGAGCCGCCGCCATCGCGGTCAGCGGCAGGGCAAGGAGGGCGGCGAGAAGTAAAGCGCGCTTCAGCATCGGAAATCCCCCTGGGAAAGTGACTGCACCGGAATACCAGCCCGTGCCGCCGCGCCCAAGTCGTTTCGACGAAACGTCCCGGAGCTTCGATCAGGCCGCCCGTGCCGCCGCCTGCTCGACCAGCACCCGCAGCGCCGCGTGCGCCGACAGCGCCGCCCCTTCCTGCCAGAAGGGGACGTAGCTCAGATGCTCGCCGGCAAAGATGATCGGGCCTTCGGGCCGCAGCATCTCGGCATAGCGCGGCCCACGCGGGCCGGCACCGCCCGGGCCGCCGCCGAAAACCGGATCGTTCGGACCGACCCCCTCCGACCAGGGCGTCAGCCCCCAGCCCACCGTCACCGGATTGGCGAGCAGGTGCGATTTGCCGGGGTGCATGCGCTCGACGACGCCGCGGCAGACCTGGAAGCGCTCCTCGTGGCTCATCGCCTGGAATTGCGCGATATGGTCGCCGGTCCAGCCCGCGACATAGGCGCCGACCAACACGCCCCTCGGCCCATGGAAGTTGCCCGAGGGATAGATCAGATTCTCGTTCGGCTGGTCGGTCCAGCCGAGGCCGCCGTAAATCCCTTCTTCCTCCCAGAAGCGTGGGCTTTCGAAGCCGACCTTGAGGCTGGCCAGATAGGGGATGTCGCGGATCGCCGCCTGCTTGGCGGGCGAGAAGTCGTTCGGGATCCGGGCCAGCAGGTTCACCGGCAGGGTGCAGATGCAATGATCGGCGATCAGCGCCCGGCTGCCCGGCCCGTATTCGATCCTGACACCCTCGCTTTGCCGGCGGATCGCGGTGATCGGACTGTTCAGCCGCACCGCCGGGCGGACCTCATCGTAGAGCGCGTGGGCGATCCGGTCCATGCCGCCGACGGGCTGCAGCATCGGCGTCTGCTGGTCGAAGAACTCCTCGAAGACGAGCGGCAGCCCGGCGGCGCGATTGCTCATCAGCTCGGCGAGCGTCAGCGGCGGCAGCGGCCGGCCGGTCTGGGTGTAGGCGCCCGGCTCCTCGGCATAGCCGGAGCGGCCCTGCGGGGTGTAATCGCCATTCTCGGCGAGCTCGCCGTAGAAGCCGAGGAACTGGCGCATCGCAGTCTTGTCGCCGCCCTGCAGCTCGCGGTCGAGCGCGCCGCGGTCGATCGCCTTGGCGAGCAGCTCGGCGATGCGGCCGCGCATGTCGTTCATCATCTGCCGGTCGCTGTGGACGCGGCCGCCGAAATCCCATTTCGCCGAGCGGTTCGAATTGACCATGACCTCGATCGGCACATTCAGCCGCCGCGCGTAGCCGAGGATCGTGTGGTGCTGCGACGGCAGCCGCGCGGCGCCGGCGTTGAGATAGAGGCCGTCGGAGAAGCGGCAGATCTGGTCCGGCCGGCCGGTCTGGACGATGCGATCGCCGCCGCGCACGCTCCACACCCGTCCGCCGATCCGATTGCGCGCCTCGAGCACGGTCACGTCCCAGCCGGCGCGCTTCAGCTCATAGGCCGAAACCAGGCCGGCGATGCCGGCGCCGAGGATGACGACCTTGCCGCGGCCGCCGCGCGGCAGCGCGAACGGCTCGGCCGATGCCGGCGGCGCGTTCAGCAGCCCCATCGCCTCCATGCCGAGATAGGCGGCCGAATAGCCGCCGACCGCGCCAAGCCGCTCGAGGAATGCACGCCGCGTTAGAGCCATGGTCCAGCCTCCCCCTTTTGCGCCAGCCTAACCGAGATCCGCTGGCGGGTCAGCCTTCGTATCTGCGAATGACCGATCCGCTTCGACCAACGGTTGTGGAGGCATCGTCTAGCCCGGCCCTTGGGCCTAGCAGGCGACTGGCCCAACAGTGAATGTTGCCCGGTTGCCTTCGACTGATCAGTCGCGACCGGCGGGATAGGTCGCCACTAGCCGTAGGCCGCGGCATATGTCGACAATGGGGACGAGGATCTTGGCTTCGTAGTCGGCCGTCCCGTGAGGTTTCGGGAGCTTGAAGATCATCCGCACCGCGTTGTAGCGGCAGGATACGGGCTGTTCCCATGTTCGTGTCGTGCGCTCACCGGGTTCCATATAGAAATCACGATACCGCGCCCCGCTTAGTGGCCGCCCAGTGATGACCAGTGGATTGACCAGGTCAGAATCCCCGCGTCTGCGTCGCTGGCTTTGTAGCTCAGCCGCGTCACGCCTTTCCTCAAAGCCTTCAATGCGCTCAATACCATTGCCGGCATCACGGCCGACGCATCGGGTCCAGACCGGGTCTTCGGGGGCATTCGGGTCGATCTTGAGAAGGGATTCGCCGGTCAGATCGTCAGGAAAGGGTCGGGTGCGATTCTCGGTTCCCTCGAGCCCAATGATGTCGAGAGCGGCGCAATTGAACCAGTGCCCGCGTTCTCCTCGATTCTCGATAGTGACGGCCGAGCACCCCATTCCCGAATTGACCGAAGTCCTCACTCTTTTTGACGCGCCGTGCCTGCCAAAGCGTTATAAGGCCGACAACGGTCGCGAGCACAATTGCCCAAAATAAATAATCCAATGAAGGCCAGTTGAGATTCCTCATTGGGACGTCATAGTAACATGAAATCTGGATTCGACCAACTAATGGGTGTCAGATGCTAGGTCGTACAATCGATCCAGTGGCCGTGTATGCTGTCGCCACTGTTGACTGAGGCGTCGACGCCAGTCCGCGATGCCGAAATCTGATTCGGCGTCAGTGGTGTTCTGTCGCTTCCCCTGCCACCCTAGGCTGGCGCCGACCTCACCGGCGGCCCGGCGCCGCCGCGGTGACCTCGATCTCGACCAGCCAGCCCGGATCGACCAGCCCCGCCACCTGCATGGTCGAGCGCGCGGGCCGGTTCGGCTGGTCGGCCGTGCCGAACTGCTCGCGATAGGCGGTCATCATGCCGGCGAAGTCCATCCGCGCGGCTCCCGGCGGGGCGACCAGGAAGACGCGCATCATCACCACGTCGCCGAGCCCGAGATCGTGCAGGGCGAGCTGGGCGCGGATCTTGCGCAGGATCGAACGGGTCTGGGTCGCGGTGTCGCCATAGCGCGCGACCGAGCCCGCGGGCGCAGCGGCGTCGACCGGATCGGGCACCGTGCCGCTCACATAGACGAGCCGGCTCCGCGCCGGAACTTCGACCGACGCCGAGATCGGGGCTTCGGGCGGGCCGAGGCGGCGCGGCTCCTGCGCGGCCGCGCCGCTCGCGGCGAGCAGGATCGCCACGCCGGGAAGAAGCCGCCACATCACGGCTTCGCGCCCGCGCCGGCGTTCACTTGCTCCATCGCGCATTGCTGGGTGGCGGCGCGCAGCGCCGGGTCGGTGGGCTCCGCCTTGCGCAGGTCGGTGGTGGACTTGTTCGCCATGTAGCGGTCGATCGCGCAGCCGCACAGGCGCGGCCAATCGAAATGGACGGTGGCAGGCGCGGTGCGCGACGAGGAGATGCACGATTCGACCGCGGTCGTCCGGAACTGGGCCCGCATGCCGTTGTCGAAGGCGCTGCCTTCGCCGCAGCCGCCGAGCATGACGATCATGGCGCCCGCGGCGCCGGCGAGGACGATGCGCATGCGTGTGAGACCCCCTTTTGGTGTGACCCGGCGGCAATAAGCGCCCGCCGCGCGCGGCACGTCAATGGTAGAAATAGGGGTCGAGAACGCTGACCTCGTGGATCGCGTCCACGGGCACATTGTTCTTCGCGCCGACGCTGCGGATCGCCTCCGGCGAAGGCGCGTCGTAGACGCAGAAGGTCCTGGTCTTGTCGGCGCTGACATAGGAGTGGACCCAGGTCACCCCTTCGTCGGCGTTGGTCGCGACGATGCCGCCCAGCGCCTGGGCGCCCTCGGAATTGACCGGAATGTGGAGCCCGTCGGGGAAGCTGCGTTCGACCATGTAGCGCGGCATGCTGTCGTCCTCCTGTTCAAATGATGCGGCGGGCAGGGTAAGGCAGATCAAATCGGACTGGCAATGGTGGAGGGGGACGATGACCGGATTCGAATTCGTCTTCTCGCTGTTCGCGCTGCTGCTTGGCCTCAGCCTCGCCGAGGTGCTGGGCGGGCTGGCGCGGGTGCTGAAGCAGCGCAAGGAGGTCCAGCTCGGCTGGCTGACGCCTTTGCTCGGCCTGCTGGTAATGCTCGACCTTACCTCCTCCTGGGCGCAGGCTTACGCGCTCAAGGAAGCGATCACGGCCAATTACCTGACCCTGGTCATCGGACTGTTCGTGACCGGCCTCTATTATCTCGCCGCGAGCCTCGTCTTCCCGGACGACGCCTCCAAATGGCCCGACCTCGACGATTATTACTTCCGCCACAAGAAGCAGGTGCTTGGCGGCATGCTCGCCTCGCGGGTGCTCGGCCGGGCGGCGCAATTCGGGCTCGGCGCGGCCGGCTGGGATTATTTCCCGGCCTTCGCCGCCTTCGTCGTGCTCGCGCTCGCGGCGATGTTCGCGAAGGGCAAGAAGACCAATATCGCGATCCTCGTCATCTTCCTCTCGCTTTACCCCGCCTTCGCCGCCCTGGGGCTGGTGCTGCGGCTCTAGAGCTGCGAGAGGATCTGGGCTTTCTTGGCCTCGTAATCCTCGGCGGTGATCAGCCCCTGGTCGCGCAGCTGCTTCAACTGGGCGAGTCGCTCGGCGGGATCCTCGCCGGACGCGGCGGTCACCGAGGCCTGGCGGCGCTGCGCGGCATCGGCGACCTGGTTCAGGATCGAGCGCAAATCGGCCGGCGAGGCGGCCGCGCTCGGGTTGGAAGGCGAGCGGATGCCCGCGGCCAGCAGCGTCCGCTCGGCGCGGCGGCGCAACCAAGGCGCGACCAGGAAGCGCAAGATCAGGAAGGCGATCGCCGAATAGATGAGGAACGCGATACCGATCGCCTTCCAGGTGATGTCCTCGCCCGCCGCCGCCTTATCGGTCCCGGACGTGCAATAAATCGTCCGGCTGACGCCATGCTCGCCGGGACGCACCGAATAATAGTTGGACTGGACGTGGACCGCGCCCGGGCAGATCAAAGGCGCGGCGACGGTGCTCACCGGCGGATAGACGGCGGTGCCGGGCCCGGCGATCATCAGGCCGATGAACAGGCTGGCGGGCAGGATGATGCACCCCGTTGCGTTGAACCGGCCGTCGGAAGGGCCTGCGCGCGTCATCGCTACTTCCCGCTGATCGTGGAGCGCCGGACCGAGGTGTAGCCCGCGCGACAGGCAAATAGGAAGGGGGGTGCGTTGCGGCACGAATCGGGCGATAGCCGCGCACGACATGCAAGTGCCCGTCCCCGTGCTGGTCGCGATCGCCGCCGCTTTCCTGGTGCTGCTGCTGCTCGCGCTGAGGCGGCGGAGCGGCGCGCGCGACCTGATCGCGCCGCCGCCCGGCTACGTCCCGCCGGCGCGGCCGTGGCCCGCCGGGGCGGCGCCGATCGGCGATCTGCCGCCTGACCTCGCGGCGGAGGTGCGCGCGCTGCTCGCCCAGGGCGACAAGATCGAGGCGATCAAGCTCGTCCGCGCCGCCACCGATCTCGGCCTCGCCGAGGCCAAGCAGCTGGTCGAACGGATCTAGCGCGGCGCGTCAGGGCCGCGGCGGCGGCGGGCCCGGGCGGCTCCCGGGGCGCATCCACGGCGGCGGGCCGTCCAGGTCGCGCTCCTCGCGGCGGCGGCGAAGCCCGCGCAGGAACAGGAAGGCGAACATGGCGAGCAGCACCCAGGCCCAGAGGGGCAGGTCGCCGTCGCCGAGCCAGCGCGGCAGGGTCAGGCCGTTCCACCAGTCGCGAAGACCGGCGCCCGACGCTTCGGACGTGGCGGGCGCGTCGGCGGCATCGACGGGCTTGCCGCCCTCCGCCAGCGCCGGCGGCGGCGCTGCTACGGCCGGGGACGGCGCGCCCGCCAGGCGGCGCGCGACCGCGGCGGCGAGCGCCGGGCGCTGCTCGGCGGTGCAGGACAGCAAATCGCCCGTCATCACCGTCTGGAACCGGCTGGTGCCGATCGCCGGCAGCGCGCCGGCCGGCCAGCGCGGCATGAACCGGTCGAGCGCGCAGCCGCAGATCGCCTCGGCGTCGTCGGCGGAGACGCCTTCGGCCGCCGCCACGTTGACGAGGCACAGCGAAATCCCCCGCCCGCGATAGGCGTCGCGCTCGAGGTCGTCGACGCCGGGCTTCTGCGCGAGCGCGGGCGCCGCGGCGAGCGCGGCCAGCACGAGGAGCGGGGCGGCGATGCGCACGATAATCTCCCTTCGCCCTGGGAAAGAGAGGAGCGAGGCCGCCAATAGGCCCGCGCGGGCCGCGAATGTAAAGAGGGGGCGCGGCGCCGGCCCGCGAGAGCCGGCGCCGCGCGACGGACGTCAGGCGTCCTGCAGATTGACCGCGCTGGTCTTGCCGCGCGCGTCGGTCTCGAGCTCGTAGGAGACGCGCTGATCCTGGGCGAGGCTGCTCATGCCGGCTTTCTCGACCGCGCTGATGTGGACGAAAGCGTCGTTGCCGCCGCCCTCGGGCGCGATGAAGCCGTAGCCTTTGCTGGCGTTGAAAAATTTGACCGTGCCGATGGGCATGACCGTCTTCCTTTCTGGGTGGGTGCCCCGGAATTGGCGCACCCCGCTGCCGGCGAAACGCGCGAAGGAAGAAGGAGCCGCAAAGCACCGAAGACCGTCAGTTGCGACCGTAGCGAGGCGGGCCTAGGCGCATGGCCGCGGGAATGCAAATAGGGAGGCGGAGGATGGCGCGGTGACGCAGGCCGAGGTGCAGGCCTTGTTCGACGATTATGCGGCGGCGTTCGCCCGCGCCGACGTCGCCCGCATTTGCGGCCACTGGGCCTACCCCGCTTATTTCAGCGCGCGCGGCAAGCGCGCCGCGCTGGACGAGGCGGCGTTTCGCGCCAACACCGAGACCTTGTGCCGTTTCTATGCGGCGCAAGGGGTCGCGGCCGCGGCCAAGTCGGTGCTGGCGGTGGAGGAGTTGTTCACCGGGCTCGCCTTCGTCAGGACCGCAGACCTGCTGAGCGGGCCCGACGGCGAGACGATCGCCGAGTGGCGGCACGGCTACCTGCTCAGCGAGACCGCGGACGGCCTCCGGATCGTCATGGCGATGCCCGAGCAGGAGCTCGACGCCTGGCAGCGGCGCGGCACCCCGCTCGGCAGCTGGTGAGCCGGCCCGGCCGCGTCACCAGGTGTAGACGATCCCGTAATAATCGTAGACCGTGCGGCCGTAGTCGCGGTCGAATTCGGGCGCCTCGCCGGCGTTGAAGCTCGGCCCCTTTTCCAGCTTCTCCTTGTCGAGATCGACGACATAGCCGCCCTTGTCGGGAACATATTCGAGCATGTCCCACGGGACCGGATAATGCTTGCCGCCGAGGCCGAACAGGCCGCCGAACGACATCACTGCATAGGCGGCCTGGCCCGAGACCTTGTCGACCATGAAGCATTCGATCCGGCCGAGCTTCTCGCCGCCGCGATCGTAGACGGCGGTGCCCTCGACCCGGTTCGAGGCGATCAGGCGGTGGGGGGCGGTGTCGGTGTCGGCGCCGGCGCGGGCGCGGGCGGCGGTCTGGGTGTCCTGGGTCATCGGAAGGCTCCTCTCGGCATCGTGAAGATGCGGCGATTCAACGCCTTGGCGGCACGAGGGTTCGCCGGGTCGCGGCGAAAGGTGGCGAATATGGGAGCATTGCGGGGTCAGGCGAGGCGGATGCGAGGGATCGGCGGCGGCCGGAAGGGGATCGGTTCGCCGGCAGCCGAAGTGGACGCGGGGGCGCCCGCCGCATCGGAAGTGGACGAAGTGGACGCGATCGCGGGATCGCCCGGCGCGGACGAAGTCGAGGAAGTGGACACGACGGCGGAGTTTTCGCCGGGCAAAGTGGACAAAGTGGACACGATGGCGGGGTCGTTCGCGGCCGTGGACGCAGCGGACAGGGCGGCGGGGCGCTGGCCTTCGATCGCCGACTGGGCGGGCGCCGCGTCCCCAGGCCCGGCGAGCGCCGGCGCGGTGCCGCCTTCGCCGGGCAGGGTGCGGCCCCATTCGGCTTCGGCGGCGGCGAGGCGGTCGAGCTCGCCCTCGACGTCCGGCGGCGCCGCGACGCCGCGGTGGCGCAGCCAGCCCTCGATCTCCGACAGCGGCGCATATTTGAGCGGATTGCGCGCCCTCAAGAGCGCCATCAGCAGCTTGTTGTCATATTTCCAGCGCACGCCGACGCGTCGGCCCTGGAAGTAGACGATCTCCTCCTGGCCATTGACGGCGCGGTCGAGCGCGGTCGCTTCGAGCAGGACGTCGGTGCCCTTCAGCGCCTCCTCGACCGCGGCGCGGAAGGGGTCCCCGTCGGCGCTGTTGAGCAGATTGTAGACGGTCGAGCGCGAGATGCCGGTGAGGCGGGCAGCGTCGGTGATGCTGGCGGTGTCGCGCAGCTTCTCGACGAATTGCTGCTGGCGCTCGAGGCTGAAGCCGTCGCGGCGATGGCGGCGCGGCGGCGGCGCTGGGTCCGCCATGCAGGCGAGCTCGTCCTTCGAGCAATAATAATAAGCGGCGAAGCTGCCGTCCTGCTGGCGCGGGATGAGGTGCATCGGGCCGTGGTCGGGATGGGTCGGCGGGATTTCGTCGCCGTTGCGGTAGAAGAAGCCGGTCCCGGTCTTCTTCGGCGGCCAGTCGATGCCCTGGCGGCGGCGCGCTTCGGCCACTTCGGGCGGCAGGCTTTCGTCCGTCCCGCCCTCGTCGAGGCCGGTTTCGCCGTCATTCGATGCGATCGAGTCGCGGTCCATTTCGCGCGTTAGAACATATCGGGTACGCTTTTGCAAGAGGTACCGTTCTTTTTCTGTTCCGTTTTGAAGTCGGAAATGGAGAATGGGAAATTGGTTTCATCCTGAATCGAGTTCAGGACAGGCTGCGAAGACGCCAAGGTGCGAGGCCCCTTCGTGCTCCCGGCCAAAGCCCTTCGTCCGGATGGCACGGGCATTGGTTCGGCAGGAAGGAGGCTGCGCTTCGCGCTCGCCCTTCGCGTTCTTCGCGCCTTCGCGTGAAACGATCCGCCAAGCGGGCGTCGAGATGGGCGAATTTTGAATTGCAAGGAAATGGGATTTGGGCTGAAACCGCTGCTGGAATCCAGCTCCGGACCGGAGGCACGGGATGCGCAAGGTCACCTATGGCGGCGCGATCAGCCTCGACGATTATCTCGCCGGGCCAGGCGAGGCGATCGACTGGCTGCGCTGGAGCGAGGATGCGGCGGCGATCAGCGCGGCGAACTTCAAGGGCGTCGATGCGATGCTGATGGGGCGCAAGACGTTCGAATTCGCGCAGAAGATGGGCGGCGGCCCGGTGCCGCGCGGCGTGACGACCTACGTCTTCTCCCGCACCCTGGAGGCGCTGCCCGAAGGCGCCGGCGCGGTGCTGGTCGGCGAGGACGCGGCCGGGTTCGTGCGCCGGCTGAAGGCCGCGCCCGGCGGCGGCATCCTGGTGATGGGCGGCGGCGCGCTCGGCAGCGCATTGCTCGAGGCGGGGCTCGTCGACGAGATCGGCTTCTCGCTCCACCCCGTCCTGCTCGGCGGCGGCACCCCCGCCTTGCTGCCGTTCAGCCGGCGGATCGAGCTCGAGCTGATCGAGGCGCGGGCGATCGCGCGCGAGTGCGTGCTGGTCCGGTATCGGGTGAAGAACCCGGCCTGACCTGGCGAGAGCCAAGATATGGGTTCATCCTGAATCGAGTTCAGGACAGGCTGCGAAGACGCAAAGACGCGAAGCCCTTTCCTGCTCTTCGGCTGAAGGCCATTCCGTCCCCCTGCGCATCCGCAGAGGCGGGGGAAGGAGTGAAGCGCTCCGCGCCCTTCGCGTCTTCGCGTGAGATCAAACTGCCTTTCGGGCGAGAGCGCTCACTCGGACGACTACCAGCGGCCGCCGGCCTCTTCGATCGCCTTCAGCAGGGCGCGCTTGGACGCCGTGCGGCGCTTGCCGGAGTTGCGCGGGGCCTCGGGATTGCCGGCAGCCTCGCGGCGGCGCACGAGCTCACGGCCGAACGCGGCCATCTCGACCGTTTCCTCCTCTTCAGCCCTGGATGTCTTCGATGCCATGTTCGCCCAGCGTCTCTTCCCGGATGCGACGCTCAAGATAGGCGCGATCAAGGTCCGGATAAAGGGTAAGCAGCGTCCGGGCCTGGCCGCGCATGTCGGACGCGGTGCCGCTGGCGAACTGGCCCATGCGGTCGGCGATCATGTCTTCCACCGAGATGATGCGGAAGCGCGCCGATTCGTCAGGGGGCCGGACGAGACGAAGCCGGGCCGGATCAAGATCGCCGCCCATCGGACTGCTGCCGACGATTTCGAAGCCAAGGCCGAGATCGGGATGAATCCAGCCACGCAACGCCATGCCGACTCCGCTCGGCCGGACGAATCCGAGCCGCTGCAATTCCTCCTCAAGCTCTGGCTGCGACGGCGTGGTAACGTCGATGTCGCCGGTCATCAGTGCGCTGCCGGTGTAATACTCGACGGCGCCGCCGCCCACGAGCACAGGCCGACCGAGACCGCGCGCCGCCACCGCATCGCTGGCGCGGGCGAGCAGGCGAAGCGCGGCGACGAATTCCGGGCGCCAGGGAAGCGGATCGTCCACCATCGCACGACAGCCTAGCAAATGCGTTCGCGCGCGGCGAGGCGGCGGGCGTCTCGCTTGAGCGCCGCCATGCTGGCTTCGCCGCCGGTGGATTCCCAGGCGGCCTGGTCGATCGCCAGCTCGATCTTGAGCGCGAGCGCCGGGAGGTCCGGGGCCGGGGTGCGGAGCAGGCGGCGGAGGGCGGCGGTGAAGGTGTCGAGCAGGGTATCGTAGCGGTCCTGGTCCGGCTCGTGGACGGCGGCGTCGATGATGGACTGGGCCCGGCGGAAGCGGGTGAGGGCGCGGTTCCATCGCTCATGCCCGGTATGAGCGGAAGAGGGGATCCTTCGACCGGGCTCAGGATGAGCGGGTCCTTCGGCAAGGCTCAGGACAGCGCACGCAGCGCCTAGCAGGACGCGGCGCGAGACTCTATGCTCGCGGGCAGCCATGGATCGCCCCCGACTGGCGGTTGGTGGTTGTTATTTGTTGTATACGTCAAATCGGGGCCGGTCAATAGCTGCCAAGGAAAAAAGACCGCGCGGGCGCCCACGGACCGGCATCGGTCCCGTCATCTCCGTGCGCCTCTACCCGGAGATGGAGGCGGCCCTCTCTGCCTGGATCGAACGCCAGCCGGGACCCAAGCCCTCGCGATCCGAGGCGATCCGGCGGTTGATCGAAAAGGGGATGGAGATGGATAGAAGCCGGGGCTGAATGGCTGAGACCCTGTGAACCTTCCGAAGCTTAGTGGCCGATCGAGGCAATCTCCACAATCGGCTCGATAAAGCAGGCCAATATGGCGCTGAAGGAAGACAGCATAAGACCTTCAAAAATGCCCTCCTCCGCCCGCCCAACCAGCCCCTGCTTGTGCCACCGCACATCGACTTCGGTGAAAGCCTGGAACGCATCCAGATCTTGCAGCGCCTTCGTCACCTGCTCTCGCCGCCGGAAGTTTCGCAGTGAATAGCCGAGGCCCGCTATCGCCAACAGCCCGCAATAAACGAAAGCCAAAGCTCTTGCCTCTAGCAGTCCAAGTAGGACTCCGTAGATCACCAGCAGGAGAGCGCTCAGAGCCGCCCATTTCCAAGTCATTCTAACCCCTCATTGCTACCCAACGGCAACACCGCCCTTCCCGGCTTCAAACGATCGTCCGGCTGCTTGTAAAGCAAACTAAAGGCGGGATGCATCGCAAAGGAGCGCTCTTGAAAAGCTCTCATGACCGTATCATCCCCATAGGAAAAGGCGGCCTCGATATATTTGGTCGTGCCTTCCCCGACAATCACGCCGAAAACCCCCATGTGCAGCAAGGCGCGAAGAAAGTCATAAAAGGAATGCGTGTATTCTGGGCCTCTCTTGACGGACGAACTAGCATAGGCCTTATGCATATCCCCGTAGGTCATCACCACATCGCACCGCGACAGGTATGTCTCGAACACCTCACCGATCCCGGTATAGGTATGCTTAAATCCGGACTCCACACCTCCGACCAGATCATTGGACGAAATCTTCATGGACTCCTCGATAACCTCCGGGTTTATGTGACGGAAGCTTCGCAGTTCGGTCTTCGAAAGTTTGACCAAGCGGCTTAAGGAGTTGATGAGCTGCCTCGGCAGCAGCTGAGTATGGCGTAAAACGTAATATAAAGGCGGCTCTGGATCATGCGCCTCGTTGACAATCTCTCCTCCGAAAATCTCACCCCAGAACTCGAAATTTGCCCTTCGGCCCTCCGTATATTTGCCCTCGGCCAAGATTTCCGCTAGACTCTCGTTGTCATATAGATACAGACAGAGTAGCATTCTCCGAGTGACTATATGCACGAGTTGGGTCGGCGTCCAACGTATTGTTGTCGACCTAAGAATGAATTTTTCCGGATTCCCTTCTAGCCGAACTGAATCAAATATTTCGTACGGAAACGCGACCTTATAGTGAATATGTTTATCATGGCGGCCGACGAGATAAAGCAGGCCCCCTATTGTCGTTTTCAGAGCATCGTCGAAAAGTAGGTTGTACTCTTCCATGGTGTCGATGAGAAATAGCACCGATAGCTTGTGGGCTTCGAATGCCTTCCTGAGTTCCGCCAGAAGCACATCAGCGTTGGGTATAGAGAGCTTTCCGAGATCCAGCCACTCATCGAAATAGTGCGAATCGCCATCCGTCGATACCAAACGGCTCAGCATCGAAGATAACTTTATCAGGAGCTGCTTAAGCTGCGGTTCGAACTTGTCGATCAGGTCCGGGCGTACCGATACAGCGGACAGTGCGTTGAGCCACAGGCGCCGTGTCCAAGCCGCTGCCGCAAGTTCGGGGAGCGGTAGCGACGACGAGCGAACTTGCGCATGAACGTGGCTAATCTCACGCGAGGCGTCGACTTTCACGATAATGTCGTAGTCCCGGCGTAAGTCGGTCTCACTCTTCGGATTGACGGCTTTTGGCGTTCGGTCGAGCGCCAGCGCCGTCTGACTCTTAATTCCGTGGGCATATTGGAAGCTATTTATGATGCTGCTCTTCCCCGCTCCCTTGCGACCGAAAAGGATGGGAGTTCCCTGGAATAGCTCGCCGAATGCATCGTTTTCGAGGGTGATCAAATAGGCGGCTACCTCACGGTCGCCGATGTACTCGGCTGCCACTGGGCCAAGCGGATTGTCATCATCGAAGTAGGTGCCGATGCTGTGTGGTATCTCGTTCAAGACGATGGCCACATTGCCCCCCATTCTCTCGCGAAGAATAACGAAGGGTGTAAGTACAAGTGACAGTGAAAGAGTCAATCGGCAGCCTAATTCAATTCCTTCGTATGTTGCGGGGGGGGAGACACATAGGTCGCACCGATATGGACGATTGGCTACATAGCTGAGCCGACCGTTCTCGGGCCCCTGCCGCGCCTATCGCGAGCGCCCGAACTGAAACGATAAACGGGATTAGCCTGTAGCGGCCTCTCGTGGACGCCTTGAGGAGGAACGCGCCCTGACCGGCTCCAGCGCAAGCTCCTTGGGCTCGGCGCGCTTGCCCTGGAGCAGAGGGCCGAGATAGCCGCCGGTGTATGAGCGCGGCTCCTTCGCAACCTGCTCGGGCGTCCCTTCCGCGACGATTTCGCCACCCTTGTCCCCACCCTCGGGCCCAAGGTCGATGATCCAATCCGCAGTCTTGATCACCTCGAGGTTATGCTCGATCACCACCACGGTGTTGCCCTGCTCGACCAGCGCATGGAGCACCTCCAGCAGCTTGCGCACGTCCTCGAAATGCAGCCCCGTCGTCGGCTCATCCAAAATGTACAGCGTCTGCCCCGTCGCCCGCCGGCTCAGCTCCTTCGCCAGTTTCACCCGTTGCGCCTCGCCGCCGCTCAGCGTCGTCGCCTGCTGGCCGACCTTGATGTAGCCGAGGCCGACTTCCTCGAGCATCCGCATCTTGTCGCGGATCGGGGGGACGGCCTTGAACAATGTGGCGGCTTCCTCGACGGTCATGTCGAGGACGTCGGCGATGCTCTTGCCCTTGAACTTCACTTCCAGCGTCTCGCGGTTGTAGCGCTGGCCGTGGCAGACGTCGCAGGTGACGTAGACGTCGGGGAGGAAGTGCATCTCGATCTTGATCAGGCCGTCGCCGGCGCAGGCCTCGCAGCGGCCGCCCTTGACGTTGAACGAGAAACGCCCGGGCTTGTAGCCGCGCGCCTGCGATTCCGGCAGGCCGGCGAACCAGTCGCGGATGTTGGTGAAGGCGCCGGTATAGGTCGCCGGGTTCGAGCGCGGGGTGCGGCCGATCGGCGACTGATCGATGTCGATCACCTTGTCGAGATATTCGAGGCCGGTGAGCTTGTCGTGGCGGCCCGCGGTCATGCGGGCGCCGTTCAGCGTCCGCGCCGCGGCGGCGTAGAGCGTGTCGACGGTGAAACTGCTCTTCCCCGAGCCCGAGACGCCGGTGATGCAGCAGAAGGTGCCGAGCGGGATCGAGGCGGTGACGCTCTTTAGATTGTTGGCGGTGGCGCCGTGGAGGGTGAGCTTGCGGCCCGTGCCCTTGCGGCGCTGGGCCGGGATCGGGACCGCGCGGCGGCCGGTGAGGTAATCGGCGGTCAGGCTGTCGGTGCAGGCGAGCACCTCGTCCAGCTTGCCGTGGCAGACGATATGGCCGCCATGCTCGCCGGCGCCGGGGCCCATGTCGATGATGTAGTCGGCGTGGCGGATCGCGTCCTCGTCATGCTCGACGACAAGCACGGTGTTGCCGAGATCGCGCAGGCGGTTGAGGGTGACGAGAAGGCGCTCATTGTCGCGCTGGTGGAGGCCGATGCTCGGCTCGTCGAGGACGTAGAGCACGCCCGACAGGCCCGAGCCGATCTGGCTGGCGAGGCGGATGCGCTGCGATTCGCCGCCGGAGAGCGTGCCCGAGGTGCGGTTGAGGTCGAGATAGTCGAGGCCGACATTGTTGAGGAAGCCGAGCCGCTCGTTGATCTCCTTGAGGATCGCCCGCGCGATCTCGTTCTGGGTCGCGGTCAGCTTTTCCGACAGCGTCGAGAACCAGGCGAGCGCGTGGCGGACGCTGCGCGCGGTCGCCTGGCTGATATGCTCGCCGGCGATCTTGACCGCGAGCGGCTCCGGGCGGAGGCGGGCGCCGTGGCAGATCTCGCACGGGGCGGCGCTCTGATATTTGCTGAGCTCCTCGCGCATCCAGGCGCTTTCGGTCTGGAGCAGGCGGCGGTTCAAATTGCCGATCACGCCGTCGAACGGCTTGCGCACCTCGTAGCTCTTGCGGCCGTCGATGAAGCGCAAAGTCACCGGGCGGCCCTTCGTGCCGTTGAGGATGATGTCGTGGATCTCTTCGGGCAGGTCCTGCCACGGCGTCTCGAGCTCGAAGCCGAACTCGCGGGCGAGAGACCCGAGCACCTGCATGTAGTAAGGCGAAGGCGGGTTGGAGCGCGCCCAGGGGACGACCGCGCCCTTCTTGATCGACAGCGCGTGGTTGGGGACGATCAGCTCGGGATCGAACAATTGCTTCTCGCCGAGCCCGTCGCAGCCGGGGCAGGCGCCCTGCGGGGCGTTGAAGCTGAACAGCCTGGGCTCGATCTCGGCGATGGTGAAGCCCGAGACCGGGCAGGCGAATTTTTCGCTGAAGGTGATCCGGCCCTCGGGGGCGTGGGTGGAAAGCACCTCTCGCTCATGCGCGTCTTCGAGCGCGGCGGCGACGCCGGTGCGCTCGGCGCCGCGGGGCGCGGGCGGCGCGTCGGCCGGGTCGAGATAGACGAGGCCGTCGGCGAGCTTGAGCGCGGTTTCCAGCGAATCGGCGAGCCGGGTCTCGATGCCCGGCTTCACGATCAGCCGGTCGACCACCACCTCGATGTCGTGCTTGAAATTCTTCTCGAGCGCGGGGGCGTCCTCGATCTCGTGAAACTGGCCGTCGATGCGGACGCGGGTGAAGCCGGCCTTCTGCCACTCGGCCAGCTCCTTGCGATACTCGCCCTTCCTTCCCCGCACGACCGGGGCGAGCAGATAGAGCCGGGTGCCTTCGGGCAGCGCCATCGTCCGGTCGACCATTTGCGACACCGTCTGGGCGGCGATCGGCAGGCCGGTGGCGGGCGAATAGGGGATGCCGACGCGGGCCCACAGGAGCCGCATGTAATCGTAGATCTCGGTGACGGTGGCGACGGTCGAGCGCGGGTTGCGCGAGGTCGTCTTCTGCTCGATCGAGATGGCGGGTGAGAGGCCCTCGATATGGTCGACGTCGGGCTTCTGCATCATCTCGAGGAACTGGCGGGCATAAGCCGAGAGCGACTCGACGTAGCGCCGCTGCCCCTCGGCATAGATGGTGTCGAAAGCGAGCGAGGATTTGCCGGAGCCCGACAGGCCGGTGATCACGGTCAGCGTCTCGCGCGGGATATCGATGTCGATATCCTTGAGATTGTGCTCGCGCGCGCCGCGGACGGAGAGATGGGTCAGCATAGAGGCTGTCGTTCCAGATTTGTTCTGTTGTTAATCGGGGTCGCGCCGGGCGTCAACGCGGGTCGGGGCGATGTGGGGGCGCGGGGCCCGAGAGGCAAGCCGGAAAGATGTTTCGGGGGCGTGACGGCCGTCACGCGGGCTCGGCAAACGCAGATCCTATTCCGCTCTTCGCATAGCAGGAGCTGGACAATGGATGAACAAGTCAGGATCGGGTTCGCCCGCGCATCGCGGCTTCGCAAATTGACGGCGACGGCCGCGATCGCCCTGGCCGTATCGGGCTGCGTCAGCCCGGCGTTTCGGGAGTCGGTCGGAAGCTTCGGGGCGGCGACCAAGGCGGCGGTCACGGCACAGCGCCAAGAAATTGCCTCTCTCCAGGTGAGAGAGCAGGCCGAGCAGCGAGAAGCTCTGGTAACCGGCTGGACTGTCCTGGAGCTGACCGACGGTTGTGCCGAGATGCTTCGGAACACAGTCCCGCCCGGCGAAACGCCGCCCGAAGCGCCGCAATGCGCCTTGACCCGACATGGATCGACTGAAGCCTTGCAAGCGTACGGCTACCGGAACATCGTTGCCCTCGACGACGCGCTTTCGGCCTATGCCGACAGCCTGATCGCATTAGCGGCCGATAACACCGCGAGCCAGGCCGCCTTTGCTGGCTCCCTGACATCACTCGCCACCTCGGCGAGTAATTTGAATGATGCGATCAGGCAGGCCTCCGGCCAGGCGGAGGCCGCGCTGGGGCCGAAACTCACCGCCATCGCGGGCCTCGTTGGCGAGCTGGGCAACCTCTATTTCGCCCATGAGCGCAATCGGGTGCTGCGCAAGGTCATCCGGGAGGGTGAGCCGATCATTCGGCGCGCCATAGAGGTGCTCGCACAAACCGCTGCCGTGATCGCCCGTGAGCAGAGAACGGCGCTCGGGCTCGACAACCTGCAAGGCCGCGCAAGCGACCTGGCCTTGGGCCGGCGGGATCAGGCAGAATTGCGCAGGGCTCAGCAGCAATTGTTCGTCGCCGTCGATTCCTTCAATCGATTGGGCGCGAATAAGCATCTCTTCGATGAAATGGCGACAGCGCATCGAACACTGGTGCAGGCCGCGCGCCAGGGCGCATCGGCGGCCGACATCCAGGCGGCTTTCGACGCCATCATCCATCTCGCGACCACTGCCCACAACACAGTGACCGCGTTGGGCGCTGACACGAGGAGCACAAGCAATGCCAACTAACATCATCGACGTCGCTGCCTATGAAGAGGCCAATGAGGTACTCGTTGACGCCCTCAAGATGGCGCGCGACTTCCGTCGCAGTGCGACTCCCTCTGTGGACCCTGCGTCCGACTTTAAGCGGGCGGGGGCGCTGGCCTCCGAGATCAACGACTTGATTGGTCAATTGGCCCGGCTCGAGCTTAGGCAGATCGACGATGCGATCGCACAAAGCGGACTGGTCGACGACATCAACGAGCTGTCCAAGGAGGCGAAGCACGAGGCCGAGCGGCTCGGTCGGGTCACTAAGACGATCGCGAGGATCACTAAGGTCTTCGACATGGTCGCCGGCGTCGTCACCAAGATCGCCGGGCTTCCCTTTCTCTGATCTGCGCCGTCGGTGGCTTGCCTTGGCCGCGATGCTCGAATGAGCCGGGCCAGGGGGCGCCGGGTGGCTCCCGGCGCGCGGCCCGGTGCCGGCGAACAGAGGCGCCGGTGCCGGGCCGTTGCCGCGGCTTAGTCGCCCTCGGATCCGCCCAGCACCGCGCGCAGGGCGGCCGCGGCGCGGTCGAGCTCGGCCTCGCGCGCTTCGTGCTCCGCCTGGAGCGCGGCGAGGTCGCCGCCGCAGAACCGGCAGAACTCGTCATCGTGGCGGACGAACTGGCGGCAGCCGCGGCAGAGCAGCAGCTGCGGCGCGATCCGGCCCGGCTCAGCCATTGACGAGGATGCGATCGGGTTCGCGAACCGGCGCGGCCGGCACCGGCTCGACGACGAGCTCGAACTCGCCATGGTCGAACGAGCGGCCGCCGGCATCCTTGATCTTGACGAGCCGCTCGCGCAGGCCCGCTTTGTCCATTTCCAGCGCGCGATAGTGGCACATCGGATTGTTGCCGGGGCGGCCGAACAGAGCGTGCGAGGTCCAGGTGCAGCCGGCCAGGCAGACTTCGGCATAATAGCAGGTGCGGCAGAAGCCCCACAGATCGTCGACCGTGCGGCGGCGGGTGAAGGCGAGCGGAGCGCTATTCTCCCAGATGTCCCTCAGCCGCCGGTCGCGGACGTTGCCGCCGGCATAGGGGCTGGGCAGACCGGGGCAGGACTTGATCGTGCCGTCCGCCTCGATGCCGAGGATGGTGTCGCCGGCATTGCAGCCGTGCCAGTGGATCTCGTCGTCGAGGACGTTGCGGATGATCGCCTCGTAGGGGCCGAAATAGCCGATATTGTTGGCCGGCTGCATGCACAGGCCGCGCTCGCGTGCCTCCAGCGAAAGCTCGGCGAGCAGCGGCATCAGCTCGAGCAGCTGCCAGGGCTGAAGCAGCAGCTCGGGGTGGTCGGCGGCATTGCCCATCGCCACGGTGAGCGCGAGCTGCCAGTTGCTGGCGCCGGCCTCGATGACCAGCTCCATCAGCTCGCGCAGCTGCGGCATCGAGCGGGTGTTGATCTGGGTGTTGACGGCGCCGACCAGACCGTTCGCGCTGATCGCGCGCAGCGCCGCGAGCGCGCGGTCGAACGAGCCGGGCACGCCGCGCAGCTCGTCATGGACCTCGCGCAGCCCGTCGATCGAGATGCCGATGGTCTGCACGCCGGCGTCGGCGGCGAGGGCGATGCGCTCGCTGGTGAGGTTGCGGCCGCCGCTCTGCAAGCCGCATTCCATGCCGGCGTCGCGGATCGCCCGCACCAGCTGAATCCAGTCCTTGCGCAGATAGGCCTCGCCGCCGATCAGGCAGACGTCGCGCGCGCCCAGCTCGCCGACCTGGGCGATGAGATCGAGCCCTTCCGCGGTGGTGAGCTCGTCGCGCCGGCGCCGGCCGGCGCGCGAGCCGCAATGCTGGCAGGCGAGATCGCAGGCGAGCGTGATCTCCCAGACGACGCAGACCGGGATCCGATTGGCACTGTCCTCGGGTCCCGCGTAACGGGCGGGAAGCTCGGTCATCCTAGCCGCGGCTGGCCTTCTCGAGATCCTTGATCATCGCGGGCAGATCGGCCTGCAGCTGGCGGGCCTGGGTGAGGGTCTTGCTGATCTGGGCGGCCTTGCCGCTCGCCAGCGCTTCGTTCACCGCGACGCGGTAGAAGACGAGGTGCGGATCCCTGAGCTTGGTAAGGCTCGGCTTTTGCAGGGCGACCGTCTTGATGGGGGGCGTGGTCATCGTCTTTCTCCTTCGGCAGCAAACGAATCGCAGGAATCGAATCAACGCGGTCTTGTGCATTGAAGCCTCAAGCGCCCCTCGGGAAGGGCGAGTCCCCACCATTCTGGACCAAATGCGCTCGAAGGACAGGCGACCATGTCGGAGTGCGCCGGTCCGCCACTGCGTGCGATAGCCCGACTTATCCTCGATATCCCCGTTATCCACAGGCAAAACAGGCAAGATTCCGCTTTTGCGAATCGGATGGGCGCGCCATTGTCGCCTTTCGCGATGAGGAGCGTTTCTCCTGCAAGGGAGAGAAGTTCGGAAACGCGGCCACCGCGGAAGCGGGCGGTGTCCTTCGGGACGCAGGCCACGGAAGCGGAGGATGGGTCTTCGAAGAAGAAGCGTGAGGCTTCGGCCGATCCCACTTTCTTCGAGGGTCCAGCGGAGACCGGAGCCTTCGGGCCAACGGACCGCGAAAGGGAAACCGTCGGGGTTCGCCTCGACGGGGACCCGGATCGGATCCCCTCGGGGATCTGATTGGGAACCGACCGAGGTCGCAAGACCTCGGCCGGAACCCGATCCGCCCAGGAAAGACGCCAAGCCCTCACCGGCGCGGCATTCGGACCTGGGACAAGTGGGGGCTGGTGGCGACACCAGCTCCCATTTTGCTTTTGGGGCCACGCTGCCTCGATGCTCGGGCGATCCGTCCGGGCTTTTTGATTCGCGGCCGGAAAGGTCAGCCGCCGTAGTGGCGGGGAATCGGGAAGTCGCCGCGGGCGGCGCGCGCGTCCATCTCCATCAGCGCGTCGTTGACGCACTCCGCGCGTGCGAGGCCGCGGCGGCCGTCGCTCCCGAGATCTTCGGTCCAGCAGGGCTCGGCCAGCGCCGTCGGCGGGCCATAGTTCCGGCCGAGGACGCGGGCGCGCAGCTCGAAGACCAGGGCGATGGCCGGGCCCGCCGCGAGGATCGCGATCAGGATGCCAGTTTCGAGCCAGCCGGACATCGGCTTCAGATAGTCCCCGCCGGGCTTCGCTCCAAGCCGCCTTGCGACAGGTCGCGACAAAATCGGCGGCGATCGGCCACATTCCAGCAACATTGCGCGTGCACTCCAGGCCGCGATTCGAGGGAGGCCGTCATGCGGATCCGCATCCTGTTGCCCGTGCTTGCCGCCACCTTGCTCGCCACCGCCTGCGCGGCGGGCGGGCCGCCGCGGCGGTTCGGGCCGCGGTCCGAGGGGATGGGGCCAAGGCTCTCGCTGTTCGTCAGCCCGGCCGGCGAGCCGTTTCGCGCGGCGCCCGGCGGGCCGCCGCCGATCGCCGCCTGGTTCGCGGGGGCCGACGCGAACGGCGACGGCGCGCTGAGCTACGCCGAATTCCTCGCCGACTTCCGCCGCTGGTTCGCGCTGCTCGACACCGACCATGACGGCGAGATCGCGCCGGCCGAAGTGACCCGCTACGAGACCGAGATCCTGCCCGAAATGGCCTCACGCGGCGGCGGAAGCTTCGGCGGCGAGCGGCGCTTCGGCGGCCGAATGGGTGGCCCGCGCCGCGGCGGCCGACAGCATGGCGGCGGCATGCGGGGCGGCGGCGCCACCATGGCCGGCCCGGCCAGCGGGGCGGCGCGCTTCGGCCTGCTCGCGATCCCCCATCCGATCATGGCGGCCGACGGTGACTTCAACCGCGGCGTCTCGCTCGCCGAGTTCGATCGCGCCGCCGCCACCCGCTTCAACCTGCTCGACGAGGCGCATACGGGTCGCTTGACCCTCGCCGAGCTCGCCGCGCGGCGCCGGCAGGACGCGCTTCCGAATCGCCGGCGCCGACGATAGGATCTCGCCGCGAAGGGAGGCTTGGCACATGGCAAAGGATCTCGAGGGCGGCTGCGCCTGCGGGCAGGTGCGCTACCGGCTCGGATCGGCGCCGCTGTTCGTCCATTGCTGCCACTGCACCAGCTGCCAGACCGAGACCGGCAGCGCGTTCGCGATCAACGCCCTCATCGAAGCCGACCGGGTCGAGACGATCGCCGGCGCCGCCGAGCCGGTGATGACGCCCTCGGAGAGCGGACGCGGCCAGCAGATCTGGCGTTGCCCCGCCTGCCGGGTCGCCTTGTGGAGCAATTATGGCGGCACCGACGATATCTTGCGCTTCGTCCGCGTCGGCACCCTGGACGATCCCGCCGCGCTGCCGCCCGACATCCACATCTACACCCGCTCGAAGCTGCCCTGGCTGCGGCTGCCCGACGGCGTGCCGGCGGCCGAGGTCTATTATGACAGCAGGGCGCTGTGGCCGGCGGAGAGCCTGGCGCGGCGCCAGGCCTTATTTGGCTAGCCGGGTCAGCACGAGACGCCAGAGCGGGATCGTGGCGAGCGCCCCCTGGCCGAATTTGGGGCTGAGGAAGGCGGCGGCGACCACCGCCGACGCCGAACCGAGAATCACCGACAGGCCGCGCTGGCGGACGTAGCGGATATCCTGGGGATCGACGGCCGCGCCGACCATCGGCGGGCTGGTGGCAATGCGGTTCGTCTGGAAGTTCAGCAGGGCGGCGAGCAGCATCGTCGCGCAATAGGCGATGGTCGGCACGCGCTCGAACCAATTGGCGCTCGAATAAGCGGTGGCGAACGGCATGAACGCGATCACCGCGAGCAGGGCGATGTTCCACTTGAGGATGCGGGGATGATAGTGGGCGGCGAGGGTGAAGGCGCGGTGATGGCCCATCCAGAACAGGCCGATCACCGCGAAGCTGAGGAAATAGCCGATGAAGCTCGGAATCAGATCGGCGAGCGCCTGGAGGTGGGCGAGGTCGCTCGCGTTGGGGGGGAGATGCGGCGCGTGGATCTCGATGACGAGCAGGGTGATCGCGATCGCGAACACCGCGTCGGAGAAGAAGACCAGCCGTTCCAGCGCATGGTCGGTCTTGACTGCCATCACCCGCCCCCTTGTTGCGGCAAAGACTATCGGCGCCGCGCCGCGACGACAATCTCGCTGTTCAGCGAATTGGCGATGAAGCAGCGCGCGTGCGCTTCGTGGTGCAGCGCCTCGAGCTCGGCCGCGGCGGGGGCGCGGCCGTTGAAGGCGATTTCGGGGCGCAGCGCGATCCGGGTGATCGCCGTCTTGCCGGTGCCGATGCGGCCGATCTCGCCTTCGGCTTTGTCCCGGTAGGAAGCGACGTCCAGCCCCGCGCGGCGGGCGAGATCGAGGAACCAGAGCATGTGGCAGGAGGCGACCGCGGCGACCAGCATCTCTTCGGGGTCCGCCGCGGCCGGATCCGACATCGGCGCCGGGACCATTTCGGGCGAGGAGGAGCCGGCGAGGACCGCGCCGCCGTCGAAGCTTATTTCATGGCGCCGGCTGTAGCGGCCGGTGGTGAAAGCGCCGTCGGAGCGCCAGCCGATCTCCGCGACGTGCCGGCTCACCGCGCCGCCGAATCGGGCAATGTGAAGACGCCGCGCGAATCGGCCTCGCCCGCCCGCGCCGGCGAGAAGGAGACCGGGGTGGCGATCAAAGCGGGCTGGGCATCCTCGCTTCGGCCGAGAGCGGCACGGCGGCCGAGCCGCCCGTCGATCTCGGCGCCCGCCTCGATGCTGATCGTATCGTAGGCGACGTCGCCCAGGATCCGCGCCGTCGCCTCGATGACGATCGTGCCGGCCGAGACCGTCCCTTCGACGGTGCCGGCGAGCCGCGCTTCCTCGGCGAAGATGTTACCGGCGACGATCCCCTTCGGGCCCTGGCAGAGCGAGGCGCAGCGGACGTTGCCGTCGATGCGGCCGTCGACCTGGAGCTGGGCGTCGGTGGCGAGATCGCCGCTGATGACGACTTCGGAGCCGATGAAGGACAGGCCGGGCGCGCCGGTCCTGGCCTTGGCGCCGGCGGCCGGCTGCTTGCTTGCGAACATAGATGGCGCCTCCCCCGCGCCCGCGCGAAGCTCGCGCCGCGATGCGGGGCAGATCAAGCGCGGTGCCGTGAAACGGGGCGGCAGCGCGACGACATGCCCCCAAAGTTAATGGGGGCCGACGTTGCCGCCGGCCCCCACTGTCCCGTTGCTGGAACCTTGCCTGGGAGGCGAGGCGTCCCGCGCCGGGCGGTTTCGAGTTGGCGGCGCTGCGAACCGGGGGCTCGAAGCGCCGCTTCCTCCGGGGTCCATCCAAAGCCGAAGCTTCTTCAAGGTTTCCCCGCGGGCTCCCCGACAGGGCCGAAGCCCTGGCGGTTCGCCGCTCGGCAGATTTGGGACTTGCGTCCCGCTTCCCGCTTTGGCGGTCCTCGGCCGAAGCCTCGGTTCCGCGTCCGGCAGGATCCTCGGCCGAAGCCTCGGTTCCGCCTGGCGGTCCATGAACCGAAGTCCCGGGTCCGCCGGTTTCGCAGCTCCCGGGCCGAAACCCGGTCCTGCCCGAAGGAGCCAGGGGCCGAAGCCCAAGGTTCCACCGGTGGCGGCGCGTTGACCGAAATCCCGCTTTCCGCCGGACAGGTCCTGAACCCGAAGGTCCGGTGTCCCGCCTGCCGGTTTCCCACGTGCCCGAAGGCCGCCGGGAAACCGATGGGCGCTTCACGAAGCATGCCGCTTTCGCATCCGCTAAAGGGCAAGCCCGCAGCTTCCGCCTGGCGGCGGCTTCGTCAGCCGCCCTGCCTTTCGCTTCGCCGCTTTCCGCCTGGTGAGACGCAAAGCCGCTCGGCTCGGGCTGTGGCTGGGAAGGCTATCCCCCGTTGCCGGAAGATCGTCTCGGCCACGGACGCATTGCTGTCATGAAACGCAGAGCGATAAAAGCGGATTCCGCCTGTGGATAACGAGGATAACGGGGGTAAATCCGCCGCCCGTTTCGCCCGACTCCATGGCTTGCCCAAGGCGCGCGGCCCGCATAAAGGAAGCGCCAATCAACGCTCCCTTGAAAGGTCTCATCGGCATGGACGGTCGGTTCAACACGATTGCAGGATGGGTGCTGGGCGCGGGCATCGTCCTGCTCGGATCGACCCTGGTCGTCCATGAGATCTACAAGGCCGAGCGGCCCGATCCGATGGGCTATCCGATCGCCGGCGTCCAGGAAGAGGGCGAAGGCGGCGCGGCGGCCGAGCAGCCGATCGCCCACTACCTCCAGACCGCCGACGCGACCCGCGGCGCCGCGGTGTTCCGCAAGTGCCAGGCCTGCCACAATGCCGACAATGGCGGCGCCAACGGCCTCGGCCCCAACCTCTGGGGCACCGCCGGCAACCATGTCGCCCACCGCGCCGACTTCTCCTATTCCGACGTGCTCAAGAACCATGGCGGCAGCTGGGATTGGGAGACGTTGAGCGCCTGGCTGCACAGCCCGCGCACCTTCGCGCCGGGGACGAAGATGACCTTCGCCGGATTGAGCGACCCGCAGGACCGCGCCGATATCCTCTTGTTCCTCAACCAGCATGGCGGCACCCTCACCATCCCGCCGCCGCCGGCAGCGGCCGCCGCGCCCGCGGACGGCAATGCGGCGGAGGCAAACACGGCGGCACCGGCGAACGCGGCCGCGCCGGCCGGTCACTGATCAGCAGACCAGCTCGCCGCCGGTCTCCGCATAATAGCGGCAGACATGGTCCCAGGCCTCTTCGGCGGTCTCGACAAAGGTGAACAGCTTGGTGTCGTCGGGCGAGATCACGCCCTCCTCGGCGAGCGCCTCGAAATCGATCACCCGCTCCCAGAATTCGCGGCCGAAGAACAGGATCGGCATCGGCTTGACCTTGCCGGTCTGGATCAGGGTCAGCAATTCGAACGCCTCGTCGAACGTGCCGAACCCGCCGGGGAACACCGCCACCGCCCGGGCGCGCAGCAGGAAGTGCATCTTGCGCAAAGCGAAATAGTGGAACTGGAAGCTCAGCGACGGGGTGATGTAGGGATTGGGCAATTGCTCATGCGGCAGCACGATATTGAGCCCGATCGATTCCTTGCCCTCGTCCTGAGCGCCGCGATTCGCCGCCTCCATGACCGAAGGACCGCCGCCCGAGCAGACGACGAAATGGCGCCGTCCTTCCTCGTCGGGCTCGACCCGGCTGGCGAGCCGGGCGAGCTGGCGCGACACGTCATAATATTTCGAATTGGCCTTGAGCCGCTCGGCGATGCGGCGCTGGCTGTCGGTCGAGGCGGCCGCGATCAGCGCGTCGGCCTTGCCGGGCTCGGGGATGCGGGCCGAGCCGTAGAAGACGAAGGTCGAGGCGATCTTCGCCTGGTCGAGCAGCAATTCGGGCTTGAGCAGCTCGAGCTGGAAGCGGACCGGCCGCAAATCCTCGCGCAGCAGGAAATCCATGTCCTGGAAGGCGAGCCGGTAGGCGGCATCCATGGTCTGCGGGCTGAGCGTGGTCTGGGCCGCGGTCTCGGCTTCTTCGCGCGCGGGCTGGAAGACGCGCTTCGGGGGTTTGGGGTCGGTCATCGGGCAGCTTTTAGCAGCGCGGATGCTATCGGCAATAAGGACCGCGGCCCATGTCGAAATGCATATGGTTGAAGTGATAGGCGTCATTGTCCGGCGACAGACCGATATTGAAGCGGCGGCAGCCGGCCTGGAAAACCTGGCGAAGGAAGCGGCGGACCCGCTCGTCCTCGCCGTTCCAGTCATGCTGGACGGTGATGTGACGTCCATCCCCGAGCTGAAATCCGGAGACGTCCACGGCGTTGGCGAAGGCATGTTCGGACAGGCGCGCGCCGGGCTGGCTGTTGACGGTGCGGCAGCCGTAGGTGCCGAACGTCTCGATCCTCGCCACATTGGTGTCGAGCCATTGGTCGGCCGCGGTCTGCACCGTTTCGCGGGCCCAGCGCGCGAACTGGCGCGCCAGCGGGCAGGTCATTGCCCGCAAATTGGTGACCGGGGTGCCGATGTCGAGCAGCTGCACCGCGCCCAGCGCCGAGCAGCCGCCCGCAAAGCGCTGGTCGGGCAGCGCCCGAAAGCCGATCCGCTCGCGGGCCAGATCGATATGGCATTGCAGCGTCTCGGGCGAATTGCGCTCGGCCCGCGCCGGCGTCTCCGCGCGCGGCGGCTCGCGGCGCTCGGCCCCACGCGGGATGCAGGCGGCAAGCGCCAGCATGGTCAGCAAAGCAATCCCCCGCCGCATGGCCGAGAATGACCATATCGTCCCGCTCCTTTCAAGGAGGGTTGAGTCGGGCGCCACGCCTCTCTAAGCCCGTCGACGGGCCACGCCGTCCCAACGCGGCGCGTGCTCTCTGGAAGGAGAGTTGTTGTGACCGTCGCCAAGCCGGACGCGCGCCCCGCGCGTCCTCATTTCTCCTCCGGCCCCTGCGCGAAGCCGCCGGGCTGGGCCCCCGAAAAGCTCGCGCTCGCCTCGCTCGGCCGCTCGCACCGCTCCAGGCTCGGCAAGGCGCGCTTGGGCCACGCGATCGAGCTGACCCGGCATGTGCTGCAGGTGCCGGCCAGCCACCGGATCGGCATCGTCCCCGCCTCGGACACCGGCGCCGTGGAAATGGCGCTGTGGGGCCTGCTCGGGCCGCGCCCCGTGACCCTGCTCGCCTGGGAGAGCTTCGGCGAGGGCTGGGTGACCGATGTCGTCAAGCAGCTCCGGCTCGACGCGACCGTCGTGCGCGCCGATTATGGCGCGCTGCCCGATCTCGCCGCGGTCGATACCGACAATGACGTCGTCTTCACCTGGAACGGCACCACCTCGGGCGTGCGCGTGCCCGACGGCGGCTGGATCGCCGGGGACCGCAAGGGCCTCACCATCTGCGACGCGACCTCGGCCGCGTTCGCGGTCGACCTCCCCTGGGAGAAGATCGACGTCGCCACTTACTCTTGGCAGAAGGTGCTCGGCGGCGAAGGCGGCCACGGCATGCTGATCCTCGGGCCTCGCGCGGTCGAGCGGCTCGAAAGCCACCCGCCCGCCTGGCCGCTGCCCAAGATCTTTCGGCTGACCAAGGGGGGCAAGCTCAGCGAGGGCATCTTCAAAGGCGAGACGATCAACACCCCCTCGATGCTCGCGGTCGAGGATTATATCTGGGCGCTGGAATGGGCCGACTTGCAGGGCGGCCTCCACGCCCTGATCGCGCGCGCCGACGCCAATGCCGCCGCGCTCTCGGCCTGGGTCGAGCGAACCGACTGGATCGAGCATCTCGCCGCCGACCCCGCGACCCGCAGCAACACCAGCGTCTGCCTCAAATTCGCCGACGATGCGGTGCCGGGCCTCGACGACGACGCCCGGCGCGCGCTCGCCAAGGAGATCGCTTCGCTGCTCGAGCTCGAGGACGCCGCCTATGACGTCGCCGGCTATCGCGACGCCCCGCCGGGCCTGCGAATCTGGTGCGGCGCCACCGTCGACACCAGCGACGTCGAGGCGCTCGGCCCCTGGCTCGACTGGGCCTTCCATGAAGCCATTGCGAACCAGGATTAATCCATGCCCAAGGTACTGATCTCCGATCCGATGGATCCCAAGGCCGCCGCGATCTTCCGCGCCAACGGCGTCGAGGCCGACGAGCGGCCCGGCCTGTCGGCGGAGGACTTGAAGGCGGCGATCGGTGCGTATGACGGCCTCGCCATCCGCTCGGCGACGAAGGTCGACGCCGACCTGCTCGACGCGGCCCCGAACCTCAAGGTGATCGGCCGGGCCGGGATCGGCGTTGACAATGTCGACATCCCGGCCGCCACCGCCCGCGGCGTCGTCGTCATGAACACTCCGTTCGGCAACTCGATCACCACCGCCGAGCATGCCGTCGCGTTGATGTTCGCGCTCGCCCGCGAGCTGCCCGCCGCCGACAATTCGACCCAGGCGGGCAAATGGGAGAAGAACCGGTTCATGGGAGTCGAGCTGACATCGAAGACCTTGGGCCTGATCGGCTGCGGCAATATCGGCTCGATCGTCGCCGACCGCGCGCTGGGCCTCAGGATGAAGGTGATCGCCTACGATCCGTTCCTGACCCCCGAGCGGGCGATGGAGATCGGCGTGGAGAAGGTCGAGCTCGAGCAGCTCCTCGCCCGCGCCGATTTCATCACCCTCCACACGCCCTTGACCGACCAGACCCGCAACATCCTCTCCGCCGAGAATCTGGCTAAGACCAAGCAGGGGGTGCGGATCATCAATTGCGCGCGTGGCGGCCTGATCGACGAGGCCGCGCTCAAAGCGGCGCTCGAGCGCGGCCACGTCGCCGGCGCGGCGCTCGACGTGTTCGCGCTCGAGCCGGCCAGGGACAATCCCCTGTTCGGCGCGCCGGGGCTGGTGGCGACCCCGCATCTCGGCGCCTCGACGACCGAGGCGCAGGTCAACGTCGCGATCCAGGTCGCCGAGCAGATGTCGGACTATCTCGTCCGCGGCGGCGTCACCAACGCGCTCAACATGCCCTCGCTCTCGGCCGAGGAGGCGCCGCGGCTCAGGCCCTATATGGAGCTTGCCGAAAAGCTTGGGTCTCTGGTCGGCCAGGTCGAGGGGCGGCGGATCAGCGGCGTCGCGGTCGAGGTCGAGGGCGCCGCCGCGCAATTGAACCAGAAGCCGATCACCGGCGCGGTGCTGGCCGGGCTGATGCGGGTCTATTCGGACACGGTCAACATGGTCAACGCGCCGTTCCTGGCGAAGGAGCGGGGGCTCGACCTGCGCGAGATCCGCCACGACCGCGAAGGCGATTACCACACATTGGTCCGGGTCACCGTCGACACGCCGGACGGGCCGCGCGCGGTCGCCGGCACTCTGTTCGGCAACGCCGCGCCCCGCCTCGTCGACATGTTCGGCATCGCCATCGAGGCCGAGCTGCACGGCGAGATGATCTACATCGTCAACGAGGACGCGCCGGGCTTCATCGGCCGGCTCGGCACCCTGCTCGGCGAGCAGGGCGTCAACATCGCCACCTTCCACCTCGGCCGGCACGAGGCGGGCGGCGAGGCGGTCGCTTTGGTCTCGGTCGACGGCCATATCGCGCCCGAGATGGTGAAGAGGCTCGAGGCGATCGCCGGCGTGAAAAGGGTCAAGCCGCTGCGCTTCTGACCGGAACGTGCTAGGGACCGACCATGCGCCTGCTGCTGCCGCTTCTCGCCTTGCTCCTCGCCGCGCCGAGCCTTGCGCAGGACGAGCCCGAATGGCGGATCGCCCAGGAATATGACGTGCTGCTGCGCCCCTGGACCTATGAGCCCAAGCCGATCCGCCTCCCCGCCGGCCGCCCGGTCCGGCTCCATTTCGTCAACCAGAGCCGGGCGACGATGGCGTTCAGCGCGCCCGCCTTCTTCCGCGCCGCGCGGCTGCGCCCGCGCGACGGCGACATCGTCCGCCGCGGCGGCTTCCGGCTCGCGCCGGGCGAGCGGCGCTATGTCGCGCTCGTCGCCGCGCCGGGCCGCTACCCTGCCCACAGCTCGAACCTCATCCATCGCCTGCTCGGCATGAACGCCGAGATCGTCGTCGAGTGAAACGACTTGAAACTGCGGCAGTGTATTATTAGATTAATACACGAGGAGATTTCGCCATGCCCAACAACGTCAAGATTCCCAGGAAGATCGCCGGGGTGAAGCTGCCCAAGCGGGTGCGTAGGAAGGCCAAGGAGGCGATCAAGGCCGGCGCCGGCCCGGTCGTGCGCGAGATTGCCGCCGCGGCGCTCGGCGCCGCCCATGCCAGGGCGAATGTCGGCCGCGCCGGCACCCGCATCGAGATCGACGGCGGCCGGATCGGCGAGGCCTTTCGCAGCGCCGCGATCGACGGCCTGCGCCGCTTCCTCGAAGGCCTGGAGGAAGGGCTGCGCGACGACCCCCAGCCCGATCCGCCGGCGAAGCCTAAGGCTGCGAAGAAGGCGAAGGCAGCAAAGAGCCGGCCGACGAAGGCGAAATCCTCACCCCGCGCTCCCGGGGTCTAGGCCCGCCGCGCAGCTGGCCGCGGATCGCCCCGGCGGGGTGGGCCGCGTCGTGCACGTTCACGTAGAATTCGTACCCCCGATAGGCGAGCTCGCGGGCGAGCGCCGGATCGACGGTCGCGCAGCCCTGGCTGCGGCCGGCCGCGTCGGGCGTGGTCAGCATCAGCACCACCGGCCCCGCCACCCCGGCCGGGCCGCGATGGATATGGGCGGCGGTCGCCGGCCCGATCGCGCGGGCGTAGAGGTTCCAGCAGACCTGGCCGCTGCCCGGATCGACGCGGACCTCGACCGTGCCGTTGCCGTCGGCAGCCCCGGGGCCCGGCACCTCCTGGATGCCGGTCATCGACACCAGCAGGGTCGCCCGCTGGTTCTGCGGCCCGGCCGCGCAGCCGGCGGTCAGCAGCATCGTCCCCCCGATCAGCACAGCCCGCAACATAGCATTCTCCCTGATCAGCCGCCCGCACTCCAGCGCGTCAGCAGCGTGTTGGCAATGGCAAAAGGCGGCGGCGCCTGGAAAGGCGCCTGCGGGTCTCCGGCCAGCGCGGCCAGCACCTCTTCGCGCGATGCCCAGAAACCGTCCTCGAGCTCGGCCGGGTCGAGCCGGAGCTCGTCCGATTCGGCGCGGGCGAGGCAGGCGATCATCAGCGAGCCCGGGAACGGCCAGGGCTGGCTGGCGACGTAGCGCACGTCGGTCACGGCGACGCCCGCTTCCTCCATCAGCTCGCGCGCCACCGCCTCCTCGATCGATTCGCCGGGCTCGACGAAGCCCGCCAGCGCCGAATAGCGGCCCGGGGGATATTGCGGCTGGCGGGCGAGCAGGACGCGGCCGTCATGCTCGGCGAGCATGATCACGACCGGATCGACGCGCGGGAAATGCTCGGCGCCGCAACTCGGGCAATGGCGGCCCCAGCCGGCGCGGTAGCTCTCGGTCGCGCTCCCGCAAATGCCGCAGAAACGGTGGCGGTTGTGCCATTCGTTGAGGCTGCGCGCGGCGCCCCAGATCGCCGCGTCCCTGGGGCTCATCAAGGCGAGCAGCCGGAACACGCTCCATGCCCGCCGGCCAATAGCCTCGGTCCGCACCAGCGGCGCGAACAAGGGCGTGCCCCTGTCGAGGCCGAGGAAGAGATAATCGCCCTCCCCGTCGAGCGGGCCCCAGGCGAGCCGGCCCTCTTGGTCGAGCACCGGATCGAGCTCGGCGAGCCGGAGCAGGCGCGCGTCGCCATTGGCCATCATGTCGGCGACCCGCTCGGCGTCGAGCCGGAGATGATCGGCGCGGTCGAGGCCGGCGCCGGTGAAGCCCGGCGCGCTCATGCCGCCCGCCGCCACTCGGCGCCGCGCATCGCCAGCTTGGCGAAGAGCGTGGGCAGGCCTGCTTGCGCGATCCGATCGATCGGCCACCAGATGCCGTCGATGGGGACAGTCACCCGACTGTCCCCGGGACAGTCGGGTGACTGTCCCCTTTCCGCGCAGAGCAGCCGCATGTTGAGGGCGAAATGGGTGAAGACATGATCGACCGCGCCCGCCTCGCGCCAGCAGGCCTCGGCGGGGGCGTCGGTGGGCAGCGCGAGCATGCCGCCGAGCAGCCCCTCGGCGGGTCGGCGGACGAGCAGGACGTCGCCCTTGTGCTCGAGCCAATAGGCAATGCCTTCGCGGCGAGGCTTGGCGGTCTTGGGCATCCTGATCGGATAGCGGGCGGGGTCGCCCTCCCTATGGGCCGCGCACCACGCGATGACCGGGCAGCGGTCGCAATCGGGGTCGCGCGGCGTGCAGATCGTCGCGCCCAAATCCATCACCGCCTGGGCGAAATCACCGGCGCCATCGTCTGGGACCAAGGTCTCGGCGAGCGCGCGGATCTGCGGCCGGGCGGCGGGCAAGGGCATCCCGACCGCAAACAGCCGCGCAACGACCCGCTCGACATTGCCGTCGACGGCGACCGCCCGCTTGCCGAAGGCGATCGCGGCAATCGCGGCGGCGGTGTAGGCGCCGATGCCGGGCAGCTTGCGCAGCTCGGCTTCCTCCTCGGGAAAGCGGCCGCCATGGCCGGCGGCGACGGCGCGGGCGCAGGCGATGAGGTTGCGGGCGCGGGCGTAATAGCCGAGGCCGGCCCAGGCCGCCATGACCTCGCCGTCCGCGGCCGCCGCGAGCGCCTCGATTGTCGGCCAGCGCTTCGTGAACGCTTCGAAATAGGGCTTCACCGCGGCGACCGTCGTTTGCTGCAGCATCACCTCGGACAGCCAGACCCGATAAGGGTCCGGGCGCTCGCGCCCTTCCGCTCGCCACGGCAGGCGGCGCTTATCCACAGCATACCAACACAAAAGAGCGCGGGAGGCATTGGCGGGCATGGGCCGCCTATGCCATGCTTCGGCCAAGGGTGGAATTGGCGTGACGAAATCGGTCGAGACCAGGAAGAAGCGGGTGGCGGAGCCGGCGCGCTCGAAGCGCGCGCGCGCCGTTTCGGACCTGTTGCCGCTGGCCGGCGGCGCCGCCTTCCGCCGCTTCGGCTTCGTCCAGTCCTCGATCGTCAGCCGCTGGAAGGAGATCGTCGGCGTCCGTTACGCCGCCGTCTCCTCGCCCGAATCGATCCGCTTTCCGATCGGCAAGAAAAGCCGCGGCGTCCTCACTCTGGTCGTCGAAGGCGCGCATGCGCCGATGATGCAGCATGTCGCGCCGACGATCGTCGAGCGGGTCAACGCCTTCTTCGGCTATCCGGCGGTGGAGCGGATTTCGTTCCGCCAGGGCATCGTCCAGGCGGCCAGAGCGAGGCCGCGGCGGGCGCCGCCGTCGCTGCGGCCGATCCCCGCCGAGCTGGGCGAATCGCTGCGCGAGGTCGCGGACCCGGAGCTGCGCGCCTGTCTGGAATCGCTTGCGCGCGGGCTCGCCGACAGCGAAGGAGCACCGGTGGTGACGACGATCCCGGTCGTCGGCAAGATTGGTGGAGACAAGACGTGACGAAATCCATGTTCGGCATCGGTGCCGCGCTCGCTTTGGCCCTCGCCGGCTGCGGCAGCGCCGACGGCAACAGCAGCAACCTCTCCTCGGCGACCGGCGCCAACAGCGCGCCGCTGCCGCAGATCGCCGCGCCCAACCATGGCGACTGGACCGAGACGGTGACGATGACCGACCGCGGCGGCTTCCTGATGGGCAATCCCAACGCGCCGGTGAAATTGCTCGAATATGCCTCGATCACCTGCCCGCACTGCGCCGAGTTCAGCGAGCAGGGCGGCGCGATCGTGCGCGACCGCTACGTCCGCTCGGGCCAGGTCAGCTGGGAATATCGGCCCTACATGATCTTCCCGACCGATCCCGGCATCTTCATGCTGCTGCGCTGCCTGGGTCCGCAGGCCTTCTTCCGCGTCTCCGAGCAGCTCTACGCCGATCAGCGCAACTGGGCCGCCCGCCTGCAGACCATTCCCCCGGAGCAGGCCCGTCAGCTCGACGGCATGCCGCCGGCCCAGCAGGCCGCGGTGCTGATCCGCGCCACCGGCCTCGACCAGTTCTTCCGCCAGCGCGGCCTGCCCGAGACGCGGATGAACGCCTGCCTCGCCGACCCCAACAACCTCCAGCAGCTCGGCGAGATCACCCGCCGCGCCAGCGAGGAGGACAATGTCACGGGCACGCCGACCTTCTTCATCAACGGCGAGAAGAAGGAAGCGGGCAACTGGGCGCAATTGGAGCCGCTGCTGCGCGCGGCGGTGGGAGGCTGACGATGCGGGCCCGGACGCCGATCGCGCTCTTCACCGGCTTCGCGGCGGCGGCGCTGGTTGCCGTCCCCGCCCCGCCGGCGCAAGCGGCGCCCGCGCGCGCGGCGCGCGACTGGACGCAGATTGCCGCGCGGACCCCCGAAGGCGGCTTCCGGATCGGCAATCCCGCCGCGCCGGTGAAGCTGGTCGAATATCTGTCGCTGACCTGCCCGCATTGCGCCGCCTTCGCCCATGAGGGCAGCGCGCCGCTGCTCCGGCAATATGTCCGGCCCGGCCGGGTCAGCGTCGAATATCGCAACTATGTGCTGAACGGGTACGACCTCGCCGCCGCCTTCCTCAGCCACTGCGCCGCGCCGCGCGCCTATTTCGAGATGAGCCACGAGCTGCTCGCCACCCAGTCGGTCTGGATGGGGCGGATGCAGGCGCTGACCTCCGCCCAGCGGAGCGAGCTGCGCGGGCTGGCGCCGCTGCAGGCGATGCAGCGCATCGTCGCCATGCTCGGCCTCGAAGCAGTCGCCGCGCGGCACGGCATAATCCCCGCCCGGCAGCGGACCTGCCTCGCCGACCAGGCGGCGCTCGACCGGATCGGGACGATGCACCAGGCCGCGGAGGCGCTCGGCGTCCACGGCACGCCGACCTTCTTCATCAACGGCCAGATGGTGCAGGTGAACACCTGGGCGGGGATCGAGCCGCTGTTGCGCGGCCGCTAGGAATTGATTGGGGACCGGTGAAGGTCAAAAGGCTCAAACTCTCCGGCTTCAAGAGCTTCGTCGAACCGGCCGAGCTGCGCGTCGAGGACGGGCTGACCGGGATCGTCGGCCCGAACGGCTGCGGCAAATCGAACGTGCTGGAAGCGATCCGCTGGGTGATGGGCGAATCCTCGCCCAAATCGATGCGCGGCGGCGGCATGGACGACGTCATCTTCGCCGGGACGGCGCTGCGGCCGGCGCGCGACTTCGCCGAGGTGTCGCTCCTGCTCGAGCGCGAAAGCGGCGATCAGAGCGGCGACGTCGCGATCGCGCCGCCGGGCGAGGCCGAGGTCACCCGCCGGATCGAGCGCGGCGCCGGCTCGGCCTATCGGGTCAACGGCCGCGACGTCCGGCAGAAGGACGTCGCCCTGCTGTTCGCCGACGCGGCGACGGGCGCGCACTCGCCCGCTCTCGTCAGCCAGGGCAAGATCAGCGCGGTGATCGCCGCCAAGCCGACCGAGCGCCGGCTGATGCTCGAGGAGGCGGCCGGCATCGCCGGCCTCCATGTCCGCCGCAAGGACGCCGAGCAGAAACTGCGCGCGACCGAGGCGAACCTCATTCGCCTCGACGAGATCCTGGCGGAGATGGAGCTGCGCGGGCTGGCGCTGAAGCGGCAGGCACGGGCGGCCGAGCGCTACCGCAAGCTCTCCGACCAGATCCGCATCGCCGAGGCACGGCTGATCTTCGCCCGCTGGCGCGAGGCGGCCGAGGCCGCCGAAACCGCGCGGACCGAGGCCGAGGCCGCCGAGCAGGCGGTCGCCCGCGCCGCCGAAGCGCAGCGCGCCGCCGCCGCCTGGCAGACCCGGGCGGCCACCGACCTTGCTGACAAGCGCAAAGCCGCCGAGGCCGCGCGCGAGCGCGCCGCCGCGCTCGGCCACAAGCTCGCCGCGCTGCGCGCCGAGCGCGACGGCGTCCGCCGCCGGATCGCCGAGCTGGACGAGCGCCGCCGCACGCTGGCCGCCGACCGCACCCGCGAGGAGGCGCTGCGCGCCGACGCCGCCGCCGCGATCGCCCGATTGGGCGAGGAGCTCGCCGCGATCGCCGCCCGCCTCGCCGACGCGGAGAGCCGGCGCGGCACGATCGACGTTCGCACCGTCGAGGCCGAGGATGCGGCCCGCGCCGCCGACACCGCGCTCGGCAAGGCGCGCGCGGTCCAGGCGGCCGAGCAGGCCGAGGCGCGCGTCGCTTTGGCCGCATTGGACGCCGCCGGCCAGAAGCGGGAGCGGGCCGAGGCCGAGGCGGGCCGCATCGCCGGGCAGTTGACCGGCCTCGGCGGCGATGCCGAGTTGATGGCCGGGCTCCAGGCCGCGCGGACGCGGCGCGAGGCGGCCGAAGCGGCGCTCGAACGGGCCGGCGAAGCGATCGGCGGTGCCGAAGCGGCGCGCCAGCAGGCCGCCGCCGCCCGCGACGAGGCCGAGAGCGAGGCGGCTTCGGCCCGCGCCGCTTTGTCCGCGCTCCAGTCCGAAGCCCAGGCTTTACTGAAGGCGGTCGAGACCTCGGGCGGCGACCGCGCGATCAACCACGTCCGGGCCGCGCCCGGCTATGAGCGCGCGCTCGCCGCCGCGCTGGGCGAGGACCTCGACGCGGCGCTGTCGGGCGACGGCCCGCGCCGCTGGGCCGGCGCCGCGCCGCAGCCGGGCGATCCGGCGCTGCCCGCCGGCCTCGCGGCGCTCGCCGACCATGTCGAGGCGCCGCCGGCCCTGCACCGCCGCCTGCGGCAGGTCGCGGTGGCGCAGCGCGACGAGGGTGCCGCGCTCGCGGTCGGCCAGCGGCTGGTGACGACGGACGGGCGGCTGCGGCGCTGGGACGGTTATGTCGCGACCGGCATGGGCGCCGCCGCCGCCGAGCGGCTGATCCGGGTCAATCGCCTCGCCGAGATCGAGACCGCGCTCCCCGCCGCCGCCGCCGCGGTCGCAGCGGCCGAGTGCGCCACCGGCGACGCGCATGGCAAATTGCAGGCCGCCCGCGAAGCGGCCGACGCCGCGCGCCGCGCCGAAGCAGAGGCCGGCGCGGCGATCCGCGAGGCCGGGCGCGAGGAGGATGCGGCGGCGGTCGAGATGGAACGGCTCGAGCTCAGGCGCACCGGCCTTGGCGAACGCGCCGCGCTCGCCGCCGCCGACCTCGCCGACGCCGAGCGCGCGCTGGCCGAAGCCGGGAGCGTCGCCTCGACCTTGCCCGACGCCGCCGCGACCGAGGCCGAGGTCGCCGGGCTTCGCGCCGCCGCCGAGCAGGCCCAGGCCGCGCTCGCCGAAATCCGCGCCGAGGCGGCGACCCATGCTAGTGCGGTCGGCGCCGACAAGCAGCGTGCCGAGGCGGCCCAGAAGGAGCAGGCCGATTGGCGCGCGCGCGCCGCCGAGGCCGAGGCGCGCCACGCGGCGTTCGGCCGCCGCATCGGCGAAGCGGAGGACGAGGCGCGGCAGCTCGCCGAGGCGCCCGCCGCGCTCGATCTCGAGATCGAGGCGCTGACCTCGGAGTCGACTTCTGCCGCCGAAGCCGCCCAGGCCGCCGCCGCCGATGAGCGCGCCGGCGAGGAGGCGCTCAAGGAGACGGAAGCCCGGCTCGCCGAGGCGGGCGAGGTGCAGGCCGCCGCCCGCGAGGCCCGCGCCGGCGCCGCCGCCCGCGCCGAGGCGCAGGATGCGCGCCGCGAGGAGATGGCGCGCATCTCCGCCGACAGGTTCGAATGCCCGCCGCCGCTGCTGCCCGAAACAGCCGGCTTCAAGCAGGAGGGGATCGATGCGGTCGCGCAGGAATCGGCGCGGCTCGAACGCCAGGTCCAGGAGCGCGAGCGGATCGGCCCGGTCAACCTTGTCGCCGAGAGCGAATTGAACGAGCTCGAGGCGAGCCGCCTCGCTTCGCAGGCGGAGCGCGAGGAATTGGGCCAGGCGATTCACCGGCTGCGCGGCTCGATCGGCAGTTTGAACCGCGAGGGCCGCGCCCGTTTGCTCGCCGCCTTCCAGAACGTCGACCGCCATTTCCGCAGCCTGTTCACCACCCTGTTCGAGGGCGGCCAGGCGCATCTCGAGCTGGTCGAATCGGACGATCCGCTCGAGGCCGGGCTCGAGATCATGGCGCAGCCGCCGGGCAAGCGGCTCGCCACCCTCACTTTGCTGTCGGGCGGCGAGCAAGCATTAACCGCGATAGCACTTATTTTTGCCCTGTTTCTCACCAATCCGGCGCCGATTTGCGTCCTCGACGAGGTCGACGCGCCGCTCGACGACGCCAATATCGAGCGCTTCTGCGATCTGCTCGACCGGATGACCGGCGAGACCGAGACCCGCTATCTGATCGTCACCCATAATGCGGTGACGATGAGCCGCATGCACCGCCTGTTCGGCGTCACCATGATCGAAAAGGGCGTCTCCCGCCTGGTCAGCGTCGATCTCGGCGGCGCGGAGCGCCTGCTGGCGGCGGAATAACCACCTTCGTCACCCCGGCGAAGGCCGGGGCCCATAAACACTGATGATCGAGGAGTGGGCTGGACGGCGTTCGTTCGCTAGAAGCCGTGTTCATGGATCCCGGCCTTCGCCGGGATGACGAGACCTTCGAATGGCCGAGCTCACCCCAATCCGCGTTGCCTTTCTCGTCTATCCGCGGGTGACGCAGCTCGATTTCACCGGCCCGGCCCAATTCCTCTCGCGCCTCGGCAACGCCAGCGTCGATTATGTCTGGAAGAGCCGCGAGCCGGTTCCGACCGACGCCGGCTTCTCGATCCTGCCGACCGCCTCCTTCGCCGAGGTTGGCGAGACCGACCTGCTTTGCGTGCCCGGCGGCATCGCCTGCGTCGAGATGATGGAGGATGATGAAGTGCTGGCCTGGGTGGCCGCCGTCGGCGCGCGCGCGGCTTGGGTGACCAGCGTCTGCACCGGCTCGCTGATCCTCGGCGCGGCCGGGTTGCTCGACGGCTATCGGGCCGCCTGCCACTGGGCCTGGCGCGAGCATCTCGCTTTGTTCGGCGCGGAGCCGGTCGCGGAGCGCGTCGTCTTCGACCGCAACCGCGTCACCGGCGGCGGCGTCACCGCCGGCATCGACTTCGCTTTGGCGCTCACCGCCGCGATCCGCGGCGAAGACCATGCGCGCCTCGTCCAGCTCGCGCTCGAATACGACCCCTCGCCGCCGTTCGACTCGGGCTCGCCGGAGCGCGCAAGCAAGGCTCTGCTCGCGGCCTATCGGCGGCGCATGGCGACGCTGGCGCCGGGCCGGGAGGAGCGGATCCGGGCGGCGGCGGTGCGCAATGGCTTCGACGTCTAGGCGCTTCGTTCCGCCGCATCCGCCGCGCAATGCCGGGCCGGTGCCGGTGTGGCGCGGGTTCGTGGGCGAACGGGCGCGGACGGCGGTCTACGGCTGGTCGGAGCGGGCGTTCAGCCTGCCGCACATCAAGCGCAAGGTGTTCGGCTACAACGTCCTCATCCCGCTCGAGCCGGACGCGGTCCAGCGGGTGCTGCTCGACAATGCCGCCAATTACGTCAAGCCCGACATCGTCATGAAGCTGCTGAGGGCGACGATCGGCCGCGGCCTGCTCTCCTCGGACGGGGCCTTGTGGCGCGACCAGCGCAGGATCGTCGCCGCCAACTTCGCGCCGGCGGCGATCGACGCTTTGGTGCCGGTGTTCGCCCGCGCGGCCGGAGCGGCGGATCTCGAGGCCGGAGTCCGCGACATGGCCGCGGCGGCGACGGCGACGACGATGCGGATCATCGCCGACGCCTTGTTCGCGGGCGATGCGCGGCTGATCAGCGCAGCGGCGATGGACCATATCACCGCCGCGCTCGAAGGCGTCAGCGAGGCGCGGCTGCAGGCTTTGCTCGGCCTGCCGCTGATGCCGTGGAGCCTCAAGGGCAAGCGCGCGCGGCGCGGCCAGGTCTATCTGCGCGAGACGCTCGGGCGGGTCGTCGCCGAGCGGCTGCCGGGCGGCGGGCCCGACGATTTCCTCGGCCGGCTGATCCGCGCGCTGTTCGACAAATTCCCGGATGAGGAAGCATTGGCGCTGGCGGTCGACAATGCCGCGACCTTCTATCTCGCCGGCCACGAGACCACCGCCAATGCGATCACCTGGACCTTGTTCCTGCTCGCTGAGCAGCCCGAATTGCAGGCCGAGGCCGCGGTCGAGGCGGCCGCCGCGCTGGCCGCGGGCGAGGACGATGCCGATTTGCCCGAGCGGCTGCCGTTGCTGCGCCGCATCCTCGAAGAGAGCATGCGGCTCTACCCGCCGGTGCCGCGCTTCGACCGCCAGGCGCTGGCCGCGGACCGGCTCGGCGACGCGGCCGTGGCGGCCGGCGACATCGTCTCGATCTGGCCCTGGCTGATCCACCGCCACCGCGCGCTCTGGGACGATCCCGACGCCTTCGATCCGGAGCGCTTCCGCCCCGAGGCCAAGGCAGGGCGCCACCGCTTCCAATACCTCCCGTTCGGCGGCGGCCCGCGGCTGTGCGTCGGCGCCCGCTTCGCGACGGCCGAGGCGCTGACCGTGCTCGCCCATTGGCTGCGCGCCTGGTCGTTCGCGCCGGTGCCGGGGCGGGAGGTGCGCCCCTCGGGGATGGTCACGCTGCGGCCCGCGGGCGGGCTGCCGCTGGTGCTGGCGCCGCGCTAGCTCTTGTTCCGGCCGATATCGTAGCCGGCGATCTTCCTCCCGGCGGCGCTGTCCTCGATCAGGGTGGCGAGGCGGCGCGCCCTTGTCTCC
>DATHJO010000019.1:0-184889 GCA_035316145.1 Allosphingosinicella sp. | reverse complement strand
CGGGCTCACCAGCCACCAGGCCGGCATGTTCACGGCCACCGGCGGCGACATGGCCGGGCGTACGTTCCTGGTGATCGATGCCGACGGCAATGCCGGCTATCAGGCCGGCAGCGACTATGTGATCGAGATCATCGCGCCGGTAACGCCGATCGACAATCCGGCCATTTTCGTGTGAGGGGCCAGTCACCGGCAAGGGGGGACGGCGACACGTTGGTAGGACGCGACGGCGCCGATACCTTCGCGTTCACCAGCGCGCTGGGCGCAGGCAATATTGACGGTATCGCCGACTCTACTGCGGGACACGCCTATTCGCACTGTCGGTCTTTCGCGAGAGGAGCACGAACCCGTCCTCGCCCTGGTGCCGACCGCGGGAGGATAGAGGCTGTAGATAGAAGGGTTGCCACCCGCTCTCGTGGCCACATCGCGAACCTGACCTGCGACTGTGGGCTAGACCGATTCGCATAGGCTGTTCGGCGGAATCCTCCTCCCAGCCCCTAGATTAAGTATTTGAATTGAACGGCAACATAAATGGACCGCGGCTTGACTCCCACACTTTAACCCACGCTCACCCCCGCATCATCCCCCAGGGTCAGGCCGTTGCTCGCCACGATCCTTGCTAAGAAAAGGGCGCTGTCCTTGGGTGTGCGCTCCTGCGTCTCGAAATTGACGTGGACGATCCCGAAGCGCTTCGAGAAGCCCAGCGACCATTCGAGATTGTCGAGCAGCGACCAGGCCATGTAGCCGCGGATGTCCGCGCCCGATTCGATCGCCTCGAGCACCGCGCCCAGATGCCGCTTGAGGTAGTCGACGCGAAGCGGATCGCTAACGCGGCCGCCGCTCGCCGCCGGCGGGTCGCAAAAGGCTGCGCCGTTCTCGGTGATGTAGACCGGAGGATTGCCGTAGCGCTCCTTGACCCAGAGCAGGGTGTCGGTCAGCCCCTGCTCGAACACCTCCCAGCCGGTTTCGGTATAGACCCGGCCGGGCTGCCTGACATGGTCCGCCCGGACCGGCCATTTCGCCGCATCGTCCTTCATCACGCCGCGGGTGTAATAATTGATTCCGAGCCAGTCGATCGGCTGGGCGGCCAGCGCGAGTTCGTCCGCAGTCCAGTCGCGCCAGGCCGCGCCGAAAATCTCGGCCATTTCCTCCGGGCAGCCGAGGCCGAAGGCGGGGTCGAGATACTGGCGGTTCATATAGGCGTCCGCGCGCCGCGTCGCCGCCCGGTCGGCGTCGCTGTCGCTGGCTGGATATTTGGGTTCGATATTGACCACCAGCCCGATCCGGTGCGCGCCGACTTCGCGATAGCGCTTCACCGCCGCGCCGTGGGAGAGCATCAGGTTACGCGACGCGATCGGGGTTTCGAACAGATTGCTGTGGCCCGGCGCGAGGGCGCCGTGGAGATAGCCGCCGTCGGTCACCACCCATGGCTCGTTGAGCGTCGCCCATTGCTTGACCCGGCCATCGAGCTTGCGGAACAGAGCCTCGCCATAATCGGCGAACCAGTCGGCGATATCGGGATTGAGCCAGCCGCCGCGATCGTCGAGCGCCGCCGGCAGGTCCCAATGATAGAGGGTCGGCAGCGCTTCGATCCCCTTTTCGAGCAGGGCGTCGACCAGGCGGTCGTAGAAATCTAGGCCGGTCGGGTTGATCCTCCCGGTCCCCTCCGGGAAGACGCGGCCCCAGGCGATGCTGAACCGATAGGCCTTCAGGCCGAGCTCGCTCATCAGCGCGACGTCGTCGCGGTAGCGGCGATAATGGTCGCAGGCGATATCGCCGGTGTCGCCGCCCGCCGTCTTGCCGGGGGTATGGGCGAAGCGCTGCCAGATGCTCGGCCCCGCACCGTCCGCGAGCGGTGAGCCTTCGATCTGATAAGCCGACGTGGCGCTCCCCCAGAGGAACCCGTCGGGAAAGGCAAAGCGATCGATCATCGAAGACTTTCTACAAATCCTGCGGGACGGCAGGGCGGTGGAAGAAAGATCATGGTAGCGAGACCTCGGCCGTTCCGCGCAGCCCGCGGAGGCGCAGACCGTCCATGCGCCAGCCAAGCACGAGACCTCCGGGAGGCGAACGTCCGTCCAGCCGATAGGTGAGGCGGGCGCGGCCGCCTTGCGCGCGCAGGGAGTAGCTCAGCCGGCCGAAAGGCGTGCGCAGCCCGGAGACGGCGATGCCGCCGCCCTCTAGCCAGCTGTTCGGCACGCCGGCGGCGAGGACCAGCGCGCCGTCGCTTGCCCGCTCGAAGGCGAGCCTGTCGAGCGTTGCGTTGATGAAGTCGGAGGCGACCCAACCGTGCGGCATGTCGCCCAGGAAGCGCGGCGCGCGCGGCTCTCGGCCGACCACCTCGGCCCATTGGTTCCAGCCGGCTGGGCGCCGATCGGCCATGAGGAAATCGGCCAGCGCCGTCGCCCGGTCCCACCATCCCAGCCGCACGAACGCGCCGACGTTGCGCCATTCATAGGGCGTATAGGCGTCCCATGCCCGCCGCCCGTCGCGACGCGCCACGAACTCGCTCCAGTAACGTTCGAACGTGGCGGTCAGCGCGTCCCGCGGAAGGCGCGCCTGCTCGCCCCCCGGGGAAAGGGCGACGGTGGTCGAGGTCGGGTCGAAATCGCCGAGATCGGCGGCGCCGGGGATGAAGGCGATGCCGTGGATGTCGCGCGCGGCGGCCAGCGAAGCCAGGATGTCGGCGCGGAATTCGTCCGCCGCCGCCGCCAGCCGGCGCGCCTCGCCCGCGTTGCCAAGCTCCCCGGCCAGCCAGGCGGCGTCCTTGAGCCCCGTCAGGCCCCAGAAATCGTCCCAATAGGAGTGCATCGGCTGAGCCGAATAGCCTTCATGGCTGATCGAGGGCGGCAGCAGGCCGAAAAAGGCGCGGGTCGGCCCGGCCAGGTTCGCCGGCACGCGGGTGCTTTGCCGGAGGCGCTCGATATGGCCGGCGGCGGCGGCCACGTGCGACCACATCCGCCGCAGCCGGGCCGCATCCGGCGCATAGCGCTGGAGCTGGGCGACGAGGTGGATCAGCTCGCCGTCGCTGTCATTCTCGGCCACCGGATCGGCGCCACGGGCATCGACGCAGCAGGGCACCTTGCCGTCCGGATATTGGAACGGCGCGTAATATTCGAGGAAATCGGCCGCCGCGTCCGCATGCCCAAGCCTGAGCAAGGCGGTCGACATCATCGCGCCGTCCCGAATCCAGGAGCGGGCGTAGGAGCGCGAGCCGGGCCTCAGCGCAGGTCCCTCGCGCGTCATCAATATCTGAGCGAGCGCGGACCGCAATGTCGCGAAGACCGGCGTCGCCACCGCCGGGCCGCGCAGCGAGACGCGATCGAGCTGTTCGCGCCACGCGCGCGCCGCCGTCCGTTCAGCCGCCGCGGCATCGACGGGCGCGGGCAATGGCGCACCTGCCGCGGTCGCCACCGCCACCGCGATTTCGCGCGTCTCCCCCGCCGCCAAATGCAGCCGATAGACGAGGGCACCCGAGGCGAGCCCGGTCGGATCGTCGACGGCGATGGCGCGGGGATCGGCGGAGGCCAGCGATTGCGGCAGCGGGCCGGACTCGAACGGCGAAAACCTGACCTGGTCGGGCGGCGAGCCGGGACGGACCCGCGTCCGCCCGTTGACCATGATCGCGTTATCGGTCCAGGTCAGCGACTCGATCGGGCTGACGCCGCCCGCGATGTTCAGGAATTGCTGGGGCGGATTGACTTGCAATGGCCGTATCGCAAGCACCAGGGCAAGTTCGCGCATCGTCCCGCCCAGGTTCCGCAACCGGTAGCGGGCAACGAGGCGATCGCCTTGGGCAAAGACGGTGATGCCGAGAGTCCAGCCCGGCCCGCGCCACTGGACCCGCGGGATCGGCAGGTCGCCGTCCAGCAAGGCGTCGCTGATTTCTGCGTCCGCCCAGCTTGTCAACCGATCGCCTTCCTGCACGAACGGCTCGACCGAAAAGCCGCCGCGACCGGCTTCGATCGCGCCGGCTTCGTCGAGCAGACCGCCATTGCCGCCCGTCGGCGGGGCGACCAGAGTCCAGTAATTCTGCTCGCCGATATAAGCGCGCGGCCAGGTTCCGCGCGGCTGTGCGGCGGCGACTGCGCTGACGAACGCATTGGCGCTCGCCCCGAAGGCGAGCGGCTCGATCTCGACTTCGGTGAGTGCGGGGCCGCCGGGCGGGCCGTCGTTCGTCTGAATCCGGACATAGCGGGCCTCGCTCTCCGCCAGCCGGATCCAATCGGTATCGCCGTCGCTGTGGTGCGCCGCGTGGACGAACCGGAAGCGCCGGCCGTCGTCCGACAGCGCGATGACATAAGTCGGCGCGTGCCGACCCGCCGCCCAGCGCAGCACCAGCCCGCCGAACTCGCGCCGATAGCCCAGATCGAGGTCGATAAAGGCGCCGGTGTGCGCCGTCCAGGCGGTCGCCGGGTCGCCGTCGATCGCGGCGGCCGCATTTCCGTCTCGCGACGACGCGGTCGGGCGCGGCGGGACGGCCGGCGGAACGGGGAGCGGCGTCATGGTGAGATCGTCAATTGCCAGCCGGCCGCGACCGCCGCCAGATCCGGCCGAGACGACGAATTCGATTGCCGCCATCCGCCGGAGCGTGCGGTCCTGGGTCGGCCCCCAGGCGAATTCGATCTGCCTGCGACGAACCCGCAGGGTCGTCCAGCCGGCCGGCGCGACGAAATCGAGCTCGCGGTGCCACCAAACGTTGGCGCCGGTGGCGTCGACCAGCTTGACCTCCAGGTTGTTGGCGCCGCCCTGACCCCGGACGCGGAAGCGAAGCTCGAAATTCTCCGGCAGCTCGAGCGGCAGATCGCGGTGGAGGACGGCATAGCCCGATCCGCGGCTGAAATCGTAGTCGAGCGCCAAGCCGCCCTCGAATGGCGCGGCGGCGGCTGTTACGCCGTCCGAAGCTTCGACGCGCCAGGCCGTAGGCCGGCTGAAATCGTCGAGCAGTCCCGCCTGTTGGGCGGCTGCTGACCCGCCTGGCAGGGATAAAATCAGGAAGAGCGCGCCCGCCCAAAGCCTCATCCTTTGACGCTCCCGGCGAGCAGGCCCTGCAGATAATAGCGTTGGAGCCCGAGGAAGAGGATTAGCACCGGCAGGATGGTCAGCACCGACCCCGCCATCATCATCTCATTGTCCTGGACATGCTCGCGCGACAGCGCCGCGAGCGCCACCGGCAGCGTGTAGAGATCCTGGTCGGTCAGGACGATCAGCGGCCACATGAAGTCGTTCCAGGCGGCGAGGAAGGAGAACAAGGCGAGCGTGATCAGGATCGGGATCAGCACGGGCAGGACGATCTGCACGAAGATGCGGCCCTCGCTCGCGCCGTCGACCCGCGCCGCCTCGAGCAGCTCGTCGGGAATCGACAGCGCATATTGCCGGACCAGGAAGATGCCGAAGATGCTGGTGACGAGCGGGACGAGAACACCCGCGAAGCTGTTGATCAGGCCGAGTTCCTTGAGCATCAGGAACAAGGGCAGCATCGTCACCTGGGCCGGAATGACGAGCGCCGCGAGCAGCAGCTTGAAGAGGCGGTCGCGGCCCTTGAAGCGCAATTTGGCGAACGCGTAGCCAGCGGCGGTGTTGAACGCGAGCGACAGCAGGGTGCCCAGGGTCGCGACGATCAGGCTGTTCAGGAAATAGCGCCCGATCCCGGTCGTCGCGAACAAGGTCCGGTAGGCGCCCAGTCCGGGCTCGGCCGGCAGCAGCGGCGGCGGGAACCGGCTCGCCTCGCCTGGCGCCATCAGCGACACGGATACCATCCATAACAAGGGAAACAGCGCGTAGGCGGCGAGCAGGAGCAGCAGCACGATGCGCATCGTGCGGCCGGTGCGGGAGGCGCGCATCAGACCATCCCCCGCGCCCTGGCGATCCGGTACTGGACCAGGGTGAAGACGATCATGATCAGGAACAGGGCGAACGCCACCGCGGAGGCGAAGCCGAGATTCCACCATTTGAAGCCCTGATCGTACATGAAGTAGAGAACGCTGACCGTGCTCTCGGTCGGGCCGCCCTGGGTCATCACATAGGGCTCGGCGAACAGCTGAAAATAGCCCGCGATGGTGAGCACGCCGACGAGCAGCAGCATCGGCCCAAGCGCCGGAAGGGTGACGTGGACGAAGCGCTGCCAGCCATTGGCGCCGTCGATCCGCGCCGCCTCGTAAAGGTCGGTGGGGATGGTCTGCAGCCCCGCGAGCAGGATGACCATGTTGTAGCCGAAATTCTTCCACACCGCGAACAGGATGATCGCCGGCATCGCCGACCGGGGATCGCCGAGCCAATCGACCGGATCGAGGCCGATCGCTTCGAGGCCGTAGTTGATCATGCCGTAGCGGGTGTGGAGCAGGTAGCGCCAGATGACGGCGACGGCGACGAGCGTCGTCACGACCGGGGCGAACAATGCGGTGCGGAAGGTCCCGGCCAGCCTGCCGATGCCGCCGTTGAGCAGCATCGCCGCGCCGAGCGACAGCCCGATCGACAGCGGCACCCCGGCGATCACGAAATAGAAGGTGTTGCCGAGCGCGTTCCAGAACAAGGGCGTCCGCACCAGCTCGGCATAATTGGCGAAGCCGACGAAGCGCGTATTGCCGAAATCCGCCAGCGAATAGAGATCGAAATTGGTCAGGCTGAGGGCAAAGGCGAGCAGCACGGGAACGAAGAAGAAGAGGCCGAGCATGATCAGCGCCGGTCCCGCAAAGACCCAGCCGGCGAGAGAGCGGCTCCTCATCGCTCCGCCCCCGCGCGCGCCAGCATCCAGCGGTGCCGTTCGAGGATCCGGTCCGTATCCGCATCGAGCGTCGCGCGGAATGCCGCGGGCGTGATCTGCCCCGCCACCGTGCGCTCGCCGACGATCCGCATCTGCTGGCCGATCCGCTCCCACTCGGGGACGGCGGGCGGCGGTACCGCGCGTTCGAGTTGGTCGCGGAAGGCGGCCGCATAGCGGTCGCGCGCAAGGATCGGCGCGCGCCAGACCGAGCGCCGCGCCGGCAGATCGCCGCTCGCCTCGAAGAAGCGCAACTGGACGTCCGGGCGCGACAGATATTCGATCAGGCGCCAGGCCGCGTCCTTGTGCGCCGAGCGCGCGAAGATGACGAGGCTCGAGCCGCCGGCGATCGACGCGCCCGGCCCATTCGGCCCGGGCAGCGGGGCCGTCATCCAGTCGCCCTGGCGTTCGGGCGGGAGCCGGCGCTGGAACTCGCCGATTTGCCACGGCCCGCTGATGTAGAAGACGAAGCGGCCGCGCGCGAACTCGTCATGGACGTTGGAAATCTGGGTGTTGCTGAGCGGCGGCGCCAGCCCCTCGCGGAACAGGCCGAAATAGAAGTCCGAGGCGCGGGTGAAGCCGGGCGAACGGAAATTGCCATAGCGGTCGCCGTCGCGCAGCAGCGGATCGCGCTGTTGCAGCGCGAGCGCGAGAAGCGGCTCATATTCGTTGATCGGCAGCAGGATCGCATAATCGCCCGGCGCCGCGCGGGCCTTGATCGCGCGCATCGCCCGCAGCCATTCGGCCCAGTTGGCCGGGGGCGCGGAAAAGCCCGCCGCGCGCAACAGGTCGCTGCGGTAGAAGAGCAACCTCGTATCGGCATACCAAGGTACGCCCCAGGTCCGGCCCTCGACGACGTTGCCGCGCATTGGACCGTCGAAATAATCGCGAGGGTCGATCGCCGGCGACGACCGCAACCGCGCGTCGAGCGGTTCGAGGGCGCCGAGCGCAACCATCTCGGCCACCCAGCTCGATCCCAGCTGGGAGACGTCGGGGGTGGCGTCGCCGGCAAAGGCGGTGAGCAATTTCTCGTGCGCCGAGATAAACGGGATCTGCTGGATCTGGACCCTGATGCCCGGGTTCAGCCGTTCGAACTCGGGAATCAGCTGGGCAACGACCTCACCCTCGCGGCCCATCGCCCAGAAGCGGATCACCTCGCGGCCGTCGTCACCCCTGCCGCAGCCGGCCAACAGCACCAGCAGGCAGGCGATCAGGGAGCGCACGGCAAGACTGCTCATCCGCCCAGCCAGCCGCCGGTGAAGCCGGCCCGTTCGAGGCCGCGGCGGATGTGGGGATTGCCGCGCATCACCCGCCAGACGAGGCCGCTGCGGTAATTCTCGATCATCGCCAGGATCGGCCCCTGGTCGATGCCGAGATGGTCGGTGTCGTACCAGCCGCGGCCCGGCACGACGCGGCCATGCCTGATCGGGATCGAGGCGTTGGAAAAGCTGGGGTTGAGCGCGTCGAAAAAGCCGAATTCGCCATAAAGGTGCGCACCGTGGTCTCGCTTCATCGCGGCCAGCGTGGGGATGCAGATTTCCGGCGCGAACGGGATCGAGCCCCCCGCCGCGGTCGGCGCGACCGTGCCGTCGTCGAACCGGCCCGCGCCGCGCCCGGCATAGGTGCGGAAGAGACGCCGGCGCCCGTCCATGGCCAGGGTGGTGTCGGCCGGGCCGTCGCAGGCGGTGAGGCCCCACAGGCGATGCCCATAGCCGCGCCAGCCCATCGGATTGGCTTGGGCATAAGCATATTGGGCGAGCGTGGCGCGGCGGCTGTTCTCGAAATAATCGATGCCTTTGCCACGCATGAAGTCATCCCGGATGCCGCGGAAATCGACCCAGATATGGCTGTACTGGTGGATGAAGAGCGAGGGGTATCGGACGAACTCCTGGCCCCCCTCCTGACCCCAATGCTCGGCCAGGGTCGCCGACCAGGCAGCCCAGCTCTCGGCCGGCAGCGCGTGGTCCGGCGCGCCGAGCGCGAGGATGTAGACCAGCATCGCCTCGCTATAGGCGCGCCAGTCATAGGGAAGGAACCCGCTCTCCGGGTTCCAGCCCAGCGCGACGAGAGGGGGACGCGCCATGCTCCAGCGCCAATCGACGCGGGTGTAAATGCGCTCGGCCCGCTCGCGTATCTCGCGCTCGTCGGGCCGATCGAAATAGCTCTGGCAAAAAAGGATGCCGCCGAGCAGCAGCGCGGTATCGATGGTGGAAAGCTCGGTCGTCTCGAAGCGTGCGCCGCGCGCCATATCGACGAAATGGTAGAAGAAGCCCTGATGCCCGGTCATTCCGGAGGGTGCGTCGCCCTGCGGCGCGCTTTCCAAAAAGCGCAAGGTGGCAAGCACCCGCGCCGCCGCGGTGCCGCGCGCCACGAACCGCCGCTCGACCCCGATCGGCAAGGCGGTCAGCGCGAAGCCGACCGCGGCCATGCTGGCGAAGGACGGGGTCGGCCAGCGGTCGCGCGCCAGCCCATTTTCCGGATTGGTCGTCTCCCAGAAGAAGCGGAAGGTGCGGCGCTGGACGTCGTCGAGGAAGGCGTCGATCCGCGGCCGCGCGGCGGCGAGCGCGGGCCACGCCAGGCCGGCGCCGAGGCCGAGCGCCCCCAATCTCAGGAAATCGCGGCGGGTCGTCACGGCTTCACTCTTCACCTGGGCGGACCGGCATTCAAGGTGCCGGAGCCGCATCGCACGCGGCTCCGGCGCATAGGCTCAGAAGCGGATCGCCGCTCCGAACTGGAAGCTGCGCGGTGGCCCGACGATCGAATTGGGGCGGCCGAAATTCGCATTCCCGCCGCAACAGGTGAAGCCGTCGGCGCCGCCATAATTGGCATGGTTGGTGACGTTGAACACTTCCGCCGACAGAACCAGCTGGCTGCCGTTGAACAGCGGGAAGGCGCGCTGCAGCCGCAGGTCGAGCTGGAAGATGGCGGGCAAGTGGTTGAAATAACCGATCCTGATATTGCCAGGCTGGAAGCCGGCGGACGCGTCGATCACGTTGAAAGGCAGGCCCGAGCTCCAGGTCATCAGCCCCGACAGCTTGAAGCGCCAGGGCAAGTCGACGATGCCGTTGACGACCAGCCGGTGCCGCTCGTCGCCGGCATTGGGGACGAACGGGTCGGTGGCGATGTTCGGAAAGTCGAAGTTGAACGGATAGCCCCGTTCGCGCGAATGGGCGAAGGTGTAAGCGAGGCCCGCACCCCATCCCGACGCCTGGGTATAGGGCTTGTCGACCGACAGATAGACCGCGTGGTAGCGACTCGCGCGCGTGTTGAAGGCGGCGACGACGTTGCTGAAGCCGTTGATCAGCGGGATGAAGTCGTAAAAGCCGGCCCCGTTGAGGGTCTCGGTCCGGTTCGCGGGCGCGTAGCCGATCTGATCGCGTCCACGCACATAGGCATAGCTCAATGAGGTCCGGAAGATCCCGAAGCGTTGGCGGATGCCGATGCTGAACTGATCGGTATAGGGCGTTTGGAGATCATTCGGGATGACGCGAAGCTCGGACGTCCCCGGCGAGGTCGGGTCGGCGGCAAGGCTCGCCAGCAGGGCCGCGAAGCCCGCCGGCGTCAGATAGGAATCCTGCCACAGGATGGTCGGCCGTCCGTCGCGCGGCAGGCCGTTGCGTGAGAAGAGGAGCTCGCCCGAGCGATATTGCGAAAGCAGGGTCTCTTCGGCCGCGCTGCGGAACAGGGTGCGGTCGTAATACCGGCCATAGCCGCCGAAGAACACGGTGCGCTGATCGCCGTGGAGATCGTAGGAGAAGCCGATCCTCGGCGCGAAATTGTTGAGGTCCGCCTTCCTGTCCCCGTTGGAAATATAGTCGGTAGCGGTGAAGAAGCTGGGAGACCGGGGGTCTGCATCGAGCGCCAGCAGGGCGGCGACCTGGCGAGCGGGCGTGACGAAATCGTTGTTGCGACTGTTGGTGTCCACGTCCCAGCGAATGCCGGCGTTTATCGTCAGATGGTCATTCACCTCCCAATCGTCCTGGAGAAAGAGCCCGATCTGGGTCGTATTCGCCTCGATGTTCGGATTGCCGCCGCCGAAGCGCACCACCGCTGGGAAGCTGAAGTCGAGGTCATCGCTCGTCGTCGGCGTGCCGCGGTTGTCGCGAATGAACTCGAATTGCGGGTTCGCATTGGGCCCCGATCCGCCGACATGATAATTCTGGAACGACAGCTTGACGCCCAGCTTGATCAGATGGCGGCCGTTCCATTCGATATCGGTCAGGCTGAGATTGTCTCGGAAGGTGAGGCCTTCCTGCTGGACCTGCTGCAGGTCGGCGCGGCCGCCGACCTGGATGACTCCCTGGTAGATACGGCCGAAGCCGGCCGTGCCGAGCGCGCCGAATTCCAGGTTGGATCTGAGATAGTCGACCGACGCTTCGTTGAGGATGCTGCCGCCAGTGTAGGTGTGGCTGAGCCGGCCGGTATAGACGTTGTTGTCGACGCTGGTGCCGCGCTCGCGGGCCGCCTGGCCGCCGAAGTCGCGCAGGTCGCTCTCGATCCTCACGCTGCCGCTCAGCTCGAGCAGCTGGTTGTCGGCGATCTGCCAGGTGAGCTTGCCGAAGCCGAGATGCTCGCGGAACGGGCTCGCGAAGCTGCCGCGGAAATCGTTGACGTCGAACGGCAGCAGCGCCTGATCGGCCGCGCTTCCGCCGGGCACGACGTTGTTCGCCCGGTCCTGGATGTTGGCTTCGTAGCTGAAGAAGAAGAACAGGCGGTCGCGGATGATCGGTCCGCCCAGCGCGGCGCCATATTGGTAGCGGGTGAGGTCGGGCTCATCGAGGTTGTCGCGCCGGGCGATCGCGTCGCGCGCGATCAGGCTCTGGTCCTGATAGGTGCCGAAAATCTCGCCGTGAAAGTTGTTGGTGCCGGAGCGGGTGATCGCGGTGATGATCGAGGTGCCGGCATCCTCATATTCCGCCTTGAAGTTGGAGGTGAGGACGCGGAATTCCGCCACCGCCAGCTGCGAGAAAGGATTGCCGCGGCTGACGTCCTGGCCGACGATGCCGCCCTGATTGACGTTGCTCCTGAGGCTGACGCCGTCGATGAAGACGTTGACCTGGGGGCCGCCGAAGCTGTCGCCATCGCTGTTCACGCCGACGCCGCCGCCGCCGAAGGTCTGGCGGAAGTCGGTCTGGAGCACGCGAATGCCCGGGGCGAGGGCGGCGAAGTTGAGGAAGTTGCGGTTGTTCTGCGGCAGGTTCTCGATCTGATTGCTGCTGACGTTGGTCGCGATTTCGGAGGTGCGCGTTTCGACGAGCCTCGTGCCGGTGACGAGGATGTCGCCCTCGGTGGCGGGAGGCGCCGCCTCGGCCGTGGCCGCGGTGTCGGCGTCGAGCGTCGCGGTCTGGCCGACCGAGACGATCACCCGCTGGGTGACGGGCGTTCCGCCGCCGGCCGCGGCGAAGCTGATGTCGTAGGTGCCCGGACGCAGGCCGGAGAGGACATAGGAGCCGTCGGGCCCCGCGGTCGCGCTCGCCGTCGAGCCGGTGTCGACGTTGCGCGCGGTGATCGTGGCGCCGGCAACCGGCGCCGCGCTCGTGGTGACGGTGCCGCGGATCGTGGCCGTGGTGAGCTGGGCAAAAGCGGGCGATCCCGCCAGCAGGCTGGTCGCGAGCAGCGCCGCCGAAAGCGCGCGGCGCGCCGTGCGGAACGATCCAGAAGACATCATGATACTTCCCCTTTTGAGTTTCGGCCTTGCGGCCGGGCTGAGGTGGCGCCGCCGGTCGATGCGCGGACGACGAGTTCGGGCGTGAAGGTGCGGCTTTGTCCGGGCGCACCCGTCGCGAGGATGCCGATGCAGCATTCGACCGCCTGGCGGCCGAGATCGGCGATGGGGACGCCGACCGTCGTCAGCGGGGGATCGACGAAGCGGGCGATCGGGATGTCGTCGAATCCGGCGAGCGCGATGTCGTCGGGTACCCTGATCCCCGCTTCGCGCAGCCCCTGGAGGCAGCCGATCGCCATCATGTCGTTGGCGGCGAAGATGGCGTCGGGCCGTGGCCCGGCGAGCAGCCGGCCGGCGGCGAGGCGCCCCGATTCCTCGCCGAAATCGCCCTGGACCACTTGCTCGCTCGCCTGGCCGTGCGCGGCGAGCGCGTCGCGATAGCCGGCAAGCCGCTGCGCCGCCTCGATATTGCCGGGCGGGCCGGCGATGAACGCGATCCTGCGATGCCCCGCCACGACCAGATGCTCGGTCATCGCATAAGCTCCGGCATGATTGTCGATCGCAAAGCGGGGATGGCCGCCCGACGCGCCGCCGCCCAGCATGACCAGCGGCGTGCGCTCGCCGAGCGCCGCCGACAGCATCTCTTCGTCGGCATAAAGCGACATGACGACCATCGCATCGACCCGGCCGCGCATCGCGCGCAGCACCGTCGCCGCCTCGCACGGGTCGCCGTGTGAATGGGACAGGAGCAGATGCATGCCGCGCGCCCGGGTCGCGACGTCGACGCCGCGGATCAGCTCCGAGAAAAATTCGCCGTGAAGGTCGGGCAGGATGACCCCGATCGTATCGGTGCGGCGGGTCGAGAGCGAACGCGCGCCGCTGTGCGGGACATAATCGAGCTCGGTCGCCACCGCCGCAACGCGGCTGCGGGTCGCCTCAGCCACCGCGTCGCTGCTGTTGAGGACGCGCGACACCGTCGCCACCGAGACGTCCGCCGCTTTGGCGACGTCGCGGATGGTCGCATTCTTCATCCGACCCTGGTGTCCGCCACGCTGGCGGGAAACCCCTGCAAGGCTTCCATCCCTGCCGACTCCTGCTCCCTGCACCGTTTTATGTAAACGGTTACATGGGCGGTCCTTAGCAGGCCCGCCGGGATTGACAAGAACGGATTGTAACCGGTTTCAGCGGCGACGGAGGAGAGGCGCTCGTCAGCCCGCTTTCGTCAGGCGGCGATCGCGCCGGGACCTGCGGCGAGGCGCGGAAACGCCCGTCCGGCGGCGTCGAACAGGTGGCAATTCTCCCTGTCCGCCGCGAGCGCGACCCGGTCCCCCTCCCTGGGGCGGTCGTTCGGCGACAATTGCATGATGACCGGCTCGTCGGTCACGTCCGCGGTGAGATAGGCAAAGCGAACGCTTCCCAGCGACTCGATGAGCGTGACGGTTGCGGCAAGCCCGCTCGCGGCCAGCCGCAGATGCTCGGGCCGCACCCCAAGCGTCACCTCGTCGCCGGCCTTGGCGCCCTGGGTGCCCACGGCCGCGCCGAGCTCGTCCCCATTGCGCAGCCGGATCGTGGCTCCCGACGGCCCCGATTCCGTCAGCACGCCCGAGAAAAAGTTCATGCGCGGCGAGCCGATGAAGCCGGCGACGAACAGCGAGCAGGGATGCTCGTATATCTCCTCGGCGGTTCCGAACTGCACCACCCGCCCCTGATCCAGAAGGGCGATCCGGTCGGCGAGGGTCATCGCCTCGACCTGGTCATGGGTCACGTAGACGGTGGTGGTCTTGAGCCGCTGGTGCAGCTTGGCGAATTCGTAACGCATGCGCACCCGCAATTCCGCATCGAGATTCGAGAGCGGCTCGTCGAACAGGAAGACGGCGGGCTCGCGCACGATCGCGCGCCCGATCGCCACCCGCTGGCGCTGCCCCCCCGACAGCATCCTGGGGCGCCGATCGAGCAGATGGGCGATGTCGAGAAGCGAGGCCGCGGCTTCGACAGCGGCGGCGATCACGGCCTTGTTCTTGCCGGCAAGACGCAGGCCGAACGCCATGTTCTGGCGGACGGTCATGTGCGGATAGAGCGCGTAGGACTGGAACACCATGGCGATGCCGCGTTTGGCCGGGGGCAGGTCGTTGACCCGGACGCCCCCGATCAGAACCTCGCCCGAATCCACCTCTTCGAGCCCCGCCAGGATCCGGAGCAAGGTCGATTTGCCGCACCCCGACGGGCCGACCAGCACGACGAACTCGCCCTCGGCAATGGCAAGGTCGACGTCCTTCAAAACAACAGTCGGCCCGAAAGACTTGGTTATTCCCCGCAACACGACGGTCGCCATACAAACCTCCCAGGGTCGCGCACGGCTAACACGGGCCGGGCGGCGAATAAATGCGCGAGATCTATTCGTGCGCGCCTTCACAGGGCCATCCGATCCTCACCAATGTCCCGCTTGGATCGGATACGGCAAATTCGATGAGGCCCCATGGCTTGCGTTCGGCCGTGCAGCCCATCGCGGCGGCCAGCGCTTCCACATCTTCGGCGTAGAAATAGACGCCGTGGGCGTTGCGCTCTGGAATCACCCACCCGGGCTCGACCCGCGTCAGGTGAATGCTCGCCCCTCCGGTGTCATGAAGGATGCGATAGCCGTGGTGCGGATAAATCGCCGTCGCGCTAAAGCCGAGTTGCTCGTAGAACGCCTGGCTCGCGTCCAGGTCATTGCACGGGACAATGGCGACCGCCGAATGCTTGATGTTCATTGGGTTGCTCCTGATTGGCGTTTGCTATGTTCTTGGACTCTGCGGCAGACAATGCCTCTGCCGAACAGCAGCATCATAAGCCTGGGGCATTCGCCGGGGCACCGCGCTGGACGGGCGCCAAAAGCTAGAGAACAAACAATACCTTAGGACGCCAATGCGGTTTCCTCCCGCTCCGTCGCTTCCTGAGCAATGGCGATTCACGAGAGATTCCACTTAACCCCATGAGCGAGATCCCCAAGGCAGAGTCTGAGTGGCAGAAAGCGTGGGAAAGAACCCAACTGCAAAATGATTTTACCAGTTAGATCATTAGTTTAGGTTCCACAAGTTGGCGGAAACCCTGTCCACCACTGTCGCGGTCTTAAGACCTTCGCAACCATGGGTCGTTATCGTCGCCGCACCGGAATAGCGCCGGGAGGCAATCATGCTGGCCATTCAGATCAAAGCGTTCGCGCTGCTGACCGCGGTGCTGCTGATCGTCGACGCGATCGCCTTCCAGGGCGCCTATCGCGAAGAATATGGCGGCAAAATCGTCCACTTCCTCGCGGCCATCTCGCCGGCAAGGTGGACCGGCTTCGGCTCCGGCCACGATTGGGGCGACCAGCGGCCCCGTCCCCACCGCTGACGCGGGCGCCCTTATTGCTCCCTGAGCGCCGTTTCTCTGATCCGCGTGATCGGGGTCAGCAGATATTGGAGGATGGAGCGCTTCTGGCCGATAAGGTCGACTTCGGCGACCATGCCCGGGCCGATCGGCATCGCCTGGCCGCCGCCGGGCGCGCGCAGCACGCTCTCATTGGTGCGCACGCGGACGATGTAGAAGGTCTCGCCGGTCCGCTCCTCGGCGACCGCGTCGGGTGAGATGCCGACGACGCTGCCTTCGAGCACGCCGTAGATCGAGCGGTCGTAAGCGGTGATCGCCACCCGGGCGTGCTGGCCGAGGCGGACGAAGGCGATGTCGGCGGGCGTGACCCGCGCCTCGACGAGCAGGCTGCCTTCGGACGGCACGATCTCGACCACCGGCTCGCCGGCGCGGATCGTGCCGCCGCGGGTGGTGACGAGGACGCGGTTGATCCGGCCCGGCAGCGGCGCCCGCAGCACCGTGCGCTCGAGGCGGTTGGCGAGCGCCGGCAGAGCGCGGCGGCGGGCGGCCATCTCGGCCTGGGCGGTGGCGAGCTCGTTCGCCGCCTGGGCGCGCCATTCCTGCTGCGCCTGGGCGAGGCTGGAATGGGCCTCGGCGACCCCGGCGCGGGCGCGGCTGATCGCCTGGGCGGCGCCTTCCATCTCGCTTTGGGCGACGTCGGCCGCGCTTTCGGCCTGGATCAGGCTGAGCCGCGGCTCGATGCCGCGCTCGACCAGCGGCCGGATCAGCCGCGCTTCGGCGCGGCGCTGGCGGTAGGTCTCGCTGCGCGCCTGATAGGCGGACTGCGCTTCGGCGACGCTGCGCTCGACCTGGCTCAGCCGGGCGCGCGCGGCGCCGAGGATGCCGGCGAGATCGGCCATGCGCGAGGCGTGAAGCGCCTGCTCGATATGGATCTGGTCGGCGAGGACCGGATCGCGCGGCACCGGATAGACCGGATCGCGGCCCATGATCTCGGCCTCGAGCCGGGCGATCTTGAAGCCCAATGCGGAGACGGTCGCCTCGCCGCTGCCGAACTCGGCGCCGGTCTGGGTCGGATCGAGCCGGATCAGCACGTCGCCGGCGCGCACCAGCTGGCCCTGGCGGACCAAGATGTCCTGAACGATGCCGCCTTCCAGGTTGGAGACCACCTGCAGCCGCGAGCTCGGGATCACCCGGCCCTGGCCGCGCACCGTCCGGTCGAGCTCGGTCAATGCCGCCCAGACGAAAAAGGCGACGACGAACGCGATCACGAACCAGAGCAGCATGTTCGAGGCGGTCCGCGGCTTGATCCGCGTCGTCAGGTCTTCGAGATGGGTGCCGTGCATGCGTTCAGGCCGCCGCCTTGGGGCGCATGATCTGCTTCAGCACATTGTCGCGCGGCCCGTCCGAGACGATCTTGCCCTGGTCCATCAGGATGATCCGCTGGACGAGCTGAAGCAGCGGCGGCCGGTGAGTGATGAGAATGAGGGTGCGGCCCTTGAGCTCCTCCTGGAGCCGCTGGATCAGCCCGCCCTCGGTCTGGGCGTCCATCGCGCTCGACGGCTCGTCCATCACCAGGATCGGCGGCCGCCCGGCGAGCGCCCGGGCGATCGCGATCGACTGGCGCTGGCCGCCGGAAAGCCCCTCGCCGCGGTCGGCGAGCCTGAGGTCGTAGCCGTTGGCGATCTGGCCCATGAACTGGTGGGTGCCGGAGATCTGGGCGGCGCGGAGCAATTCCTCGTCGCTGACATGGGGGCGGCCGAGCTGGATGTTCTCGCGGACCGTGCCGGTCAGCAGCACGCTCTCCTGCATCGCCGCGCCGACATTGGCGCGCAGGCTCGGCATGTCGAGCTGACGGATGTCGGTGCCGTCGAGCATGATCAGCCCTTCCTCGGGCGGGTAGAGGCCGAGGATCAGGCGGGCGATGGTCGACTTGCCGGAGCCGACCCGGCCGAGCAGGGCGACATGCTCGCCAGGCTCGACGGTGAAGCTCAGTCCGTCGATCGCCCGCTCGGGTGCGCCCGGATATCTGAAGCCGACGTTGCGGAACTCGATCTTGCCCTCGACCCCGCTCAATTTGATCGCTTCGCCGGCGGGGCCCTCGGACGGCATTTGCATCATCTCGTTGATCTGGCGGTAGGCGGTGCGGGTCGCGGTCATCCGGGTCAGCAATTGCGAGATTTGCGCCAGCGGCGCGATCGCCCGGCCGGCGAGAATCGAGCAGGCGATCAGACCGCCCATGGTGAGCTCGCGGACCGCGATCAGGTGGACGCCGACGATGACGACGCCGGCATAGGAAATGGTGCCGGCCGAGGTGGCGAAGGTGACGCCGATCGCGGCGACGAGGCGCTGGCGCAGCGAGCTGTCCGAATGCTGCTTGACCGCGGTGAGCCAGCGGCGCGAGAGCAACGGCGCCGCGCCCGACGCCTTGACCGTCTCGAGGCCGCCGATCGCCTCGACCAGCACCGACTGCTTCTGCAGCCCCTCGCCCATCGACCGCGCCGACAGCCGCTCGAGCGCGGGGTGGGTGAGCCAGCCGATCAGGATGACGAGCGGCACCATCAGGGCGGGCACGAACACCACCGGGCCGCCGATCACCGCGACGATGATCAGGGTGAGGAAAATGAACGGCACGTCGACGACCGCGGTCAGCGTCGCCGAGGCGAAGAAGTCGCGCAGCGCCTCGAGCTCGCGCATCATGCCGGCGAGCGCGCCGGTCGAGCCCTTCTTCAGTTCGAGGCGCATCGCGAGCAGCCGGTCGAACACCTTCTCGCCGATGTCGCGGTCGATCTGGGCGCCGGCATGGTCGACGAAATAGGCGCGCAGCAGCTTCAGGATGAAATCGAAGATGATGACGATGCCGAGGCCGATGGTCAGCGCGATCAGCGAGGAGGTCGCGTTGTTCGGAACGACCCGATCGTAGACCGTCATCGTGAACAGAGAGGTCAGCAGGCCGAAAACGTTGATGAACACCGCCGCCAGCGCGACCTTCCAATAGGTCGATCGGTTGCGCCGCATCGGTTCCATCAGCCATTCGGCGAGCCGCGGCTTGGGGATCTTGATGAGGCTGTCCGAGCTCATCCCTCACCTCTCAGCCGGTCGCTGTCGATCTGCAACGTGTCGAGCAGCCGGCCCATCCGCGATAGCAGCACGTAGCGCGCCGCGTCCAATTCGGTCAGCGCCTGGATGTAGGTGGTGGCGCTCTCGAAATAGCTGTCCTCGGCCGCGACCACGTCGAACAGGGTGCCGCGGGCGACGCGGAAGCGCTCGAGGATGACGTCGCGCGAGCGCCGGCTGGCGATATAGGCGGATTCCAGGGCTTCGAGCTGCTGCTCGAGGGCGCGCACGTCGGACCAGGCGATGGCGGCGTCGCGGCCCGCTTCCTCGCGGATGCGGTTGGCGCGGGCGTCGGCGGCGCGGGCGCGGGCCTCGCCCTGCTCGGCGCGGGCGTCGGTAGCGCCGAACAGGCGCCAGCGCAGCCCGATCCGGGCGCGAACGTCATAATCGCGGTCGTTCTCGATGACGCCGTAGCGGCCGGCGTCGACCCCGACCGCGATCTGGGGCAGCCGGTCGGAACGGGCGGCCCCGGCCTCCTGGCGCGCCGCGTCGAAATTCGCCGTGGCGCTGCGCACCGGCGCGGATTGCTCGGCCGCCAGCACCGCATCCTCGCGGGTCGGTACGGCCGGGCCGGGGCTGGGCGCGCGCTGCAGCGACGTCGGCGCGGCGCCGGTCAGCTCGGTGAAGCGCGCCTCGGCATTGGCGAGCAGGCGGCGGAAGCGCGCGAGGCGGGTCTCGGCCTGGGCGATGTAGGAATCGACCCGGGCGAGATCGCCCTCGGCCGAGACGCCCTCGCGGATCCGGACCTGAACCGCGGCGCGCAGATCCCGCTGGCTGGCGACGAACGCTTGGGTGAGGTCGACGAGGGCGCGGTAGGCGAAGACGTCGTACCAGGCGGCCACGGCATTGAGCGCGACGCGGTCGGCGGCCGCTTCGAGGTCGGCGCCGGCGGCCCGGAGGCGCGCGCCGGCGGCGGTGATCCGCCGCGCGGTCGCGCCGAAATCGAACAGCAATTGCTGGACCGAGAGGATCGCGTCGGTGCGCTGGATGGGGCGCGACCGCTCGATGATGTTGAACGGGTCGTTGGAGAAGTCGCGCGCCACCACCCGGTAGGAGGTGACGCTGAGGTCGACGGTCGGCAGCCCCGCGGCGCGCGCCTCGTGGAGCTGGGCGAGCGCCTCATCCTCGTTCGCCGCCGATTCCGCGGTGCCTGGATGGTGCTCGACCGCCGAGGCGATCGCCGCGCGGAACTGCTCGAAGCCGCTCTGCTGGTGGCGCAGGCGCAGGACGGGGTCGACGCTGAAATCGATCGCCATCGGTTGTCCGGTCGGCGCCGGCAAAGGCGGCGCCCCCTGCGCGAGCGCCGGGGCGCTCATCGCAAGGCAGACGAAAGCCGTCGCAAATCCGGATTGAATGCGCACCATTTCCCACTCAAGAAGCCGAGCCGGGCGATGTAGTCGCGACACGGGCCAAATACCAGCCTTTCCTGTCCGCCGGGATCGCTTTTGGCAGCGAGGTCAAAAGGTTGCGCCGGCAAGCGCGAAGCGCGGCACGAGATGGCCGCCCACTGCCGACGGCGGCGGCCCGAGCACGATGCCGATCCTGCCTCCTTGGCCAGTGCGCCGGGCCCTCTCAGCGGATCGAGGCGTTCCCGGCGCTTCGGCAAGCCGCGAACGACCAGAGGGCGTATCCCAGCGTGACCGCAAGCGCGGCAGCGACCGCCATCGTGGAGGCAATGTCGGCGACCGGCAGCGGGGCGAGGGCCCAGAGCCCGGCATAGACGAGGCCCGCGAGCGTCATCGACCAGCCGCCGACCCGCAGCGCGGCCTGGGTGCGCGCTTCCGCGAGCGGGGAGCGGCGCGCGCGCCCGATCTGCTTGGGCATGAGGTTGGCATAAGCGGCAAGCGCGAGGCCGATCACGACCTGGATCAGCCGCCTTGCCCCTTCCGGCCCCAGCATCCCGGCCCCTTGCGCGTAGCGCAGGCCGGCTGCGAGGGCGAGGATGAAGGCCGCGATCGCAATCGCGAAGGCGAGCCGCTTGATGATCATGATGGTCTTCCTTTCCTGAGTCCGCGGGCGGCCGCGCCCGCCGGGGGCGCGTCCCCGACGCCGATCCCGAAAGCTTGCGAGAATCCCAGCAGCGCGTCCTCCAGCACCGACAGCTTGAGCCGGTAGGTGATGGTCGTACCCTGCTTGTCGGCGTCGATCAGATCGGCCTCGCGCAGCACCGCGAAATGCGCGGACATCGTCGGCTTGGAGACCGCGAAACGCGCGCTCAGCTCACCGGCCGTCATCGGCCGCCGGCGCAGGAGTTGCAGCACGCCGCGGCGGGTCGGATCGGCCAGCGCCCTGAAGACCTTGTTCATGAATCGATAATTAGCTAATCATCGAAATAGAGTCAAGTGGGGGCGTTTTGGCGCCGACTTTGCGAAATTCCCGATCTTCGTCCCGCTTTGGACATTTCCCTACGCCCTTGGCCGGGAACGGGAAATTGAAGGCGGCAAAACATGGTTTAACAAAAGTCAATTCGGGCCCGAAAGATTTGCCGCGTGCAGGAGACTAGGGGCACGGGAGGAGTGAGAAACCGTGCCACGATACCGGTATCGTACGCCAGCCCTCACCGGTCCCTGGCGCGACTCATATGACGAGGCTGTGCGCGACGCCGTCAAGGCCAAGCAGGCGCAGATCGAGGAGGATCAGCCCTCCCGCGTCAAATGGATCGTGCCGGGGCAAATCGAGGAACGCAGCAGCGAGGAAGCGCCGAGCCGAGCCAGGGGTTGAACTTAACGTTCGATCCAGCTCCGGTTCGCCTCCTGGCGCGCGATTTCGTGCGCGCTCATTCCCGCCACGAAGCGGTTGCCCGCCGCGGCGCCGCGCGCGAGCCGTGCCAGGCCCGCATCCAGATCCGGCTCGGCCGCGGCAAGCTCGCGCAGCGCGGCGAAGCGGATGCGGTCGCAGGGGTGGCGCGCGGCGAAGCTTTCGACCAGATCCAGCGCATTGCCGCCTTTCTGGTTGGCGGCAAGCGCGAGCAGCGCCTCGGTCGAGCTCCGGTTGAGGATGGAGACGATCTCGCAGGTCTTCACGTCGAACCGGTATTGGTTAAGGTAGGGCAATGCGGGCGAGGCGTGCATGATGTTGATCGAGACCGACATGTCGTCGGCCGGCAGCTGGTTGTGGACGTCGCGGTGGGCGCGGTAGAGCATCACCTTGCCGGGATCGAGCTTCGCCTTCTCGACGAACCGTAGATCGACCTTCTCGCCGGGCAGGCCGGCGACCGCGCCGAAATCATATTCGTAATATTCGCTCCAATAGCCGGGCCCGAGATAGCCGACGGTGAGGAACGAGAAATTGTGATCGTGCGGGATGTGATAGAAGAAGGGCGAGGTGCCGCTCGCCTTGAAGATGCTGTCGCGCTCCGACGGCCAGAAATTGGCGCGGATGAAATATTTTTCGGAGGCGCGATGGAGCATGATCACCTGGCTCGAATAGCGGTTCTCGAGGCTCTGGCGGGTGCAGCGATCCTTCAATTCGGCGACCGCGATCTCGGCGAGGAAGGCGCGGTTGTTGGCGAGCCGCTTCAAGAGCGGGCCGGCGGCGGCGAAGCTGTCCTCGTCGGTCGGATCGAAGCGCTCGTCGTTGAGCGCGGCGACGAGATCGCCGAGCTCGATCGGGGCGCCGTCTTCGGGGCAGGGGATTATGCGCGGCACGTCAGGCGGCCCTGCGCGGGGCGGCCGCTCCGACCCGGTCGAGCACCGACCGGGCGGCCCGGCGCGTGTCGGGATGGGAATCGCGGGCGGCCATGCGCTTGAGGTGCGGGAGCGCCGCCGCGGCGTCGATGCCGAGCAGCTCCTTCATCACGTGCCAGCGGACGAAGAAATCGGGATGATCGAGAAAGGCGGCGATCGCCGGGAAGGCGCCGTCGCAGTCGAGCTTGCGCAGCAGCGTCGTGATGATCTGGATCCGCGACGCGCTGTCACCATTGGCGCTGCAGCCGACATAGGCCCGGGTCGTCGAATCATATTCGACGGTGACCGGCGCCTGGTCGAGCGTGATCGAACCCTGGAGCAGGACGATGTTCGCGCGCGCCTGCTCGATCACGAAGCTCTGGCGCCGGCCGTCGACGACGAGGATCTCGCCGTCGGCGAGCGCGCGCTCGCCGGTGCGCCGGCATTGGCCGGCCGCGGCGGCGGTGAAATCGGCGGTGATTTCCGGCGCCTCCCAAAAGGAGACGCGGGCGCCGCCGGCGCGGACGAACTTGGCCACGCCGACCTGGCCGGTGAAGCTGACCGAGGTCGGGCCGCGCTTCGCGTTCTTTTTGGCGGCGAGCTGGGCGACGCGGGTGACGCCGGCCGCGATCGACACCCGCTCGTCCTCGAACACGAGCAGGCCGCCGTGAATGTCGCTGTTGATCGTGCGGAAGGGCGGCTCGAAGAAGGGGTCGCCGCGCAGCCGCTCGGCGAGGCCGTCGAGCAGGGTCTCGACCCAGCCGTCGTCGGCGAAGAGGGCGCGGACCGCATCGGCGACCGCCTCGGCGGTCTGCGCGGGCAAGGCGGCGATCGCCCGGTCGAAGCGCCGGTGCACGGGCCCGCGGTTCCAGTCGCAGGCATAATCGTCGATCGCCCGCCTGGTCCGGCGCTGCCGGGCGCGGTCCGCGAGCCAATCCTGCAATTCCCGTTCGACCGTCATGTTCACCCTGTGGGCCCGCAATCGGCACCCTCTACCGCCTTATCGTTGCGGAATTCCTAAGCAGGCGAGGCATGCCGCGGCCGCCGTCGCCGACGAGGACTCAAGGATTTTGCGAAAGCGGCGAAGAGCGGGGCGGCGGCGCCTGAAGCTCATGCTGTAGAATGGGTGGATCGGACCCGGCGGCGGGGCCGTGCCTGCCTGCGCGCCGGGCCGCAATCGACCGTTCGAGTGTCAGTAGCTGTAGTAGATGGCGACCCCGCCGAGGAGGGCGATGCAGGGCCAGCTGCCAACTTCCTGCTGCTTGGCCGAGCCGGAGATCGCGACTTCGGTCTCGAGCTCGGGGAGCTCCTCGACCGTTAGGCGAATTTTTTCCATTGTCTTGCCTTCCCTAGTTTTTGCTTCGAAGGAAGGGCCCATATGCCAGAAAGGCATTGAGACTTTGCTAAATCGCCGAACAGATTCCGTTTACCAAACTAATCGGCAAATCATGATGCGCTGGATTCACCTTCCAGCCGGTAGGACTCCCGCATCGCCCTGAGCCGCTGGAGCTCGCGCCGTTCGCGGCGGATCGCGAACACCAGGTAGACAACGACACCGGCCAGCACCGCAAACGTCGTCCCCCGCCAAACCAGGCGCAGGGCCGGGGCGACCAGCACCCCTGGGTTCGCGCCGGCCGCCCAGGCGAGGAGAAAGCCGACGACGAGTGCGGGGCCGATCGCGATCAGGCTGAAGCGCTTGTACTTGAGCGTCGTCTCGAGCCGGTTGATCGACTGTTCGAGCATGTCTTCGGTGCTGCCGGTCAGGCTGCGCAGCTCGACCTGGCGGAGCTTGCGCAGGCGCACGTTGCTGACGAGCAGCACGAGGATCGCGGCGCCGCCCAACAGGAAGGTCTCGAAATGCGGATTGGTCCACACCAGGAAGATGACGACGACGGACGCCGCGGCGCCGGCGAGGATGTCGAGAATCTGCGCCCAGCGTGCCCGGCGGCCGACCGCGGCGGCGGTGCGCTGGAGGCGCTCCATCTCCGCCGGGTCGAGCTGCTGGCGCCAGACGTCGCCGAGCCGGTCGAGGTCGAAGTCGGTCATTGCCTCTGCTCCAGCATGGATTTGAGCGCGGCCTTGGCGCGGGACAGGCGCAGCGCTAAGGCGTTGGGAGCGATGTCGAGCATTTCGGCGATCTCCGAATAATCGAACCCTTCGAGGACGAGGATGATGACCTGGCGCTGCGGCAGCGGCAGCCGGCGGGTCGCTTCGAGCAGCAGTTCGCGCTCGTTGACCTCGATCGCGCTCTCCTCCGGATTGAGCGTGTCGGCCTCGAGCTTTTCGGGCAGCTCGGCGAGCCGCGGCTGGCGCACCTGCTTGGTGACGAACGAGATCGAGCGGTTCTGTGCGACCCGGGCGATGAAGGTCTTCAGCGATGAATCGGAGCGGAAGCTCGGCAGCGCCTGCCAGACGGCGAGGAAGATCTGCTGGGTGAGGTCCTCGCGCAGGCTCGGATCGGCCTCGTAGGACATCGCGATGCGCGAGATGAGCGGACCGTAATCGGCGACGATGCGCTCGAACGGAGGCACCGGGCCGTTGCCGTTGCCGCGATGGGGCGCGGCCGGTACTGCCGATTGCTGAACGTCCACGACCCCCGTCATCTTGCTCCTGGCCGCGACTATAATCGCAATGTCGCGCCAAGTCGCGCGCAACCGCACCGCGGCGGCCACCTGTCTCGTTGCCGGCCAATGTTGACGCGGGCGCGTCGGCAATGGCAGGGGGAGCGGCCGCTAGCGGGTATAGCTCAATGGTAGAGCACTAGCCTTCCAAGCTTGTGACGCGGGTTCGATTCCCGCTACCCGCTCCAGGCCTGCGCTCAGGCACGGCGCAAATGGGGAAAGACGGCCCTGACCGACATCTTCATCTCCTATTCGAGCAAGGACCGCGCCGTCGCCGAGCGGGTGCGGGATGCGCTCGCCGACGCCGGCTACGAGGTGTTCTGGGACCAGGCGACCCCGGCCGGGCAGGACTGGGACAGTTGGATCCGCGAGCGGCTGACCGGCGCCAGGCTGGTCGTCACCTTGTGGACCAAAGCGAGCGTCGCTTCGCCCAACGTGCGCCACGAGGCGATCATCGCCCGCGAGGCCGGCAAGTTGCTGCCGGTCATGGTCGACGAGCTCGAGCCGACCGACTTCCCGATGGGGCTGTTCATGGTCCAGGCGCTGACGATCGGCCGCTCGGCCCGCCAGTTCGGCGCCGCCAGGGCCAAGTTCCTCGACGAGGTCCGCGCGCGGATCGGCGCCGGCGGCACCGCGCCGGCGGCGCGCAAGCCGAAGCCGCGCAAGCGGCTCTTCATCGGCCTCGGTGCCGGCGCGCTGGCGGCGGCGATCGTTCTGTTCTTCGCCTGGCCGGCGCTCGTCTTCACGCTCTTCCCCGACACGCCGCCGGTCGCCCGCGAGCAGCTCAAGCAGTCCGTCGCCGCCGAATCGCTGGCTCGCCAGCGGGTCGCGCGCGCGGCCGAGAACAATCTGTCGGGCGACCCGCCGATGATGGGCTCGACCTGGGCGTGGGGCTCCGGCCAGCTGATCGCGGCGGCGCCCGAAGAGAACCGCGAGTTCGCCGGCCGCTACTACGCTTATCTGCGCTCGGTCGAGAACCGCGAATGCCACTGTTATTATTCGGACAATGTCCCGCACAGCATCGCCAACGCCTGGGTGATCCTCGCTTCGGCCCGCCTGCGCCGGCCGATCCCGCCGGGCCTGCTCGACACCGTGCTCGCCGCCCAGCATCCCGAGGGCTGGTGGATGATCAGCTTCAATGCGGTGCGCGCCAGCGACAATGCCGCGATCCATCCGACCGCTTTGCTGACCATCGCCCTCGCCGAGGCGCGGCGGGCCGGGATCGTGCCGCCCGCGGCGCGCGGGCAGGTCGATGCCGCGTTGCGCCGCGCGGTGGTCTGGCTCAATCGCGGGCCGCAGGACGGCGCGCAATGGTCGGACTATCCCAATAACGACCGGCGCACCGAGAATGTCGTCTTTTCCGCTTATGCCGCGGTGGCGACGCGGGTGGCGGGCGAGGAAACCAGCCACGCCGCCGAGGCCTTCGTCCGCGCCGTCCGCCAGCTGCCGCCGGCGACAGAGCAATTCTCCTCGGGCGCCTATATCCCGCTGACCACCGGCGGGCGCTTCTTCGACGATTACCGCCATCCCGTCGCGCCGTGGATCGGCGCGGCCTCGGTGATGGCCTACCGCCAGGCGAACGGCGCCCAGCGCCGCCTGTTGCGCGACCTCATCCGCCAGTGGCTCGACACCAATCTCGGCGAAGAGAATCTGCTGCGGCAGGACTGGCTGACCGGCGAGACCCTGTTCCTGCGCGGGGTCGCCTTCCGGCAGCTCGAAGCGGATTTCCCGCGCTAGGCTTCGCCGCTCTTCAGCCAGCCGATCAGCTCGCCGAACGGGATCAGCGCGTTGAAGGCGATGCCGCAGCTCTGGTCGCGGCTCCAGCGGACCTGGCCGGCGAGCGGCCGGAACCCTTCGAGCGCGACCACCACCTCGGCGCCGGCCGCGGGCGGCTGGTCGGTCTCGACCTTGACCCCGCTTTGAGAGATGTCGCGGGCCTGGACCCAATAGGTGCGCGCGCCGGCGCGCAGCGTCGCCATCCGGTCGATCTCCACCCGCGGCGTCCGCGGCCGCCAGCCATTGTCGAGCCGCTGCGGATTGGCGAGCAGCTCGGCGACGTCCACCGCCCGGTCGAACTGAATACCGGCATTGGCCCCCCGCACCCAGACGACGCGGCCGGCGATCGGCTGGCTGGTCTTCAGCTCGACTTCGAGCCGGTCGCCGGGTGCGAGCTTCGAATAGACATGGGCCATCAGCCCGCCGGCGGAGATGTTGCGGATCAGGCAGAGCTCGCGCCGCCCGGCGACGATCAGCGTGCCGACGCGCAGGATCTTGAGGTCGCGCTCGCTCCGTCGTCGCTCCGGCGGCGGCGCCGGAACCTCGAACGAGAAAGAAATGCCGGTTTCCACCACGCGCTGTCCAGTAAGCATCTTGCCTTCCTCAAACGGAGCTCGGGCTCCGTTTCCCTTGCCGTCACTATGCCCGTGGAGGGCTTTAAGAAGTCCTTACCGCGGACACCGTTTGATCCACATCGGCAGCGGGTGCTTCTTCATCCATTGCTTACCAGTTCCGGACAGCTCCCCGCCTTCCCGTTCACCCTATGCTTACGCTTTGCGGCTAAGCCGCCGGGCGATGAACGCGCCGCTCAAATCCGACCTCAGGATCGATCCCGACTTCCGCCACGACCCCCGGCCCCGATCCGCGGTCAGCGCGATGACCGGGCTTGCCGGGCTCGCCGGCCTCGCCGCCTGGACGGCGGCGGCGCGCGGGTTCGGGATGGAGGGGCCGCTGGCGGCGCTGACCGCGCTTATCGCCTGCGGCGCGCCGATGCTGGCCTGGGCGCTGCTCGTCGACAAGGTCCATCTGAGCCCGTCGACCGGGATCGACTGGGAGGCGCCGCCGCGGCCCTTGCGGGAGATTTTCGACATCAGCCTCGCCAAGATCGCCGGCCTGTGGGGGATCTGGGCGGTCATCGGCGGGCTCTATTGCGTCGGCCGCTGGTATTGGGACGGCGCCTATCTGTTCGCAATGCAGGTGCTCGGCCTCGCGGTCGTGCCGCTGCTGGCGCTGTCCATCCCCTATGTGCTGTGGCTCGACCGGCGCCTGAAGGAGCCCAAGGACGGCGCCTGGCACTTCGGCCAGCTGCTGATCGGCCGCGGCGACCTCGCCGACAAGGCCGAGGTTCAGCATTTCCTGCGCGCCTGGGCGGTCAAAGGCTTCTTCACCGCCTTCATGATCTCGATCGTGCCGGGCAATTGGTGGGAGACGGTCCACCCCCAATCCGGCTGGATCGCCGCCAGTCCGGTCAATTTCGCCAACTGGCTGATCGCGGCGATGTTCATGATCGATGTGACCTTCGCCACCGTCGGCTACGTGCTGACGATGAAGCCGCTGGACGCCCATATCCGCACCGCCAACCCCTATGCGGCGGGCTGGACCGCGGCTTTGATCTGCTACCCGCCGTTCATCCTGATGGGCGACGGCGGCCCGCTCGATTATCATATCGGCAGCGGGGAATGGACCTACTGGCTCGCCGGCTACCCGCTCGCGACGGCGCTGACCGGCGCGTGGCTGGTGTTCCTGACCGGCGTCTACGCCTGGGCGACGGTGGCGTTCGGCTTCCGCTTCTCGAACCTCACCCACCGCGGCATCCTGACCCACGGCCCCTATGCGTGGAGCAAGCATCCGGCCTATCTGGCGAAGAACCTCTTCTGGTGGTGCGCGTCGCTGCCCTTCCTGGCGACCACCGGCAATCCGGTCGACATGATCCGCAACACGATCGTGCTCGGCATGGTCAGCGGCGTCTATTACTGGCGCGCGCGCACCGAGGAGAGGCACCTCTCGGCCGACCCCGCCTATCGCGACTATGCGGCATGGATGAAGCGCAACGGCCCGATCCCGCGGTTGATCGCCAGGCTGACGCCGCGTTGGACGCGCCCGCCGGCGCCCGCCGCGGCGGAATGAGGCTCGCGCTCAGTCGCTGATGCGCAGCCGGTAGGTGCCGGCGGCATTCTCGCCGAACGAGGTGACGCGGACGATATAGTCGCCCGCCTCGCTCGCCTCGAAGATCAGCAGCGAATTGAGCTCGCGGCCGCCGTCGTCGTCGGAATCGAGCGGATCGCCCCCGCGGTCCTCGGGGCGGAGCAGCTGGACCAGCGTATCGAATGGCTCATCGCCGGTGGCGTCGAGCGCGATGAAGTGCTGGCCGGCGCTCAAATGAACCAGATAATCGTCGTAGCGATGGCCGTCATTGTCGGGATCGTCGGCGCCGAGCGCGCCGTCCCAGATCCGCCAGGTCGTCGTCGCGGTCGCGCCCGGCGCGGCGACGATCGGCGGCGGCAGCGGCGGCATCGGCTCGACCCGGACCGTATAGGGGCCGCGCGCCTCGGGGCTGAAGCCGTGCACCCGGATCAGATATTCGCCGCTGCGGTCCGGGGTGAAGGCGAGGCGCGAATTGAGCGTGCCGCCGGCATCGTCATTTTCGGCGAGCGGCTCGGTCGAGCCCGGACGGAGCAGCTGCAGCACCGTGTCGAAGCCGCCCTCGGTGGGCGATTCGACGGTCATCCGGTAGCGCGTGCCGGCGGTAAGCAGCAAATAGTGGATGTCGTAGAGACGATGGTCGCCGTCCCGGTCGTCGCCGTTCTGGAGCCGGCCCTCGGCCGTCCAGGGCGCCTGCGCGGCGGCGGGCGCGGCGAAGAAGGCGGCCGCGGCGAGCGAAGCGGCGACGATGGTCCTGCGCATGATGAGCCCCTCGGAAGCGAATCGCTTCGGGCGCGACCCTAGCAGTTGCGGCAGCGGAATGAAGAGGCTTAGCGGGCGAAACGGTCGGTGGCGCGGATCAGGCCGTCGAGGACGCCGGGCTCGCTGAACAAGTGGCCGCCGTCGGGGACGATGTTCAGCTCCGCCTCGGGCCAGGCCTTGTGCAGGTCCCAGGCGGTCGAGGGCGGCGTGCAGCAATCGTAGCGGCCCTGAACGATGACGCCGGGGATGCCCTTGAGCTTGCCGGCGCCGTCGATCAGCTGGCCCTCGTCGAGCCAGCCCTTGTTGACCATGTAGTGATTCTCGATGCGGGCGATGGCGATCGCGAACGCGTCGTTGGTGAACTCCTCGATGACGTGCGGATCGGGCAGCAGGGTCACCGTCTCCGCCTCCCACTTGCTCCAGGCCTTGGCGGCGCGCAGCTGCTCGTCCGGGTCGTCGCCGGTGAGGCGGCGCTGATAGGCGGCGACGATGTCGCCGCGCTCGTCGGCGGGGATCGGCGCGAGGAAGTCCGGCCATTTGTCGGGGAAGATCTCCGAGGCGCCGTAGACGTAGAGCCAGTCCAATTCGGTCTGGCGGAAGGTGAAGATGCCCCTGAGGACGAGCTCGCTGGCGCGGCTCGGGTGGGCCTGGGCGTAAGCGAGCGCCAGCGTCGAGCCCCAGGAGCCGCCGAACACCAGCCAGCGCTCGATCCCCGCCATCTCGCGCAAGGCCTCGATGTCCTCGACCAGGTGCCAGGTGGTGTTGGCCTCGAGCGAGGCGTAAGGCGTCGAGCGGCCGCAGCCGCGCTGGTCGAACAGCAATATGTCGTAGCGCGCGGGATCGAACTGGCGGCGATGATCGGGGCTGCAGCCGGCGCCGGGGCCGCCGTGGAGGAAGATGGCGGGCTTGGCGCCGGGCGTGCCGCAGCGCTCCCAATAGAGGCTGTGGCCGTCGCCGACGTCGAGCCGGCCAGTCGCGTAGGGCTCGATCGGCGGATAGAGGGTGCGGCGGTCTCGGGACTGGGCGTCGGCCATCAGAAGCTTTCCTCCTCGTAGATGCGGGAGATATCGCCATTCCAGGCGCCGTGATAGCGCTCGAGCAGCCGCTCGGCGGGCGTCTTGCCCGAGGCGAGGACTTCGCGCAGCGGATCGAGGAAGCCCGATTCATTGTCGCCCGAGCTGTTGAGCCGGCCGCGCGCGTTGAGGCCCGCCTCGGCGAGGGCGAGAATGCGCTTGCCGAGGTCCTGCAGGCTCTCGCCTGCAGGCGTCCTCGCCTTGAGGCCCTCGACCGGGACCGCGTCGCGCAGCCGCTGGCGCCCCTCCAGCGGCCAATGCCTGACCTCGTCCCAGGCCGCGGCCAGCGCGTCGTCGTCGTAGAGCAGGCCGACCCAGAGCGCGGGCAGCGCGCAGATCCGGCTCCACGGCCCACCGTCGGCGCCGCGCATCTCGAGGAAGGACTTGAGGCGCACCTCGGGAAAGATGGTCGAGAGATGGTCGGTGAAATCGGAGACGCGCGGGCGTTCGCCGGGCAGTTCGGGCAGGCGCCCTTCGAGGAAATCGCGGAAGGAGCGGCCGGCGACGTCGATATAGCGGCCGTCGCGGAACACGAAATACATCGGCACGTCGAGCGCGTAATCGAGGTAGCGCTCGTAGCCGAAGCCGTCCTCGAACACGAACGGCAGCATGCCGGTGCGGTCCGGGTCGGTGTCCGACCAGATGTGCGAGCGGAAGGAGAGGAAGCCGTTCGGCCTGCCTTCCGTGAACGGCGAATTGGCGAACAGGGCGGTGGCGAGCGGCTGGAGCGCGAGGCCGACGCGGAACTTGCGCACCATGTCCGCTTCCGAGGCGTAATCGAGGTTGACCTGGATCGTGCAGGTGCGCAGCATCATGTCGAGGCCGAGGCTGCCCACCTTGGGCATGTAGTTCAGCATGATCTTGTAGCGGCCCTTGGGCATGACCGGCAGCTCGCCGCGGGTCTTGTCGGGCCACATGCCGAGGCCGAGGAAGCACAGGCCCAGTTTCTCGCCGACCGCCTTGGCCTGATTGAGGTGGCGGCCGGCCTCCTGGCAGGTCTCGTGGAGATGCGCGCGCTGGGCGCCGGACAGCTCGAGCTGCCCGGCGGGCTCGAGGCTGACCGCTCCGTCGGGGCCGGTCAGCGCGATGACGTTGCCGCCCTCGACCACCGGCGACCAGCCGAACTCGGTCAGCGCGGTCAAGAGGTCGCGGATGCCGCCGGGCTCGTCATAGGAGGGGGCGCGGTGGTCGGCGCAGCGGAACACGAACTTCTCGTGCTCGGTGCCGATCGTCCAGGCCGAGGCCGGCTTCTCGCCCTTCGCGAAGGTGGCGAGCAGGTCCTCGCGGCTCTCGATCGGGCGGTCGTTGGTGCCGGTCTCGGTGCGGGTCGTCATCGGCGCCCTCTAGCGGCGGGCGGGTGGCGCGTCCAATCCCCCGCCGCGGCCATCCACAAGCTCAATGCGGCCAGCGCGGCGGTGTCGGCGCGCAGGATGCGGGGCCCAAGCGAGACGCTGCGCGCCTCGGGGAGCGCGCGGATTTGCGCCCGCTCGTCGTCGGTGAAGCCGCCTTCGGGGCCGATCAGGATGGCGGCGCCGCCGGGCGCGGGTGCGAAGGGCTCGCCGCCACCTTCGTCGGCGAAATAGAGGAGGCGATCGCCGGGCCAGCCTTCGAGGATTGCGCCGAGCTTTTGCGGCTCGGCAAGCTGTGGCAGCGCGGTGCGTTCGCATTGCTCGGCCGCTTCGATCGCGTGGGCACGCAGGCGGCCGAGGTTGAGCCGGTCGACGACGGTGCGGCGGGTGAGGACGGGGACCAGGCGGGCGACGCCCAATTCGGTCGCCTTCTCGACCAGCCAGTCGATCCGGCCGCGCTTGATCGGCGCGAACAGCAGCCACAAATCGGGGACGCTTTCGCGCTCGCGCAGGTGCTCGCCGACGGTCATTGTGACACGCTTCTTGGCGGCTTCAATGATCTCGGCCAGCCATTCGCCGCTGCGGTCGTCGAACAACTTCACCTGGTCGCCGGGGCCGAGCCGCAGCACTGCCGCGAGATAATTGCCGTCGACCGTGAGGCTCAGCCCCTTCGACAGCGGCTGGTCGACGAACAGGCGGGGCAGGCTGGCCGGCGGCCAGGCGGGGGTTGCGACCATGGCTTTCGTTACGGCAAGGGTGGGACCGTGACCAGCGACAGCGACATTGTCCCCGACAGCGAGCGGCGCGGCCTGATTGGCGCGCTCCCCTCGGCGGTGCGGCCCTATGCCTCGCTGATCCGGCTCGACCGGCCGATCGGAGCGTGGCTGCTGTTCTGGCCCTGCGCGTGGAGCGTGGCGCTGGCGGGGATGGGCCAGCGCGGCTGGGCGCTGATCCTCTGGCTCGCGATCGGCGCCTGGGCGATGCGCGGGGCCGGGTGCGTCTACAACGACATCGTCGACAAGGACCTCGACGCCAGGGTTGAACGGACACGCCTGCGCCCTTTGGCGAGCAGGCGCGTCTCGCTGACCGGCGCCTGGGTCCTGCTCGCGGCGATGAGCCTGATCGGGCTGGCGGTGCTGGTTCGGCTCAATCGATTCGCGCAAGGGGTTGCGCTCGCCAGCCTGGTGCTCGTCGCCGCCTACCCGTTCATGAAGAGGGTCACCTGGTGGCCCCAGGCCTGGCTCGGCCTCGTCTTCTCGTGGGGCGCGCTGGCGGGCTGGGCGGCGGTCAGCGGCCATCTCGTCCCGCCGGCCTGGCTGCTGTGGGCGGGCTCGGTCTTCTGGGTGATCGGCTACGACACGATCTACGCCCTCCAGGACAAGGAGGACGACGCCCTGGTCGGCGTCCGCTCCTCCGCCCGGGCGCTCGGCAGGCATGCGCGGCTCGGCATCGCCCTCTGCTACCTGGTCGCGCTGATCCTCTGGGGGCTCGCCTTCAGCTTCGTCCGGCGCGAATGGTTCGCCCTGCTCGGCCTGCTGCCGGTGGCGCTGCACCTCGGCTGGCAGGTCGCGACGCTGAACTCCGAAGACGGCGAGGACGCGCTCGCCAAGTTCCGCTCGAACCGCCTCGCCGGCCTGCTGATGTTCGCCGCCTGTTGGGTGGTCGGCAACGCCTAGCACCGGTTGACTCCGATCCGCGCGGGCGTAGCATTGTCGGTGCTTTCGGGAGAGCTGTGATGGTCAAGATATTGTCGTCGATCGGCCTCGTTCTGGCGCTGGCGTCCCCCGCCGTCGCGCAGCGCGCCCCGGCCATGTCCGGGACCGCCCACCAGGGATATTATCTGGCTGGCGCGATCGCCCCCGGTCAGCTGAGCGCGAGGGCGCACGCTTTTGGCCGGCTGCAATCGCAGCTGCACGAGCTGCGCCGACAGGGGCTGGCCCTGCGCGAAGCCGATGGCGGAACGCTGACGCCGGAGCATCTCGCCTTCATTCAGGAGCGCCTCGATGCGGCGCAGGCGGCCTATCGCCCCTATCGCTTCGCCTCCCGGTAAGGCCATCGCGGAGGTTGCTTTTGGCGAGCGAGGCTCTACCTCGCGCCCATGCTCGATGTTCGTGAAGCCGAGGGCCGCGCCGCCGCCCTGATCGACGCCGCAATCAAGGCCGGGGCCGACGCCGCCGACGTCCTCTATATCGGCGACGCCGCCACCGAGGTCCAGGTCCGGCTCGGCGAACTCGAGGACGTGACCCGCTCCGAAGGCGAGGAGATCGGGCTGCGCTTTTTCGTCGGCAAGAGATCGGCGAGCGTCTCGTCCTCAGATCTCTCGCCGGACGCGCTCGCGGCTCTCGTCGAGCGCGCTGCGGCGATGGCCCGCGAAGCGCCCGAGGACCCCTATGCGGGGCTGGCGCCCGACGACCGCCTGCTGCGCGGCGCCGCGCCCGATCTCGAGGCCGACGACGGCGCCGATCCCTCGCCGGCCGCGCTCAAGGAGCGGGCGCTGGCGATCGAGGAATTCGCCCGCGCGGTGCCCGGCGTGGCCAACAGCGAAGGTGCCGGCGTGAGCGCCGGCCGCAGCGTCGTCGCGCTGGCGACCAGCCAGGGCTTCGCGCGCGGCTATGCGACCAGCGGCTATGGCGCCGGGGCGAGCATGATCGCGGGCGCCGGCGGCGACATGCAGCGCGACAGCGCCACCCACAATGTTCGCCACTATGCCGATCTCGACGGGCCCGAGGAGATCGGCCGGCTGGCGGGCGAGCGCGCGGTGAAGCGGCTCGATCCGGCCAGGCTGGCGAGCGGGACGATGCCGGTGCTGTTCGATCCGCGCGTCGGCGGCAGCCTGATCGCCTGCCTGCTCGGCGCGATGTCCGGCCCGGCGATTGCCCGCAAGACCAGCTTCCTGCTCGGCCGCGAGGACGAACAGCTGTTCGATCCGTCGATCGTCATCCTCGACGATCCGCACCGGCGCCGCGGCCTCAGGTCCAAGCCGTTCGACGGCGAGGGCGTGGCGACCGCGCCGCGCCGGCTGGTCGAGAACGGCCGGCTGACCGGCTGGCTGCTCAACAGCGCCTCGGCGCGGCAATTGGGGCTGGAGACGAGCGGCCATGCCAATCGCGGCATCGGCGGCGCGCCCGGCGCCGGCGCGACCAACGTTCACCTCGAGCCGGGCGCGCCCACCCCGGCCCAGCTGATGGCCGACATCGAACAGGGCCTCTACGTCACCGAGATGATCGGCCAGGGGGTCAATCCGGTGACCGGCGATTATAGCCGCGGCGCTTCCGGGTTCATCATCGAGAATGGCGAGCTCGCCGCCCCGGTCGCGGAGATCACCATCGCCGGCAACCTCATCGACATGTTTCGCGCGCTCGCCGCCGCCAACGATCTGGAGCATCGCCGGTCGGTCAACGTTCCCACCCTGCGGATCGAAGGAATGACGGTCGCCGGTGCTTGAAGACGTCGCCAGAATCACCCAGGAAGCCGGGCGGATCGCCGCCGCGCGCTGCGGCACCGGCTACCGGAGCTGGGAGAAGATGCCCGGCCAGCCGGTCTGCGACGTCGATCTCGAGGTCGACGCGTTCCTGCGCGCGCAGTTGAGCGCGCTCGACCCCGAAGCGGGCTGGCTGTCCGAGGAGACGCGCGACGATTCGGACCGGATCGAGCGGTCGCGCCTGTGGGTGGTCGACCCGATCGACGGCACCCGCGACTATCTGCGCGATCGGCCCGGCTGGTGCGTCTCGGTCGCCCTCGTCGAGGACCGGGTGCCGGTGCTCGGCGCGCTGGCGGCGCCGATCCGCGGCGAGCTCTGGACCGCCGCGCGCGGACAGGGGGGCCGGCGCAACGGCGCGCCGCTCAGAGTCAGCCCGCGGGCCGCGCTCGCCGGCGCGCGGGTGCCTTCGGACAAGCTGCCCAAGGTCGACCGCGACCTGGTCGCGGTGCCCAAGCCCAATTCGATCGCCCTGCGCATCGCCCTCGTCGCCGCCGGCGAGGCCGATCTCGTCGCCACCTTGCGCTGGGGCTTCGAGTGGGACATCGCCGCCGCCGCCCTGATCGCCGAGGAGGCGGGAGCGACGGTCAGCGGCGCGCTCGGCCAGCCGCTCGCCTTCAACACCGCCTCGGGCGAGGCGTTCGGCGTCCTCGTCGCCACCCCCGGCATCCACGCCGCCGCGGTCGAGCGGCTGCGCGCACGGGCGATGGCAGTGGTCTAAGGCGGGACGCGGTTCGTCGAAACGGAGCTTCGCTTTTCGAAGCAAAGGCGTATCCTGCCCGGCAACAATTTTGGTGGGAGATTTCCGATGACGAGAGGGCCGGGCCGCTTGTGGCTCGCGGGGATGTGGGCCGCTTTGGCCCTGTCCTCGCCGCTGCGGGGCCAGGAGCAGCCGGCGCCCCCACCGGCGCAGCTTCCCGACCAGCAGGTCGCGGAGACGCTCGATTACGGCGTCGATGCGAGCACGCGGATGACGGTGCCGGTCAACATCGGCACGCACGGCCCCTATCAGTTCATCGTCGACACCGGCTCCGAGCGGACGGTGATCTCGAGCGAACTGGCGCGCACCCTCGCGCTCGGCCCCGGCCCCCATGTCATCGTCCACTCGATGACCGAGGTGAGCGAGATCCCGACCGTGGTCCTGCCGGGGCTTCGCGTCGGCCAGCGGACGATGGAGGACATCGAGGCGCCCTTTTTCTCCCGCCGCAATCTCGGCGCGCACGGCATATTGGGCGTCGACACGCTGCAGACGCAGCGCGTCATATTCGACTTCCACCGCCAGGAAATGACGATCGTGCCATCGCGCCGCGTCGATCCGCGCTGGCCGCCGGGAGAAATCGTCGTCACCGCGCGCAGCCGCTTCGGCCGGCTGATGCTGATCGACGCCGAGGTCGACGGCCAGCGCGTCTACGTGATCGTCGACACCGGCGGCCAGATCACCGTCGGCAACAACGCGCTGAGGCGGGCGCTGGAGCGCCGCCACCGGCTCGGGGCGATGGCGACGGTGAACGTGCTCAGCGTCACCGGCGGCGAGTTCACCGCCGAGTACACGCTCGCCCGGCACATCCGGATCGGCGGCGCCAACATCGTCAACCTGCCGATCGCCTTCGCCGACGTTCACCCGTTCGAACAGCTCGAGCTGATGGACCGGCCGGCGATCCTGCTCGGCATGGACGCGCTGCGGCTGTTCGACCGGGTGTCGGTCGATTTCGCCAACCGGCGGGTCCGCCTGCTGCTGCCCGATTCCTCGGAGAACGGCGCGGCGGTGCGGATCGCGGGCGGCGCGGCGACCCTGATCGGCCACTAGGCGGCCGGCGGGCCACGGCCGCAAGGCTATGTTCCACCGACAGGATAACTGCTATGAGAGACGGCCAATCCGGCATTGGATGCGGCAAGACGGGGGCAGGGGGCGTGAAAGTCTCGCACCTGCGCTGGCGCCTTCCGCGAGCGGGAGAGATGACAATGGCAGGCAAGACAAGGAAGAATCCTGAGCCACTGGTAGAAGAGGCAGAGCAGCCGAAGCAGCAAATGGCGGATGATGGCGGCCTGGAGACCCCTGCAAGCTTCGGCAATATCGAGCCGGACAGCAGCCAATTCGGGAATATTGAGCCGGAATAGTCGGCTATCGGAGAATCGCCAGAGCCCGCTGTCTAGCCTGAATGCACTCCGCGCTGGGACCCGAGCGCCGCCCGAGGCCGAATGCGGCGGCCTTTTTCGAGCGGGCGCTGGTCGGAGCGTCGCTCTGCGGGGTCACGCGCCTCGCTGATGTAACCGGGCTCGATCGGCTTGGCCTGCCGGTTTGGCAGGCGGTGCGGCCCGCCGGCAAGTCGCTGAGCGTTCACCAGGGTAAAGGTGCCTCGCCCGAGGCAGCCAAGATCGGTGCGCTTTGCGAAGCTATCGAGGCGCATTGCGCCGAAAATGCTCCGGCCGACGGGCCGCTCTGCAGATTTTCCGATCTGGCGGAACCCAAGCGGGCGCCCGAGCTCGGCGACTATTGCAGGGTACGGAATGTCCTGCCGGGTAGCGCGGAGTCAATTCAGTGGTGCCGCGCAACCGATCTGTTGACTGGCAAACCCAGCTACCTGCCCCACGATCTGGTTTCGATCGATTACACCCGGGGGCTGCCCAACTTCTTCGAGCGGGTCAGCAGCGGGCTCGGCGCCGGAGCCAGCGAGGCCGATGCGCTGCCGATCTCATTGTTCGAGGCCATCGAGCGCGATGCGGTTGGAGAGTGGCAAAGGATGGATCCTGCCGCGCGCTTCGCGACGTCGATCCAATTGCACACCGTCCCTTTCGAGTGGTTTCAATCTTGGCGGATCCGCTTCGCTTCTCTCGACATCGAGGTGCAGGTTTTTCGATTGGCTTCGATCGTCGGCATTCCGGTCTTCATGTGCGTGATCGGGGGCGTCGAGGAATTCGGATCGGCCTATCGCCGCTTTTACGGCACCTCGGCGCACGGCGACCCTGAAGTGGCGCTGTTCAAGGCACTCGCCGAAGCGATTCAGTCGCGTCTCACACTCATCGCCGGCGTTCGGGACGATATCATGCCCTCTTATTATGCACAGCCGCGGCCCAAGCCGGCGGCCGGGGGGAATGCGCCTGGAGGTCGCGAGGCCTGGCGCGAGGCCGAACCTGTGGCCTGCAGCCCGGGTTGGATCGCGGAGCGCCTGGCCGCGCGGGGCTATCGGCAGATCGCCGTAAAGCGGCTGGATGACGGTCTCGAAGGTGTTGCCGTGACCAAGGCGTTCATTCCGGGCCTGGGTTCGTCGAGCCGAACCCGCAGGGCGGCGCCATGAAGACCGTCGCCTTCGCGGGCCCTTCGCTTTCGGCAGCCGATCGCTCGGCACGCCCGGAAATCGACTGGCGGCCGCCAGCGGAAGCGGGCGACCTGCTGCGGCTCTCGGCGGCGGCAGGTTCCACGATATGTTTGATCGACGGATATTTCGATCACCGCCCTGCGGTCCGGCACAAGGAGATATTGCTGCTGCTCTCCCAGGGCGTGCGCATTTTCGGGGCGAGCAGCATCGGCGCCCTGCGCGCGGCGGAAATGCAAGCCTTCGGCATGATCGGCGTCGGCGCCATCTTCGGCGCCTATGCCCGCCGAACCATTCATGGCGACGACGAAGTGGCCCTGATCCATGCCGGCGCGGACCAGGACTGGCGGCCCTTCTCGATTCCCTTGGTCGATGTCCGAGCCACGCTCTGCCGGGCTCGCCTCGAGGATGTGATCACACGGGAGATGGCACGCGCACTGCTCGAGGCGGCGGTGTCGATCCATTACATCGATCGAACCTGGAAATCGGTTTGCGCTGCGGTTTGGGACGGAGCCGGAAGTTACCCATTCGAGACCTGGCTCGAGAAGGGGGCGGTCTCGCGAAAGCACGACGATGCCGTCGCGTGCCTCCGCGCCGCAGCCGAACAGGGTGGCGCCAGGGGAGTCCGGCCGGAGCTTGTCCGCACCTGCTTTCTTGACGCCCTCGCCCGCGAGTGCGGCGTTAAGGCTATGCCTGAATAGCGACCTCGACCAGCCGAACGAGCCACTCCTTGCGCGCGTCGCTCTGGAAAGGGTTGTGGTCCAGCACCCATTGCTTCAGCCGCTGTTCGTCAAGCGCACCGGGTCCGCACCAGCGGCGCGTCATGGATTGTTGCCAATGCTTGGACCGTGGGGCCACATCTTCCGACCCGGCGCCCGCGGCGGCGAGAAGCGCGTAGAGCTCGCTCATGATGGCGGGCTCGGTCTTCGCCGAATCATCCGGATGGTCGCGGCGGACGAGTGCCAGCTGTCGAACGGCCAGATCGAACTCCCCGCGAAGCAGATGCAACAGCCCCTGTTCTTCGTGCGGCGCTTCGGTGGTGAACGGCGTGAGGTTGCGGCACCTCTCCAGCAGTTCGGCGGCGCCGTCGAGTTCATCGAGATACATGAAGGCCTTGGCCACCTCGACGAGTCTGCTCTGGTTGTAGGGATTGAGGTTGAGGGCCGCTTGCAGATGCTGCCGCGCGAGCGCCGTTTCGCCGGCCCAGAGATGGGACCAGCCCTTGACGGTCTGGAGATGGGCTTCGGTCGGGTCGATCGCGAACGCCTTGTGCGCGAGCTCGTAGGCGCGCCGGCGTTCCTTTTCGCCGGTCGAGCCCAGGCCGGAATAGCAAAAGTCGGTGTTATAGAGTCGGGTCAGCGGCGGATAAGCGGGCCCGAAATTAGGGTGCTGCTCGATCAGCATCTCCCAGGCGGCGGCCACCTCGCGCGCCTCGGCGAACGAGTCCATGCCGCGCATCTTGAGCTTGGTCAGCAAATAGAGGTCGTAGACGTCCTGCGGGCGCTCGGGCAGGTGGGAGAGAAGATCGTCGTGAAGCCGCGGCAGCGCCGCCGCCGCGATCCTGCGGACCAGCGCATCGACATGCGGGCCGAGGCTGCCGTCGGCCAGGTCGATGCTGTCCGCCCAGATGATCCCCTGGCTGGCGAGGTGACAGAGCCGGGCGAAGGCGCGCACGGAGGCGGCATTCGGCACCAGCTTGATCGACAGCTGATAATCGCGATCGCCATAGCCGCCCGCCGTCGGCACGGCCGTGGTCGCCGCGTCCGAGACCAGCCTGATGTCGCGAAACCGCGACAAAGCGAACAATATCTCCTCCCGCATCACCGCCGCGAGGTGCGGCTGCGACTCCTTGAGCGCGAGATCGTCGAAGGCGGGGATATAGAGCAAGGGCGGCCTGCCGAGCGGCGCGCCGCGCGCGGCCGCCGCCGGTTCGCGCGCCTGCGGCTCGGCGGCGGCGCTGCCGCGCCCCTGTCTGACCGGCGGCAGCAGCCGATAGCCGCGGCCGTAGATGCTTTCGATATAGCGGGGGGTGCGGGTATCGTCGCCAAGGGCGCGGCGCAGCTCCTTGATCACCGAGGTGAGCGCCGATTCGCTGACCACCGTGCCGTCCCATACCGAGGAGAAAAGCGCATCCTTGGTCAGCAGCCGGCCCTCCTGCTCGGCGAGCCGCAGCAGCACGCGAAAGGCCTTGTTGCCGAGCCGGACCGGGCCCTGGGGGCCGAGCAGGCGCTCGTCCTCCCGGTCGATGGTGAAGTCGCCGAAGGTCAGACAATCCTGCATCCCGCCCCCGTCGATACCGATTCCTTCCCGCGGACCTCAAGGCCTAAGTCGCGGACATCGCTGGCGATCGTAGCAGACTTCCCCTGCCCGTTCGACCGTCATCCACTGCGCCTGGAGCCGGCCGCCGTCCGCCCCCAATTCTGGAAAGATTCTGGGACAGGATGATTCCAGTGCCGGCTCAGGATGCAGCGAATCGGGCGGGCTAGAAAGACCCTGCCACGGCAATCTCGCCGGGGAGATGATGGGAGAAGAACGATGATCCGCAACAGCCTGTACGCCCTCGCCGCGACCCTGACCACGATGAGCGTTATCGCCAGCACGCTGGCCGCGATGTACGCCGGCACCGGCGCCGGGATCGCCTAAGGTGATCATGCACAACCAGAACGATCGCCGCTTTCGCCGTGACCCGCGAACGAGCCCGATGACGGATCGCTCGCGGGAATTTTTTCCGACCGGGCTCGCCGCCGGACTGTTCGGCGATCCCCAGCGGAGCTCGCGGTGCAGGCACCGGGCCGATGCGCTGCCGTCCGGCGAGGTCGTCGCCGAGACCCGCAGGCTGATCCTGCGCCGCCATGCGGCGACCGACTTTCCCGCCTATTTCGCGATGTCCGCCGACCGCGAGATGGCGCGCTTTTCCGGGCTCGAGCCGGCCGATTCCGACGAGGCCTGGAAGCGCCTGCTTCGCCACGCCGGGAACTGGTCGCTGTTCGGCTACGGTTTCGTCGCCCTCGAGGAGAAGGCGACCGGATGCTTCGTCGGCGAGGCCGGGCTGGCCCAATTCAAGCGCGGGCTGGGGACCGGGTTCGACGGCGTCCCGGAGGCCGGCTGGGCGATCGCCCCCTGGGCGCAGCGGCACGGCTATGCCACCGAGGCGGCCGCGGCCGCGCTGGCCTGGATCGAAGCCGGGTTCGGCTTCCGCCGCAGCGTCTGCGTCATCCACGCCGAAAACGCCGCCTCGATCCGCGTTGCCGAAAAGCTCGGCTACACGCCGTTCGGCCGATGCACCTATCGCGGCTATTCCGCGATCACCTTCGAGCGGTCGCGGCCCTAGCCGACCTTCGGCACGCCGAGCCTGGGGATCTCGATCTTCGGGCAGCGGTTCATCACCACCTTGAGCCCGGCCGCCTCGGCGCGGGCGGCGGCGGCCTCGTTGATCACTCCCAATTGCATCCAGACCGATTTGGCCCCGGCCGCGATCGCCTCGTCGACCGCTTCGCCGGCGGCGAGCGGCCGGCGGAAGATGTCGACCATGTCGATCGGCACGCCGATCTGGGCGAGGTCGCGCCAGACATATTCGCCATGGACGTGCTCGCCGGTGATCTGCGGATTGACCGGCAGCACCCGGTAGCCGCGGCTCTGGAGATAGGCCATCACCCCGTAGCTCGGCCGGTCGGGCCGGTCCGACGCGCCGATCATGGCGATGGTGCGCGTCTCGGCGAGCAGCGCGTAAATCTCCTCGTCGCGGGTGAGCGGCATGGGCGGCTCCTTCAAAAACAGGGACAGTCCCTCTTTTCCATAAATAGGGACTGTCCCTATTTAACTTGCTCGAGCAGCTTAACGGCGAGGGCGCGGAAGATGTCCGCTTCCTCGCCCTCGCCCGCGGCGGGCGGGCGGCCGGCGTCGGAGGCCTCGCGGATCGAGATGCGCAGCGGAATGCGGCCGAGGAAGGGGATGCCCATCACCCCGGCCGCCGCTTCCGCCCCGCCCGAGCCGAACGGGTCGCTGACCTCGCCGCAATGCGGGCATCGATAGCCGGCCATGTTCTCGATCAGGCCGATCACCTTCACGTCCATCTTGCGGAACATGTCGATCGCCCGGGTCGCATCCATCAGCGACAGATCCTGCGGCGTCGAGACGATCACCGCGCCCGCCGGCTTCCATTTCTGGATCAGCGTCATCTGGACGTCGCCGGTGCCGGGCGGCAGGTCCACGACCAGGAGCTCGCAATCGCCCCAATCGCCCTCCATCAGGCTGGTGAGCGCGCTCGCCGTCATCGGCCCGCGCCAGGCGACCGCGGTGCCGGGCTCGATCAGCTGGCCGATCGAGAGCATTCTGACGCCGTGCGCGGGAACCGGCACGATCTGCTGGTCGGCGAGCTCGGGGCGGCTCGCATTGCCCATGATCCGCGGTTGGGAGGGGCCGTAAATGTCGGCGTCGACCAAGCCGACCTTCCTGCCCATCCGCGCCAGCGCGACCGCGACATTGGCGGCGATTGTCGACTTGCCGACGCCGCCCTTGCCGCTGCCGATCGCAAGGATCGTGCGCTGCACCTTCTCCGCGGTCATCGCGACGCGGGTCTCGACGATGCCGGGCACGGCGATCGTCGCCGCGCGAACCTGCCGCTCGAGCTGGGCGCGCTGCTCGGCCGAAAGGCCGGTGGCGTCGAGCATCACGGTGGCGACCCCCTCCTTGACCCGCGCCATCGAGATCCGGTCCGCCAGGCCCTCGACTGCCGCCAGCCGTGCTTCCAGTTCGTCGCCCATCGCCCCGCCGATAGGCAAAGCGGCGCCGCTTGGCACTGTTTTTCCGCAGAGGGCCTACCTATAAGAGCGCCCATGATACGAATTTTCGGCCGCGGCACGCGGGACGGCGCGTCGCTCAGCGACAATCGGGGCGGACCCTGGGGCCCCGGCGGGGACGATGACGACGGCGCCGGCGGCGAGGGCGGCGGGCCGCGCAACCCATGGGGCCAGCGCCGCCGCAAGCCGGCAAGGGGCGGCGGCGAGCCTGGCCCGCTCGACGAATTCTTCCGCAAGAGCCGCGAGCGATTCGGCAGCGGCCTGCCGCGCGACGGCCGGCCCTATTGGCTCTACGGCCTGATCGCCTTCCTCGCGCTTTGGATCCTGTTCACCAGCGTCTGGCGGATCGGCCCGCAGGAGCGCGGCGTGGTCACCACCTTCGGCTATTATTCGCGGACGATGGGGCCGGGCATCGGCTTTTCCTGGCCGTGGCCGATCGGCGGCGTCAGGCGGCTGGACGTCGAGGAGATCCGGACCATCCCGATTCCCGGCAGCGGTGAGAATTTGATCCTGACCGGAGACCAGAACGTCATCGATCTAGCCTATTCGGTGCGCTGGAATATCAAGAGCCCGGAGCTCTTCCTGTTCCAGATGAGCGACCCGGAGGCGACGATCCGCGAGGTCGCCGAAAGCACGATGCGCGCCGCGGTCGCGCGGGTCTCGCTCGACGACGCGCTCGGCGCCGGCCGCGCCGACATCGAGCAACGGGTCGAGCAGGCGATGCAGCAGCTGCTCGACGATTACGGCTCCGGCGTCCAGATCCAGGGCGTCGCGATCAACCAGTCGGCGCCGCCGCAGGCGGTCAACGAGGCGTTCCTCGCCGTCTCCGCCGCCCAGCAGCGCGCCCAGAGCGCGATGAACCAGGCGCGCGCCTACGCTCTCCAGCAGACCGCCCGCGCCCAGGGCGCGGCGGCCGAGTTCGAGAAAATCTACGCCGAATATCGCGCCGCCCCGGAAGTGACCCGGCGGCGGATGTATTACGAGACGATGGAGCGCGTCCTCCAGCACGTCGACACGACGATCGTCGAGACGCCGGGCGTCACGACCTATCTGCCGCTCCCCGAAGTGGGCCGCCGCGCCGCGCCCCAGCCCCAGGCGGAAGGAGCGCCGGCCCGATGATCCGCATGCTCAGAAACCCGATCCCGCTCGCGCTGCTCACGATCCTGCTCCTGGTCCTGGTCGCCAGCACCTTCGCGATCGTGCCCGAGACCAAGCAGGCGGTAATCGTCCGCTTCGGCGAGCCGCAGCGCACCCTCAACAAATACCGGCATGGCGAAGCCTTTGGGCGTACCGGCGCCGGCCTCGCCGCGCGCATCCCCTTCCTCGAGCAGATCGTCTGGATCGACAAGCGCATCCAGTCGATCGGGCTGGACAACCAGCAGGTCCTCTCGACCGAGCAATATCGGATCGAAGTCGACGCCTTCGCCCGCTACCGGATCGTCGACCCGCTCAGAATGTACATCTCCGCGCGCAACGAGGAGAATGTCAGCAACCAGTTGCGGCCGATTCTCGCCTCGGCGCTCAGGAACGAGCTCGGCCGCCGGCCGTTCGCCGCGCTGCTCAGCCCCGAGCGCGGCCAGATGATGGACAACATCCAAAGCGCCCTCAACCGCGTCGCCCGCCAGTACGGCGCCGAGATCGTCGACGTCCGCATCAAGCACGCCGACCTGCCCAGCGGCACTCCGCTCGATTCAGCCTATGAACGGATGCGCACCGCGCGCGAGCAGGAGGCACGCTCGATCGAGGCGCAGGGCTACAAGCAGGCTCAGATCATCCGCGCCGAGGCCGACGCCGAAGCGGCGGCGACCTATGCCCGGGCGTACAACCGGGATCCCGACTTCTACGATTTCTACCGGGCGATGCAGTCCTATCAGATCAGCTTCATCAACGAGACGGGCACTGGCGAACAGCCGCGCGGGCGCACCAACATCATCCTTTCCCCCAATAACGACTATTTGCGGCAATTCCGGGGAAGCGGCCGATGAACCGGCACCCATTCAATCCCCATTCAGACGTCCTACATAGCCTTGCGAAGGCGCCTGAGGGCTCCGGGCGCGAACGAGATTAGGAAGGGACCACCAAAGTGCGTTACGTTTATGGCATCACCGGCGCCATCCTCCTCGGCGGCGCCGCCGCGACCCTGAGCCTCAACCCGGTCGGCGCGCAGACCGCGCAAAACGAGCCGGGCACGATCGCCGCCGCCCCGCCCGGCGGGGCGCCGATGAGCTTCGCCAACCTCGCCGAGCGCCTCCAGCCGGCGGTGGTCAACATCTCGACCCGGCAGAGCGTCACCGTGCAGCGCCGCCAGCTGCCGCCGGGCTTCGAAGAATTCTTCCGCCGTTTCGGCGGCGACAGCCAGAACCAGCAGCAGGACGAGGGCCCGGTCACCCAGCGCGGCGGCTCGCTCGGCTCCGGCTTCATCATCTCGCCCGACGGCTATATCGTCACCAACAACCATGTCGTCGCGCCGGCCCGTCAGGACGCGGTGGTCGAGCAGATCACGGTGACCCTCGCCGACCGCACCGAGTTCGAGGCGGAGGTGGTCGGGCGCGACGTCGTTTCCGACATCGCTCTCCTGAAGATCACGCCGACCCGACCCTTGCCGTTCGTGCGCTTCGCCGATTCGACCCGGGTGCGGGTCGGCGACTGGGTGCTGGCGATCGGCAACCCGTTCGGGCTCGGCGGCACCGTCACCGCCGGCATCGTCTCGGCGCTGCACCGCAACATCGGCGCGGGCCTCTACGACCGCTATATCCAGACCGACACGGCGATCAATTCGGGCAATTCGGGTGGGCCGATGTTCGATTTGAACGGCAACGTGATCGGCATCAACACCGCGCTCTATTCGCCGACCGGCGGCAATATCGGCATCGGCTTCGCCATTCCCGCCGAGCAGATCCGGCCGGTGGTCGAGACGCTGCGCCGCGGCGATCACGTCCGGCGCGGCTATATCGGCGTCGGCATGCAGGACATCGATGAAGGCGTCGCCGCCGCGCTCGGCATCCCGCGCAACCGCGGCGTGCTGATCCGCTCGGTCACCCCGGGCGGCCCCGCCGCCCGCGCCGGCATCGAGCAGGGCGACGTCGTCGTCACCGTCGCCGGCGAGCCGGTCACGCCCGACCAGACCCTCGCCTTTATCGTCGCCCAACAGGCGATCGGCGCGCGCGTGCCGATTGAGCTGATCCGCCAGGGCCAGCGGCGTAACGTCACCATCGCCATTGCCGAGCGGCCCAGCGAGGAAGAGGTGGCGCGGCTGGGCGGCGTCGACGAGCAGGCGCCCGCCGTGGAACCGGGCGGCAAGCCCACCGAAGAGGCGCAGTCGACCGGCCAGCGCTCGACCCAGCAGAGCCTCGGCCTCGCCGTCCGGGCGCTGACCCCGGCGCTCGCTCAGCAACTCCAGATCCGCGACGCGAACCTGCGCGGCCTCGTCGTCGGCGGCGTCGACCCGAACAGCGACGCCGGTCAGAAGGGTCTGCAGCCGGGCGACATCATCCTGTCGATCAACCAGATCGCCGTGCCGACGCCCGAGGCCGCCGCCGCGGCGGTCGACGCGGCGCGGCGGGCGGGGCGCAACACCGTCCTGCTGCTGGTGCGCCGCGGCAACGCGCCGCCGGCCTATATCGGCGTGGAACTGGCCCGCGCCGCCGCGCCAGCGCGCTGAGCGGGTGACCGATGCCACCGCCCGGGACGCGTCGCGCGGCGAGCTGACGCTGCGCGCCGTCATCCTGGGCGGCGCCATCACCCTCGTCTTCACCGCCGCCAACGTCTATCTCGGGCTGCGCGTCGGCCTCACCTTCGCGACCTCGATCCCGGCCGCCGTCATCTCGATGGCGGTCTTGAGGATGTTCGCCTCCTCGACGATCCTCGAAAACAACATCGTCCAGACGGTCGCCTCGGCGGCGGGGACGCTGGCGGCGATCATCTTCGTCCTGCCCGGCCTCGTCATCATCGGCTGGTGGACCGGCTTTCCCTATTGGACGACGGCCGCGGTGACCGCGGTCGGCGGCGTGCTCGGCGTGATGTTCTCGGTGCCATTGAGGCGCGCCCTCGTCGTCGACACCGAGCTGCCCTATCCCGAAGGCGTCGCCGCCGCCGAGGTGCTGAAATGCGGCGCCGGCTCGCGCGAAGGGGACGAGGAGAACGAGAAAGGGCTACGGCTGATCATCCTGAGCGCGGTCGCGTCCGCCGCCTTCACGCTCGTCGCCAAGACCCGGCTGCTCGCCGAGGAAGCGGCGCACTATTTCAAGGTCGGCTCGTCCTCCACCGGCATATCGGGCGGCCTCTCCTTCGCGCTGATCGGTGCCGGCCATCTCGTCGGCATCTCGGTCGGGATGGCGATGCTGGTCGGCCTGCTCATCGCCTGGGCGATCCTGCTGCCGATCCTGACCAGCGGCCTGCCCGGCGCCGCCGAGGAGGTGGCCAGCACCCTGTTCCGCTCCGACGTGCGCTTCTTCGGCGCCGGCGTGATCGGCGTCGCGGCGGTCTGGACGCTGCTCAGGATCATCGGGCCGATCTTCGGCGGCATCCGCTCGGCGATGGCCGCGTCGCGGCATCGCGCCGCCGGGCGCGCCGCCGAGCTGCCGCTGGTCGAGCGCGACATCCCGATCGGCACCGTCGCCCTCGTCATCCTGGCCTCGCTGGTGCCGATCGCGATCCTGCTCTGGCTGTTCATCGCAGGCGGGCCGCTCGCCCCCTACGCGGTGCCGCTGATCGCCGGCACGCTCGTCTTCGTGCTCGTCGCCGGCATCGTCATCGCCTCGGTCTGCGGCTACATGGCAGGGCTGATCGGCGCCTCGAACAGCCCGATCTCGGGGATCGGCATCCTCGCCATCCTCTCCGCCGCCTTGCTGCTCGCGCTCTGGTGGGGCCGCGCCGGCGCGGCCGGGGAGACGCAGGCGCTGATCGCTTATGCCCTGTTCACGACCGCGATCGTGTTCGGCATCGCCACCATCTCCAACGACAATCTCCAGGATCTCAAGACCGGCCAGCTGGTCGGGGCGACGCCGTGGCGGCAGCAGGTGGCCCTGGTCTACGGCGTGATCTTCGGCGCGCTCGTCATCCCGCCGGTCCTCTCCATGCTCAACGTCGCCTACGGCTTCGCCGGCGCGCCCGGCGTCGGCGCGCAGGCCCTGCCGGCGCCGCAGGCGGCGCTGATCTCGGCGCTCGCCACCGGCGTGCTCGGCGGCGACCTCAACTGGAAGATGATCGGTCTCGGCGCCGGGGTCGGCGTGATCGCGGTCATCCTCGACGCGATGCTCGGGCGCGCGAAGCTGCTGCGGCTGCCGCCGCTCGCGGTCGGGATCGGCATCTATTTGCCGATGGCGGTGACCTTGCCGGTGGTGATCGGCGCGGTGCTCGGCAAGCTCTACGACAAGCGCGCCGAAAAGAGCCGCGACCCGGCCTTCACCAAAAGGATGGGGGTGCTGCTCGCGACCGGCTTCATCGTCGGCGACAGCCTCTTGAACGTCGCCTTCGCCGGCATCGTCGCCGCGACCGGCAACGGCGCGCCGATTTCCCTCGTCGGCGACAATTTCGCGACCGTCGGGATCGTCGCCGGCACGCTCGTCTTCATCGCCATGATCGCCTGGCTCTACCGCCACACGGCGAGGGCGGCGGCTTAACCGGCCTTCGCCTCCAGCCAGCGGGTGATGTCGGGCAGCCGCTCGCGGCGGACGCGGACGCGGTCCTCGATCGCGGCGATCGCGCGGTCGGCGGCGCCGCGCGACTGCGGCGTCATGTAGCGGGCGGCATAGTCGCGCAATTTCCCGACCATCGCCGGATCGGCCGAGCGGGAGGCCAGGCCGGGCAGGAAGCGCGAGCTCGACGAGGCGTCGACCAGCGCCATCACCCGCTCGCGATTGCGCAGCGCGAAATCGAAGGCGAGGTCGGGATGTTCCGCGGCGACGGCGGAGACGATCTGGCTGGCATTGGTCGCGCCGGGCTCGTCGGTCAGCGCGAGCTCGAGCGCGCGCCGCGCCAAAGCGGGATCGCGGGCGCCGCCGAGCAACCGGTAGAGCTGGACCTTGACCTGCGGGGTCCGCTCATCGCGCGCCATCGTCCGCAGCCGCTCCCAGGTCGCGGCATCGGCATTGTAGGCGATGATGCCGAGCAGGGTTTCGCGCAAGGGGCCGGCGGTGATCGAGGGATCGCCCGCGGCGAAGCGGCGGTTGGTCTCGGTGACGACGTCGGGATCGCTGAACTCGCCGAGCGTGTCGATCAGCTCGCCGCGCAGGATCGCATCGCCGGGCCGCTCGCCGGTGCGCGGACTCCAGCCCAGCCGGCGGAGCAGCGGACCCAGCTTCGCCGAGGCGTAGCGGGCGAGCATCGCCTGATGGGCGGGATCGTCGTCGTACATGCCCTTGATCTGGGTGAGGATCGCCGCCGCCCGGATCCACAGGCGGCTGTTGCCGCTCGCCGGCACCGTGTCGATCATGTCGAGCGCGGCCGCGGGGCTCTGATGGCCGGCGAGGCCGAGCGACCAGGTGTCGGCGAGCAGCCCGATCTGGTCGATCGGCCGCAGGCGCGGGAAGTTGCCGGTGAGGGTGGCGAGCAAAGCCGGGCTGTAGAGCGTCCGGTAATAGCCGGTCTGGCCGTAATTGACGACGAGCGGGCCGCAGCCCGGCACGGCGAGCCGGGCGGAGCCGCCTTCGACCAGGGTGCGGGCCGCCGCGCCGCCGGCCGCGGCGATCACCGGGACGTGCCAGGCGAGCGGCGGCTTGTCCGGCCGGTCGCGGCTGAATTCGCTTTGGCTGAGCGCGACGTCGGTCCGCCCGCCGGCGCATTGGGCGCTTTCGACGCGGATCAGCGGCACCCCCGGCTGCAGCGTGAAATCGTGCGCGATCTGGGTGATCGGGCGATGTGCGGCCGTCTCGACGCTGCGCCACAGATCGTCGGTCATCGTGTTGCCGAGCCGGTAGCGGGCGACATAGGCGCGCACGCCGCTCCGCCACGCCGCCTCGCCGACATAGTCTTCGAGCATGGTGATCACCGCCTCGCCCTTCTGGTAGGTGATCGCGTCGAACGCCTGGCTCATCTGGTCGACGGTGGTGACGTGCTGGACGACCGGGTGGGTGGTGGCGAGCGAATCGAGGTTGATCGCCGCCTCGCGGCCTTCGATCGTGCCGAGCAGCGGCTCCCATTCGGGATGCAGCGCCGCCGTCGCCTTGGTCGCCATCCACGAGGCGAAACCTTCGTTGAGCCAGATGTCGTCCCACCACGCCATGGTGACGAGATCGCCGAACCACTGATGCGCCATTTCGTGCGCGTCGACCTCGAAGATCGCCTGGCGCCGCCGCTCGGTGGTGATCGCCGGATCGACGAGCAGGATGTTCTCGAAGGAGAAGATCGCGCCCCAATTCTCCATCGCGCCGAAAAACTGGGCGGTGCCCGGACCGGCGACGTTGTCGAGCTTGGGCAGCGGATAGCGGGTGCCGAAATATTGATTGTACCAGGGCAGGATCTGGACCTGGCTCTGCAGCGCCCAGCGGCCCTGCTCGCCGGCGCCGCGGCGGGTGACGACGCCGACCTCGGTGCCGGCGGCGGTCGCGGTGATCCGGTCGAACTCGCCGACCGCGAGGAACAGGAGATAGCTCGACATGGCCGGCGTGGTCTGGAAGCGGACGATCGCGCTGCCGTCGGCCTGCACCTCGCGACCGGCCTCGGGCATGTTGCCGATCGCCTGCTGGCCGGCGGGGACGGTGACGCTGAGGTCGTAGGGCGTTCGGAAGGCGGGCTCGTCCCAGCCCGGGAACATGCGGCGCGCGTCGGGCGCCTCGAACTGGGTGAACAAAGCGCGCTTCGGCCCGGCCTCGCTCTGGTAATCGAGCGCGAACAGGCCCGCGGCCTGGGTGTTGATCTTGCCCGCATAAGCGATGGCGAGCCGGTGCCGGCCCGGGCTCAGCGTGTCGGCGAAGCGGAAGGTCGCGGTCTGGGCGTCGGCGTCGGTCGATACCCGCGCCGGACGGCCGCCATCGGCCGTCACCGAAGCGAATTCGAGCTCGGCGGCGTTGACGACGATCGTGTCGGTCGCTTCGAGCACCTCGATGTCGACCTGCTCGCTGCCGGTGAAGCGCAGATGGGCCGCGTCGGGCACGATCGCGATCGAATAATGAAGCGGGCGGGCGTTGCGCGGCAGCTGGCTCGGCACCTGGGCGTTCGCGGCCGGCGGGGCAGGTGGCGAGCTGCCGGTGGTCGCGCAGGCGGCAAGGGCAATGGCGAGGGAGGAAACGAGCGGGAACCGGCGCATAAGCAGCCTTTCGTGTTACAATGTCCCCGGCCGGCGCATGGCGCGCGGCAAAGCGGCTGTCAAACGAAAGTCAGTAGCCGAAGCCAGGCGCCGGGCGGTGCCCTTCGAGCAGGTGCGCCCGCAATTCCTTCGCTTCCCACCTCTTCTCGACGCCGGCCTCGGCCAGCCGCACCAGCTTGACGATCTCCTCGTTGATCGGCGCGCCCCGGCCGAGCGAGTGGGCGAGCCGCACCACCTCGCCGTTCAGATAGTCGATCTCGGTCGGCCGCCCGGCCGCGAAATCGTCGGCCATCGAGGAGCGGGCGTTGGCGTCGATCTTCTGCCGCTTCAGCACCAGCGGGCGGAAGATGAAATCGGGCGCGCCGATCACGTGCGGCATCAGCTGGGGCGAAATCGGACCGGTCTTGGCGGGCTTTATGCCCGCGGCCTTCAGGATCTCGAGCCCCTCGATCTGCGTCGCCGCGAAGATGCGCCGGTAATTGCGGTCCTGGAGCTGCTCGAGCAATGTCTTGCCCGACAGCGCATTGACCGCATTGTTGAGGTTGATGAGCAGCTTGCCCCAGGCGACGGCGACCATGTCGTCCGAGAGATGGAGGCGGCCGGGGCAATTGCCGATCCGCGCCTTGAGCGCGCGGGAGACTTCATGATCCTCGACCCACAGGGTGCCGGCGACGCCCTTGTGCCAACGGCCGTTGCCGAGCGCGGCGACGTTGAACGGGACCATGCCGCGCAGCACGTTGGCTTCGGGCAGCTTCGCCTTGAGCAGGTCGACGTTGCTGACTCCGTTCTGGAAGCTGATGACGGTCACGTCCTTGCGGGCATGGCGGGCGATTTCGCCCGCGGCGGCCTCGGTCCCGGTGCTTTTGACGCATAAGGCGATCAGGTCGGCGCCGGCGAGATCCTCGGGCCGGGCCGAGAAGCGGATCTGGTCGGGGCGGAGTTCGATCCGGCCGCCGTCGCTATCGGTGAGGGTGAGGCCATTTTCGGCGATCTCGCGCCCGACGCGCTCGCGCCCGATCAGGGTGATTTCGAGGCCGCAGGCAGCCCAGGTGCCGCCGACCCAGCAGCCGATCGAGCCGGCGCCATGAACCGCGATCTTCACCGGCCGCGATAGGGGGCGACGCCCTGGTCGGGCACCCACAAGCCTTCGGGCGGCGGCCCGGATTGCCAGAAGACGTCGATCGGGATGCCGCCGCGCGGATACCAATAGCCGCCGATCCTGAGCCACAGCGGCTGCATCTCGGCGACGAGGCGCTGGGCGATGCCGACCGTCACCTCCTCATGAAAGCCGCAATGGGCGCGGAACGAGGAGAGGAACAGCTTCAGCGACTTGGATTCGACGATCTGCTGGTCCGGCGCGTAATCGATGACGAGATGGGCGAAATCGGGCTGGCCGGTGACCGGGCACAGCGTGGTGAATTCGGGCGCGGCGAAGCGGACGAGATAGGTGGTGCCCGGGCGCGGATTGGGGACGTAGTCCAGCACCGCTTCCTCGGGCGATGCCGGCAGCGCGCTCGAGCGGCCGAGATGGGTGAGGGCCATGGCGGTCTCTCTAGCCGCTCGCCCGACTTGGCGCTAGGAGGCGAAGATGGAGTCCGAAGCCGCAACGAGCCCCAAGAGATCCGGCCTGTTCGCCTCCTGGCTCGGCTTCGTGCTGGCGGCGGCCGCGGCGGTGGTCGCCTTGTGGTTCCTGCAGAAGATCGTAATCGCGATCCTGCTGCTGTTCTTCGCGGCGGTGGTGGCGATCGCGCTGTCGGCGCCGGTCGAATGGTTCGTCCGCCGCGGGCTGTCGCGGCGCTGGGCGGGGCCGCTCACTTTGCTGCTCTTCTTCGGCACGATCGCATTGCTCGCCGCGCTGGTCATCCCGCAGCTCACCCAGCAGATCGTGCTGTTGGTCGACCAGCTGCCCGCCTTCGTCGTGCGGATCGACGGCCAGCTCGCCGCCTTGTTCGCGCGCTATCCCGAGCTGCACGCTTATTTCAGCGGCGGCTCGGGCACCGCTTCGCTGGCGCCGTCGGCCGCCGAGCTGTTCCAGGGGCTGGGCGGCATCTCGCTCTCACTGCTCGGCGCGGTCGCGCTGATGCTGGTCTTCTTCAGCACCGTCTCCTTCATCGTCCTCGATCCCATGCCGATCCTGCGCGCCTATCTCGGCAGCCTGCCGCGCTACGCACTCGCACCCGGGTCGCGCGCCTACCGTCGCGCCGCCTATTCGGTGATCGGCTGGACCAAGGCCAGCCTCGTCATCGGCGCAATCCAGGCGGTCGCGGTGTTCGTCTTTCTGTCGCTGATGGACGTGCCGGCGCCCTTGGTCTGGGCGGCATTGGCCTTCTTCGCCGACTTCATCCCGCGGATCGGCGGCTACGTCATGGCGATTCCGCCGATCCTTCTCTCGCTCACCGTCGGGCCGATGACGCCGGTCTGGGTCACCCTCTACTACTTGGTCTCCAACGAGATATTGGGAAGCGTGGTCGCGCCCAAGATCCGCGGCGCGGCGATGCAGATGCATCCGGTGCTCTTGCTCTTTTTCACCCTCGCCTTCGCGCTCGCCTTCGGCCTCTTAGGCGCGATCGTCGCGGTGCCGGCGGCGGCCTTCTTCCAGGCCTATTACAGCGAATTCTACCTGAAGCGGCCATTGCGCCGGAGCGCGCGCTGAAGGCGCTCGCTCTGCTCGCGCTGGCGCCGCTGCTGGTCGCGGCCGCGCCGCCGTTGCTGCCGCCCGGCCAGGGCGAGGCGATCGGCGCCGAGCTTTCCGGATCGGCGGCGCTGCGCACGGTGCGAACACTCGCGCAGCACCACCGGATGCGCGGCTCGGAGGGCTATAGCGCCGCCGCCGAGACGATCCGCGACCGGCTCGCCGAATACGGCCTCGACGGGGTCGAGATCCTCTCGCTGCCGGCCGACGGGCGGACCTTCTACGGCACCCAGCGCTCGCGTCCCGGCTGGAACGCCCGCTTCGCCGAATTGTGGGACGGGCGCGAGCGGGTAGCCTCCTGGGCCGAGCAGCCGATCGGCCTCGCCCAGGACAGCGTTTCGGGCCGCGCCGAGGCGGACCTCGTCGACATCGGCGCCGGCACCGCCGAGAGCGACTATCAAGGCAAGGACGTGCGCGGGCGGCTGGTCCTCACGTCCTCGCAACCGGGCGCGATCCAGGAGCTGGCAGTCGGGCGCTACGGCGCGGCGGGGATCGTCTCCTGGGCGCAGAACCAGCGCACCGCCTGGTGGGGCGAGGACCAGAGCCTGGTCCGCTGGGGCCATCTCGACACCTTCGCGGCGCACCCGACCTTCGCCTTCATGGTCTCGCCGGCGCGCGCCCATGGCTGGCAGGAGCGGCTGCGGCGCGGCGAGGCCGTCCATCTTCGCGCCGAGGTCGACGCCGGGCAGGTGCCAAGCGCCTACCTCATCCCGACCGCGATCATCCCCGGCCGCGACCGCAGCCACGAAATCGTCTTCTCCTGCCACCTCGACCACCCCTCGCCGGGCGCCAACGACAATGCCAGCGGCTGCGCCGGCGAGCTCGAGATCGCGCGCACGCTCCATCGCCTGGTCGCGAGCGGGGCGTTGCCGCAGCCGGCGCGGACGATCCGCTTCCTCTGGCCGGCGGAGATGGAGGGGACGATCGCGCTTTTGAACGCCCGGCCCGAATTCGCCCGCCGGGCGCTGGCGACGATCCATCTCGACATGATCGGCGGCAATACCGAGGTCACCAAGTCGATTTTGCGCGTGCACGGCTCGCCGCCGAGCCTGCCGAGCTTCGTTTCGGATGTCGGCTTCGCCTTCGCCCGCTACGTCAACGCCCAGTCGATGGCCTATGCCGACACCGGCACGGCCGAGATGCCGCTGGTCGACCCGGAGGGCAACCGGCGCGCGCTGCAAGCCGAAATCGGCGGCTTCAACGAAGGCAGCGACCATCAGGTCTGGGCGGAGGGGAGCTGGCGGGTGCCGGTCATCTACATCGCCGATTGGCCCGACCGCTACATCCACACCCAGCGCGACCTGCCCGACAATCTCGATCCGACCAAGATGCGGCGGGCGATGTTCATCGCCGCCGCCTCGGGCTGGTTTCTCGCCAATTATCCGTCGCGCGCGACCGTGCAGGCGATGATGTCGGCAATGCAGGCGGAGTCGCTGGACCGGGCGGCAGAGGCGATGCGCCGCGAGGAGGCATTGCGCGTCGCCGGCGCGAGCGTGGAGGAGATGCTGGCGCCCTGGCGGCATTACCGGCAATCGGAGCAGGCGGCGATCGTTTCGACCGGCCCGTTCGGGACGCTCCCACAGGGCACCAGCTTCTGGCTGTCCACGGTACTCGCCCCGATCAGGCCGGCGACGCCCGCCGGGCCGGTCTACCGGCGGGTGCGGTTCGAGGGGCCGATGGACGGGTTCGGCTACAGCTGGTTCGACGACCATCTCGCCCGGGCGCACCTGCCTCGTCCACGCCTCCTCACGCGTCAGCCCGACGGCGAGGGCGCGCCGTTCGGTTATGAGGCGCTGAACCTCGTCGACGGGCGCCGCAGCGTCGGCGAGATCCGCGACGAGCTTGCCGCCACCGTCGGCGCCGCGCCGATCGAGGAGGTCGCTGAGTATCTCGACGCGCTGGCGCGGCTCGGCGTGATCGAGCGGGTGGTCAGCTAGCCGATGCTGTCCTAGGACGCATCAATGGACTCGCTGGTTTCGACCGACTGGCTGGACGCCGAGCTCGGCGCTCCCGATCTGCGGGTGATCGACGCGACCTATTTCCTGCCCGGCATGGGCCGCGACGCCCGCGCCGAACATGAGGCCGCGCATATCCCGGGCGCGGTCTTCTTCGACATTGACGAGATTGCCGATTCCGCGAGCCCGCTGCCGCACATGCTGCCGTCCGAGCCCAAGTTCGCCAGCCGGATGCAGTCCCTGGGGCTGGGCGACGGCAACCGCTTCCTTGTCTACGACAACAGCCCGCTGCACAGCGCCGCGCGGGCCTGGTGGATGCTGCGCGTCTTCGGCGCCCGTCATGTCGCCTTGCTCGACGGCGGCCTGCAGAAATGGCGAGCGGAGGGGCGGCCGCTGGCGGCCGGGCGCGACCGGCACCGCCACGGCCATTTCACCGCCTTCCTCGATCGCGCGGCGGTGGCCGACAAGACGGCGCTGCTCGCGCTGGCCGGCGAGGAGGTGGTCGACGCGCGGCCCGCCGCCCGCTTCGCCGGAGGGGACGTGGAACCGCGGCCGGGGGTCGAGCCGGGGCACATTCCCGGATCGAAGAACGCCCCGCAGAGCGAGTTCTTCAACGCCGACAACACATGGAAGCACGGCGAAGCGCTGCGCGCCCTGTTCGACGCGGCGGGCGTGGACCTCGCCCGGCCGATGGTGACGACCTGCGGCTCGGGCGTCACCGCGGCCGTCGTCCTGTTCGGCGCCCACCTGCTCGGCAAGAAGGACGTGCGGCTCTATGACGGCAGCTGGTCCGAATGGGGCGCCGATCCTGCAACGCCCAAGGCGCAGGGCGCGGCGTGACGGGCAAGAAGCCCGCGACCCGGCTCGTCGAGGCCGGCCGGCGCCCGGAATGGACGCAGGGGCTGGTCAACCCCGCCGTGTGGCGCGCCTCCACCATCCTGTTCGACAGCGTCGCCGAGATGAAGGCGGCCTACCCGCCCACTGACGGCACTCTCCATTACGGCCGCAACGGCACCCCGACGAGCTGGGCCTTGTGCGAGGCGCTGACCGAGCTTGAGCCCGGGGCCGCGATGACGCGGCTCTTCCCGTCGGGCGCGGCGGCGGTGGCGGCGGCCCTGCTGTCGATACTGGAAACAGGCGACGAGCTCCTCATGGTCGACACCGCCTACGGCCCGACCCGCGCTTTGTGCGACACCGTGCTCAAGCGCTTCGGGGTGACGACCACCTATTACGATCCGCTGATCGGCGCCGGCATCGAGGCGCTGGTCGGGAAGCGCACCCGAGCGATCTTCATGGAAAGCCCCGGCACCCACACGTTCGAGGTCCAGGACGTTCCGGCGATCTGCGCGGTCGCCAGGGCGAAGGGGCTGGTGACGCTGATCGACAACACCTGGGCGACGCCGCTCTATTTCCAGGCGATCGCCGCCGGCGCCGATCTCTCGATCCTCGCCTGCACCAAATATATCGGCGGCCATGCCGATCTGATGCTGGGCTCGGTGACTGCGACCGAGGAGCTGGCGCCGCGGCTCGAGCAGGCGCGCCGCGTGCTCGGGCAGGCGGCGGGGCCGGACGACGCCTGGCTGGCGCTGCGGGGGTTGCGGACGCTCGACGTCCGGCTGCGGCGGCACGAGGAGAATGGGCTCAAGGTTGCGCACTGGCTCGAGGCGCAGCCGCAGGTGGCGCGTGTCCTCCATCCGGCCCTGCCGGGCTGCCCCGGCCATGAGCACTGGGTCCGCGATTTTTCGGGCGCGACGGGGCTGTTCTCCTTCGTCCTTGCCGGCGGCGGCGATGCGGCGCGCGCGCGGCTTGTCGACTCGCTCGAGCTGTTCGGCATCGGCTACTCGTGGGGCGGTTACGAGAGCCTGGCCTTGCCGGCCGATCCGGTGCGCACCGCGGCGCCGCTGAACCTCGAAGGTCCGCTGGTACGGCTCCATATCGGCCTCGAGGAGCCCGACGATCTGATCGCCGACCTCGCCGCGGCGCTCGGCCGCCATGGAGACGGCGGATGAGGGCGCTCGCCGCCGATCTCGGTCTTCCGCTGCCCGACGCCGCCGCGCTCGGCGCGACCGGGCTCGCCGCCGGCATCGCCGCCGCGACGATCGCAATCGCCTGGCTGGCGGGACATTGGGCGGGGCCGCACATCGCCGATTATTGGGAGCGCAAGGCCGGCGCCCGCGCCGAAGGGATCGTGCCCAGGGTCTGCGCGCTGGTCCGCTACCTGATCATCTGGCCGGCGCTGATCGTCGCGCTGCGCGTCCATCCTTGGCCGCCGCCGGCCGCCTTCCTGCTGGGCCTGTTCGCCGCCGCGGCGGCGGCGATGGTGGTGCGCCACATCGCCCGCGGCCTCAGCCTCTCGCGCTGGATCGCCTGGGCGCTGGCGTTGTTCCTGTTCATCGCCATCCTCGCCGACGCGATGGGCGGCCTTACCAAGATTACCCAGCCGCTCGACACGCTCGCCTTCGCGGTGGGGACGCGCCGGCTCTCCCTGCTGGCCTTGATCCAGCTCGTCATCGCCCTGCTCGCGATCTACGCGGCGGTGAAGCTCGCCAACCGGCTGATCGTCCAGTCGCTGAAGCATGCCGGCGGCCTCGATCCGACCCAGCGGCTGCTGACCCAGAAGCTCGCCGCGATCGCGATCGTCACCATCGCCTTCTTCGTCGGCATCGACCTTGCCGGCATCGACCTCACCGCGCTCGCCTTCTTCTCGGGGGCGTTCGGCCTCGCGGTCGGCTTCGGGTTGCAGAAGACGTTCGGCAATCTGATCGCCGGCATCATCCTGCTGATGGACCGGTCGATCAAGCCGGGCGACGTCATTTCGGTCGGCGAGAGCTTCGGCCAGGTCAACAAGATCGGCGTCCGCGCGGTCTCGATCGTCACCCGCGACGGCAAGGAATATCTGATCCCCAACGAGCTGTTGATGACCCAGGAGGTCGTCAACTGGTCCTATTCGACCCGCGACGTCCGCATCTCGATCCCGATCGGCGTCGCCTATGATTGCGACGTCAAGCTTGCCCAGCAGCTGATGATCGAGGCGGCGAACGCAAGCCCGCGGGTCCTCGCCACGCCCAAGCCCGCGGTCTGGATGACCGCGTTCGGGGAAAGCGCGATCGAGCACGAAATCCGCATCTGGATCCTCGACCCGGAAGCGGGCATCGGCGCGGTCCGCTCCGACATCCTCAACCGGGTCTGGGAATTGTTCAAGGAGAACGGGATCAAGATCCCCTTCGCGCAGCGCGACGTTCACGTGAAGGACTGGCCTAAAGAAGCTCCGCCAGCTCGCTGAGCGTCTTCTCCAGCGCGCGCGCGAGTCGGGCGGCGGCGACGCGCGGGGCGGGCTCGCCGGCGGCCAGCAGCGCTTCGACGCCGGCGGCGGCCCACACCGCGGTTTCGGCGGCGAGCGCCTCGAAGCGGCGTTGGGCGACGGGAAGGGCGCGGCCATAGGCCTCGCTGATCCGCGCTGCTTCGTCGAGGCGGCGCTCGTCGGTCGCGCGGTCGGGCCGGCCGGCGATCCGCTCGACCAGCCGCAGCGCCTCGCGCAGCTGCGCGACCTGGCGGCCCGGATCGGCGCCGGGCGGGGCGGGGGAAGGCGGCGCCTGGTGCGTCATCGCCGCCAAGGCTAATCGCCCGGCGCTAAGGAAGCGCTAACGGCCATTGCCTGTTCATCGCGGCTGGGGCACCCCCGCAGCAATGAAGAAGTTCGTGCTCGCCACTCTGCTCCTCGCCCCAACCCCCGCCGCGGCGCAGCCGGAGAGCGCGCCGACGGCGGCGCCGGGCGCCTTCGAGGCCAGCGGCGAGCTGATCTTGATGTCCGATTACCGCTTTCGCGGCGTCTCGCGCTCCGACGAGGATCCGGCGGCGCAGGCGGGGATCATGGTCCGGCACGACAGCGGCCTCTATGCCGGCGCGCGCGGGACGGTCTTGCGCGGCAACGATCCTTTCCGGCTGCGCAACCCCGCCTTCCGCGCCCAGGGCGACCTGCAGTTCGACCTTTACGCCGGTTATGGCGCCGACCTCGGCGGTGGCTTCGATCTCGACGCCGGGCTGATGTATTACGCCTTCGCCGGCGGCGCCGGCGCCACCGACCATGCCGAGCCTTATGCGTCGCTCTCCTATCTGATCGGTCCGGTGCAGATGACGGGCGGCGCCAAATATGCGCCGTCGCAGGCGGCGACCGGGCATGAGGACATGCTCTACATCTATGGCCAGGCCGACGTCAGCGTTCCGTTCCGGCCGTGGGCCTTCACCGCCCAGGCGGGGCGGCAGGATTGGGGCCGCTACGGCAGCTATTGGACCTGGTCGCTCGGCGCGCGCTACCATGTCCAGCTACCGGGCATCCCCAACACCGAGATCGGCCTTTCCTATGTCGACACCGATCTGCCGGCCGCGCCCGGCCAGGACGCGGGCGTCAGGCTGACGCTGGAGCTGGCGTTCTAGGCCTTATTGCGGGACGCTGACGCGGGCTTCCTGGCCGTCGCCCTCGGGCAGCGCGAGCATGGTCTGGACGAGCGTGCCGCGGCTCACCACCGCCGTCTGCGGATCGCCGGCGACCGAGCGGGCGCCCAGAGCGGCGCGGTCGGCATGGGCGACCTGGAGCAGGTTGTTCTCGACCGCGCTGCGCGGCTGCGGGCCGCCGAACAGCGCCTGCAGCGCCTGCGCGCGCGGATCGGTGCCGCTCTGGTCCGGCTCGCCGGGACGCGGCGGGGTCAGGGCGAAATCGGGCGGGACGATCAACGGCGCGTTGCGCGCCACCGCGAACTCGTCCGGGCGGGCACGGTTGAACGGACCGCCATTGGCGCAGCCGGCGAGCAGGGCGGCGGCCGAGACGGCCAGGACGAGGATGGGGGTACGCATGGATCAGGCTTCCTTCTTCTTCGCCCTGCCATCGCGCATCAGGAGCGCGCGGACAAGCAAAAGCAGCACGCCGATGGTAATCGCGGCATCGCCGACATTGAAGACCAAAAACGGCCGCCAAGCGCCGAAATGGAGGTCGGCATAATCGAGCACGTAGCCGAGCCGCACCCGATCGACGATGTTGCCGAGCGCGCCGCCGAGCACGAGCGCCAGCGCGAACGAATCGTCGCGCCGTTTCTCGCGCCACAGCCAGAGCGCGACGAAAATCGCGATCGCCGCGGTCAACACCACCAGCAGCCAGCGGCCGAGCTCGCCGTCCGCCGAGAGGAGGCCAAGCGAGATACCGGTATTCTCGACCCAATTGAGGTTGAAGAAGGAGGTGAGCTCGATGGTGCGGCGGAACTCGAGCTGGAGCGGCCAGGTCACCACCCATTTCGCCGCCTGGTCGGTCAGGAAGACGAGCAAGGCGATGGTGAGCCCGGCCCTGCGGTTGCGCTTCAGCCGCAATCGATCGGGCAAGGCGGAGGCGCGCATCGCCTCGATTTCAGGCTCGGCCATTCACCACCCCCTCGCAGCGGGCGCACAAGCCGCCGTCGGCGGCGACCTCCGGCAGATGCCGCCAGCAGCGCCCGCATTTCAGATAGTCGGTCCGCGTCACTTCGATCCCCTCGCTGTGGCCCGGCACGACTTCGGACACGATGTAGATTTCGGCAAGATCGGCAAGGCTCTCCTGCGTCAGGCCCAGTTCCAGATCGGGATAGGAGATCCGCGCCTCGAGGCTCGAGCCGATCGCCTTGTCGCGCCGCAGCGGCTCGATGCACTCGGTGACGCGCTCGCGGGTCGCGCGGATCAGCTCCCAGCGGGCGGCGAGCGCCTCGTCCTTCCAGGCCGGATCGATCTCGGGCCATTCGAGCAGGTGGACCGAGCCGCCTTGGGGATAGCGCGTCTGCCACACCTCCTCGGTCGTGAAGCACAGGATCGGGCTCATCCAGCGCACCAGCGCCTGGAAGACGATGTCGAGCACGGTCCGGTAGGCGCGTCGCTTGGCCGCGGTCGGCGCGTCGCAATAGAGGCTGTCCTTGCGGATATCGAAGAAGAAGGCGGAAAGGTCGTCATTGGCGAAGGCGGCGATGAGGCGGGCGTAGCGATTGAACTCATAGCCTTCGGCGGCCTCGCGAAGCTCGGCGTCGAGCAAGGCGAGGCGATGGAGGATCCAACGCTCGAGCTCGGGCATCGCGGCCGGCTGCACCACCTCGTCGGCGGAAAAGCCGTCGAGTGCGCCCAGTAGGTAGCGGAATGTGTTCCTGAGCTTGCGGTAGGCGTCGGTGGTGGTGGCGAGCACCTCCTTGCCGATCTTGACGTCCTCGAAATAGTCGGTCGAGGCGACCCACAGGCGCAAGATGTCGGCGCCATTGTCGCGGATGATCGCGAGCGGATCGACGACGTTGCCGACCGACTTGGACATCTTGCGGCCCTGCGCGTCGAGCGCGAAGCCGTGCGTCAGCACCGCCTTGAACGGCGCCCGGCCGCGGGTGGCGCTGCTTTCGAGCAGCGAGGATTGGAACCAGCCGCGATGCTGGTCCGAGCCCTCGCAATAGAGGTCGGCGCGGACGTCGGCGCCGTAGCGCGCCTCGATCACGAAGGCGTGGGTCGAGCCCGAATCGAACCAGACGTCGAGGATGTCGGTGACCGGCTCGTAATCGTCGAGGCTGTAGCCATTGCCGAGCAAGGCCTGATGATCGGCGCCGAACCAGGCGTCGGCGCCGCCCTCGTGGAAGGCGTGAAGGATGCGGCTGTTGACGACGGGGTCCTTCAGATACTCGCCGGTCTCGCGATGGACATAGAGCGCGATCGGCACGCCCCAGGCGCGCTGGCGGCTGATCACCCAGTCCGGCCGCCCCTCGACCATCGCGCGCATCCGGTTCATCGCCTTTTCGGGCACCCAGCGGGTGTCGTCAATCGCCTTCAATGCGGTCTCGCGCAGGCTCGGCTCGCCGCGATCCATGGGGATGAACCATTGCGGCGTGCAGCGGTAGATGACCTTCGCCTTGGAGCGCCACGAATGCGGGTAGGAGTGGTGGAAGTCACCCCACGACAGCAAAGCGCCCGCCTCCTCCAAACCCTGTAGGATCGGGCCTTCCTTGGAATTGAACTTATTGTTGATCACGCTGCCTTGGCCGCCGAGCCAGAGCCAGTCCTCGCGATACTTGCCGTCATCGGTGACCGCGAACACCGGATCGATCCCGGCCGCCTTGCAGACCAGGAAATCCTCCTCGCCATGGTCTGGCGCCATGTGGACGAGACCGGTACCGGCGTCGGTGGTGACATGGTCGGCAGGCAGGAACGGCCGCGGTTCGGCGAAGAAGCCGCCGAGCGCGTGCATCGGATGGCGGGCGACGGTGCCGACGAGGTCCGAGCCTTTGCCCCGCCAGATTTTTGCGAGACCGTACGGAATTCCTTCCTGCTGAAATTCCTTGAGTCGCAATCGGCTCGAAAGAACTACCCGCTCGACAAATGCCGGAACGAGAGCCTCGGCCAGGAGGACTTTCTTTCCACGCAAATTGACAAGAATGGGATCATCCCATCCCTCCAAAGCAGATACGCCATCTTTGGCCTTTCCTGCGATTGCGATGCCTTCGATATCGACCAGCACGTAGTCGATGTCCGGGCCGTAGGCGACGGCCCGGTTCGTCGGGATCGTCCACGGCGTGGTCGTCCAGACGACCGCCTGGGCGCCGACCAGCTCGGGGATCGGGCTTTCGACGATCTCGAAGCCGACGTCGATCTGGGTCGAGACGATGTCCTCATATTCGATCTCGGCCTCGGCGAGCGCGGTCTTTTCGACCGGGCTCCACATCACCGGCTTGGCGCCGCGGTAGATGCGGCCCGCTTCGGCGAGCTTCAGGAACTCCTCGCAGATTTTCGCTTCGGACGTGAAATCCATGGTCCGGTAGGGATCGTCCCAGTCGCCGGTGATGCCGAGCCGGATGAACTGCGCGCGCTGCACCTGAATCCAATGCTCGGCATAGGCGCGGCATTCGGCGCGGAACTCGCGCGGCGGGACCTGGTCCTTGTCGAGCTTCTGCTTGCGATACTTCTCCTCGATCTTCCACTCGATCGGCAGGCCGTGGCAGTCCCAGCCGGGGATGAAGGGCGCATCCTTGCCCATCAGCGACTGGGAGCGGATGATGAAGTCCTTGATCGTCTTCATCATCGCATGGCCGATATGGATGTCGCCATTGGCGTAGGGCGGGCCGTCGTGGAGGATGAAGCGCTCGCGCCCCTGGCGGGCATTGCGGATTTGCGCGTAGAGCCCGTCCTGCGCCCAGCGGGCGAGGATCGCCGGCTCCTTGCTCGCGAGGCCGGCCTTCATCGGGAAGTCCGTCTTCGGCAGGAAGACGGTCGATCTGTAATCGGGTTGTTCGGACATTGCGGGCGGACTTAGCGAGCGCGGCGGCGGATTGCTAGCGCTCCAGCGCGCGGCCGACGGCGTACATGTCCTCGATCAGCAGCAGGCCGCGATAATCGTGGGGGACTTCGCCGAGCTGTTCGGCCCGGTCGAGGCCGGTGCCGCGGGAATCGCCGCCGATGAAAAGCCGCGCGCCGACGGCGGTCATCCGGGCGAAGAAGCGGTAGGGCCAGCCCCACAGGGTCCACTCGCCGCGGCGCGGCAGGATGACGGTCGTGCCGCGGCAGGATGCGGGGACCCGGCCGAGCCAACCCCAGGCACGGTAGCCCGAGAGGCAAGCCTCGCTCGCTTCGCGGTCGAGCAGCCACCCGGCCTGCGTCAGCCGGCGCAGCCGCGCCAGCGCCGCGGGTGGGCCGGCAAAGCCGTGCCGGTCGCCGATCGCCACGCCGGCACGGGCGAAGGCGGCGACCAACGCCTCGGCGTCGCCCGGTTCGGAGAGCGTGAAGATCAGGATCGTGCTCGGGAAGGCGCGCAGCACCTCCTCGGCGACCGCCATGCCGCCGACGCCGCGGCCGCGCAGCGGGAAGCTGCGGCCATTGTCGGCGGTGTAGCCGTAGCCGATGTCGAGCCGGCGCAGATAGGCGAGCGGACGATCGGCGACGCGGCCTGAGCCGTCGGTGCGGCATGCCAAGTCGGCGTCGCGGAAGATCATCGCCTGGCCGTCGGCGCTGGCGCGCACGTCGAGCATCAGCGCACGGGCGCCGAAGCGGACCGCATTCTGCATCGAGAAGAGCGTGTTCTCGATGAAGGCGTGACCGGAGACCCGCATGTGGCGGGCCCCGCAACCGTCGGCCGGGGCGAGGTCCTCGGGCTGGGCGACGCCGCGATGGGCGACGAGGGTCAGCGGGCCGGTCGGCCGTGAGGCGATCCAGGACGCGTTCGTCAGCGACAGCGCCACGGCGGCGGCCGCGACGAGGGCCAGCGCGAGCCTCGACTTTCTCATCGCGCGAGCCGCGCCCGCGCCCCCTCGCAATCGCGCGCGATCTGGGCCTTCAGCGCATCGAGGCTCTCGAAGCTTTGCTCGTCGCGGATGAACGAGAGCAGGTCGACCTCGACCGTCTGCCCGTAAATCTCTTCGTCGAAATCGAAGAAATGGGGCTCGAGCAATTCCTTCGGCGGATCGAACATCGGCCGCGTGCCGAGATTGGCGACCCCCTCTAGCGTCCGCCCACCGAGGCGGGCGCGGATCGCATAAACGCCGAAACGCGGCCGCTGATAGCGGTCGAGCGGGATGTTGGCGGTCGGATAACCGAGCCGGTGGCCGATCCGGTCGCCGTGGACGACCGCGCCCTCGATCGCGAACGGCCGGGTGAGCAGCCGCGCCGCGGTGTCGCAATCGCCGGCGATCAGGGCGTCGCGGATTCGGCTCGACGAGACCGGCTCGCCGTCGTCGTCGACCGGCGCGACCGCATCGACCGAGAGGCGGTTGGCCTGGCCGAGCAGCTTCAGCACCTCGATGTTGCCGCCGCGGCCCTTGCCGAAGGTGAAATCCTCGCCGGTGACGACGCCGGCGGCGCCGGCGCGGCTAACCAGATGGTCGGCGACGAAATCGGGCGCGGTGACCTGGGCGAGCTCGGCGTCGAAATGGTAGACGAGCATCGCGTCCGCGCCCGCCGCGCCGAACAGGCGCTCGCGCTGGTCCAAGGTCGTCAGCCGGAACGGCGGGACGTCGGGCTTGAAGAAGCGGACGGGATGGGGATCGAAGGTCGCGACCAAAGCCGGCCGCCCCTCGGCCCGGGCGCGCGCGACGGCGCGGCCCACCACCGCCTGGTGGCCCTTGTGGAATCCGTCGAAATTGCCGAGCGCGACGATGCCGCCGCGAAGTGCGTCCGGAACCGTCGAGCCCCCGTCCAGGCGCTGCATGGGGGTGCGTATAGGAAGCGGGCGGCCTAATGCCTAGCGCGAAGCCCGTTCGAGCGCGACAAAGCTGTAGCCGTCGCGGTCGTCGCGCGAGACTTCGCGCCAGCGTGACGGATCGAAGGGCGGCAAGAAGGTGTCGCCCTCGGGGGCGCCGCGAACCTCGGTGAGCTCGACACGATCGGCCAAGGGCTCGAACAAGGCGAAGATCTCGACGCCGCCGATGATCGATACGGCAATCCCGGCCGACGCCAGCGCCTCTTCGGGCGACCGCGCGACGTCGGCTCCCTCGGCCTGCCAGTGGAGATCGCGGGTGAGGACGATGTGGCGCCGGCCGGGCAGCGGTCCGGGCAGGCTTTCGAAGGTGCGCCGGCCCATGATCATCGCGCTGCCCATCGTGACGCGCTTGAAATGCCTCAGGTCGTCGGAGAGGTGCCAGGGCAGCCCGCCGTCCTTGCCGATCACGCCATTATCGGCGCGCGCGATGACCAACGTGACGCTCAAACCGCCACCTCGGCCTTGATGTGCGGGTGAGGATCGTAGCCGCTGATCTCGACATCCTCGTAGCGATATTCGTCGATCGCGGTCGGGCGCCTGAGCAGGGTGAGCTTCGGCAGTGGGCGGGGCTCGCGGGTCAGTTGCTCCCGCGCCTGGTCGAGATGGTTCGAGTAGAGATGGCAGTCGCCGCCGGTCCACACGAACGTGCCGGGCTCGAGGCCGCATTGCTGGGCGAGCATGTGGGTGAGCAGCGCATAGCTGGCGATATTGAAGGGGACACCGAGGAAGACGTCGGCGCTGCGCTGGTAGAGCTGGAGGTTGAGCCGGCCGGCGGCGACCTGGGTCTGGAACAGGCAGTGGCACGGCGCCAGCGCCATCAGGTGGAGATCGGCCGGATTCCAGGCGGTGACGATCTGGCGGCGCGAGGCGGGATCGCGTTTGATCAGATCGATGAGGGCGGCGATCTGGTCGATCTCGCGCCCGTCCGGGGCCTGCCAGTGCCGCCACTGCCGGCCGTAGACGGGCCCCAGATCGCCCGCCGCGTCGGCCCATTCGTCCCAGATGCTGACCTTGTTCTCGTTGAGCCAGCGCACGTTGGTGTCGCCGCGCAGGAACCAGAGCAATTCGATCAGGATCGAGCGCAGATGGAGCTTCTTGGTGGTGAGCAAAGGGAAGCCCTGAGCGAGGTCGAAGCGCAACTGATGGCCGAACACCGACAACGTGCCGACACCCGTCCGGTCCTGCTGGGGAACGCCCTCGTCGAGGATGCGCCGGAGGAGATCGAGATAGGGCTGCATGGCCCGATCTATGACCTTTCCCTCGCCCGGATTCCAATCCAAAATAGCGCCATGGTCATCGTCACTGCCCGCGATGCGGCCGATCTGCTCGGGCCGCTGTTCGCCGACCGGGGCGGCGAGACGCTGGTTGTGCTCCACCTCGATGCGGAGCAGCGCCTGATTGCGCTCGACGAGGTTTCGGCGGGCGCGGACGCGGTGGACCTGCCGATGCGCGAGATTTTCAGGGCCGCGCTCAACCATGGCGCCGCCGGCCTCGTCATCGCCCACAACCATCCCAGCGGCGATTCGCGGCCGAGCCCGGCCGACGTCGCGGCGACCCGGCGCCTCGCCGAGACCGCCGCCGCGCTCGACATCGTCGTCCACGATCATCTCATCTTCGCCGGCGGCGAGTGCCGCAGCTTCCGCGCTTTGGGGCTGCTCTAGGGGTTGCAGGCCGGGATGTCGCGCGGCGCCGGCCGCGCGCCGCGGGCTTCGAACTGGGCGAAATAGGATTCGCTGTCGGGCAGGCGCTCGAAGCGGGTGAGGCCGAAGCCCACCGCGTTGAACTCGCAGATCAGCAGGCGCTGGGGCGTGCCGTGACGATCGGTCGGCCGGTCGGCGTCGACCACGATCACCCGGCCGTCGCTCTTCAGCGCCGCGCGCAAATTCCAGAGGAACTCCGAGGGGCGGGCGATCTCGTGATACATGTGGATCATGAACACGCGGTCGAACGAGCCGGCGGGGAGTTGCGGGTCGTTGGGCTGGCCCAGGCGGATCGCGACATTGTCGAGCCGCTCGCGCTGGATGCGCTGGGCGAGGTTGCGGATCGTCGCGGGGACGATGTCCTCGGCGAGGACGCGGCCCTTGGGACCGACGAGCGGCGAGAGCCGGACGGTGTAATAGCCCTCGCCGGCGCCGATATCGGCGACCGACATGCGCGGCCGCACGTCGGCGAGCCGGGTCACCGTGGTGAACTCGCCGATGCTGTCGCGGGTGTCTTCGTTCAGATAGCGCGACGAGATCGGCGCGACCGGCCGGTGCGGCTCGGGGAAGGGCGAGGCCTTCTCCTCGCTCCGCCCGCAACCGGCGAGCAGGAGGAGCGCGACGAGGGGCGCCCTAGTCCACATCTTCCACGTCCACCTTCTCGCCGGTGACGCGCTGCGAAAGCGCCGCCGCCATGAACCTGTCGAGGTCGCCGTCGAGCACGTCCGACGGCGAGGTCGAGGTGATGCCGGTGCGCAGATCCTTCACCAGCTGGTAGGGCTGGAGCACGTAGGAGCGGATCTGGTGGCCCCAGCCGATGTCGGTCTTGTTGGCCGCGCTCGCGCTGGCCTCGGCCTCGCGCTTCTGGAGCTCGGCCTCGTAGAGCTTCGCCTTGAGCTGGTTCATCGCCTCGGCCCGGTTCTTGTGCTGCGAGCGCTGGTTCTGGCACTGGACGACGATGCCGGTCGGCAAATGAGTGATCCGCACCGCCGAATCGGTGGTGTTGATATGCTGGCCGCCGGCGCCGCTCGCGCGATAGGTGTCGATGCGAAGGTCGCCCTCGTTGACCTCGATGTCGATATTCTCATCGACGACCGGATAGACCCAGACGCTCGAGAAGCTGGTGTGGCGCCGCGCGTTCGAGTCATAGGGGCTGATCCGCACCAGCCGGTGGACGCCGCTCTCGGTCTTGGCGTAGCCGTAAGCGTTCTCGCCCTTGATCATCAAAGTCGCCGACTTTATCCCGGCCTGCTCGCCGGCGTGGTAGTCGACCAGCTCGACCTTCATGCCGTGGCGTTCGCCCCAGCGGGTGTACATGCGCTGGAGCATCTCGGCCCAGTCCTGGCTCTCGGTGCCGCCGGCGCCGGCATTGACCTCGATATAGGTGTCGTTGGCGTCGGCCTCGCCGGCGAGGAGCGCCGCGACCTTGTCCTTCTCGGTGCGCTCGGCGAGCTCGGCGAGCGCCTTGACCGCGTCGTCGACCATCGCCGTATCGCCTTCGGCCTCGGCCATCTCCATCAGCTCGGCGGTGTCGGCGAGCTCCTTTTCGATCGTGCGGGTGGCGGCGATCGCCTCGTCCAGCCGGCGGCGTTCGCGCATCACCACCTGCGCCGCCTTGGGGTCGTCCCACAGCTTCGGGTCCTCGACCTCGGCGTTCAAGTCGTCGAGCCGCTTCAACGCCCGGTCCCAGTCGAGGAACCGGCGCAGGAGGTCGAGGGCCGACCTGATCTGGTCGATAGAGGCTTGCGCTTCGGCGCGCATGTCTTGTCCTTTGAAGCGGTTGCGAGCGGGTTAGTAAATCCCGCCCTCTCTTTGCAAGAAATCGCTGTCGCGCCGGTCGGCGGCGGGGCCGGCGACGCGGGCCTGGCGGGCGAGCGGCGCCATCTCCTCGCGGGTCGCGGTGCGCCGCGGCTCGCTCTCGGGCTTGAACGCCTCCCAGATCACCGCCGCGTGCGGATCGGTGCCGGGCCAGATGCCGAAGGCGCGATGGCCGGTACGGCGGTCGATCGCGACCATGCGGATGCCCTGCGGCGCGCGGAACGGGAGGATCGGCATGCCGGCGAAGGATTCGCGGGCAAACTGGCGGAAGATCGGCGCCGCCAGCGTGCCGCCCTGGGCGTAGCCGCCCATCGGCCGCGGCCGATCGAAGCCCATATAGACGCCGGCGACGATCTGCTGCGAGCCGCCGATGAACCAGACGTTGGTCGGGCCCGAGGTCGTGCCGGTCTTGCCGAACAGCGGCCGGCCGAGATCCCTGAGGATGGTCGCGGTGCCGCGCTGGACGACGCCTTCGAGGATGTGGACGATCTGGTAGGCGGTCATCGGGTCGACCACCTGGCGGGTGCGCAGGGGCGGGCGCGGCATCGGCCGGCCGTCCCAGTCGGGCGCGTTGCAGCCTTCGCAGGGCCTGGTGTCGGCGCGCCAGATGACGCGGCCGTGGCGGTCCTGGACATAGTCGATCAGGGTCGGGGTCAGCGCCCGGCCCTGATTGGCGAACATCGCGAAGGCGTTGACCATCCGCTCGACGGTGGTGTCGCCGGCGCCCAGGGCGATGGCGAGGTAGGGGCGATAGTCGCCGACCCCCATCTGGCGGGCGCGGCGGACGACGTTCGACATGCCGATCTGGTTGGCGGTCCTGACCGTCATCAGGTTGCGCGACTGCTCGACGCCCCAGCGCATCGTCTGCTCGCCGGCATAGCCTCCCGAAAAGTTGCGGAAGCATTTTTGCTGCGGCGTGCCCTGGTTGGCGCAGAACGGGCCGTCGATGATGATCGAGGCCGGGGTCATGCCGTTGTCCAACGCGGCCGAATAGACGATCGGCTTGAAGGTCGAGCCGGGCTGGCGCAGCGCCTGGGTGGCGCGGTTGAAATTGGAGCCGCGCGCGTCCCAGCCGCCCTGCATGGCGAGGACGCGGCCCGAGGCGACCTCCTCGACAACCATGCCGCCGGAGATTTCGGGGATCGAGCGCAGCGCCCAGATATTGCTGGCGCCATCGCCTTCGGCTTCGACCGCGATCACCGCGCCGGGGCGCAGCGCGTCGAAGGCGGAGCCGCCGGTGCCCCGCCGCGGCATCGACGCGAGCGCGGCGGGCAAGGTGCCGGTGCTGCCGTCGGTGAAGCCGAGGGTAATGCTGCCGGCTTCCTTCGACAGGACGACGGCGGCGCGCCAGACGCCGGGGCCGAGCGGCGCGATTGCGAGCTGCGAGCGCCAGTCGCGCGAAATATCGACATTGAGGCCGGGGTCGCGCCAGCCGCGGCCGCTTTCGTAACGCCTGAGGCCGTCGCGCAGCGCGGTCTCGGCCGACATTTGCATCGCGGGATTGTAGGAGGTGCGCACCCACAGGCCGCCGGCATAGACGCTGTTCGGGCCGCGCCCGGCATCCGCGCCGTAGCGCTCGACCAGGGTGCGGCGGACCTCCTCCATGAAATAGCCGCCGACGTTGCGGGTGATGTCGGCGCCGGCGCCGCGCGCCGTCTCGAGCGGGGCGGCGACCGCCGCGTCATGCTGGGCGCGGGTGATGAAATTGTTGCGCAGCATCTCGGCGAGGACGAAGTTGCGGCGCTGCAGCGCCCGCTCGTGATGGCGGACCGGATCGTAATTGGTCGGCGATTTGGGCAGGATCGCGAGGAAGGCGCATTCGGCGAGGCTGAGCTGGCCGACATCCTTGTTGAAATAGGCGCGCGCCGCCGCCTGGACGCCGTAGGAATTGCGGCCGAGGAAGATCTGGTTGAGGTAGAGCTCGAGGATCTGCTCCTTGGACAAGACCGATTCGATCCGCCGGGCGAGGAACGCTTCGCGGATCTTGCGGGTCACCGAATATTCGTTGCCGACGAAGAAGATCTTGGCGACCTGCTGGGTGATGGTCGAGCCGCCGACCGCGCGCTCGCCGGTGCCGGCCTTGGTCACATAGTCCCAGACCGCGCCGAGCATGCCGGGATAGTCGATGCCGCTGTGCGAGAAGAAGGTGCGGTCCTCGGCGGCGAGGAAGGCGTTGATCAACGGCGCCGGGAATTCCTCATAGGCGAGCTGGACGCGCCGTTCGCGGGCGAAGGCCTGGACCGGGGCGCCGTCGACGTCGCGCACGTAGGTCGGCAGCACCGGCTCGTAGCTGAGCAGCGAGTCCGCCGAAGGCAGGCCGCGGGCGAACAGGAACCAGAGGATGACGTAGAGCAGGATCGGGATCGACAGCAGGATCGTCACCACCTTGACCCAGCGCCGCTTCCAGGCGCGGCCGAGGAAGCCGCGAAAGGCGGCGAGGCGGCCGGTGGTGCGGCGGAGGATGATACGCTGGGCGGTCTGGTCGGCACTCATTCTGGCGCGGGTCTAGCCGATGGCGCGGGGGAGGTGAAGGCGGTTCGCGCGGGCGCAAAGTGGACGAAGTGGACGCGATGGCGGGGTGTCGCGGCGGGCGAAGTGGACAAAGTGGACAAGTTCGACACGGAATCGCGATTTTCGCACTTCCCGGCAAAGCGCGGGGATCGCGGCCGCATTCCGGGCAAAGCTGAGGAGATTCCTGAATCGCGTTCTGGACGGGCTAACAATTTGAAAGAGCCGTTGCGCGCCGGATGCTATTTTGTTCTTTATGAACAGAACATGAACATACGTCGACGACACCTCTTTTGCATCCAGCAAAATCGACGTGAATGCACGGAGTCAGCGGATTCCGTATTGTCGGGACGCTTGCACAATGCAAAACGATGGATACCAAGGAGAGTCTCGGTGCCCGTCGTCTTTCGCTGGAACGGTTTCCGATTCCACTTCTTTTCGGACGAAGGCGATCCGCGCGAGCCGGTTCACATCCATGTCGCCAAGGATGATGTGGACGCGAAGTTCTGGCTTCAGCCGGAGGTCAAGGTCGCGTACAATAAGGGCTTCAATGCGCGTACCCTTGCGAAGCTGAGCCGGCTGATTGAGGAAAGGCGCCAAGAGATCGAAAGAGCTTGGGATGACCACTTCGCATGAATCCGCCGATTTCCGCGCCACCGCCGTGCGGTTCGACGACGATGCCATGTGGGTCGAGCTCGACGACGGCCGCACGCTGGGCATCCCGCTCGTCTGGTTCCCCCGTCTGCTTCACGGCACGCCGGAGCAGCGCGCAGAGGTTAGCATCAGCGCCAGCGGCCTGCATTGGGAGGAGCTGGACGAAGACATCTCGATCGCGGGGCTGCTCGCGGGGCGTGGCGACATGACCCGCGCGCGGACCAAGGCGGCATGAGCGCTGACGAGCGCGTCGCCGACGTCCGCTTCGAGGACGACCGGCTGATCGTCGATCTGGCCGACGGCCGCACGATCGCCGTCCCTGTCGCCTGGTATCCGCGCCTCGAGAACGCGACGGCCGCCGAGCGCGCCAATTGGGAAGTGGCAGGCGCCGGCTACGGCATCCACTGGCCTGATATCGATGAGGATCTGAGCACCGAGGGACTGCTTAGAGGCGCACCTGCGCCGAGACGAGCGGCGTGATCGGGAAGACCAGGGGGCATACAACGCCCGAGGGATTTGGCGTTCACGATTGGCAACGCGAACAGGCGCTTCGACTTATCGACGTCTACCGAGAGAGGGTGAAGACCGTCATATTCCCTGTATTCGGCCGGATTGCGATGGAGGCCGAGGAATTCACGCGTAACGAACTTGGGAGCTTGCGTTCCCGGCATGATCCCGAAAACACGGACGAGGCCGACTTGGCTGAGAAGGCGTATGATGCGGGCACCGCACGATTCGGAGATCTTGATCAGGCGCTCCAAGGGGTAGCTAACGGGGCGATTGCAAATCTATGCCACTTTGGTTGGGGAACACCGGTTAGAGAGTGGCTAAGACGCTCCATTCTTCTCACCAAGTCCCAACAGAAAAAGGTCGAGAGTGGCGAATTCCGAAAAACGCTCGCGGTGTTCGCAGACTTCGGCTTTTCGATTGAGGGACAAGAGTGGGCGGACGACCTAAACGAGCTTCGATTGATTGCGAACGCCATCAAACACAATCGGGGCGAGTCGGCGCAGGAGTTGTTTGAGCTTCGGCAGCGCCTAATTTTTCCGTTCAATCGCCTCGGGGAGGGAGAGTACATCGACTATGAAGCTGACGGCAACGATCTGATACCCTCCGAGGACGATTTCGAGCGTTATGCGAGGGCTCTTCGCGAATTCTGGAGAAGCTTGCCCAAAGCGGCGTTTTGGTTTTGAATCATATGGCCAACATGCGGCTCCCACATGCTTGCACTGATGTGATGCGGCCCAGGTTATTTCATCCCCGCCGCTCGATCAGCCGCCTCGCAAAGTGCGCCTCGATCGCGCGCCTCATCCCCTCCGCGATCTGGCGCCTTCCCTCCGGCGAGCTGATGTAGACCGCGTCGGTGCGGTTGGTGAGGTAGCCGCTTTCGAACAGGATCGAGGGCATGTCGGGGGCCTTCAGCACGATGAAGGCGGCGAAGCGGTGCCAGGCGGGGCGGAACGGGAAGACCGGGGCGGCCTCGCGGTAGAGCAGACGGGCGAAGTCGGCCGAGACGTTCATGCTCTCGCGCTGGGCGAGGTCGATCAGGACCATGTTGACCCCGGCATTGGCCGAAAGCGGCGTGCCGGCGATGCGGTCGGCGCCGTTCTGCTGGCTGGCGAGCAGCGCCGCCTGCCGGTCCGAGGCGACCTCGGAGAGGGTGTAGACGGTGGCGCCGCGGGCGGCGTCGTTCAAGGGCGCGGCGTCGGCGTGGACCGAGACGAACAGATCGGCGTCGAGCCGCCGCGCGATCTGGTAGCGCTCGTCGAGGCCGCGATAGGTGTCGTCCTCGCGGGTCATCGCCACCCGCACCCGGCCGGTGGCGGCGAGCGCGTCGCGGATCGCCAGGCCCAGGGCGAGGGTGACGTCCTTCTCGCGCTGGGCGATGAAGGGCGAAGCGGCGCCGGGGTCGTGGCCGCCGTGGCCCGGATCGATGACGACCAGCGGCGGATTGTCGCCGCGCGCCGCGGTCACCCGCGGCAGCGGGCCGAGCTCGTCGGCGCCGAGCGGGCTGAGCGGAATGGTGATTCCGGGCGCGCCGCCCGGACCGGCGGGGCCGAGGCCCGGGCCGAAGATCGCCAGCAGCAGCTGCAGCAGCCAGTCCATGGCGGGATATGTGCAGCGTCCGGGGCGCCGCCGCCAGCGAAAAACCCGCTGCGTCATCCCGGACTCGATCCGGGATCCATGAACACGGTCCGCGCGAACCTGGCGCTTCCGTGTTCATGGGTCCTGACTTTCGTCAGGATGACGCAGCGAACCTCCATTCGCCCAAGCGGGAAAATCGCCGCTTTGTGCGCTGCGACGGTTGCCGCTCGCGCCGGGCGGTGCTAGCAGCACTTCATCGGAGCGCGGCGCAAAGCCTTGCTTTTCCGCGTCCGATTGGAATTCGCCGGCCCGTCAGAGCCGGCCATCTAGGTTGACGCTGTATGTGGTATTCTCCCTCCAGGCTGATGCGCCGCTCGTTGAGTGACGGCGTGCCCGGGGGAACGCTGAGGCCGGCGCTCGTGACCGGACTTGCCGCTGCAGCAGACGCGAACAATTACCTTTCAACCCGGACATTGGACGCGCGGGCCGAGTTTGCCGCGCGGCCGTCCATATTCGAGCGCCCGCAATTTTCGGCCTTCCGTGCCGCGGTCCGGGCGTGGAGTGCACTTAATGACAATGCGCATGCTGATCGACGCGCGCCACCAGGAGGAGACCCGGGTGGCCGTGATCAAGGGAAATCGGATCGAGGAATTTGATTTCGAATCCGCCGAGCACAAGCAGCTCAAGGGAAATATCTATCTTGCCAAGGTGACTCGGGTCGAACCGTCGCTGCAGGCGGCGTTCGTCGACTATGGCGGCAACCGCCACGGCTTCCTCGCCTTCTCCGAAATCCACCCGGATTATTACCAGATCCCCAAGGAGGACCGCGAGGCGCTGCTCCGCGAGGAGGCCGAGCACGCCGCCGAGGAGGAAAGGCTGCGCGCCGCCGAATATGATAGCGAGGACGACAATGGCGGCTTCGTCGAGGTCGACGACGAGCCGATGTCGGCCGAGCCGGTCGAGGCCGGCGAGAGCGCCGAATATGACGGCGGCGAGGATGACGAAACCGCGCCGCGCCCGCCCGAGGAGGCCGAAAGCGGCTCCGAGGAGAGCGCCGCCGAGACGCTGCGGCGCAAGCGCCAGAACCTCAGGCGCCGCTACAAGATCCAGGACGTGATCCGCCGCCGCCAGGTGCTGCTGGTCCAGGTCGTCAAGGAGGAGCGCGGCAACAAAGGCGCGGCCCTCACCACCTATCTCTCTTTGGCCGGCCGCTATTGCGTGCTGATGCCCAATACCAGCCACGGCGGCGGCATCAGCCGCAAGATCTCGAACGGCGCCGACCGCAAGCGCCTCAAGCAGATCATGGCCGATTTGAGCCTGCCTTCGACCATGGGCTGCATCGTCCGCACCGCCGGCCTGTCGCGGACCAAGACCGAGATCAAGCGCGACTTCGACTATCTCGCCCGGCTGTGGGACGAGATCCGCGAGAAGACGCTGAAGAGCTCGGCGCCGGCCTTGATCTACCAGGACAGCGACCTCATCAAGCGGGCGATCCGCGACATCTACAACCGCGACATCGACGAGGTCATCGTCGAGGGCGAGGAGGGCTATCGCGACGCCCGGCAGTTCATGAAATTGTTGATGCCGAGCCACGTCAAGCGGGTGAAGCAATATGCCGACCCGGTGCCGCTGTTCCAGCGCTACGGCGCCGAGGACGAACTCTCCGCGATGTACCAGCCGCTCGTCCAGCTGAAGTCGGGCGGCTATATCGTGATCAACCCGACCGAGGCTTTGGTCTCGATCGACATCAACTCGGGCCGTTCGACCCGCGAGCACAATATCGAGCAGACCGCCTACGCGACCAACCTAGAGGCGGCGGCCGAGATCTCCCGCCAGCTGCGCCTCAGGGACATGGCCGGGCTGATCGTGATCGACTTCATCGACATGGAATCGAACGGCCATATCCGCAAGGTCGAGAAGGCGATGAAGGAAGCGCTGAAGAACGACCGCGCCCGCATCCAGGTCGGCCGCATTTCCTCGTTCGGGCTGATGGAGATGAGCCGCCAGCGGCTGCGCACCGGCGTGCTCGAGGCCTCGACCCGGCCCTGCCCGCATTGCGACGGCACCGGGTTGATGCGGACCGCCTCCTCGGCCGGCCTGTCGGCGCTGAGGATGCTCGAGGAAGAGGCCGGCCGCGGCCGCGGCTCGCGCATCGTCCTGCGCGCCGGGCGCGAGGCGGCGGTCTACCTGCTCAATAAGAAGCGCGGCGAGATCGGCGAGATCGAGGCGCGCTACGGCGTCCTCGTCGAGGTGCTGATCGACGAGAGCTTCGAGGGCGCCAGGATGACGGTCGAATCGCACGGCCCGCCGCCGGCCGAACGGCCGCGGCCGCTCGCTCCGGCGCCGGCCGAGGCCGAAGACGAGGACGAGGGCGAGGACGAGGAGATCGTCGAGGAAGAGGATGAGGCCGAGGAGGAAGCGGCCGACGAAGAGCCGCGCCGCGCGCGCGAAGGGCGCGAGGAGCGCAAGGACGGGCCCCGCCGCCGCCGCCGCCGCGGCCGCCGCGGCGGCAAGCGGCGCGAGCGCCCGGAGGAGGGCGAGAGCGCAGAAGGCGCAGAGGGCGCCGAGGAGGCGGCCGGCGCCGAGGCCGCGCCCGCGGACGAGCCCGAAGCGCTGCCGCCGGCCGAAGAGCCGGCCAAGAAGGGACGGCGCCGGCCGCGCGCCCGCAAGCGCGGCGAGGCGGCGGAGGTGACGGCCGAGCCCGAAGCGGCGCCCGCGCCGGAGCCCGAGCCCGAGCCCGAGCCCGAACCCGCTGCCGAAGCCGAGGCGAAGCCCAAGCCGCCCCGTGGCCGCCGCAAGAAGGCCGAAGCGGCGCCGCCCGAGGAGGTGCCGCCCCCGGCCGCCGCCAACGATTCGGAGCCCGCGCCCAAGGCCCGCCGCCGCAAGCCCGCCGCCAAGGCCGCGCCGGCCGCGCCGGACGGCGAGGAGGTCGACGCGGACGGCGAGCCGCGCCGCGGCTGGTGGCAGCGGACCTTCGGCGCCACCGGGGAATGAGCCGGTTTCATCCGGCGTTCAGGAACCGCGAAGGATGACGTGAGGCGATGGTTGAAGCTCAACCGACGAGGCGCCGGCCGGCCAGGTTCCTGGTCCGGCTGCTGATGCTCCTCGCGCTGAGCTTCGCGGCGATGGCGCGGCCGGCTTTGGCCCAGCAGATCCTGCGCGACGCCGAGACCGAGGCGCTGCTGCGCGACATGTCGCGGCCGCTGATCGAGGCGGCCGGCCTGCAGCCGGAGAACGTCCGGATCGTGATCATCGGCGACCGCTCGATCAACGCCTTCACCGCCGGCGGCCAGATCGTCTACCTCAATTCCGGCCTGTTCACCCGGGCCGAGAACGCCAACGAGGTCCAGGGCGTCATCGCCCACGAGCTCGGCCATATCGCCGGCGGCCACGTTTTGCGCCAGCAGCAAGGCGTCCAGCAGGCGACCGGAATCATGATCCTGTCGCTGCTGCTCGGCGCCGCCGCGATCGCCGCCGGCGGCGGCGAGGCCGGCATGGCCGCGATCATGGCCGGCCAGCAGGCGGCGATGGGCCGCTTCCTCGCCTTCACCCGCGACCAGGAGAACAGCGCCGACCAGGCCGGCGCCACCTTCCTCGCCCGGGCCGGGATCAGCGGCCGCGGCTCGATCGCCTTCTTCCGGCGGCTGGAGAATCTCGAATTCCGGATGATCGCGCCGGACCAGGCGGACCGCTACGCCCAGACCCACCCGCTCAGCGGCGAGCGCATCACCCGGCTCGAGGAGCGCTACCAGGCCGATCCCGCCTGGGATCGCCCCACCGACCCGGCGCTCGAGGAACGGTTCCAGCGGGTCCGCGCCAAATTGTCGGGCTATGTCGACGACGCCCGCCAGGTGCTGGTCCGCTATCCGCCGGGCAACAATTCGATCCCGGCGCGCTACGCCCGTGCCTACGCCTATCACCGCTCGGCCCATCCGGAAGAGGCGAATGCAGAAGCGGACGCCTTGCTCCAGGCGCGGCCGCACGACCCCTATTTCCTCGAATTGAAGGGGCAGATCCTGCTCGAAGGCGGCCACCCGCAGGAGGCGCTGGCGGCGCTTCGGGAAGCGGTCTCGATCGTCCCCAACCAGCCGCTGATCGCCGCCTTGCTCGGCCACGCCTTGATCTCGACCGAGGATCCGGCCAATTTCGACGAGGCGAAACGGGTGCTGCGGCTCGCCGTCGCCAGGGACAATGACAATCCCTTCGCCTGGTACCAGCTCGGCATCGTCTACGACCGCGAGGGCGACCAGGCGCGCGCCGCGCTGGCGACCGCCGAGCGCTACAATCTCGAGGGCAATCCGACGCTGGCGCTGCCCAATGCCGAACGGGCGATGATGGGCATCCAGGTCGGCACCCCCGACTGGCTGCGCGCCCAGGACATCGCCATGGTCGCGCGCAGCGCCGTCCAGCGCCAGCGGCGCAACCATTAGGTGGCCATCATGGGGGGCGGCTGGAAGATGAGCGCGCTCGCCGGTGTCGGCGGGATCCTGGTCGGCGCGGCCGCGGTCGCCGGCTATCATGGCCTGCGCGACCCGGACCGGGCGGCGACCGAGGCGATCGTTCGCGACTATGTCCTCAGCCATGGCGAGATCCTGCCCGAGGCGATGAACCGGATGCAGCAGCGCCAGGCCGCATCGGCGGCGGCGCGGCACCGCTCGGCGCTGGAGACGCCCTATCATGGCGGCTGGGCGGGCGCCGCGAACGGCGACGTCGTGCTGGTCGAGTTCTTCGATTATGCCTGCCCCTATTGCCGGCTCACCAATGGCGACGTCGACCGGCTGCTGCGCGAGGATTCGCGCCTCAAGGTGGTCTGGCGCGAGCTGCCGGTGCTGGGGCCGGACAGCGAGGCGGCGGCCCAGGTCAGCCTCGCCGCGGCGCGACAGGGCCGGTTCCGCGCGTTCCACGAACGGATGTTCGCGCTCGGCCGGCCGACCGAGGCGGTGGTCGCCGCGGCCGTGCAGGAGACCGGCGTCCGGCGCGAAGGCGAGAGCGCCGACGGCCGCGCCGAGCTCGCCCGCAACATCGAGCTCGCCCGCGCGATCGGCGCCAGCGGCACCCCGACCTTCGTCGTCGGCGACCAGATCCTCCAGGGCGCGGTCGGCTACGACGCGCTCAGGGCCGCGATCGCGGCGGCGCGGGCCTCCCGCTAACGTCATCCCGGCGAAGGGGCACCCCACAAAGTAGTACTTTGTGGGGACCCCGAAGGCCGGGATCTCGGGACAAGATGTCACGGTGGGTCTCCACGAGACCCCGGCCTTCGCCGGGGTGACGGGGAGGGGCTAGCCCTTGAACCCCTGCGCCACGACGTACCATTCGGACGAGCCCTTGCGGCTCGCGGGCGGCTTGGCGTGCTTGACGGTGGCGAAGCGGCGCTTGAGCTCGGCGACGAGGGCGGCGTCGGCGCCGCCGGCGAGGACCTTGGCGACGAAGGCGCCGCCGGGGGCGAGCGTCGCCACCGCGAAATCGAGCGCGGCCTCGACCAGGCCCATGGTGCGCAGATGGTCGGTCTGCGGATGGCCGACGGTGTTGGCCGCCATGTCGGAGAGGATCAGGTCGGCGCCGCCGCTAAGCGCCGCCTCGAGCCGCGCCGGGGCGGCGTCGTCCATGAAGTCGAGCTGGAGGATGATGACGCCCTCGATCGGGTCGGTGGGGAGGAGGTCGATGCCGACCACGGCCGCCTGCGGCAGGCGCTGGCGGACGACCTGGCTCCAGCCGCCGGGGGCGATGCCGAGATCGGCCACGCGTTTCGCGCCCTTCAGGAAGCCGAACCTTTCGTCGAGCTCGATCAGCTTGTAGGCGGCGCGCGAGCGGTAGCCCTCGGCCCTGGCGCGCTTGACATAAGGATCGTTCAATTGCCGCTCGAGCCAGCGGGTCGAGCCGATCTTGCGGCCCCGGGCGGTCTTGACGCGGGTCCTGAGACCGCCGCCCGAGCCGCTCGGACTGCGGCTCATATCGCGTGCCCGTCGCGGGCCATGAGCGAGCGCAGGATGCCTTCGCGGATGCCGCGGTCCGCGACCCCGAGCGTCTCGGCGGGCCAGATGTCCATGATCGCCTCGAGGATCGCGCAGCCGGCGACGACGAGGTCGGCGCGCTCGTGGCCGATGCAGGGGAATTTGGCGCGCTCGCCATGGTCCATCGCCGAGAGCGTGGCGCTGATCGTGCGCATCGCCGCGGCCGGCATCTTGAGGCCGTCGACGGCGCGCCGATCGTAGCTCGGCAGCGCGAGATGGACGCTGGCGAGGGTGGTGACGGTGCCGCTCGTCCCCATCAGCCGGATACCGTCGCGGCCGCGGGGGAGCAGATCGATGAAGTGGCGGAAGGCGTGGCGGACCCGCTCGCGCATCCGGGAGTAGGCGGCGAGCCTTTCCTCGGCGGTGGCGAAATCGCGGCCCTCGCTCTCGGTCAGCGACACCACGCCCCAGGGCGCGCTCCACCAGCATTTGATCCGCGGCTCGCCGCCGTCGGTGTCGATCAGCACCAATTCGGTCGACCCGCCGCCGATGTCGAAAATCAGGGCCGGGCCGTCGCCGGGCTCGAGCAGGCGGTGGCAGCCGAGCATGGCGAGCCGCGCCTCCTCCTCGGGGGCGATGATCTCGAGGCAGATGCCGGTCTCGCGCCTGACCCGATCGACGAAATGGCGGCCGTTGACCGCGCGGCGGCAGGCCTCGGTCGCGACCGAACGGGCGAGGGAGACGTGGCGGCGCCTCAGTTTCTCGGCGCAGACCGAGAGCGCGGAGACCGCCCGGTCCATCGCCGCTTCCGACAGCTTGCCGGAGGTGGCCATGCCCTCGCCCATCCGGACGACGCGCGAGAAGGCGTCGATCACGGTGAAGCCCTCGTCGGTCGGGCGGGCGACGAGCAGGCGGCAATTGTTGGTGCCGAGATCGATCGCGCCGTAGGTGTGGCGGGACGCCCAACGCCGCGGCGGGAGGCTGGGGGGAGCCGCTGGGGCCGGTTCCGGGACCGGCGCGAGCGGGGCCGGGACGGCGTGCTGCGGCATTCCGGGACTTCTCATTCTGTTTTCGTTTCGGGCGGCTGACGCCGCCCTACTGACCTGAGACCTTTGTACATGAGCGGGGGAAGGGGGGCAAGGATGGGGGATTCGAGGGCGTGCCCCAATCTCCTCCTCCCCCTTGATGGGGGAGGCCGGGTGGGGGTGGAGGTGGGGCTTGGTGCTGCCTTTCCAGAACCGCACAGCCCTGCACTGCGGCCACCCCCACCCAACCCTCCCCCATCAAGGGGGAGGGCTCTGGAGGGCGGCGCCTCCCGCGTTGACAGGGCGGGCGGCCCTGCCTATCTCGCGGCCCTTCTTGCCCCGTCGTCTAATGGTAAGACAGCGGACTCTGACTCCGTCAATCGAGGTTCGAATCCTCGCGGGGCATCCATTTCCCTTCGAACGCGCTATCCTGGCTTCATGGACGAGCTCCTCGCCGAAGTGCTGGAAGCGGCCGCGCCGCATCGCGCGGCGGGGAAGGTCGCCGACTACATTCCGGCGCTGGCCAAGGTCGATCCGGGCAAGCTCGGCATTGCCGTCGCGGACAAAGACGGGCGGGTCTGGGGCGCGGGGGATTGCGGCGAGGCGTTCTCGATCCAGTCGATCTCCAAGGTGTTCATGCTGGCGCTGGCGCTCGAGCGGGCCGGGCCGGACTTGTGGGAGAGGGTCGGGCGCGAGCCTTCCGGTTCGGCGTTCAACTCGATCGTCCAGCTCGAGAGCGAGCGGGGCAAGCCGCGCAACCCCCTGATCAACCCCGGCGCGATGGTGGTGACCGACCGGCTGATCGGCGGCCGTACGGCGGACGACGCGATCGCCGATTTGCTGGCGCTGCTGCGCGGCCAGGCGCGCGACGAGGCGATCTGCGTCGACGAGGAGGTGGCGGCGTCCGAAGCGGCGACTGGCGCGCGCAACCGGGCGCTGGCCTGGTTCATGAAGAGCTTCGGCACGATCGCCAACGACGTCGATACCGTGGCGGGCGCCTATTTCCGGCAGTGCGCGGTGGCGATGTCGTGCCGCCAGCTGGCCCGGGCCGGGCTGTTCCTGGCGTTCGACGGCAGGGACCCGGAGACGGGCGCTCAGCTCGTCACCTCGGCGCGCTCGCGGCGGATCAACAGCGTGATGATGCTGTGCGGCCATTACGACAATTCGGGCGAGTTCGCCTTCCGCGTCGGCCTGCCGGGCAAGAGCGGCGTCGGCGGCGGCATCCTCGCCATCGCCCCGGGCCACGCCAGCATCGCGGTCTGGTCGCCGGCGCTCAACCCGGCCGGCACCAGCGCCGCCGGCGCGGCCGCCCTGGAGGCCCTGGTCGGGCGTACCGGCTGGTCGGTGTTCTTCTAGTCCCTCCTCGTCACCCTGAACTTGATTCAGGGTCCATGAACACAGGTGCGAGCGAGCAGGCGCAACCACCACCGCCCACCCCGTCCTCATCTGAGGCCCGGTGCGAGGGATAATGAGGCCGGCTTCTGCCGGCCGTCAGCCGGTACGCTGCGCCTTTGACCTCACAGCAGCCATTCCGGCGAGCCGGCCAGCGGGCCGCCGCCGGCCGGGATCGCCATCATCATCGCCATGCCGGCATCGTCATTGGTGATGAAGGCGTGCGCGAAGCTGCCGTTGGCGGTGGCGCTGTTGCCGGCGTCGACCACCACGGATTCGGCGAATTCCAGGATTCCGTCGGCCGTCGGATCGACAATGATCTGGGTGGTCGCGCTGCCCGCCGAGAAGGTCACCGTGCCGTGCCCGGTGCCGCTGCTGTAGCTGGTCGCCCCGGACAGCGTGAAGTCGGCCGAATCCGCCGTCCCCGTCACCGCGAAGTCGGCGATCAGCGAAGCGGCCGTGCTGCCGCTGCGGGTGAAGGTGTAGACGAGGTTGGTGCCGCCGTCCTCGTCGACCGAGACGGCCGAGACGGTGACGGTGATGAACGTCGGCGACGCATTGCCGGTGAAGCCCACCGTCTGGACGGTCGAGGTCGAGCTCGACACCTCGTTGTTGCGGCCATTGAGATAGGCGTTGACCGCCGTGGTGTCGGTCGCGAGGCCGCCATAGCCGTCGAGATTGACGGTGCCGTCGTTGCGCTGGCGCACCCTTATGTCGCCGCCCGCGAGGACGCCGCCGAGCGAATGGGTGAAGGTGTTCGCCAGCGAACCCGCGCCGCCGATGTTGAGATCCATGTGCGAGGTGTTGCCGGGCCCGACCAGCGCGTTCTGGGCAAGGATGCCGTTGGCGGCGTTGCCGGCACCGTCGAGCAGGATGTCGATCGCGTTGCCGGTGACGGTCGCGCGCAGCGTGCCGTTGCCATCCTGGCCCTCCTGCAAGAGGATCGCCCGCGTCGTCCCGGCATAGGAGACGATATTGTCGGTGATCGCGACGTTCATGGTTCCGCCGCCGGGATTGGTGACGACGACGCCGTCGGCGGTGACGCCGTTGCCGGTGGTGATCGTGTTGCCGTTGAGGCGCGCGTCGAACACATAGCCGGTGTCGAAGGCCGATCCGGCCAGGGTGACGACGGTGAAGTCGCCGGTGCCGCTGGTGAGGATGTTGCCGGTCGCGTCGAGATCGACCTGGCTGTTGTCGCCGGCGCTGACCGAGAGCTGATCGTTGTTGCCGCTCGACGTGCTGCCCGCGACGCGGACGTTCATCGTCGCATTGTCGAATGCGTCGGCGACGATGCCGCCGCCGGTATTGTTCTGGCTGGTGACGTTCTCGAGGTTGATGTTGGCGATGGCGGTGCCGCGAATGCCGAACAGATAGCCGCTGCCGAGCACGGCGGTGGAGACATTGCCCCCCGAGACGTGCAGGTCGAGATTGCCCGACTGCATCTGCAGGTTGAGATTGTCGTCGCCGCTGCCGGCGATCGTGGTGTTCACGATCCGGCCCGTGCCCAGCATGTTGTAGAAATGGATGCCGTCCTCGTCGGAAGCGTTGCCGACGCCGGCGATCGACGAGTTGAGCAGGGCGAAATTGGTGACGTTGTTGCCGTTGATGCCCTGCTCGGCGCCGCCCGTAATGTTGAGGTTGTCGAGCAGGACATTGGTCGCCGACACCAGGTGGATGGCGGCGTTGGTGTCGAGATTGTCGCCGGTCGCGAGGCCGCCATTGGTGGCGTCGAGGTCCACGGTCCCCGCATTGGTCAGGTTCATGTTGGCGAGGCTGATGTCGTGCGAGTTGACGACGCTGACGCCGCGCCCGGTCGTGTTCAGGATGGTGCCGCCCGATCCGTCGGTGGTGCCGATGCCGGTCACGGCGAACCCGCCCCCGGCACCGGTATTGGCGAGGACGATGCCGTTCGCCGCGCCGCTCACCGAAACGCTCTCGAGCGTGACGCCGGCGCTGCCGATGGTGACGCCGCTGATCGTCACCGCGGTGCCGGTGGTCGAGGTCACGCTGTTGCCCGAGCCGGTGACGGTCAGGGTGCCGCCGCCGGTGGCGTTGAGCCCGGCGCCGCTGGTCGTGACGATGTCGAGGCCGCCGCCGAGCGCGAGCGCGCCGCTATTGCCGACGAAGTTGACCGCGGTGGTGGCGCCGGTCGAGATCGTGCCGCCGCCCGCCAGGCTCGCCGTCAGCGACGAACCGGTAATGTCGACGCCGCCGCCGCTCTGGACGCCGGTGATCGTCGTCGCGCCGGTGACGGTGAAGCTGCCGCCGACGCCGGCGAGGTCGATCGCGCCGCCGCTCGAGCCGAGCGATTCGGCGCCGTTCAGGGTGACGTTGAGCGTGCCGCCCTGATCCACGTCGATGATCTGGCCGGTGCCCGAGGTGCCGACGTCGGAGATGGTGAGCGTGCCGACGCTGCCGCCGCTGTCGGCAATGTCGGCGCCGCTGGTGTTGCCGACGTCGAGGCCGGAAATCGTGTTGTTCTGGGCGACGTTGACGCCGTCGCCGGCGGTCGCCTCGATGGTCGGCCGCACGGCGCCGTTGGCGTCGCCGACCAGGGTCTGTCCGCCCAGCAGGTTGATGCCGTCCGCTTCGGCGTAGACGCCGGTGCCGGTGCCGGCGAGCAGGTGGACGGTGTGGCCGACCTGGGGACCGCCCAGCGTGCCCTGCGCCGCGTTGAACGCCGCGATCGAGGTGTAGGGATCGGCCTGGGTGCCGAGATTGGCGCTGCCGACCGCGCTGTTGTCGATATACCAGACGGTCTGCGGCCCGGTGCCGACGCCGGCGCCGGTGATGGTGATGGTGACATTCTGGGTAACGGTGCCGCCATGGCCGTCGTCGATCTGGACCGTATAGGTTTGGGTGCGGACCTCGCCCTCGCTGAGGCTCTCGAGCGCGGCGTCGGAAACGCTGAAGTCCCAGCCGACGCTGTCGCCCATCTGATCGACCGGATCGAGGGTGAACGTGCCGAAATAGCCGCCGCCCTGGGGGGTGAAGCTGGCGCTGTGCGTGTCGGAGAGGTCGAGGTCGTCGAACGCGACCGCGCCGCTGTCCGAGTGGACGGCCGTTCCTTCGTTCGGGTCCCCGTCGGGGAGCTCGGAGACACTGCCGCTGGCGTCGGTGCCGCCCGCGTCGATCGTCGGCGCGTCATTGGTGCCGTTGACGGTGACGGTGAGCGTCGCATTGTCCGATCCGGTGCCGTCGGTGGCGGTGTAGGTGAAGACGTCCTGCGCAGACTCACCGGCGGCGAGCCCGTCCGCATTGGCGTTCGGCGTATAGGTGTAGCTGCCGTTGGCGCCCAGCGTCAGCGTCCCATAGGTGCCGACGTAGGTGCCCGGGTTCGACACCGTCAGCGGGTCGTTCTCGTCGTCGGTGTCGTTGGTGAGGACGTTGCCGGAGACGCTCGCGTCCTCGGTGGTGGAGGCGGTGTCGTCATTGGCGTGCGGAACGCCGCCAAGGCCCGTGACCGTGACGGTGAGCGTGGCCGCATCGGAAACGGTGCCGTCGGACGCGGTGTAATTGAAGACGTCGTTCACCACCTGCCCTTCGGTGAGCGCCTGGGCGGCCCCGGTCGGCGTATAGGTGTAGCTGCCGTTCGCCGCGAGGACGAGCGTCCCATAGGCGCCGATGTAGGTGCCCGGGTTGGTCACCGTCAGCGTCTCGACGTCGACGTCGGTGTCGTTGGCGAGGACGTTGCCGGAGACGCTGGTGTTCTCGTCGGTGGCGGCGGTGTCGTCATTGGCGACCGGCGCATCGTTGAGGCCGTTGACGGAGACGGTGAGCGTCGCCGTGTCCGATGCGGTGCCGTCGGAGGCGGTATAGGTGAAGACGTCCTGCCCGACCTCGCCGGTGTCGAGCCCCTGCGCCGCGGCGCCCGGCGTGTAGGTGTAGCTGCCATTGGCGGCCAGCGTCAGCGTCCCATAGGTGCCGACATAGGTGCCCGGATTCGCCACCGTCAGCGGCTCGCCGTCGACGTCGGTGTCGTTGGTGAGCACATTGCCGGAGACGCTGGCGGCGTCCTCGGTGGTGGAAGCGGTGTCGTCATTGGCGACCGGGGCGTCGTTGGCGCCGTTGACGGTAACGGTGAGCGTCGCCGTGTCGGAGGCGGTGCCGTCGGAGGCGGTGTAGCTGAAGGCGTCGTTCACCACCTCGCCGTCGTCGAGCGCCTGGGCGGCCGCATTCGGCGTATAGGTGTAGCTGCCGTTGGCCGCGAGGACGAGCGTCCCATAGGCGCCGACATAAGTGCCCGGGTTCGCCACGACCAGCGGCTCGACGTCGACGTCGGTGTCGTTGGCGAGCACGTTGCCGGAGACGGCGGCATCCTCGGTGGTGGAGGCGGTGTCGTCATTGGCGACCGGAGCGTCGTTGAGGCCCGCGATGTGGAAGACGAGCGTGCCGGTATCGCTGCCGTCATTGTCCGACACGGTGTAATTGAAGCTGTCGGTGACGTTCTCGCCGTCATCCAGCCCCTGCACCGAGGCGAACAATGTGTAGCTGTAGGTGCCGTTCGCATTGAGCGTGAGCGTGCCGTAGGTCCCGGTGAAGGTGCCGCCGCTCACGGTCAGCGGATCTCCGTCGAAATCGAAATCGTTGTTCAGCACGCTTCCCGCGCCGCTGCTGTAGGTCCCGGTGTCCTCGTTGATGAAGACATGGTCGTCGCCGGCGACCGGCGCATTCTTGCCGCTGCCGATGTCGATCACCCGGTCGGCGAAGACCAGCCGTTCGACGTTGATCACCCGGTCGTGGCCGTCGGCACCGGCGCCGCCGAGATGCAGGATGTGCAAATAGCCGGCCGCGGAGAAGAACGAATATTCGTCGATCGGCCCGGAATAATAGGCGGTGTCGAAGCCGTTGCTGCCGTCGATCACGTCGTCGCCGGCGCCGCCGGTGAGATCGTCGGCGCCGTTGTCGCCAGTGAGTTGGTCGTTGCCGCCTTCGCCGAACAGCGCATCGACGCCGTTGCCGCCGGAGATGATGTCGTTGCCGTCGCCGCCATAGATGGTGTCGACGCCGTTGCCACCGCTGATCGTGTCGTCGCCGCTGGTGCCGGTATAGGTTGTCACGTTCGTCTCCCTCTTCTCCAAGATCGCAGTCGGCAAAGGCACCGGGTGGAGTCGCAACTGCGACGCCCTCGCCCGAGCCAAGGCATTTCACCGTATTTTTACTATATCCCCGACGCCTGCTCCCACTCTGCCGCGCAACATCTCGAACAGGACTTCGTACGCTCGCGACTCGGTCTCATTCTGACCTAACCGGAGCAAGGTGGCTCCCCCGTGATTCCGAGTCCATATGAAAATGATCCGAATTATGGAGGATCGTTTGCGCGGGAGCCGGCCGGTTGCGGGCCGCGGCAGCCGGGCCGTGCTTCGCGGGAATTTATCGATGGTCCGCGCGCGGCGCCGGGGGTAACAAAGCGGGCGTGGCCGACGGCGAGACCGCATTGATGCTGGCGCGGATCCAGTTCGCGTTCACGATCTCGTTCCATTTCATCTTCCCGGCCTTCTCGATCGGGCTCGCTTCCTATCTGGCGGTGCTCGAGGGGCTGTGGCTGAAGACCGGCCGGGCGGTCTATCTGACCCTGTTCCGCTACTGGCTGAAGATCTTCGCGATCGCGTTCGCGATGGGCGTCGTCTCGGGGATCGTCCTGTCCTACCAGTTCGGCACCAACTGGTCGGTCTTCTCCGACCGGGCCGGACCGATCGTCGGGCCGCTGATGGCCTATGAGGTGCTGACCGCCTTCTTCCTCGAAGCCGGCTTCCTCGGAGTGATGCTGTTCGGGATGGAGAAGGTCGGCAAGGCCTTGCATTTCGCCGCCACCTGCATGGTCGCATTGGGCACCGCGCTATCGGCCTTCTGGATCCTCGCCGCCAACAGCTGGATGCAGACGCCGGCGGGCTGGGCGGTCAACGCGGACGGCCAGTTCGTGCCGGCGGGGAGTTGGGTCGCGATCATCTTCAACCCGAGCTTCCCCTACCGCTTCGCCCACACCGTGATCGCCGCCTATCTGACGACGGCGCTGGTGGTCGGCGGGGTCGGCGCCTGGCACCTGCTCAAGGGCCGCGGCACGCCCGAGGTCCGCAAGATGTTCTCGATGGCGATGTGGATGGCCGCCTTGGTGGCGCCGGTCCAGATCGTCGTCGGCGACCAGCATGCGCTCAACACGTTCGCGCATCAGCCGGCCAAGATCCTGGCGCTCGAAGGTCATTTCCACGCTTCCCCCGAAGGGGCGCCCTTTCATATTGTCGGCTGGCCCGACGACCAGGCGGAGACGGTGCGCTATGCGGTGTCGCTGCCGAAGATGGGCTCGTTGCTCATCCTCCACGACGTGAACGCGCCGATGCCTGGGCTCGACGCGCTGTCCAGGGCGGACCGGCCTTCGTCGCTGGTGCTGTTCTGGTCGTTCCGGATCATGGTCGGGCTCGGCACGCTGATGGCGCTGCTCGGCGCCTGGAGCCTGCTCGCGCGGCTGCGGCGGCGGCTCTACGAGGGGCGTTGGCTGCACCGCTTCGCCTTGTTGATGGGGCCGATGGGCTTCGTTGCGGTGATCTGCGGCTGGGTGACGACCGAGGTCGGGCGCCAGCCCTGGGTGGTCTATGGGTTGCTGCGCACCCGCGACGCGGTCTCGCCGATCGCCGCGCCCGCGGTGGGCGGCTCGCTGATCGCCTTCGTCATCGTCTATTTCACCGTGTTCGCGGCAGGGACCTTCTATATCCTCAGGCTGATGGGCGATGCCCCCGCCGCGGGCGAGGCCGCGCCCGCCGCCGGCCCGATCCGCAGCGCCGGCATCACTCCGGCGGCGAGCGTCGGGCGGGAGGAGGAGTGATGGACCTCACCCTCCTTTGGGCCTTCCTGATCGCCTTCGCGGTGGCGGCTTATGTGGTGATGGACGGGTTCGATCTCGGCATCGGCATATTGTTTCCCGTCTTTCCGGTCGGCGGCGGACGCAACCGGGCGATGAATTCGATCGCGCCGGTCTGGGACGGCAACGAGACCTGGCTGGTGCTCGGCGGCGGCGGGCTGATGGCGGCCTTTCCACTCGCTTATGCGATCATCCTGCCCGCGCTCTACGCGCCGTTGATCGCGATGCTGCTCGGCCTCGTCTTCCGCGGCGTCGCCTTCGAATATCGCTGGCGCGATGCCGGGCACCGCAAATATTGGGACGCGGGCTTCTGCCTCGGCTCGGCCGTCGCGACCTTCGCCCAGGGGATCACGCTCGGCGCGCTGCTGCACGGCATCCGCGTCGAGGGCCGTTCCTATGCCGGCGGCTGGTGGGACTGGCTCACGCCCTACAGCCTGCTGACCGGCGCCGGCCTCGTCATCGGCTATGCCCTGCTCGGCGCGACCTGGCTGATCTGGAAGACAGAGGGCGAGCCGCAGGCGCGCGCCCGACGGCTCGCGCGGCTGCTGACCCCGGCGCTGCTGGTGGCGATCGGCGCGGTCAGCCTCTACACGCCGCTCGTCCTGCCGCAATATTTCCTGCGCTGGTTCGACTATCCCGGCCTGCTGGTGACGGTGCCGATGCCGGTCCTGTTCGGCGGCACCGCGCTGATCCTGTGGCGGAGCATCGGCGGGCGTCGGGACTGGCTGCCCTTCGCGGCGACGCTTGGCCTGTTCCTGCTCTCGATGGCCGGCCTCGCCATCTCGATCTGGCCCGATGTGATCCCCGGCCGGCTGACGATCTGGCAGGCCGCGGCGCCGCATGCGAGCCAGGCCTTCATGGCGGTCGGCGCGCTCGTCCTGATCCCGCTGATCCTCGCCTACACCGCCTGGTCCTACTGGGTGTTCCGCGGCAAGGTCGGCGAGCACGGCTACCATTAGATGGCGACGCGCCTAGCCTGGTTTGCCGCGCTCTGGGCGGCGGGCGTACTCGCCGTGGGCGCGGTCTCGCTTCTGCTCAGGCTCTGGCTAGAGTAGCACCGCGGCGAGCATCGCCAGTCCGACCAAGCCGGCGAACAGGCTGGCGAGGAGGACGGCGCCGGCGGCGGCGTCCTTGGCATGCTTGATCTCGTCGTGGATCTCGGGATGGACGCGGTCGATCAGATATTCGAGCGCGCCGTTGACCAGCTCGAGTGCGAGGACGAGGCCCATCGCCAGCGCGATCAGGGCCGCCCAGGCCCAGCCGGGGCGCAGCGCCGCCGTCACCGCTGCCGCCAGGAGGCCGAGCAGGCACTGGGTGCGGAAGCTCTTCTCGCGGCGCCAGACGGTGCCGATGCCGGCGAAGGCGAAGCCGAGGCGGGCGCGGAAGGACTGGCTCTTCACCGGGCCTCTTCGCGGACGATCGCGCCGCCCTTCATGACCAGGCGGACGGCGCGGACCGCGCGGATGTCGCGGGTCGGATCGCCGTCGACCGCGACGAGGTCGGCGAGCAGGCCGGGGCGGACGGCGCCGCGGTCGGCGAGATGGAAGATGCCGGCATTGCCCGAAGTGGCGGCGATGAGGACGGCGGCCGGGCGCATGCCCCAGGCCGCCATCAGCTCCATCTCGCGCGCATTCTCGCCATGGGCGAAGACGCCGACGTCGCCGCCCATGCAGATCGTCACCCCCGCCGCCAGCGCCGCGGCGAAGCTGGCGCGCTTGGCGCGCACCGCCTCGGGCTCAGGCGCGGCGCCGGTCCAGCCGCGGTAGCGGGCGATCGCGTCGGTCGCGGCGAGGGTGGGGCAGAGCGCGGTACCGTGCGCCCGCATCAGGGCAAAGATTTCGCGAGTGCCGTCATTGCCGTGCTCGATCGTATCGACGCCGGCGAGGATCGCGCGGCGCATGCCTTCGGGAGTCGAGGCGTGGGCGGCGACGATCCGGCCGGCGGCGTGGGCCATTTCGGTCGCGGCGCGCATCTCCTCCATGGTGAAGGTCGGGCGGCTCGGCTCGCCGGGGCGCCAGCGATAGTCGGCATAGAATTTGACGATGTCGGCGCCGGCGCCGATTTGCCGGCGCGCGGCGGTGACGAGGCCGGGCCCGTCCGCTTCCTCGGCGCCGAGCAGGGGCGCTTCGGGCTCGTTCGTCTTGGGGCCGTAGCTGCCGGTCGCGACCAAAGCGCGGGTGGCGACGAGCAGGCGGGGTCCCGGCACGATTCCCTGGGCGATCGCGTCCCTGAGGCCGACATCGGCATAGCCGGCACCCTCGGTGCCGAGGTCGCGGGCGGTGGTGAACCCCGCCATCAAGGTGGCGCGGGCGGCGGCGACGGCGCGGGCGGTGCGCAGGGCGAGCGGCTCGCGCAGCACCTGATCGTCCCAGCTGGTTTCGTCATAGGGGTGGAGGAAGAGGTGCGAATGGCCCTCGATCATCCCCGGCATCAGGGTCATGCCGGGCAGGTCGACGACGCGGGCGCCGGCAGGGGCGGCGAGGTTCGGGCCCACCGCCTCGATCCGGTCGCCCCGGACGAGCACCTGCCAGCCTTCGTGCGCAGCGGGATCGACGCCGTCGAAGACGCGGGCGGGGCGCAGCAGGATCGCCTGCTCGGGCCGGGCCGGCAGCGGCGCCGCGAGCAGCAGGCCAAGGAGGATCAGGAACCAGCGCCGGCCGGGCATGGATCAGCGCGTAAAGCCGAAGCGGCGCATCAATTCGGCGCGGGTCGCCCGCTCGGGCGCGCGGCCGCGCATGTTCGTGACGCGCTCGTAAATGCCGGGCCCGACCTGCCGCCACCAGGGCAGGTCGATGGCACCCTGCCGTTCGAGATGGGCAAGATAATCGTCCAGCGTCCGGAAGGTCTGGCCGCGCGCATAGGGGAGGTTGGCAATTCCGCCGGCCCCTTGTGATTCCTCCATTATCAACTCCGATCGGGACGATTTTTTTTCAGGTTCGGGATTGGCACCCTTTTCCGCGCCCGCGGAGACCGCAATTGCCGCCGCAAGGGCAACCACAAAGTCGGACAAGCTACTCATTTCAAACGCGCTTTTCGGGCGGGTTCCAACAGGCGGGCTGCACGGCCGAAGATGAAATACTGTAGCTTCACGGCAGTAAAATCACCGTAGTTTGAGCCATATGCGGCCCAAAATCGCAGACCGGGGCGATCGAATCAAGCGGTGCCCGGTTGCAAGGCCTTGGAAACCATGGTCTGTTCCGCGCCGCAGGGATTCGCGCGTCCGTCGCGAGCCCGTCACATAATCCTTAAAGGGGGGAATGCCTGATGTCTGCTCGTTCCAGACTTGAAATTGCCAACAACGCCGCCGCGATCATCAAGAATGACGATTTTTGGATGTGCACGTCGACGCAGGCCTTCTTCAAGGCGGCCCATGGCGGCCTCTCCTCGCCCCTGATGGCTCTGGCCGACACGGCAAATGCCGCGACGATCACTATCGGCGTGCCGAGCACGATCCTGGTCACCAGCACGATCAGCCCCCCCGGCGATACCGACGTGTTCGCGGTCAGCGTCACGGCGGGCCGCACCTACATGGTCTCGCTCTATGGCAGCGGCGCCACCCCGCTCCAGGATTCGGTCATCTTCCTGTACAACCAACTCGGCAACTTCGTTAACGCCGACGATGACGGCGGTTCGGGCACCAACTCGCTGCTGACCTTCACTCCCAATGTCAGCGGAACCTGGTTCGTCGAGGCTTCGGCCTATCCGGGCTCCGGCGGGACCGGCCAATATACGCTCGACGTCGTCCTGCAGCCGCTGACCGACGTCGTCGGCGACACCTTCGGGGCCGCGCCGACGCTCAACCTCGGCATCAACTACGGCTTCATCGATGCCGGCGTGCCCTCCGTTTACGGCCCCGGCGCCAGCGAGACCGATACGTTCAAGATCAACATGACGGCCGGCAAGTTCTACGTGATCGAGGTGGCGGGCGGCGCCGACTATGATTCCGACCCCAACGCGCTGCCGGCGGGCGAGCTCGATCCCATCATCTTCCTCTACGATTCCCTGGGCAACCTGGTTGCGTCCAACGACGACATCAGCTTCCCCAGCGACATCAGCTCGCGGCTCGGCTTTTTCGCGGAGACGAGCGGCACCTATTTTCTGGACGTCCAGTCCTATGCGCCATGGACCGGCGGCTTTTCGGTGACCTTGAACGAACAGGTGATCGATCTGAACGCCAACCCGCTCGATGCGATCAACTGGTTCTCCGCCGACACGATCGACATCGGCCCCGGCAACATTGTGAAGGTGTTCTTCGCGCCCGCCGGCGAGAGCTATGACGAGCTCGCCGACAACGGCACCGACCCGCTCCCCTCCTATGGCTGGAACGCGACCGAAAAGGCGGCGGTGATGAACGCGCTGCTGGAATATACCAAGATCCTCGGCATCACCTATCAGGAGACCAGCAACGAGGCCGAGGCCGAGTTCCGCCTGATCACGACCACCTCGACCCAATACGGCGCCTATTTCTACCCGCAGGATCCGGCCTTCGGCGACGCCCAGGGGATCGGCGCGTTCAACGTCAACAGCGGCGGCTGGGACAAGCTCGGTTTCTCCACCCAGGACATTCCGGGCGACCAGCTCAGCCTGACGCAGGGCGGCTTCTCCTTCGGCGTGCTGCTGCACGAGCTCGGCCACGCCCACGGCCTCGCCCACCCGCACGACAATGGCGGCGGCTCGGACGTCATGGCCGGCGTGATCGCTGCGACCGGTTCCTACGGCGTCTACAACCTCAACCAGGGCATCTACACCGTCATGTCCTATAACGACGCCTGGGATTTCCATCCGGACGGCCCCTCGCCCTTCACCATCGCGGGCATCTCCAATGGCTGGTCGGGCACGTTGAGCGCGTTCGACATCGCCCTGCTCCAGCAGCGTTACGGCGTCGCCAATCCCTATGCGACGGGCAACACCGTCTACACGCTGGACGACGTCCAGGCGATCGGCACCTATTACGAGACGATCTGGGACACGGGCGGCACCGACGAGATCCGCTATAACGGCGTTCGCGACGCCCAGATCGACCTCACCGCCGCGACCCTCGATTATACCCCGACCGGCGGCGGCGTCGTCTCCTTCGTCGACGACATCCACGGCGGCTACACCATCGCCAACGGCGTCGTCATCGAGAATGCCACCGGCGGCGGCGGCAACGACATCATCATCGGCAATTCCGTCGCCAACATCCTTACCGGCAACAATGGCGACGACTTCCTGATGGGCCGCGCCGGCGCCGACACGCTGCGCGGCGGTTCCGGCTCCGACACCGCGAGCTACGCGCTCGCGACGGCGGGCGTCGTCGCCTCGCTCGCGACCAACACCGGCACCGCCGGCGAGGCCGCCGGCGACACCTTCAACAGCATCGAGAAGCTCGAAGGCAGCAACTTCAACGACACGCTGACCAGCGGCGGCGGCGCCGATACGCTGACGGGCCTCGACGGGAACGACAGCCTCGTCGGCGGCAACGCCAACGACGTGCTCGACGGCGGCAACGGCAACGACTCGCTCGACGGCGGCAACGACAATGACACGCTCACCGGCGGCGCCGGCAACGACGTGCTCGAGGGCGGCAACGGCATCGACACGATGAACGGCGGCGGCGACACCGATACGCTCAACGGCGGCAACGGCAACGACGTCATGAACGGCGGCGCCGGCACCGACACTTTGTCGGGCGGCAACGACAACGACTCGATCAACGGCGGCGCCGGCAACGATCTGATGAGCGGCGGCAACGGCAACGACATCTTCTTCTTCACCGAAATCGGCGGTGCAGACCGGATCGTCGATTATAACCGCGGCGCCGACAAGGTGAATCTCAGCGCCATCGACGCCATCGCCGGCGGCGCCGACAATGCCTTCACCTTCATCGGCGGCGGCGCCTTCAGCAACGTCGCCGGCCAGTTGCGGGCCTACAGCTCGAGCGGCAGCTACTTCGTCGCCGGCGACGTCAATGGCGACGGCGTTGCCGACTTCACCATCCAGACCAACATCCTGATGGTGAATTCCGACTTCGTGCTCTGATCTGACGGCAGGCGAGGGCGGCGCTCCGGTTCTTCCGGGCGCCGCCTTTGCGCGTCAGGCCGCCATCCACTCCCGCACGCGGCGCTGGAGGACGGTCAGCGGCAAAGCGCCGCCCATCAGCAGCGCGTCGTGGAAGCCCTTGAGGTCGAAGCGCGCGCCCATCCGGCGCTGGGCCTCGTCGCGCAGGGCGGCGATCACCGTCTGGCCGCTCTTGTAGGCGCAGGCCTGGCCGGGCCAGACGCAGTAGCGCTCGATCTCGCGCACCGCCGAGCCTTCCGGCTCGGCCGCATTGTCGATCATGTAGCGGATCGCGGCCTCGCGGCTCCAGTCCCTGGCGTGGAGGCCGGAATCGACGACCAGCCGGACCGCCCGGAACAGATAGGATTGGAGATAGCCGATCCTCCCCAGCGGATCGCCCTCGTAGCAGCCGAGCTCGTCGCCCAATCGCTCGGCATAGAGCGCCCAGCCCTCGCTATAGGCGGAGAAGCCGCCGGCGCGGCGGTAGATCGGCAGCGATCCCGCCTCGCGGGCGAGGCTGATCTGGAAATGGTGGCCGGGAACGCCCTCGTGATAGGTCAACGTCTTGAGGCCCATTTTCGGCCATTCGTGGGTGTCCTTGAGGTTGATATAATAGATGCCCGGGCGGGAACCGTCGAGCGGCGCGCCCTGATAATAGCCGCCCGGCGCCCCGGCCTCGATCGCCGGCGGCACCCGGTTGATGCGAAGCTCGGCGCGCGGCAGGGTGTTGAACATGCGTGCGAGCCGCGGCCGGATGTCGGCGAGCACCTCGTTCAAATAAGCGAGCAGAGCGGCGCGGCCCTCGTCGGTGTTCGGGTAGAGGTAGCGCGGGTCGACGTTGAGCGCGTTGATCCGGGCGCCGACCGTCCCCTGGGTGAAGCCCTCGGCGCGCAGCAGCGGATCGAGCCGGGCCTGGATCTCGGCGACCTGGGCGAGGCCGAGCCGGTGGATCTCCTCGCCGGTCATCGTCGTCGTCGTGTTGGCGCGCAGCCCCCAGGCATAATAAGCCGCGCCGTCGGGCAGCCGTCCGGCGCCGGCCTGGTGGGTCGCGCCGGGACGGAGCGCGCGCAATGCCGCGATCTGGCGGTCGAGCGCGGCGGCGATCGGACCCGAGACCAGGGCGGTCGCGCGGGCGGCGTAATCGCCTTCGACATGGGCCTCGACGGTCCGCCGGGCGAGCGAGCGGACCAGGCTGGTCTCGGCCGGCGGCGTTGCCCGCAAGCGCTCGAGATTGCCGATCGCCTTGTCGAGGACGAAGTCGGGCGGGGTGACATGGAGCGCGGCGTCGTGGCGGATGCGGTCGGTCTCCTGGTCGAGATTGGCGGCGAACGCCTCGAGCCGGGCAAGATAATAATCCGCGTCCTGGGCGTTATGGACCGGGTGCTGGGTGTCGAGGAAATCGGGCACCTGGTAATAGGCGCCGCCCAGCTGGCTGACCACGTAAGGGGCGGGGCGGCCGCCGGCATTGCCGTAATGGAAATGCGCGCCGATCGTGCCGACCTCGCCGCGGAAGGCGGCGATGTCGTAATTGAGCTGGCCGGCCGGGCTCAGCTCGGCGCGGCCGAACGCCGCCAGCGCGCGGGCGCGGCGCAGCGCCTTGGCGCGGTCGGCGTCGGTCTTGGCCTGCGAATTGTCGCCGAGCTGGCCGCGCAGCGCGGCGAGCTCGCCCGTGTCGAGCCCGAGCGAGGTGGCAAAGCCGGGATTTTCGCGCAGGTCCTCGTTGAACCAGCCGGTGAGGAGGGCGTCGAGCGCTCGATCGCGCTCGTTCGCGTCCTGGCCCAGGGCTGGGGGCGCAAAGCCGATCAGGCCGACGAAGCCGAGCGCGGAGGCGCTGGCGAGAAAGGTGCGGCGGTCGAACAAATCATCCTCCGTTCCGATGGTGCGGACGGAGGCCTAATGCGGGTCCGCGGCGGAGGCAACCGCGGCGGTGGACCGTCCGGACGGGCAAGCCTAAGCTGCCAGCCTCAAAGCGGGAGTCCCATGAACCGCCTCGTTCTTGCCGTCCTCGCCTTGCTCGCCGGGACGCCGTCAGCCGCGCAGGAGCCCGAGCGGCCCGGCCAACAGGATTCGATCTCGCGCGCCTTGTTCGCCGAAGGGCGGCTGTGGCTGCTCTCCGACGCCGGCTTGCTCTACAGCGTGCGTGAGGGGGATGACGCCGCGAGGGCCGAGGATGCCGGTGAGCCGGTGCTCGACATCTGCCTCGACGCGGGCCGCTTCACCGCGCTGACCGGCCGCCGGGGCGCGAGCGGGTTGTGGACGCTCCGCCGCCACGGGCCGGGCGGCTGGGAACGGCTGTGGCCGGCCCGGGCGGATGAGGATTTGATCGGGCTCAACTGCGATCAGGGCCGGCTCGTCGTGGTCAGCGGGCAGCGGACGAGCGAGCTGATGGGCGACGTCGTGATCGAGACGCCGCTGTCGGCGCCGATCCGCGAGGGCCGTGTCGCGACGATGGTGCACGGCACGCGCGACCATCTGTTCGTCGGCCTCGACGCCGGCGAATGGGGCGGCGGGTTGCGCCGGATCGAGCGGCGGACGGGCCGGACGGTCACGATCGAGCGCAACAGCACCGGCGAGCTTTGCGACGGGCCGCTCAACACCGCCTGCGACCCGGTCAACGCGATCGTCGACGACCCCTGGCAGCCGGACTGCATCGTCGTCGCGATCGGGCTGGTCCATATGGCGCCGCACGGGCGGCTGACGCGGGTTTGCGGCGCCCGCGTCGAGCGGCTCTATTTCCGCGCCTATGCCAGCGGCTGGGGGAGCAACGGCCGCGTCGGCGGGGACGGGGAGCCGTTCGCCACGGTCGCCTTCTTCGGGCTGATCCGCAGCGATGATGCGTTGCTGGCGATCGGGATCGACGGCGTTCACCGGGTCGGCCGCACCAGCGACGGACGGGTGACCCCGTTGCCCGAATTCCGCGCGGTCGGCCCGTTCCGGGTCAGCTTCGCCATTCCAGGCGTCGCGCTGGTGCTGACCAGCGTCAACCAGCGCGCCTCGCTGAGCGGCGTCGTGCCGCTGATCGTGCCGCGCTAGGCTGCGGCCGCTTCCTCGCTCATCAGGCCGAGCAGATTGGCTTCGCTGTCGCGGGCGATGGCGAGCCAGATGTCCTTGCCGCCGACCCGGGCGAGAAAATGGGCGGGCGTGACGATCTCGGCGCCGTCCGCCGCCAGCGCCGCTTCGGCGGTGCGCGCGTCGGGCACGGAATAATAGAGGATCGAGGCCTTCGCGACTTCCTCCTCGCTTGGCGGACTCAGCATCAGCCGCGTCTCGCCGCACTGGTAGAAGGCGAGGCTCGGCGGCGCGTCGAACAAATGGGTGAGGCCCAGCGTCTCGCCATAGAATCGCTTGGCGCGGTCGAGATCCTGAATCGGCACTGCGATTTGCACAATATGAGAAGGGTTTATCGGCATGGATTTATCCTTCGTCTCATGCTAACAGTTGGAATATTCAAATCGTTAGCATAGCTAAGAGTTAGGAGTCAAGATGGGCGAGGGGGAATTGAAGGACGTCGCCGCGCGGGTACATTCGACCGCGATCCGGCTGCTGCGGACTTTGCGCCGCGAGGATGACGGCAGCGGCCTTTCGGCGCCGCGCCTGTCGGCTTTGTCGGTGATCGTCTTCGCCGGGCCGATGTCGCTGGCCGGGCTCGCCGCAGCTGAGCAGGTCAAGCCGCCGACGATGAGCCGGATCGTCGACGCTTTGGTCGAACGCGGCCTCGTCACCCGCGTGGCCAAGCCCGGTGATCGCCGCAGCGTCGAGATCGCCGCCACAAGCGAGGGCACCCAATTGCTCGATGCCGGTCGCGAGCGCCGCGTCGGGGCGCTGGTTTCGCGGCTCAGGAAGCTCGCCGATTCCGAGCGCCGCGCGCTGGCGCGGGGGGTCGAGATATTGGAGCGGGTGGTGCGCTGAACGCGGCTTGCTGCACTGCACAAAAGGCCCTATATGTCGGGCGAACATTTCTCCCAATCGAGAGTTACCTCAAGATGAGCCTTCGCAACGTGGCGATTATCGCCCACGTCGATCACGGCAAGACGACCCTTGTCGACCAGCTGTTCCGGCAGTCCGGCACCTTCCGCGACAACCAGCGCGTGGAGGAGCGGGCGATGGATTCGAGCGACCTCGAGAAGGAGCGCGGGATCACGATCCTCGCCAAATGCACGAGCGTCGAATGGCGCGGCACCCACATCAACATCGTCGACACGCCCGGCCATGCCGATTTCGGGGCCGAGGTCGAGCGCATCCTCTCCATGGTCGACGGCGTCATCCTGCTCGTCGACGCGGCCGAGGGGCCGATGCCGCAGACCAAGTTCGTCACCGGCAAGGCGCTGGCGCTCGGCCTGCGGCCGATCGTCGTCGTCAACAAGATCGACCGGCCGGACGCGCGCCCGGCCGAGGTGCTCGACGAGATATTCGAGCTGTTCCTGACCCTCGATGCCAATGACGAGCAACTCGATTTCCCGACCCTCTACGCTTCGGGCCGGGCCGGCTATGCGGGGCCGACGGACGACGTCCGTGCGGGCGATTTGACGCCTCTGTTCGAGACCATCGTCGCCCACGTGCCGGCGCCCGGGCGGGAGATCGACGAGCCGTTCAAGATGCTGGTGACCCTGCTCGACCGCGATCCTTTCGTCGGCCGCATCCTCACCGGCCGGATCGAGAGCGGCACGCTCGACGTCAACATGCCGATCAAGGCGATCGACGTCGACGGCAATGCGGTCGAGGAGGGCAGGGCGACCAAGGTGTTCGCCTTCCGCGGCCTCGAGCGGGTGCCGGTCGAAACCGCGCAGGCCGGCGATATCGTCGCCATTGCCGGGCTGACCAAGGCGACCGTCTCCAACACCATCGCCGATCCCGGGCTGACCCAGCCGCTCCGGGCGCGGCCGATCGACCCGCCGACGCTGGCGATGAGCTTTTCGGTCAACGACAGCCCCTATGCGGGGCGCGACGGCGACAAGGTCCAGAGCCGCGTCATCCGCGACCGGCTCGAGCGCGAGGCCGAGGGCAATGTCGCGATCCGGCTGACCGAGAGCGCCGAGAAGGACGCGTTCGAGGTGGCCGGCCGCGGCGAGCTTCAGCTCGGGGTGCTGATCGAGACGATGCGGCGCGAGGGCTTCGAGCTCTCGATCAGCCGGCCGCGCGTCCTCTTCCAGGACGGCCCAAAAGGGCGCGAAGAGCCCTATGAGACGGTCGTCATCGACGTCGACGACGAGCATTCGGGGACCGTCGTCGAGAAGATGGCGCAGCGCAAGGGCGAGATGACCGACATGCGCCCCTCGGGCGGCGGCAAGACGCGCCTGACCTTTTCGGCGCCCTCGCGCGGCCTGATCGGCTATCATGGCGAGTTCCTCTCCGACACCCGCGGCACCGGCGTCATGAACCGGCTGTTCGAGCGCTACGGCCCGTATAAGGGCCCGATCCAGGGCCGCCAGAACGGCGTCCTCATCTCGATGGGCAATGGCGAGGCGGTCGCCTACGCGCTCAACATGATCGAGGAGCGCGGCATCCTGTTCGTCGCGCCCGGCGACAAGCTCTACGAAGGGATGGTGATAGGCGAGAACGCCAAGCCGCAGGACCTCGAGGTCAATCCGCTCAAAGCCAGGCAGCTCACCAACTTCCGCGCCTCGGGCCCCAAGGAAGACGGCATCCGCCTGACCCCGCCGAAGCGGATGACGCTCGAACAGGCGATCGCCTACATCCAGGACGACGAATTGGTCGAGGTGACGCCGCGGGTGATCCGGATCCGCAAGCGGTACCTCGATCCGCACGAGCGCAAGCGGGCGTCGCGGAAGGCGGAGGCGGCTTGAGCGACCGAAAGGCGTTCATGCGGACCCGGGACAGGGTTCGTCACCGCAGGTGGGAGGCGCTAAGGAAGCGGCTCGGCTCTTTGTAAAGCGCCACGTTCCCTTATAAGAGACATCCCTTATAAGGGAACCAGACACGGCGTCGTGCGCGCGGCCGGCAGGGCGCGGCCGGCAGGGGCCGGCAGGGGCCGGCTGGGGTGGCCGGTCGGTGAAGCTCGAACCCGGCGATCGCCTCCATCCAGGACGACGAATTGGTCGAGGTCACGCCGCGGGTGATCCGGATCCGCAAGCGGTACCTCGATCCGCACGAGCGCAAGCGGGCGTCGCGGAAGGCGGAGGCGGCTTAGTGGGGGCGGATTGCTAGGCTAACGCCGTTGCAGCCGTTTGCGAACGGCCTGATCCGTATCATGCCATTCGGCCTGACGCTCCCACATTAGAACAATGCTCTCTAAGAGCCGCGAAGTGACGGGATACTCGGATTGGAGCTGTCGTGCATGTTCGCGGTACTTTGCCGCAAGGGTTCGTTCCTGAGTACCGCCAGGCCCACGCCATGTTGCGCCCCGGTTATTGAACAGCCCGATTTCGATGCCACGCAACATGCGTTCGCTCCCGCACATCTCCAGGGCGTTGCGGACAGCTTCGTTAGGCCAAGTACCATCGCTTCCCGGTTTGGAACGGCCGAGAAGTTCGCCAATCTTTGCGTCTCCAATGCCGAGGCGTCCAACGGCTTTGAAACGGTCTCGCACATCGATCAGCCAATTGATGAGCACATTAGTGTCGACCGTTCCGTCCTCCCGAGTGCCCGGCGTCCGACGTATCTCGTGAAGTGCGCTAAAGACATTGTCGTAGACGCGGTCTCCCGACGGGTTCGGATCGGCGGGATCATTCGTTCCGTCGTCGCGCTTGAACATTATGGATACGAGGTGGACAAAGTCTCCCGGTGACTGCTCGATCTGCTTCTCAAGGTTCCGAATGCCGTGTTTTGTGTGAGTGAGCGCCTTTATGAACAGGTATTCAAGCTGCGCTAGCTCGGCGACAGATGATGCCCCACTCGCCTCTAGAGCGTCCAAGGCATCTTGAATCTGGTTGGCGTGCAATTGCACGCCCGCGTCGACCTCAGCGGTGGGTCCAATGAGCGCCTTCATAAGACGGGCGAGCATTGCCCCCTCAATTTTATCGAAGTCGTGTGTGAGAGCATTGAAAGCCGAAATCGGTCGATCCACGCCGAGTAGACGATCGACGATCATGCCGAGCTCGCCTTCGCTATGCCCCCACCCGTAAGGCATGACCTCTCGCCAGTATGTAATCTCAATGTCGGGCCGGATAGCACGCAGGAGATCCCAAGTCCGTCCCTCGAAAGGAGCCCATTTAAAGAGAATGAGGGCTTTAGAGTCGGGGAGTCTTAACCCAAGCGAATGCAAGATTTCCGATCGCTCTTCCATTGCCAAGGCAAATTGAGCGCCTTGAAGGCAGCCAATCCAATAGGGTTCCGCGGACGACGCCACGTGGTTAACTAGCGCCTCTATCAAGGTAGACCGCTCAGGCGGCGAATGTATCAGGACTAGAAATTGGCCGACGGTATTCCATGCGTTGACGTTGGCCAGTAGCCGTCTGAGTGCGTCGAATCCGCCGCTGCTGAATATCTCTGCGATAGCCGTACGCCGTAGCTCATCAACACGCGCTTGGTGCTTTCGGTAGTCGAAGGCGTCATCCCAAATGTCGTCGCCGGACTCCGAAACCCATTGTTCGGCAAATAGCCAGCGATGGCGGTCCACGGGGTCGCGTGGAGCGAGGGCGTTGAAAATCTGGCGACGTAATTCAGTCAGCTTGTCGGGCTTGACCTTCTTTCGATTGCGCCGGGAGAGTACCGAGCGGCGCATGTGTTCGCGTAGGCTGGCACGATCTTCATCGCTGGGCTCGTCGTCGATCCAGTTTTGGACGCGCCTCCAAATCGTTGTCTGCTCCTTCTGGGGCAGATCGACCGAGGATTCTATCAGATCGGCGAGCTGGCCCCTGTCGAGCGTCTCCCAACCGAGCATCAGGTCGAGTGCGTGGCGGCGCATCTCGAAATCCTCGGCATAGGTCACTGGCCCTATGCCCGCAGCATCGGTACGCCAGCGGGGCTTGCTATTGGGCGATGCAAAGCGATGCCCGGTATCAATCTGAGCCTTGCACAAGCGCCATCCTACGGCCGGGTATTCGCGCACTAGTATATCAACCAATTTAATGCGTTGATCGATTCCGGCGCTGGTTTGAGGCAACCAAGAGCGAATAAGCGATTCAAGACTGTTTTCAGGCTTATTCACCCAATTATCGTTTATTGGCACGGCACTAAGGCGTGCGAGAACACGCGCGACGCGGAACAGATAGGCCTCGTCCCATGCAATCGTTTCCAGTGCCCAAAGGAGCCCAGTGCGATCTGGACTATCTCCGAATGCACTGCTGTCGACAGGACGGAGCATCGCTAGAATTTGCGGTTCCTCCGAGGCCAAATCGAGTTCTATCGCCTCGAGAAATGCAGCCGGCGACGCCTCAGATAACATTGGTAGGTCAGATTGGCGCGACAACCAGGCTCGAGTTTCGACGCCGGTAAGTAACTTTGAAACCAACATGTCTACGCGCACGCCAACCGGTCCGACATGGCTGCCTAAGACGTGATTTCCATAAACTGCCAGCAGCACGAGCAGCTCGCCGACGGCTGCGCGCATCGATCCGGATATGTCGCGCGTCTTGCCATATATATTGGCGCTCCAACGCTTCTCCGGCTCAAGATCCAGTGCGGGATCGTCCTCCGATAGAATGAACTCGGCCACTTCAAAGAACCGATCGATATCGAGTTGGGTCAATTCCGAACCTGCGGTAAACAGCGCGTCTTTGCGCGAGATCAATCCGCGATAGCTGCCAATGGCCCACACGGGGGTTTCGGGCAGCGCCAAAAGATCGACGAGGTCGCGTTCGACCTGCTCGAAGGATTGTCCCGCCAATTCGGCCACGAGCATCTGATCAGCTTCGAGCGTGCGGTTCCACGCACCGGCGAGAAACATAGGCATCAGCTTCCTGATTAAAGCTCGATCGCTGGCCCATTTGGGAGTCCGTAGCTCCGGCATTAGAGCAAGCCGCCGCCGGAGAATCGTCGGCGACAGCCCCGACTCGTCCTTCAGTTGTTCGCGTAGGTGTTCCTCCACGCCCATGCTCTCCAGCGCCTTGGAAAAGCAGTCGCTGCTCGGCGTCTGTAGCGTGAGGTCAGCGTCATTCTCGATGCTGGTCCTGGGTCGTACAACAATAACCCTGTTGCGTCGGGTAAGGCTGCTGGCCGCAAGTTCGGTTGCGCGATCTGCCACGATGAGGATCGCTTCACGCGAAACCGCGGCAAGGCGCAGAAGCGCATCAGGCGTAGTCACCACGACGGCGCGATCGTGAAGCGGTCCCTCGGTGCCGTCAGGTTCGCGTAACGCTAGTGCGATAAAAGCGAGCGCTTCGTCGGGGGAATCGGCTACTACTACGAAGGGATGCTCACTATCTTCTGCCAGCCAGTTTAGAAGTGACTGGCGTCGGTCAGCGATGGCTTCTTCGAAAAGTAGCGGCGAAAGCTGTGGCTTGGTGGACGCGGACCATCGCAGCCAGCACTCGGAGATTGGAACAATACCCTCGACGGAGCGGCCGAGTTCGCGAGCGAACCAAATCTGAGTGGTAGCGGAGCGCTCAAGCCATTGCTCGAGATCAACGGCATCATACGCTCTGACCTCACGCCAATCACCAGTCTGCCTCTGTTTTTCGGCCCAGTCGTCCTTCGCGGGCCAATCCCGCGCGGTAACGAAAACAAAGGTCGTCTCGGCCCGCTCTGCCAGCGACAGAACGGAACGGGCTTGGATGTCGCGATTCGCCTTGCCCGGTAAATCTGTGGAAACGGAAAGCTCCCATCCCGCTTTACCTGCCGGAACCCAATGACCACCCGTCCCAGCAACTGTGTGACCGTCCCAACCTTTGCGCTCACCGGCATCATGGCCCGGAAAGTTAATACGGGCGTCCACATCGCAGTCTGCATGCACAAGCTGCCGAATGAGCACGGGGAGTAAAGTGCGAGCCCCAATCGTATCAGCCCAATGGCTGAAGTCTGTGGACTTGATCTTGAGGTAACTTCCCGCCTGCTGCCGGCCCGTTCGCGCCTTATCGTTACCGCGCTCGCGCCCCTCCTCCTCGGCTTGGCGACGAATTAGCAAGTTCGCGTCGGCACCGAACTCGCGCTCAAGCTTCAGAGCCATGTCGCGGGAGAGCTTTGCCTTCCCGTTGAGAAGATTCGAAAGTGCCGGGCGTCCGACGCCGAGCCGCCGCGCTGCGTCGCTGACAGAGACGTCATGCGGGATTACGTTTTGTCGAATGTACGGCCCCAGAGAAGCCACTCAGTTCCCTCTATTCTGTATCGTGTGCGCTACACGATATGATGCGCTTGCCCGCACAGTCAATCGGGTGTAGCGCGGAAAACTCAATGAACCGATGGCAAGCCCTTGTCGAGGTCGTGCGCATCCTGACCAAAAGCAATCGGCCGGGATTAGCATTTGCCGCGGTTCTCATTATGAGCGGCTTCCTTGGCTCGGTGGCCTTGGTCTTGGCGTATGTCCTCTTGTAATGTGCTCAAGGGATTCAGTACAAACCAAGAACAAAACACTTTCCTACACCCCCTCTCTCGCGCCATAAGCTGGTCCTTCGGCAAGCTCAGGATGAGCGGGGTCGAAGGAGAGAGGAGACCCGCCATGCAGCGCTGGACGCCCATTCCGCCCGCCGAGCGGGAGGCGCTGCTCGAGTTCGCGGCGGTGCCGCGGCGCTATCGGTATAACGGGTGGACGCCCGAGCGGCAGCGGGCGTTCATCGCGGCGCTGGCGGATACCGGGTGCGTCACGCGGGCCGCTGCGATGGTCAATATCGCGCAGACCAATGCCTATGAGCTGCGCCGGGCGCCGGGGGCTGAGGGGTTCCGGCGGGCGTGGGACGCGGTGCTGGCGTTCGGGGCGCGGCCGGTCAGGGACGCCGCCTTCGAGCGAGCGATGAGGGGGGAGCTGGTGCCGGTCTTCGCCGGCGGCAAGCTGATGGGCTATCGGCGCAAGAAGAGCGACGCGCTGCTGATGTTCATCCTGCGCCATTACGGGCAGGATTCGAACGGCAAGCGCGTCACGGTCGACTATTTCTCGGCCCGCGCGGGCGCCCGCGCGGAGGGCAAAAGGCGGAAGCGCGAGGGGGCTTGAGCGGAGAGTCACGCGCCCGTTTCCCCCGGCGCCGATTGCCCCTAGGCTGGGTCCATGGCGAGGGGATCGACCACGGCCTTCAAGGCCGCGCTGCTGGCGCTGGCGCTCGGCGCGGCGTTGCCGGGCGCCGCCCAGGAGGGGCCGCAACCGCAGACGCTGCAGCAGCGCGTCGAGGCGCGGCTGCGCGAGGCGGGCCCGGGCGTGCGCTTCGGCCTTGTCGTCGCCACCGAGGACGGCCGCGAGCTGGTCGCGATCGCCCCCGACGCGCGCTTCATCCCCGGCTCCAACACCAAGATGTTCACCACCGCGGCCGCCTTCGCGACGCTCGCCGGCCTCGGCGCGCCCGACACGGCCGGCGGCGCCGCGGTCCGGCTGGAAAGCGCGGGCGGGGCGGTCCCGGACGTGGTCCTCGAGGGTCATGGCGACGCGCGGCTCTCCAGCGCCCGCGACTGCATCGCCGACTGCCTCGCGGCCCTGGCCGACGCGGTCGCCGCGCGAACCCGCCTGGTCCACGACATCATCGGCGACGACAGCTTCTACCCCGACCAGCGCTGGAGCCCGGGAATGAGCTGGAACAACATCCCCACCCGCTCGGGCACCGCCGTCTCCGCGCTCAGCCTCGACGACAACGAGCTGCACTTGCGCGTCATCCCCGCAGCATCGCCCGGCCGGCCGCCGGGGCTGGATCTCCTGCCCTATTACAGTGTCGACAATCGCGCGGTGACGGTGGCGGCGGGGGCCACCAACCTCGACTTCGAGCGCCTGCCGGGCAGCAATGTGCTGCGTCTGACCGGCACGATCGCAGCGGGAGCGGAGCCGGAGCTGCTCCGCCTCGGCATCGACGATCCGGCCCATTATGCGGCGTGGCGCCTCAAGGCCCTGCTCGAGGCCCGCGGCGTTCGCGTCACCGGCGCGGTATCGGTGCGCCACCGGCCGCTCGGGCCGGCCGACGATCCCGCGACCCGGGGCGGCGCTCCGCCCGCGCGCGCGCCGCAGCAGGCGACGCTCGCCCGCCTCGAGCCGCCCGCGCTCGCCGAAGACCTCATGCTGATCAGCAAGGCGAGCCAGAATCTCCACGCCGAGCTGATGCTCCGGCGCCTCGGGCGCGAGCACGGCACCGGCTCGATCGCCGACGGGCTCGCGGTGGTGCGCTCGATGCTGGACCGGGCCGGCGTCGGCCGCGCGGCCTACGACTTCTCCGACGGCTCGGGCATGTCGACCTACAACCGGCTCAGCCCGCGCGGCGTCGTCGCCTTCCTGCGCTGGGCCGACGCCCAGCCCTGGGCCGCCGCCTGGCGCGCGACGCTCCCGATCGGCGGCGTCGACGGCACGCTCGCCCGCCGCTTTCGCGGCACCGCGCTCGAATCGCGCCTGTTCGCCAAGACCGGCACGCTCAACGCCTCGACTGCGCTCTCCGGCTACATGATCGCCAGGAGCGGCCGCACGCTCCTCTTCTCCGCTTACGCGAACGACATTCCCGACGGCGCCGGCGCCACCGCCGCGATCGACGCCGCCCTGATTCTGATCGCCGAGCAGAACTGACGAAGCCGGGGGGTGACAGGCTTGTCATTTGATGACAGTTTGCGCGCGGGGTTTTCGGGGGGAAATCGAAATGATTGATATGACGTTCAGGTCGGTCCTGGTTTCGGGAACCGCTTTTGCCGCGCTCGCCTGCACGCTGGCGGGTCCCGCGTCCGCGCAGTCCGCCGATCCGCAGGCGACGCCGCCGCCGACGGCGACCCCGACGCAGGGTCAGGACGATGGCGAGCTGATCCTGGTCACCGGCTCGCGGATCAGGCAGGACCCGAACAACAGCTCCCTGCCGCTGCAGATCATCAGCGTCCAGGAAACGCAGCGCAACAGCATCAGCAGCCCGGAGCAATTGCTGATGTACCTCCCCTCGAATGCCAGCGGAGCTGACAATCTTGCCTCCAATGCCGACGTCGTCTCCGGCGCCCAGCGCGGCACCAACGGCCTGTCCTCGGCCAACCTTCGCGGCCAGGGCAATGCCTCGACGCTCGTCCTGCTCAACGGCCGCCGGGTCGCCGCCCACGGCCTCAGCGGCTCGGCGGTCGACGTCAACCAGATCCCGTTCGCGGCGCTCGAGCGGATCGAAATTCTGAAGGACGGCGCCTCGGCGATCTACGGCACCGACGCGATCGGCGGCGTGATCAACTTCATCACCCGCACCGATTATGAGGGGGTCGGCGTCCAGAGCTTCGTCGACGTCACCGAGCATGGCGGCGGCAACATCTACCGGGTCTCGGGCATCGCCGGCTATGGCGACCTCCACGAGCAGGGCTTCAACGTCATGGCCGCGGTCTCCTACAGCTGGAACCGCATCCTGCGCGGCTCGGACCGGGATTTCGTCAACGGCAACCAGCCCAATCGCGGGCTCTCGATCGACACGCGCGGCGCCCCGATCGCGAGCGTGTTCAACATCGGCGCGAACGTCAACCAGACGCCGGCCGGGACCTTGCTCACCGGCCTGACGCTCACCTTGCCCAACGGGGCGAACGGGGCCGCCGGCGGCATCAACATCCTCGATCTGCCCGGCGGCGCCGGCTGCGAGTCGATGGACGGCGGCATGGCCTATGACGAAATCCTTTGGGCGGTGCCGACGGCGCAATATGCCTGTTCATGGGATACCGGCCGGGCGGCGGTGATCCAGCAGCCGATCCAGACGCTCACTTATTACGGCCGCGGCATCGTCCGCCTGGGCGATTCGCACCACCTCTCGCTCGAGATCACCGGGTCGGACGCGGATTCGTCCAAGCAATTCTCCGCCAATCAGTACAGCGCCAGCGCCACGACCTTGCCCTGGGCTTATCCCCGCAACGCGCTGACCGCGGCCACCTATGATCAGGTGTTCAACGCGATCCGCGCCGCGTTCGACGTTCCCACCAATCCGAACCGGGCCGCGCAGGTTGCGGCGCTCAACGCGCGCTTCGGGCTTCCGATCGCCGGCCGCTGGCGCTGCATCGCCTGCGGCCCGCGCGAATACGAGACCAACACCAAGACTTTCCGCGCCGCGCTCGGCCTCGAGGGACCGCTTTGGGAAGGCTGGAACTATCGAACCGGCGCGTCCTACGCGCGCAGCGAAGCCTCCTCGGTGCTTGGCACCGGCTATTCTTTCCGCGGCGTCCAGCTCACCAACGATCCCGCGACGCCGGGGAACGACATCGGCGCCTATGACCCTCGCGCGCCCACCGCGCCGGGCGCCGCCGGCCCGGGCATCATCGGCCTGCTCAACTCGGGCATCCTCAACCCGTTCAGCCTCACCCAGACCGATGCGGCGCTGGCGGCCCTCGATGCCGTGTCGGCCGAGGGCACCGTGCTCTATGGCGGCCGCTACCAGGTTCGCCAATTCGATGCGTCGCTTTCCGGCCCGCTGTTCGCCATCTCGGGCCGCGACGTGCAGCTCGCCGTGGGCGTCGACTATCGCCGGGAGAGCTATGAGTTCAACGGCTCGCCTGCCGCGGCCGCGGGCACGCCGGACATCTTCAACGTCGCGTTCGACAACATCAACGCCCTGACGCCCAAGCACCGCACGGTGAAGGCGGCCTTTGCCGAGGCCTTGTTCCCGATCCTGCCCGGGCTCGACATAACCGTCGCTGGCCGGATCGACGATTATACCGGCTTCGGCAGCACGACCAATCCGAAGGTCTCGTTCCGTTTCCGCCCGTGGCAGCCAATCATGTTCCGCGGCTCTTACGGGACCGGTTTCCGTGTCCCGACGTTCAATCAGATATTCAACGGAACGACGGTATCGCCCAATCCGGGCAACACGCTGGTCGATCCGACCTTGTGCCCGACGGGCAACACCACCGGTCCGCAACCTGCCTGCGCTCCCATCACCCCTGAATCGTTGAGCGGAGGCAATTTGGGCCTGGAGCCCGAAACCTCCGAGCAATATACGCTCGGCGTGGTTATCCAGCCTTCGAACCGGTTCAGCTTGTCGGTCGATTATTGGCGTATCGCGGTCGACAATACGATCGGCACGATCACCATCCCGCAGCTGCTTGCGAATATCGCCGCTTTCCCTGAGCGGATCGGGCGCACCAATGGCATCATCACCACGGTCGATCTGCGGACGGGCAATTTCGGTTCGCGGCGGACCGAGGGGATAGACGTCACCCTGCGCGGCGCGGTCGATGGCTTCGGCGGCACCTTCAGCGCCGGGCTGGACGGAACCTATCTGCTCGTCAAGCGCGAGAAGCTGTTGCCCAATCTGCCCTATACGAACCTGATCGGCATATTCACGTTCACCGGCGACCTCGGTCTCCGCTGGAAACACAACGCTTACATCAGCTACGCGAACGACGATTGGAACGTCACGCTCACGCAGATTTTCCGGAACGGCTACAGGAACTTCGCCTTGCCGGCCTCGGCGACGCGTCCCGATTACAACACGCGGGTGAACGACTATATCGTCTACAACCTGTCGGTCAGCTATACCGGCCTCCCGCATGTCAGGCTGACCGCGGGCGTCCGGAACCTGTTCGACCGGGATCCGCCCTTCGCGATCACCTATGACAGCAATACCGGCGCCGGCAGCTCCTGGGAGCCGCGCGTCGCCGATCCGCGGGGCCGGTCGTTCACGATGGCGGCGGAGCTGAGGTTCTAGCGCCTGCCCGCGACCCGAGGTCGCGTCGTGCACCATTTCTCCTTGCCGTCGGCATCGGGGCTGCAAGACCTTGTGCGATAGGGGAGGGTGGGAATCCTCACTCGGGCGCGAAAGGCAGGGCCATGGCGGGACTCGTGGAAGCAAATACCGGATGGCGCGGGAGCCCCTGGCGGATCGCGCTCTGGGGCGCCGCGGCGCTGCTGTTGCTGCTCCCGGCGGTGGCGATGCAGTTCACCGACGAGGTGAAATGGACGGCAGCGGACTTCGTCTTTGCCGGCGCGCTGATCGGCGGCGTCGGCCTCGCCTTCGAGCTGGCGGTGCGGATGACGCCCGATCCCTTCTACCGGACGGGTGTCGCCGCCGCGCTCGCGGCCGCATTCCTGATCATGTGGGCGAACGGAGCCGTCGGCATGATCGGATCCGAGGGCAATCCGTTCAATCTCCTCTTCTACGGCGTGATCGCCCTCGCGCTCGCCGGCGCCGTCGCGGCCCGTTTCCGCCCGGCGGGCATGGCCCGCGCCATGGGCCTTGCCGCGGCCGCGCACGCTTTGACCGCAATCATCGGCCTGTTCGCCGACCTGCGCGGCGGCATGGTGAGCACCGCCTTTGCCGGCCTGTGGTTGCTGTCGGCCTGGCTGTTCCGGCGGGCGGCGCGGGCGTAGAACAGGCAATTCGATGGCCGATCGCGATGCACCCTATCACGCCCATATCTACTATGCGGCGGAACAGCGCGCCGCCGCCGCAGCGCTGCGCGACGCGTTCGCGGCGGAACCGGCGATCCTGTTCGTCGGCCGGATGATGGACCGCGGCGTCGGGCCCCACCCGGTCCCGCAATACGAGGTCCACTTCCGCGAGCGGTCGCTCCAGGACGTCGTCGTGGCGATCGAAGCGTCGGGCTTGCGGGCGCTCGTCCATCCGCTCACCGACGACGACATGTCCGATCATACCATTCTGGCGCATTGGATCGGCACGCCGGTGGAGCTCGACGTGACCGTCCTCGATCCACCCGGGCGAAACCAGGGCATGAAGCGTTTCGGGAAAAACGGATTTCTAGCCCGCCAGGATCGTGGCGGCCGTCTCCTGGATGCTGCCGGCGACGAGCAGCGAATCGCCGCCGACGACGCCGACCTTGGTCTGGCCGTTTTCATGCGCGCGCAGCCAGGCGATATTCGCCACGACCACCAGATAGTCGCCGCCGTGCGACTTCAATAAAACGAACTTCATGATCGTGTCTCCTGACGTCCTGGGGCACGTCTAGGGGCGCGGGCTCTGTTTCAGGTTAACGTTCGTGACCGGCGACGCCGGGGCCGGCGATTGCCTGCGTCCGGGGCGACGAGCTGGTCGAGCTGGCGCCGCGCGCGTCCCAATTCCCGCCGTGCGGCTCGCGCTTCGGGCCGGTCGGTCGCGAGGCCGTCGCTGAATGGCCACATTGGTCAGCCGAACCCGAAGCCACGAACAGGTGGAAACCACTTCGAGGGCTGATACGGTGCACCCGTGCCCGGCAGCGTTCATCTCATCCCTCGCAATCGCCTCCGCTGGATTCCAAAGCACCTGCGCTTGGCCCACGAATATTGCTTCTTTCTGCATGATGAGAGCGCGCGGATATTGGTGGAATATGAAGGAGCGCGGGCCCATGTCGTAACCGTCAAATTTCGCAACAAGGCCGAAGCGCGGCTATTCAACGAACGGGCCGATAAGGAAGACGCCATCACAGCGATGCGCGCTGTCGGCTACGAGGTGCAGGCCCGGCGCGTTATCCTGAACCAGATTACCATGGCGATGGTGTCGGATTGCCAGCACCATATCTATGAAGCCCTGCGCTGCCTAGAGAAGCGCAAGGTGATCGTGGCGCTCAATCTCTTGCGGAAGCCGCTGACCGACAGCCTGCTATATCTGTCATGGATGCTAGGTGACGAGGACGAGTTCTATCACGCCTTTACCACCAATAGTCCGCGCGGGATCACATCGAGCGTATTGAAGGGGCGCCGAGCTGAGATCCTAGCCGATGCTCTCGCGGGTACCGACGTCGCAGCGGTCTTGAACGCCTCGTTCATTGACAAAACTCTATTTGAGCAGTCGAATCCCTCTGGCTTCCAGAAGCTGTTCCAACACGCAGTCCATCTCATTACCGTTCAGCGCGTCGAGCTTCAGACTACGCCGGAGAACTTCAACTTCATTTTTAAGAATTATGCCGACGATGATCTCTACGAGTTGATCTACGACGTGCTGCCGCACGTCCTTCTCTATCTATCCCACGTGATTCTGGGCTTATTCGAACGCATTGCCCCGCCCGAAGCCGGGGGCAAGAAAGCCTTTGAGGTGCGCTCTATCCTCGGCCTCTATCTGCTAGAAGGTGGAGAGAACGAAGCCCACGCTATGGAGAGCTTGGAGGGGCTGTCGCGCCTGCGATGCCCACACTGCCGTTCAACGTGGAAAATAACGCGGCACAATGCGGCGCGGCTCGTCCTTACAGAATTCTATCGGTGCGCTAAGTGCCAATCCGTCGAGCCATTCCCTTTCTCCTGGATATTCTGAGCGCGTGAGCATCGAGCGCCATAGCTGTGCGCGCCGCGCCGGTGCAGCCGCCATAAAGGGCGCCAGCTTGAGCCAAACAGGCCGGTCGGCGACTCAACGGGACAATGGCTGAGCTTAAGAACCAGCATTTCGTGCCGCGCGCACATTTCCGGCCGTTTTCGGCTGGCGGCGCGGGCAAGGCGATCAACCTCTATCTGATCGAACCCGGACGGCCGATATTCGGCGCCCCCATCAAGGGGCAATGCGCCCGCGATTACCTGTATGGCAAGGATGGCCGGATCGAGCGCCTGCTGGGCATGCTTGAAGGGCGTTATGCGAAGCTCATCCGCGACCTTACTGAACCGCTCTATAGGCTTGACGATACGGATCAGTGGCTGCTCCGGTATTTCACATTGCTGCAGTCGCACCGCACCGCCGAGCAAATCGCGCGTGGGCTCACTCGGATGGAAGAGATGGCGTCCTTTTTCCGCAAGGCAGAGGAGGCTCATGGCCAGCAGTGGGATCCGCGCCACGATCCGACCGAACATCGCGTGATGACCGAGTTGATGCTGTCATTCAACGAGCAGATGCAAGAGCGCATTCTCGACGATCTCAAGGTGGTGATAGTTCGCAATCGAACGGCGCGCGACTTCGTCACGTCAGATGATCCGGCCGTGACGACCAATCGGTGGTTGCTCCAGCGGAAGCGAGTCCGCATCTTTGGGACCAATGCCGCGGGCCTGATCATGTTCCTGCCGCTGGGACCGCGCCTGCTTGCAATGAACTACGACCCCGCGGTCTACAGCGTCGCCGCGACAGGCCGTTCCGGCATGGTCGACCTGACCAGGGAACTAGACGTGCTCGCCTTCAATGAGCATCAATACATGCGGGCGGCTGAGGCAATCTATTTCCATCGGTCAGAAGAGGCTGGAGCAATCGCTGCGGAGTTCGATGCTGCCAAGCCGTGGCGACCATCCGCGTGGGATAGCTTTCGGGTTGCGAGGCGGGATGACGGTACCGACACGCACAGCCGGTTCAGCGTTGGCGATCCCGACGAGGTGGCGCGGGCGAATGAGATCTTATTCCACCTCGCGCGAGAATGGCCGTTCCCTCCCCGCTGGCCTTCTATCCTCAGATTCCGTGCCAACGCGCATGGATTTACCAAGGGCCGAACGATCGTTCGGCGCGCGTACATGGTCGCCTCCTCCGCCGAGAGGTCCGTTTACCGGCGAGTGACCTAGCCGCCCCGCGTTTGACGGCCTCCGGAATGCGGGGCGCGTCCGTCCACTAGCGAACAGACAAAGAACAAAACACTTTCCTACACCCTCGCTCCTGAGTCATAAGCTGGTCGATTGGCCGCGACTCGAGGAGACCCGCCATGCAGCGCTGGACCTCCATTCCCGCCGCCGAACTGGAAAAGCTGCTCGATTTCACGCCCGTCCCGCGCCGCTATCGGCGCGACGGGCGCAGCGCGATCGACTGAGACCCGCTCTTACTCAGGATGCAGCCCTTTTTCCGCTGCGCCACCGGGCGGCATAGGGCAGCACGAACAGGTACAGCCCGGTGAGCAGGAGCAGGGCGAGCGGGAACAGCGGCAGGAAATATACCCAATAAGCGGGCTCCTTTCCGAACCCCAAGGCAGCGAAAATGGCGATGACGACCGCCGTAAAGATGATCGACAACCAGCGGTGGATCTGCCGAACCCACATGTTCCAGTTCATGAGACCTCCTGTTGAAGACGAGCCGAAGCGGATCGTTCAATCCACCCGCGCCGCCATTGCGAGGATCGCCGCCCATTCCTCGTCGCCCACCGGGCTGACCGAGAGCCGGGACTGGCGGATCAGCTCCATTTTGGCGAGCTTCGGTTCGGCCTTGATGGCCTTGAGGGTGACCGGGTGCGCGAGCTTGCGGACCGGTTCGACCGGGACCTTGACCCAGGCGCCGTCCTCGCCGTCGAGCTTGCCGGCGCCGGCGATGCGCATGATGCCGACCACGGCGCGTTCCTCGCCGCTATGGTAGAAGAAAGCCTCGTCGCCGGGCGTCATCGCCCTGAGGTGGAGGCGGGCGGCGTTGTTGCGGACGCCGTCCCAGTCGGTCGCGCGATCGCGGACGAGGTCGTCCCAGCCGTAGACGTGGGGCTCCGATTTCATCAGCCATTTGGCCATCTTGCGCTGGGTCCTTCCAAAGGGCGGATGCTAGGGCTAAATCTCATGCCGTGAAAGCCCGCGCCGCGCTCTTCCTGCTGCCCCTGCTGCTGGCCGGCTGCGGCGGGCGCGCGGCCAACGAACAGGGCGCCGAGGGGTCGACCACACCGCCCTACGTCCGCGAAGACAGCGATCCCTCGCTGCTCAACCAGCTCGAGCAGCCGGTCCGGATCGGCGAGCTCGGCCCCAATTTCGCCGCCTGCAATGCGCGCGGGGCGACGCGGGACCGCGGCCCGGCCGCGCCCGTTTCGGTGCGCGCGGCCCCTTACGACCAGGCGGGCGAGATCGACCGGCTCGAGCAGGGCGCCGAATTCTTCATCTGCGCCCGCACCCAGGACCAGCGCTGGTTCGGCATCGTCTACGACCAGGGCGGGCGCGCCAGCGAGCGGTGCGGCGTCGACGGACCGATCGCGGCGCGGCGCGACTATCACGGGCCATGCGCCGCCGGCTGGGTGGCGAGCGCGCGGGTGCGTCTGATATCCGGGGTGCCGGCGCAGGCGCCCGCGCGCTGATTTCCCCTTTGGTTCCACGACTCGTCCCGTCGCCCGCGCGGTCTGTCGCTGCGGTGCAGCATAAGTCTTGCGTCATTAACCTTTCGCCGCCACGTGCCGGTCACTGATTTAAATGAGCGGGTGCCGCTAGAGCCTTGATAAGGCCCGCGGCCGGAGCAAGACGGAGCAGTGGAAGCCGGCGATGCCTGAGGCGTCGCGCCGATGCCGCGCCGCAATGAAGCAAGTTTCGCATGATCCGTACGGTTCGCGCCGCGGCCTTTGCCGTGGCAGCTTTCGCTCTCGCCGGTGCCGCGCTCTGGGGCACCCCTGTCCGGGCCTCGGACGCCGAGGGTGTCACGCCCACTTCTTATTATCTCGACCACGCCTCGGCGAGCGTCGCCGCGTTCAACCGCGATCTCGGCGTCAACGACGATGCCGCCCCCGTGCCCCAGGCGCTCTCGCTCGATGCGCTGGTCGCCGAGCAGGCTTCGGCCGAGACCAATGGCGCCGAGCAGGATTGCCTCGCCAACGCCGTCTATTTCGAGGCGCGGGGCGAATCGCTCCAGGGCCAGCTCGCGGTCGCCGAAGTGGTAATCAACCGCGCCGCCTCGGGCCGTTATCCCACCTCCCTGTGCGGCGTCGTCGTGCAGCCGGCGCAATTCTCGTTCGTCCGCCGCGGCCGCATCCCGCAGGCCGACCGCGGCTCGGACGCCTGGCGGCGCGCGGTCGCGGTGGCGAAGATCGCCGGGGCGCGGATGATGCCGCGGCTGCTGCCCGCCTCCTGCCTCTGGTACCACGCGAGCTACGTCTCGCCGAGCTGGGGCCGCCGGCTCGCCCAGAGCGCGCGCATCGGGCTGCACATCTTCTATTCGTAATCCTCCCCCGGATTTCCGGGGAAGGGGGACCAGCCGCAGGCTGGTGGAGGGGCTTTCTTTCGCGCCAAGAAGCCCCTCCACCATGCTTCGCATGGTCCCCCTCCCCTCGAAAATCGAGGGGCGGAATTGGGCTTGACGCGTCCCGCCTAAATCCGGATGCTTACGGCCATGAGCCAGCGCTCCACCTTTGTCCGGCTTTGGTGGCGGGGGAACCCGGTCGACGCGGCTTGCCTGCAGCGATGGTGACGATCCTCCCGATCCGAACCTGAAGACCGCAAGGCCCGCCGCTCCCGGCGGGCTTTTTGTTTGTCCCATCGCTCCCAGGAATTTTCGACATGTACATGACCAACCTCGCCGTCCAGACGGCCGCGCCCGAGCCCCGGGAGGAAGCGCTGGCGCTGCTCTACGCGGGCGAATCGCTGACCCAGGCCCAGGCGGAAAGCCTGTTCGAGGCGCTCGTCCAGGGCCGGCTCGACGAGCCCTCGATCGCCGCGATGCTGGTCGCGCTGCGCATTCGCGGCGAGACGACCGACGAGCTGATCGGCGCCGCCCGGGCGCTGCGGGCGGCCGACGCGCCGTTCGAACGGCCCGATTATCTGTTCGCCGACAGCTGCGGCACCGGCGGCGACGGTTCGGGCACGATCAACCTCTCCACCGCGGTCGCTTTCGTCGCGGCGGCGGCGGGCCTGCCTGTCGCCAAGCACGGCAACCGCTCGGTGACCTCGCGCTGCGGCTCGGCCGATGTGCTCGAGCATCTGGGCGTGAAGCTCGACGCCTCGGCGGAGACCTCGCGGCGGTCGCTCGACGAGATCGGCCTCTGCTTCCTGTTCGCGCCCAATTATCATCCGGGGCTCAGGCACGCCGGCCCGGTGCGGCGCGCGCTCGGCGTCCGCACGATCATGAACGTGCTGGGGCCGTGCGTGAATCCGGCGGAGCCCAAGGTGCAATTGCTCGGCGTCGCCGAGGAAAGGCTGCTCGAGCCGGTGGCGCGGACGCTCGCCGCGCTGGGCGTCGAGCGGGCGATGGTCGTCCACGGCTCGGGGCTCGACGAAGTCGCGCTGCACGGCGAGACGCAGGCGGTGCAGCTCGCGGGCGGCGCGCTGGAGGCGTTCACGATCGCGCCCGAAGATGTCGGCCTGGCGCGGGCGCCGCTGGCGAAGATCCAGGGCGGAGGCCCGGAGGAGAATGCCGAGCGGCTCAAGGCCCTGCTCTACGGCTATGGCGCGCCGGCCGAGAAGCAGGCGGTGGCGCTCAACGCCGGCGCGCTGCTGTTCACCGCGGGCAAGGCCGGGACCCTGAGCGAAGGCGTCGAAACTTCGCTTAATATTCTCGGCACGGGCGCGGGCTACCGGCTGTTCCAGGCGTTCGTCGAGATCAGCAATGGCTGATCTCCTCGCCGCGATCCTGGCGCGCAAGCGGGTGGACGTGGCCGCGCGGCTCGGCGGTGTCGCTTTGGCGGCGGTGCCGACGCGGCGCAGCCTGCGCGCCGCGCTCGCCCGGCCAGGCGCGCGCTTCATCATGGAGGTGAAAAAGGTCTCGCCCTCAGCCGGCGTGCTCAGCGGCGTCGATGCCGGGGCGCAGGCGCGGGCCTATGCCGGCGCCGCCGACGCGGTCAGCGTGCTCACCGAGGGGCCGTTCTTCGGCGGCTCGCTCGACGATCTGAGGGCGGTACGCGCGGCCTATGACGGGCCGATCCTCGCCAAGGACTTCATCGTCGATCCGCGCCAGGTCGCGGAGGCGCGGATCGCCGGCGCCGATGCGGTGCTGGCGATGCTCTCCGTGCTCGACGACAGGGCGGCGCGGGCGGTGATCGCCGAGGCCGAAGGGCTCGGCATGGACGTGCTTGTCGAGGCACACGACGAGATCGAGGTCAAGCGGGCGGTCGCGCTGGGCGCCCCCCTGATCGGCATCAACAATCGCGATTTGCGGACGCTGAAGGTCGATCTCGCCACCACCGAGCGGCTGGCGCCGCTCATCCCCGGCGACCGGGTCGTGGTCGCCGAATCGGGCATCGCCGACCGCGCCGACGTCGCCCGGCTGGCGCCGTTCGCCGACGCCTTCCTGGTCGGCACGGCGCTGATGCGGGTGGCGCGGCCGGCGGAAGCGGCGCGGGCGCTCGCCTTCGGCCGGGTCAAGGTCTGCGGCCTTACCAACGCCGCCGACCTCGACATGGCGGCCGCGGCGGGCGCCACCCATGCCGGCTTCGTCATCGTCCCCGGCACGCCGCGCGCAGTCACCCTGGCCCGGGCCGAGGCGATCCTCGCCCGAGCCAGATCGAATTGCCGGATCGTCGGCATCTTCCGCGACGCGCATCCCGCCGAAGTAGACGCCGCGGCCCGCGGGCTCGGTCTCCATGCCGTGCAGCTGCACGGCGACGAGGAGGTGGGCGCCTTTCGCGCGCTCCTTCCCGACGAGACCGAGATCTGGGCCGCGGTGCGGGTCGGCGCCGGCCCCCTCCACCCCCGGGCCGGCGCCGACCGTCTGCTGTTCGATTCCGGGCGCGGCGGCACCGGTCGGACCTTCGACTGGTCGCGCGTCGCCGGCCGGGCGGAGCTGAACCGCGGCCTCGTCGCGGGCGGCCTCGACCCGGCCAACGCGCGGGCCGCCGCGCGGCTCGGCGCCTATGCGCTCGACGTCGGCTCCGGCCTCGAAGCGGTGCCGGGCTGGAAGGATTCGCATCGCGTCGCCGCGTTTTTCGAGGCGCTCAGGCCGCCGGTGCGGCCATGCTGATGTCCGGGCGGTTCGGCGCCTATGGCGGGGCCTTCGTGCCGGAAATCCTGATGCCGGCGCTCGAGCAGCTTGAAGCCGCGTTCCTCGCGGCGCAGGAGGATGCCGGCTTCCAGGCCGAGCTCGGCGCGCTGCTCGCCGATTATGCCGGCCGGCCGACGCCGCTGACGCTCTGCCGCAACCTCGGTCCGGCGCGGATCTATCTGAAGCGCGAAGATTTGCTCCACGGCGGCGCCCACAAGACCAACCAGGTGCTGGGCCAGGCGTTGCTCGCCAGGCGGATGGGCAAGACGCGGCTGATCGCCGAGACGGGGGCCGGCCAGCACGGCGTCGCCACCGCGATGGTTGGCGCGCTGTTCGGGCTGGAAACGCGTATCTACATGGGCGCGCGCGACGCCGAGCGGCAGCAGCTGAACGTCTTCCGGATGCGGTTGATGGGCGCCGAGGTGGTGGCGGTCGCGGGGGGGCTCAAGGACGCGATCAACGAGGCGCTGCGCGACTGGACCGCGAGCTTCGCGGACACCCATTATCTGCTCGGCACCGTCGCCGGGCCGCACCCCTTCCCGCTGATGGTGCGCGAATTCCAGCGGGTGATCGGCCGCGAGGCGCGGGCGCAGATCCTGGCGGCCGAGGGGCGATTGCCCGACGCCGCGATCGCCTGCGTCGGTGGCGGCTCCAACGCGATCGGCCTGTTCGCGGACTTCCTCGACGACGAGGGCGTGAAGCTGATCGGGGTCGAGGCGGCGGGCAAGGGTCTCGACGGCGGCGAGCATGGCGCGACCCTGCAGCGCGGCCGGCCCGGCGTGCTGCACGGCGCGGAGACCTATCTGCTCCAGGACGCGGACGGGCAGATTTGCGAAAGCTGGTCGGTCTCGGCCGGCCTCGATTATCCGGCCGTCGGGCCCGAGCACGCCTTCCTCAAGGACTGCGGCCGGGCGAGCTATGTCGGCGCGACCGACGCGGAGGCGCTGGCGGCGTTCGCTTTGCTGGCGCGCTCGGAGGGAATCGTCTGCGCGTTCGAATCGGCCCATGCCGTCGCCCATGCGCTGAAGATCGGGCGTGAGGGCGAGATCCTGCTCGTCAATCTGTCGGGGCGCGGCGACAAGGACATGGCCCAGGCGCAGGCGCTGATCGCATGAGCCGCTACCAGGCCATGTTCGCGCGCAATGACGGCGCGTTCGGCGCCTTCGTCATGCTTGGCGACCCCGATCTGGCGAGCAGCGCCGCGATCCTCGACGAGCTGGTCGCGGGCGGCGCCGACATGATCGAGGCCGGCATCCCCTTTTCCGATCCGATCGCGGACGGGCCGGTGATCCAGGCGGCGGCGGTGCGGGCGCTCGGCGCCGGCGTGCGGCCGGCCGATTGCTTCGCGCTGCTCCGCGCCTTTCGCGCGCGCCATCCGGACGTTCCCATCGGCATCCTCACCTATGCCAATCTGGTGCTCGCGCAGGGACGGGACGCGTTCTACCGCGCCGCGCGCGAGGCGGGGGCGGACAGCGTGCTCGTCGCCGACGTGCCGGTGATGGAGGCAGCGCCGTTCGTCGCTGCGGCGCGGGCCTGGGGGATCGCGCCGGTGCTGATCGCCGCCGCCAACACGCCGCCCGATCGGCTGCGGCAGATCGCGCGGCTCGGCGCCGGCTACACCTATTGCGTGGCCCGGCCCGGCGTCACCGGCGCCGACGAGAATGTGCGCTTCGACCATCGCGAGATGCTGGCGGTCCTGCGCGGCGCCGGCGCGCCGCCGCCGGTCTTCGGCTTCGGCATCGCGCGGCCCGACCATGTCCGCGCCGCACTCGAGGCGGGCGCGGCGGGCGTCATTTCGGGCTCGGCGATCGTCGACCTCGTCGCGCGCGGCGAACCGGTGCGTGGCTTCGTCGAGGCGATGAAGGCGGCGACCCGCTCGTTGTGCACTGCGGGAACCGGCTGAGGGCGCGCCTCGTTTTGGCTCGAGCCGGAGGATTGTAACATGCGTATCGCCCAGATCGCGCCGCTCGCCGAAGCGGTGCCCCCCAAGCTCTATGGCGGGACCGAGCGGGTCATCTGGTGGCTGACCGAGGCCCTGGTCGATCTCGGCCACGACGTCACCCTGTTCGCAAGCGGCGATTCGCGGACCTCGGCCCGGCTGGTGCCCGGCGCGCCGACCGGCTTGCGGCTCGCCGGGATCAACGATCATGTCGCCAGCCTGCTGGCGATGCTCGACCGGGTGCTGAGCGACGCGGACCGGTTCGACATGCTCCATTTCCACATCGATTTCCTGCACTTCCCGACCTTCCGGCATCTTGCCGGCAAATGCCTGACCACCCTGCACGGGCGGCAGGACTTTCCCGATTTCTGGCCGGCCTACCGGGCCTTTCCGGAAATGCGCCTGGTCTCGATCTCGGACGATCAGCGCCTGCCGATCGCCGATGCGCGCTTCGCCGATACGATCCATCACGGCCTGCCGAAGGACCTCATCCCGTTCAGCGCGGGCGGCGATTATCTCGCCTTCATCGGCCGGATGTCGCCCGAAAAGCGGCCCGACCGGGCGATCGAGATCGCGAAAAAGAGCGGCATGAAGCTGAAGATGGCGGCCAAGGTCGACCGCGCCGACCAGGTCTATTTCGACACCGAGATCAAGCCGCTGCTCGACGATCCGCTGATCGAGTTCATCGGCGAGATCGGCGATGCCGACAAGCCGGCCTTCCTCGGCGGCGCCCGCGCGCTGCTGTTCCCGATCGACTGGCCCGAGCCGTTCGGCCTGGTGATGATCGAGGCGATGGCGGCGGGCACGCCGGTGATCGCCTGGCGCTGCGGCTCGACCGCCGAAGTGATCGAGCATGGCCGCAGCGGCTTCCTCGTCAAGGACGTCGAGGAGGCGCTCGCTGCGGTCGAGGCGATCGGCAGCGTTCCGCGCGCCGGCGTCCGCGCCGCGTTCGAGGCCCGCTTCACCGCCGACCGGATGGCGCGCGACTATGTCGCCCTGTACGAACGGCTGATTGGCGCCGATAAGCCCGCCATGTTCGGAAAGATTTTGACCCCCGCCTAAGATGGCATGAACGAGATCACCCTTCCCGCTGCCTGGGCCGGGCATGAATCGCACGAGGCTCCGGAAAGCTATCATATCGAGGCGACTAAGTCGCTCGTCGACCGGACGCTGCGGACCTTGAAGCACAACGACCTGTTCGGCGTGTTCGACAAACAGGGCGATTGCCGCGGCGGCGAGGACGGGCCGGACGGGCTGTACTTTCAGGACACAAGGTTCCTCTCCGGGCTTTCGCTGCGGATTGGCGGGATGGAGCCGCTGCTGCTCGGTTCGGTCGTGCTCGACGACAACGGCGCCCTGGTGGTCGATCTCGCCAATGCCGATTTCCACGATGCCGACGGCAAGGTCTGGCTGCAGCGCGATTCGATTTATGCCGCGCGCATGAAGTTCCTGTGCGGCACCACCTGCTACGAACGGATCCGGGTGCGCAGCTTCAGCCCGATCGGCCGCAAGGTCCCGCTCGAGCTCGCCTTCGACGCCGATTTCGCGGACCTGTTCGAGATACGCGGCGAGCGCCGCCCGCGGCGCGGGACGCTGACCTGCGAAGTGCTCGACGAGCGGACGGTCTGCTTTCGTTACGAGGGGCTCGATCGGGTCCGACGCACGACGAAGCTTCATTTCGATCCGGCGCCCGACAAGCTTGGCGAGCATTACGCCCGCTGGGACATGGACTTCGACGCGCGCGAGCGATTGAACGTGGTGATCAAGACCGCCTGCGCGATCGACGAGCCGGGAGGCGAGCCCCCCCATCTCCTCTCCGCCTATCGCACCCAGCTGCGCACGAGCCGCGTCCGCGCCCGCCTGCGGGCGACCATCGACAGCTCCAACGAGCTGTTCAACGCGGTGATCGGCCGCGCGGCCGCCGACATCGACATGCTGCTGACCGACACCGAATATGGGCTTTACCCTTATGCCGGCGTGCCCTGGTACAGCACGATCTTCGGCCGTGACGGCCTGATCACGGCGATGGAATTGCTGTGGGCCGCGCCGGAGATCGCCAAAGGCGTATTGAAGGCGCTGGCGCTGACCCAGGCGACCGCGACCGACGAGGCCGCGGACGCGGAGCCCGGCAAGATCCTCCACGAGATGCGCGGCGGCGAGATGGCGCGATTGGGCGAGGTGCCGTTCCGCCGCTATTACGGCTCGGTCGACGCGACGCCGCTGTTCGTCATGCTCGCCGGCCAGTATCTGGCGCGCTCGGGCGACCTCGACACGATCCGGGCGATCTGGCCCAATGTGAAGGCGGCGCTCGCCTGGATCGACGGCGCCGCCGACGCCGACGGCTTCGTCCGCTATGCGCGGATGACCGAGCGCGGCCTCGTCAACCAGGGCTGGAAGGACAGCTTCGATTCGATCTTCCACGCCGACGGCCGCGCCGCGGAGGGGCCGATCGCCCTGTGCGAGGTCCAGGCCTACGTCTTTGCCGCCAAGCGCGCGGCGGCGGAGATGGCGCTGGCGCTGGGCGAGGAGGCGGCCGCCCACTTGCGCCAGGCCGAGGCGCTGCGCCAGCGGTTCGAGGACAGGTTCTGGCTCGACGACCTCGGCTGCTACGCACTCGCGATCGATGGCCGCGGCCAGCCCTGCCGCGTCCTTTCCTCCAATGCCGGCCACGCCCTGTTCGCCGGAATCGCGAGCCCGGAGCGGGCGGCGCGGCTGGCGCGGCTCCTGACCGGCAAGCGCTTCTTCTCGGGCTGGGGGGTGCGGACGATCGCGGCGGGCGAAGCGCGCTACAATCCGATGTCCTATCATAACGGCTCGGTCTGGCCGCACGACAACGCTTTGATCGCGATCGGCCTCGCCCGTTACGGCCACAAGGCGGAGGTGCTGAAAATCTTCCAGGGGCTGATCGAGGCGGCGGTCTATGACGAGGTCCGGCGGCTGCCGGAATTGTTCTGCGGCTTCACCCGCCGCAAGAAGCGCGGGCCGACCTCCTATCCGGTCGCCTGCTCACCGCAGGCGTGGGCGGCGGCGGCGCCGTTCGCTTTGGTCGCGGCGGCGACCGGGCTCGATCTGGGCTATGCCGAGGATATGGTGCGGCTCGTCAATCCGGCCCTCCCGCAATTCCTCGATGATCTCAGGCTGTGCGACGTCACCGTCGCCGGCTCGCGCCTCGACCTGCGCCTGTCGCGCGTCGGCGCCGACGTCACCACCGCAGTCGCGCGGCGCGAAGGCAAGGCCTCGCTGGTGATCGTGAAATAGTCGCGCTGCGATCTCGCAATCGGCGGCTGGAAATCAGTCGGCCGGCGGCGGCGGCAGCGGGGGCCCATCATTGGTGCCGCCCGGATCGATGATGACGACCGTCGGCGGATCGTCCGGCATCTCGGCATTGACGTTGACGATGATCTTGAAGACGAAGTCCTGTTCCTCGTCGCCGAGGTCGTTGCCGTCTTCGTCCCGCTTCATGTGGTTGACGAAGACGATCGCCGAACGCTTGTCCTCGGTCGGTCCGCCGGGGCGTGGGTGCCTGATCGGCATCGTGATGTCGAGGTCCATTGCGTCGAAGAAGCTATGGTTGGGAAGCCCTTTCTTGTTTCCCTCCTCCACGATGAAGGTGACCGCGGACTCGGTTTCATCCTTCGGCTTCTTGCGAAGGCTCCAATTGCCCTCGTCGAAGAAGATCGCGATATAAGACTTGCGACACCATTTGGTCTTTTTGAAATCGCCCTTCCTGAGGCGCGGCGGATCCCTCTCCCTCGGTTCAGCCTGCACGATGGGTCGGGCATTTTTCGCCAGCTTGGTGATGATGTCACGCAAGATTTCCTCATCATAGTTGATTTTCTGCCAACTATGCGGGTTGGAGAGGTCACCCTTGACATAGAAATAATGGTCGATGACGAGGCGACCATCGGCGTTGATCCTGACATAGTAGAAATACATTGAATGGGGCGTCAGCCATAAATCGGTGTTGGGCTCCGTAAGCCGCTTGTCGTAAATGTTGTAGTTCTTCGCGCCCTGATACTTGCTCTCCGCCAACTTCATCTGCTCATCGACGAAGTCGGCAAACAGGGTGTCGATCCATTCAGCCATGGCGGCCTCCTAATACGTTCGTGGCTGCCCCGGCCGGGAATGGGCGAGGCAGGGGGAAATCTCTCGAACATTGGGGTTGGCGGCGAGCGCGGCCGCGGCCGCTTCGATGCTGTGCCGCAGCCGCGCAGGCGTCAGCGCCGGGGGGCGGCCGGGCTCGCCCAACAGCCATTCGCATTCGATCTTGGCCTTGAACAGCAGCCAGGTCTGGTTGCGGGAATCGTGCCGCACGAGCGCGAGCGCCCGCGCATAGGCGCTTTCGAAATGGGGCATCGCCGCCGTGCGACGGTGAAGAATCGACTCGTTCCGGCCGACCGCCCGTTCGGCATTGGCGAGATCGTACAAGCGCTGCATGTTGCCGGGATCGGCCTGCTGCAATTGGCTGCGCAGCGCGAGCTGGCGCCTGCGCGCCGCGAGCGACCGCGGGTAATCGCCGCTGGCGAGGAAGGTATCGGCCAGCCAGGCTTGGGCGTTGGCCTGCTCGCCTTGCACATTCTCGTCGCCGGGCCGTGCCTCCGCGCTGCGGTCGAACCAGCTCACGGCCGTCGCGAACGAGGCCCGGGCCGCGGCGAAATTGCGATAGCCTCTGAGCTGGACGATGCCGAGATTGAGCGCGCCCCAACCGGCTTCCATCATGTAATCGGGGTTGCGCCCGTCGATCCCGATCAGACGCCTTCCGGAGTCGGCATAAGCCTCGTAGTGGCTCTGCGCCTCGGGCCAGTTCAGCTGCGCCCGGAAGATCTCGGCAATCCAGAATTCGCTTTGGCCATGAGTCCAGATCCGCTCCGGATCGTCCGGCGAACGCGCGAGTTGCTCGGCGGTGGTGCGATGCGCTTGCCGGAAGGCTGCGAGCGCGGAAGCGAAATTGCCCTGGTTGAAATCGTCCTCGCCGATCGCGTGGAGAATCCGCGCGCGGCGCAGCAGTGCGTTCGCGGGCAGCGTGCTCAGCGCGCCTTGCCGGCTGTAATAATCGAGCACATGCCGGTTCACCGCCTGCATGATGTCGAGTCGGCCGACGCCCTTTAACCGGGTGCGCAAATCGGTCAGCATGAACTCCACCTGCCTTGCCGTTTCGCCGCGCTCCCGCTCCGCCTCGCGGCGGGCATTGACCGCGACCAATGCCAATGCGGCCATGATTAGCATCGCAATCACCGCCCCTACCGTGACCGCCATCACGCGGCGGATTCTTCGCGCCGCATCGCGCTGGACCAGCGCGTCCAACCCGACGCCGGTGATCCCGGCGACGAGCTTCAGGAGGCCGAGGCGGCTGCCGTCGCGGTGCGGCCGGAGGTCGGTGGCGAGCGGCTCGTGCCAGGTGCCGTCCTGGCCGAAGGCCCGCAGCGCCGCCGGGAAGCAGTCAGGCGGGTCGCCGTCGAGCACCGCCGCGAGGATCGGCCGGTCCGGATGGAGCTCGCGGAAGACCCTGATCTCCTCGGCGACCCAGAGCGACTCGGCGGCGGCGGGCGAGCACAGGATGATAAGCGCGCCCGACCGCGCCAGCGCTTCGCGCACCGTCTCGCTCAAATCGCTGGCGGCGGGCAGCTCCTCGCGGTCGCGGAAGATCGGCGCGAGCCGCTCGGGCACCGGCCCGCGCGCCGTTTCCGTCCCGACCAGCCGGCGCGGCATCCGATAGGTTTCGAGCCGGCGGTGCAGCCGCAGCGCGGCCGCGGCGTCCTTGTGGCTGTAACTGAGGAAGGCCGTATAGCGAAGACCGTCAGCTGCCCGCTCGCCCATCGTTCCCCCCAGGCGGGCCGGCGTGGCCAGTTCCGCGCCCGACGCCGGGAAAGTGCCAGATTCGAACGGCTCCCGCAAGGATTCGCCAAGTCGTGCTGAAAATCTCCGCAACATCAAACCAAGGTGCCGGTCGTAATTGTCAGCCAGGCGACATCGGTTTTGCTGTGTACCCACTTGACACCGATTGCCGCCCGCCATCTGCTGATCGCGGCGACAGCGACGAAGGCGACGTCAGGATCGGCTGTGCGTCGCCGATGCTCAAGCCCGTCGCCCTGCTGCTCCTGGCTTTGCTGCGGCGCGGCAATCGGCTAGAAGCGGCCCATGTCCACCTACACGATCGACACCGCGACCAGCCGCGCCACGCCCACCCCGGCGCCGGGCAAGAGGCTGACCGCGCCGGCGATCCTGGCGCGCAAGGGCAAGGAGCCGATCGTCGCCCTCACCGCCTACACGATGCGGATGGCGCAATTGCTCGATCCGCATTGCGACCTGCTGCTGGTCGGGGATTCGCTCGGCCAGGTGATCTACGGCCTGCCGTCCACCATTCCCGTCAGCCTCGACATGATGTGCGCGCACGGGGCGGCGGTCGTGCGCGGCTCGTGGCATGCGCTGGTCGCGGTCGACATGCCGTTCGGCGCCTATGAGGAGAGCCCCGAGCAGGCGTTCCGCAACGCCGCGCGGGTGATGAAGGAGACCGGCGCGGCGGCGGTGAAGCTGGAAGGCGGCGAGGCGATGGCGGAGACGATCGCCTTCCTCGCCCGGCGCGGCGTGCCCGTCATCGGCCATGTCGGGCTGACGCCGCAGGCGGTCAATGCCCTGGGCGGCTACCGGGCGCGCGGCCGGGACGATGCCGAGGCGGCCAAGGTGCTCGCCGACGCCCGCGCGGTCGCCGAAGCGGGCTGCTTCGCGCTCGTCCTCGAAGGGGTGATGGAAGAGATCGCCGCCGAAGCGACCAGGGCGGTCGCCTGCCCGACGATCGGCATCGGCGCCTCGGCCTCGTGCGACGGCCAGATCCTCGTCACCGAGGACATGATGGGGATGTTCGAGCGCACCCCGCGTTTCGTCAAGCGGTTCGGCGACCTCGCCGCCGAGATCAGCGCGGCCGCAGCCGCCTATGCCGAAGAGGTCAAGAGCCGCGCCTTCCCGACCGAGGAACAGATTTACCGCGCTAAGAAGTAGCCTTCCGTTTCCTTCGGCGCGTGGCTAAGGAGCGTTGGGGCGCGCGCCCGCCGTGCGCCGGCGGGCGCCAAGCGACTGTGTTCGAAGGACGGCCGCGGCGCGGCTTTCCGACTGTGGAGAATGAATTTGGCGCTCAAGCCGGACGACGGTGAAACCTTCGTAAGAGAAGTGGACGACGAGCTCCGCCGCGAGCAGATGTCTCACTTCATGAAGCGCTACGGCTGGGCGCTGGTCGCCGCGGTGCTGCTCGTGCTGGCGGGAATCGGCGGCTGGATCTGGTGGAAGGCGCGCGCCGCCGCGGCGGCCGAGGCCCATGGTGAATCCCTGATCGCGGCCCTCGACAGCCTCGAGGCCGGCAACCGGGGCGCCGCGGCGCCCAAGCTCGACGCGCTCGCCGGCAGCGAGGTGCCGGGCTACCGCGCCGCCGCCTTGTTCGCCCGCGCCAACAGCCAGACCGCGGCCGGCAACGCGCCCGCCGCGATCGCCACCTTGCGCGCGATCGCCGCCAACCAGGAGTTCGACGAAAGCTATCGCCAGGCGGCCCTGATCCGCCAGACCCAGCTCGAGTTCGACAGCCTGCCGCCGCAGCAGGTGGTACAGCGGCTGCGTCCGCTGGCGCGGTCCGGCAGCGCCTGGCTGGGCAGCGCCGGCGAGATGCTCGGCGTCGCCTATCTGAAGATGCACCGCCCCGACCTCGCCGGGCCGGTCTTCGCCTCGGTCGGGCGCGATGAAAACGTGCCGCCGTCGATCCGTACAAGAGCCATTCAGATGGCGGGCTCTCTTGGTGTCAATGCCGTCGACGAGCCCGCCGCGCCTGCCGTGGCGCCGGCCGGGCCGGCGCCGGCCGCAACAAAGGAATAAGCCGAAATGAAGCGTCTCGTCCTCGCCCTGGCTGCGATCAGCCTGCTCGGCGGCTGCGGCATCCTCCGCGGCCATCGCGGTCCGACTACGCCGACCGTCGGCACGCGCATCCCCGTGCTCGGCAGCGACGCCGCGGTCGAGGCCGATCCGACGCTCGCCGACGTGCCGGTCACACTGCCCGGGCCGGTCGCGAATCCCGATTGGCCGCAGCCGGGCGGCAACGCCTCCAAGTCGCTCGGCCACGTCGCCCTGGGCGACGCGCCGGCGCAGGCCTGGAGCGTCAGCATCGGCGAGGGCGACAGCGCCGCCGGCCGCCTCGCCTCCGAGCCGGTCGTCGCCGACGGGCGGGTCTATACGATCGACGTCAAGGCGCGGGTGCGGGCGTTCAACGCCGAGACCGGCGCGCTCGTCTGGGAGCATCAGGTGCGCGCCGAGAACAGCCCGAACGAGACGCTTTACGGCGGCGGCGTCAGCTACGACAGCGGCCGCCTCTACGTCACCAACGGCGCCGGCGACGCCGCCGCGCTCGACGCCGCCACCGGCAACCAGATCTGGATGGTGAAGCCGGGCGGGCCGCTGCGCGGCGCGCCGACGATCGGCAACGACAATGTCTATGTGCTCAGCCAGGACAGCCAGCTTTATGCGCTGAACGCCGCCACCGGCGAGACGCGCTGGACCGCCGCCGGCTCGTTCGAGCTCGCCGGCGTGTTCGGCGCCGCCGCGCCGGCCTTCGCGCAATCGACGCTCGTCGCCGGCTTCGCCTCGGGCGAGCTCACCGCCTATCGCTACGAGAACGGCCAGGTGGTCTGGCAGGACGCGCTGGCGCGGACCGGCATCTCCACCGTCGTCGGCACGCTCTCCGACATCGACGCCGATCCGGTGATCGACAATGGCCGCGTCTTCGCGATCGGCCAGGGCGGGCGCATGGTCGCGGTCGAGCTGATCACCGGCCAGCGCGTCTGGGAGCTCAATGTCGCCGGCATCTCGACCCCCTGGGTGGCGGGCGAATGGGTGTTCGTGGTCACCGACCGGGCGCAGTTGCTCGCGGTGTCGCGCGGCTCGGGCAAGATCCGCTGGATCGCGCGACTTTCCGCGTTCCGTCATCCCCCGCAGGAGCGGGCGCCTGATTCGTTTGGAACCCGCCGGACGACGCCGGGCCGCGACCCGATTTTCTGGCGCGGGCCGATCCTCGCCGGCAACCACCTGATTCTGCTCAGCTCCACCGGCCAAATCGCCTATGTTTCGCCCAGCGACGGCACGATCCAGGCAACGATCGAGACCCACTCGACCTTCTCGCTGCCGCCGGTGGTCGCGGGCAACATGCTTTACGTCCTCGACGACGAGGGCCGGTTGACCGCCTTCCGCTAAACCGGCAGGGCGGGCCGCCTCATGGCCAAGCTGCCCACCGTCGCCATCGTCGGACGCCCGAACGTCGGCAAATCCACCTTGTTCAACCGGCTGGTCGGCCGGAAGCTGGCGCTCGTCGACGACCGGCCGGGCGTGACCCGCGACCGGCGCGAAGGGGAGGCGAGCCTGCTCGGCCTCGACTTCCGGGTGATCGACACCGCCGGCTATGAGGACGAGGACCCGGCCACCCTGCCGGGGCGGATGCGGGCCCAGACCAGTGCCGCGGTCCGCGACGCCGACGTCGCCCTGTTCCTGATCGACGCCCGCGCCGGCGTGACGCCGCAGGACGAGGAGATCGCCCGCTGGCTGCGCTCCGAGGCGACGCCGGTCGTCCTCGCCGCCAACAAGGCCGAGGGGCGCGCCGGCGAGGCCGGGATCATGGAAGCCTATGCGCTCGGCTTGGGCGAGGCGATCGCGCTCAGCGCCGAGCATGGCGAAGGCATTGTCGACCTGTTCGAGCATTTGCGGCCGCACGTCGAGCGCGAGGCGGCGGAGGAGGACGCGGAGGATGAGGACGATCCGACGCTGAAGCTCGCCATCGTCGGCCGCCCCAATGCCGGCAAGTCGACCCTGATCAACCGGATGCTGAGCGAGGAACGGCTGATCACCGGCCCCGAAGCGGGGATCACGCGGGATTCGATCGCGATCGACTGGGAGTGGCAGGGCAAGCGGGTGCGGCTGATCGACACCGCGGGCATGCGCAAGCGGGCCAAGGTCGAGGACAAGCTCGAGAAGCTGTCGGTCGCCGACGCCCGCCGCGCGGTCGATTTCGCCGAGGTGGTGGTGCTCCTGCTCGACGGCACGCGCGGGCTCGAGGCGCAGGATTTGAGGATCGCCGACCATGTCCTCCAGGAGGGGCGGGCGCTGGTCATCGCGGTCAGCAAATGGGACGTCGCGGAGAACGGCTCGAGCCTGTTCAACGGCATCAGGGCGGCGCTCGAGGAGGGGCTGAGCCAGGCGCGCGGGGTGCCGCTGCTGACCGTCTCGGGCAAGACCGGCAAGGGGATCGACCAGCTGCTCGGCGCCGCGTTCGAGGTCCGCGACATCTGGTCGAAGCGCGTTACGACCGGCCAGTTGAACCGCTGGTTCGAGGAGGCGGTCGAGAAGAACCCGCCGCCGGCGCCAGGCGGCAAAAGGATCAAGTTGCGCTACATCACCCAAGTCAACACCCGGCCGCCGAGCTTCGTCCTGTTCGGCACGCGCGTCGACCAGCTGCCGGACTCCTATCTGCGCTATCTGGTGAACGGCATCCGCCGCGAGCTTGGCTTCGGCGCGGTGCCGGTGCGGCTCCAGGCGCGTGCCTCCAAGAACCCGTTCGGCGACCGCGGCAAAGGTTGACGCCGGCGCTCGTTGTCAAGGCCGCGTTTACGGTGTTCTTCCCTCTCGCCGTCAACATCCTGTTTACCCTCTCCGGTTAGGTTTGGCGGCGACCGAAGGAATTCCCGCTTGGACGAAGACGCCGCCATCGTCGACTGGAGCAAATTCTCGCAGATGCGAACGGAGCTCGGCGCCAATTTCGTGCGCATCCTCGGCTATTTCCTCGAGGACGGCGGCAAGGCGGTCGGCCGGATCGAGGAGGCGATGCACCGCCGCGACATCGCCGCGATCGTGCTGCCCGCGCACACGATGAAATCGGAGGCGCGCCAGTTCGGCGCCGAGCCGCTCGCCGACCTCGCCGAGCAGATCGAGTTCGCCGGCCGCCGCGCGCTCGAATCCCACCTCTTCCCCGACGACATCGTTCCCCAGGTCGCGCAGCTGCGCCCGCTCTACACCCGTACCATCACTCTGCTCGAGGAAGAGACCAACCCGCTCGCCCAGCGCCGCGCCTTCAGCAAGAAGCCGAGCAACCAGGAATTCGGCCGGCTCTAGCTCCTTTTTCGTCATTCCAGCGAAAGCTGGAATCTCTCTTTCGCCTTCGCCAACCGTCGTTGAAGGCAATGAGATTCCGGCGTTCGCCGGAATGACGATTGGGGGCGGATCGGCCGGCCCCAGGCGTCTAGCCGAAGACATAGGTCGCCACCTTCTCCTCGACGTCCCAGTAGATGATCGCCAGCGCGGTGAGGTCGAAGGCGGCGTGGGCGATCATCAGCAGCCAGAGCCGGCCGGTCACCGCATAGATGGCGCCGAAGACGAGGCCGACGATCATCGCCTGCTCCATCCCGGCGAGCCCCTGGACCTGGAGATGATCGAGCCCGAACCAGAGCGAAGTGACCAGCACGATCGCGGCTTTCGCCCACCGGCTCGCGCCGAGCAGCCTGCCGAATCGCTCGAACAGGAAGCCACGGAAGAAGACCTCCTCGCCGAAGCCGGCGCCGACCAGGATCAAATAGAGGGCGCCGGGCAGCGCCGCGTCGTTGCCGGCGAGATAATGATAGGCCTGGTTGACCGGCGGCGCGCCGAGCAGCGGCATGACCAGCGCCTTCATCGCCAGCTTGAACGCCACCCCGAAGGCGATGCCGATCAGGATCGTCGCCGCCCAATTGCGCGGCGGCGAGAGGCCGATGTCCCGCCACGGCGTGCCCGAGCGCCACGCCCAGGCCAGCACCAGCAAGGCGGTCAGGGGCACGAACAAGGCGTTGCCGAGCGCGATGACGAGGATGGCGATGAGGCCGACCGGGCCGAACCCGCGCAGCTCGGCGGAGAGCCGATCGGGCCGCTCGCGGCCAAAAATAGGGACTGTCCCTATTTTCAAAGTCATTCCATCCGCTCCCAAACAAAGAGGAACTGTCCCTATTTTTCCATCGGCTGCAGCTGCCAGCGGGCGAGGCTGCGCCAGAGCCATTCGAACGGGCCGTAGCGGAAGCGGTCGAGCCAGGGCCTCGACCAGAGCAGGATCAGCGCCCACATCGCCACCACCGGAATCCACAGCTCGATCCGACGCAACTCGCCGAACAGGCCGAATCCCCAGCCGTAGAACAAAGCCGTCATCAACAGCGAGGTGCCGAGATAGTTGGTGAAGGCGGCGCGGCCGGCGGCGGCGATCCGCGCCACCAGCGGCCCGCCGCCGCGCGTCAGCAGAATGATCAGGGCCGCGGTCGCGACGATCATCAGCGGCCGCACCGGCACCGTGGCGGCAATGCTCGCCGCGATCAGCATCGGCGTCGCGAAGCCCCCGCGAATGACCAGCCAGCCGAGCATCGCGTAGACGGGGACGGCGATGCCGAAGCCGATCAGCGCCGCCTTGCGATAGCCGGCGTCCGACCAGGCGCCGGTCAGGAAGCCCGATTTCAGCGCCGCCATGCCGAGCAGCATGTAGGCCAGCGTCTCCATGCCGAACAGCCAGAGGGACTCGAGCGGATCCCACAAGTTCTCCGACAGGCTGTGGGCAACGATCCCCGCATAGGAGCCGCGATAGAGGGCGAGCACATGTTGGAGTTGCCCCGGCGTGTAGAGCCCGAGGCCCTCCTGCATGTCGGCCCATTCGCGCACCGCGGCGGGCCGCGCGCCGGGCGCGGCGGCGGCGTGAGCGAGATCGAACAGATGCCGGGCGAAGCCGGCGAACAGCAAAGTCTGGAGAACGAGCAGGCCGATCGCGATCCAGATCAGAGTCCGCGGCCGCAGGCGCCAGAACGCATAGGCGACCATCCCGACCGGCGCGTAGAGCGAGAGGATGTCGCCCCACCAGACGAAATAGAAATGGAGGAGGCCGAAGACGAGCAGCCAGACCATCCGGCTGTAATGGACCGCGGCGCCCGACTGGCCCGCCGCCACTGCCCGCTCGACGACGAGCAAGGTGCTCGCCCCGAACAGGAAGGAGAAGAGGCCGCGCATCTTGCCGTCGATGAAGATGAAGCTGACCAGCCAGGAGGCGATGTCGGCCGGGCCCTCGGTGCCGTAGGCCATCGGATTCACATAAGCGGCGCCAGGCATCGCAAAGGCGAGCACGTTCATCGCCAATATGCCCATCACTGCGACGCCGCGGACGATGTCCAGGGCGGCGATGCGCTCGCCGGTCATGCACCCGCTCCCTGCCGGCGCCGCATCGGCTGCGGCGCGAGCCGGGCGAGGCTGCGCCAGAGCCATTCGAACGGGCCGTAGGCGAAGCGGTCGAGCCAGGGCTTCGACCAGAGCAGGATCAGCGCCCAGACCAAAGGCACGGCGAGCCAGGCCTCGAGCCGGCTCAGCGTGCCGTAGAGGCCGAGGCCCCAGCCGTAGAAGATCGCGCAGGCGATCAGGCTGGTGCCGAGATAGTTGGTGAACGCCGCCCGGCCGGCGGCCGCGATGCGCTGCGTCAGCCCGCCGCCCTGGCGGGTCAGGAGGATGATAAGGGCGGCATAGCCGGCCATCATCGCCAGCCGGAACGGCGCGGCGGCGACGAAGAAGATGATGAAGAAGACGGCGACGTCGAAACCCGAGCGGTAGACGATCCAGGCCAGCGCGGCATAGGCCGGGATCGACACGGCGAGCGTCCGCAGCGCGATCCGCCGGTAGCGCGCTTGCGGCCACGCGCCTTTGAGAAAACCGCTCTTGAGGCCGGCCATGCCGAGCAGCATGTAGCCCAGCGTCTCCGCGCCGCCGAACAGCAGCTGGAACAGCGGCCCGGTCAGCCCCTTGGTCAGCTGCTCCTGAACGATGCCGAGCCAGGGGCCGCGGAACAAGGCGAGCTCGTGCGCCAGCACCGCGGCGCTCGGGACCGCGAACTCGCTGCTCGTCTCCTGCCATTCGGCGATCGCCGCCGCGCTCGCCCCGGGGGCCCGGGCCGCCGCCTCGGCGGTGAGGAAATGCCAGGCGCCGCCGGCCATGAACAGGATGTCGAAGGCGAGCAGGCCGAGCGCCCACAGGATGAGCGCGCGCACCGACAGCTTGCGGAACAGGAAGGCGATCATGCCGACCATCGCGTAGAGCGTCAGGATGTCGCCGTACCAGATCAGGTAATAATGGAGCGCGCCGAGCACGAGCAGCCAGACCATCCGGCTGTAATGGATTTTGGCCGGCGATTGCCCGCTCGCCTCGGCCCGCTCGATCACCAGCAGCATCGAGGCGCCGAACAAGAGCGAGAACAGGCCGCGCATCTTGCCGTCGACGAGGATGAAGGTGGCGAACCACAAGGCCAGGTCGGCGTTGCTTTCGAGGCCGTAGGCGCTGGGATTGAAATAGGCCTGGAACGGCATCGCGAAGGCGACCACGTTGACCGCGAAAATACCCATCACGGCGACGCCGCGGATGATGTCGAGCGTGGCGATGCGCCGGCCGGGTTCAGTCGCTGCGGTCATCCGGTCTCCCCCTCCCGAATTTCGGGCGCACTGTTATCGGATTGCGCTGGGGGTTCAACCGGGCAAGTCGCCTCCCCGCCCTGACCTCCCTCCCCTTGATGGGGAGGGATGAGCAGGTCGCCATCTCCCCCGGAGATGGCTTCGGATCGCGGGGCGATCCGAACCTGCTCATAGGGAGGGGTGGACTCTCCGTCCTCGCCGAGCGGGTCGCGAAGTTCACCCCCACCCAACCCTCCCCCATCAAGGGGGAGGGCATCAAGGGGGAGGCCTTTTTCGGCGGGCAGCTCATCGCCGGCGAGGCCGAAGGCGCGGTCGCGGGCGGCACAAGCGGCGGCGAACGCCGTGGCGCGCTCGGCTTCCTGCTCGGCGCGCGCGGCGGCGAGGCGGGCATCGACCGCGACCTGTTCGTGGCGCGCGAGGGCCCGCCGATAATCGTCGTCGCCCCATTCGCCTTCCTCGTAGCCGTCGAAACCGTCGGGCGGCGGATAGTCGGTCACCCAGAGCTGGAGGTCCTCATCCTCCCAGACGTGGGTGGGTTCCTCGTCGGGCTCCGCGTCCTCCGGCGCGAACCGTCCGGCATATTCGGCGCGGACCCGGGCGAGGCCGGTGGCGGGCGGCGGCGCCGCTTCGCCCTCCGGACCGGGCTCGGGCGAAGCGATATCCTGACGAATCGGACAGGTCCCATTCGTCTCATCTTCCGTCACCTTCCGCGCCGCGTCGGGCCATTCGGATTCGCCGATCAGATCGAGCAAGCCCCAATGTTCGGCCCGGTCCCCCTGCTCTTCGGTCCAGCCCTCCATTTCCTCGGGCTCGAGGTCTTCGATGCTCACCTCGAGGGGCAGGCCGACGCCATATATGCGGTAGCTGTCGAGGCGGGCGAGCCGGGCAACGTCGCTGCCGGGCGCGGGCTCGTCGCCGTGGATGGTGGGCGGTTCGGTCGCGTCGGGCCGTTCGCGCTCGTAGAAGAAGCGCTCCGCGCCGCCGCCGCCGGCTTCGACGATGTCGAGGAACTGGTCCCACTCCCGCGCCGCGGCGCGGGCCGCCGGCGCGCCTTCGCCGAGGCCCGCGGCCTGCCGGTCGAGGCGGGTGAGGACCGCCATGGCGAGGCGGTTGTCGTGGCGGTGGCGCTCGCCCCAGAGCGCGCCGTTGCGGTAGATGCGCTCGACGACGCCGTTCATCGCGCGCGACATCAGCTCGTCGTCCATCCGGCCGCGGGCGAGCAGCAGGGCCGCGCTCCAGGCGATCGCGAAGGCGGCGCCCTCGGCGCGGTTGCGCAGATTGTAGGCGGTGTCGCGGCTGATGGTGGCGGCGCGGCAGGCGTCGGCGACGACGCCGCAGGCGGCGAGCGTGTCGAGGAAGAGGCGCTGGCGATCGGGGGTGAAGCCGTCGTCGCGGATATTGCGGCCGATCGCATCGGTGGTGACGGGGGCGTAGGCGCCGGCCCAGCCGTCCGGGGTCCAGGCCGGGGCGCCGCCGGGGCGATTGAGGTCGGCGTCCCAATCGCGCGGCCGATGCCGATCGGCGGGCTCGGCCGAGTCGAGGTTGATGGCGGAAGCGGGCTCATCGGTCGCCGCTTCGGGGCGAGCAGGTTCCTGTTCTGTTCCATTGCGGCCGTAAAGCAGGAAATTTCCTACATTGCAAGGAAATTCGGGGTTCGCGCGAAGCCGCGAAGCCGCGAAGGACGCGAAGGAAGGCGGAGGTCGTGGAGGCGTTACTTGGTGATTCCCAGATCGGCTCGCATCGCTACCTTCAAATCGCTGTCAGCCTGAAGTCGACCCTTAGGATCGTCGTTGGTTTCTACTATTCGCCTAACCGCGTCCCGCACCGCTTCCGACGCCACGAGCTCGCACCGCATCTGCCAGTAGGCAAAGAGCTTCGACGTTTCGTCTGAACTCTCGACGGCGGCCCGGTGATACGCCTCCAAGAGCCCGATGTAGGCCGTTTGCTTCTCCGCAAACACGCGATCCAGCCTTTTCGATCTGTTCGTCAGCCCCGACTGAACAAAGGCGGTTACTACCGAACCGAGCCCGAATGCCGCCAGAAGCGGAAGGAACCAGTTCATAGCTGGATCACCACTTCCCGCCGGCTTCCTCGATCGCTTTCAAGAGCGCGCGCTTGCTCGGCGTGCGGCGCTTGCCGGAATTACGCGGCAGCTCGGGATTGTCGGCAGCCTCGCGGCGGCGTGCGATATCGGCGGTGAAGTCTTCTAACTTCTCCGTCTTACGCTTCGAGACTGGCGATGCCGTGGTCACCTAAGGTCTCCTCGCGGATGCGGCGCTCAAGATAGTTCATATCGGCGTCCGGATGAAGACGGAGCCACTCATCGTCATTCCAGCGAAAGCTGGAATCTCGCTTGGGCTTTGCTAGCCTCCCGACATGCGCGGCGGCTGGACATACACCATGACCAATCATGTCCGCGGGGTTCTCTACATCGGCGTCACTGCGAACCTGGCCGCTCGGGTGGCACAACATCGCGCGGGAGAAGGGTCCGCCTTTTGCCGGAAATACAAGCTGACGCGCCTCGTGCTCGCCGAGCAGCACGATGAAATCGATGATGCGATCCGCCGGGGGAAGCTGCTCAAGACGTGGAAGCGAGCCTGGAAGATCGAATTGATCGAGAAGGCCAATCCTCAATGGCATGACCTCTGGGATCATCTGCCGGGCTGAAGAAAGGGAGATTCCAGCTTTCGCTGGAATGACGGATTGCCGCCTTACGCCTCCGCCGGCTTGCTCTGGAGCTGGACGTAGTTTGGCAGGCCCATGCGCTCGATCATCTCGAACTGGGTTTCGAGGAAGTCGATGTGGGATTCCTCGCTCGTCAGGATGCTTTCGAACAATTCGCGGCTGACGAAGTCGCGGACCTTTTCGCAATGCTGGATCGCGCCGCGCAATTGCTCGACCGCCTCGCGCTCGAGCTCGAGGTCGGCCTTCAAGATCTCCTCGACCGTCTCGCCGACGCGCAGCCGCCCGAGCAGCTGGAAATTGGGCAGGCCTTCCAAAAACAGGATGCGGGTCGAGAGGCGATCGGCGTGCTTCATCTCGTCGATCGATTCGTGGCGCTCGTACTCGGCGAGCCGCGTCACCCCCCAATTGTCGAGCATCCGGTAGTGCAGCCAATATTGGTTGATCGCGGTGAGCTCGTTCTTCAGCGTCTCGTTGAGCAGCTCGATTACCTTGGCGTCGCCCTTCATCGGAGCCTCCTGTCTTCAGCCGCGCTCATACACGAAGCGCGCGCGAAAGGGCATCCAAAATTGGCGGAAAACTGCGGAAAAAGACGTGCTAATGCTATGCGGTCGCACGCTCGGCGGCGATGATCTCGCGGGCGAAGGTGAAGCATTGGCCGCAGCGCGGCTTGGCGCCGCGGGCCCGATAGGCGCTGGTCGGGCAGGACGCGCCGGCGCGGGCCGCGGCGCGGACCTCGCTCTCCCGAATCGCATTGCAGACGCAGACGATCATGGGACAAGGCTTAGCGATAATGCGAGGCGTTCGCAATAGGCTTGTTCCAGATCGTCATCCCGGACTTGATCCGGGATCCATGAGCACGGATCGTGTATCCAGCCATCTCCGTGTTCATGGGTTCCTGACTTTCGTCAGGATGACGTGGAATAATCCCCTAGCGCCGGTCGCGGCGAATCATCAGCTTCAACCCCGACCAGATATCGTCGACCGCGCAGACCTTGACGTCGACCAGGTCGGTCGAAGGCAGGATAACTTCGCGGATGCCGTCCTCATTGATGTCGGTCGGCACCTTCGAGGCCTTTTTCGGCCAGCTGACCCAGATGAAGCCGGCGGGCGCGAGCAGCGGGCGCAGCGCCTGCAATCGCGCCTCCATGTCGGCGCGCGACGTGACGAAGATATGGGCGGCGTCGATCGGGCCGACCGGCGCCGACAGCAGGTTGAGGGTGATGCCTGCGGCCTCGATCTCGGCGCGGACGGCGGCGGGCATGTCCTCCCACCAGGTGCGCATGCCGTCCTTCAGGGAGAGCTTGCGGGCGAGCGGAGTTCCTGAGTAACCGGCGGTCAAGTCGCCTCCGGCTCGTCGTGCTCCGGTGGCGCGCTCGCCTCCGGCGCCTCCACGCCTGCCGCCTTCGCCCCCTCGGCTTCCTCGGGCGCCGCCGGCTTTTCGAGGAGTAATTCGTCGAGCCTCGAATTTCCTCGAAGCGAATCGAGGTCGTTATCATTGCCGACGCGCTTGCTCGGATCATAGAGACCTTGCAGCGTCGGCTTGACTTTGGGATCGACGGCGAGCGCGCGCTCGACGAGCTCGGCGACACGGCCGGGCGCGGCTTCGAATTGCCTCTGCTCCTCCGCCGACCGATCGGTCCTGGCATTCAGCGCCGCATGCCGCTGGCCGTAGGCTGAGGCCAGCCAGACGTAGGGCCAGGGATCATTCCCGGGATCGTCCAGCTTCAGCAGCTCCTCGCCGGCCGCAATGGCATCCTCATAGCCACGCTCCTGCGGCGGCTTGTAGAGGCCCTGCTGCAGCCTGGTGCGCAACTCCGCCGCCTTGCCGGCCTGGGCCGCGGCGGCGACCCGCTGCCGCGCCTCGCGCTCGGCCTCCGGCGCGAGCCCGCTCGTCGCCATGGCGTTGACCACGTTGTCGGCGCCGGCGGTGTCGCCCGCGGCGGCGAGAATCGTGGCATAATCGGTCTGCATCTTGGCGGTGAACGGGATCTTGCCCTGGACGTCCTTATAGGCGGTGAGGGCCGAGGCGAAATCGCCGCTCCGCGCTTTGGCATTGGCCCACGCGATGATCTCGGCGGGCGATTTCAGATCGCTCAGCGACTTCGACAGGAGCAGCCGATCGGCCTGCTTGAGGCTTTGGTCCTCCTGCGCGGCCCGCGCTTCGGCGACCGGCCCCACCGGGGCGGCGCCCACCGCCAGGTCGATCGGCACGGGGGGTGCCCCCCCCGATATGGCTACGGCGGCTCCCCGGGGGGTCTGCGCGACGCCGAGATTGGTCCACTGGCTGAGGACGAAGATCAGGCTCAGCTTCACCCGCGTACCGACATAAGCGAGGAAGAAACCGGCGATCAGGAAAAACAGGCCGCCGCCGATGCCGAATACCTTGCCGCCATAGCCGAAGAAGGGCGCCACGCGGTCCCCGAAGGCTTCGATGCCCGAGGGGATATCCTGAAGCTTGGTGAGACCGACGCCGACGATGATCGTGGTCAGCCAGTCCGAAATCTTCTCAAGGTTGGTGTTGACGTCCGAGCCGGAACCGGGTGCGGCCGCGCCGAACGGTCTGTCCGGGTTGGCGGGCCCTGCCGGGTTGGCGGCGGTTGCCGGATCGGCCGGGTTCGCGGCCGCGGCCTGTTGCCTGGCGGCCCGGAACTCGCTGCTCGTCAATGAGCGCGGCAGGCCGAAGAGAAAGCCAATAAAGGTCCCCAGCGCAAGGGCGCTGAGGGCGATGAAGAGGGCAAGCAGCATGCCGACAAAGCCGTCGCCCGACCCGCACCGCTGCGTGGCGAGATGGCCCCCTTCGGCGGTCGCCTGGCGTTGCGCCCCCGCCGCTGCCGGCTGCCCGCCCGGCGCCGGCGCGGCGTCCGTTGCGGGACGCGCCGGTCCTTGCGGCGTAGCGGGTGGCACCGGCGCCGACGCGCCGGACGCTGGCGGCGCAAATAAGGAGGGCCGCGCCGTGGCGACGCGCGTTGCCGTGCCTGGCGCCGTCGCCTCCCTCGCGGTGGACGCGGCGGGTGATGCATTCGGCGCCGGGCAGGTCGCTGCCGACGCGCCGTAAAGGAGCGAGGCGGCAAGGCCGAGTCCAATGAGCCAGAACAGCAAGGCGTCGAATTCGCCCTGAAATCGATTCGCGGTGTCGCTCGCCCGATTTGTGTCCGTGACCGTCGAGTCGGTGCCGCCATCCGCCTGCGGGTTCATGAACTCCCTCCCCTAAAGGTGAACAATTACATCGACGCAGGACATCAATTAGCCGCACGGACTCCGAGTCGGTCAAATGGTTTTCTCCGACGAGCGCAAATAATGGCACCGAGGTGCAGGAACGATTAGGCGGTCAATCCGGCTTTTGCCGTGGCACCGTGTCAGGCGATCGAAGATCGACGCCTGTAATAACGCGCCGCGATCCAGGCGATCGGCAGGCCGACCAGGATGCAGTGCGAGAAGAGTGCATTCGCGATGCCCCAGAGCGTGTGCGGCAGCGGCATCTCCGGCCAGCGCAAGGGGCGGACCAGCCAGTACATGATCAGCCAGAGCAGCACGCCGTAAGCGAGGCCGGCGAGGATCGGGTGGCGGAGCAGGGCCGGGATGCGCGGGGCGACGAGCATGTAGGCGGCGGCCATGCAGGCCATGATCGCGAAATGGACGGCGAGGCCGGTCGCGGCCCACCCCGCGCCGCCCTCGCGCACCGCATCGCCGAACGGGCCGCTGGCGACGAAGCGGAGCACGCCGCCCGGCGCCATTCCCGCCATGCCGGCGAAGACGAAAGCGGAGAGGATGTCGAGCGTGCCGGCGATTGCGGTGGCGAAGAGGATCGGGCGCAGGATCGAGCGGGCCATGAGGCGTCTCCATGCGAAGATGGCCCGAGCCCGGGGCTATGAGACCGTCAGGCTATCACCCATCAGCGCCGGGAAGAAGCCCTCATGCGCGCGCCTGAGCTCGGCGAGGCCGACGGCATGGTCGCCGTCGGGCAGCTCGAAGATCAGGCGGCTGCCCTTGGTGCGGCCGATCGCCGCGACCTCGACCCCGGCGGCGTAGGCGCGCGACAGGAAGGTGAGCAGGCAATTGTCGGCGACGGTGGCGACGTAGAGCCCCTGGTCCTCGGCGAAATAGCCGGCATGGCCGAACGGCGCCGGACCGTTGATCAGCGCGCCGATATTGGCGGCGAGCGCCATTTCGGCGAGCGCGACGGCAAGGCCGCCGTCCGAAACGTCGTGGCAGGCGGTGATCGCCCCGCCGGCGATCGCGGCGCGGACGAACGTGCCGGCGGCGTGCTCGGCGAGCAGGTCGACGGGCGGGGGCGGGCCGTCCTCGCGGCCATGGAGCTCGCGCAGCCAGAGCGACTGGCCGAGATGGCCGTGGCGGTCGCCGATCGTGACGATGACGTCGCCGACGTCCCGGAAGGCAATGCCGACGGCCCTGGTCCAGTCGGCGATCAGGCCGACGCCGCCGATCGCCGGGGTGGGGAGGATGGCCTGGCTCGAACCGTCCTCGCTCTTGGTCTCGTTGTAGAGCGAGACGTTGCCCGAGACGATCGGGAAGTCCAATGCGGCGCAGGCCTGCGCCATCCCCTCGATGCAGCCGACCAGCTGGCCCATGATCTCGGGGCGCTGGGGGTTGCCGAAATTGAGGCAGTCGGTGGCCGCGAGCGGGCGGGCGCCGACCGCGCACAAATTGCGCCAGGCCTCGGCGATCGCCTGCTTGCCGCCCTCATAGGGGTCCGCCTTGCAATAGCGCGGGGTGCAGTCGGTGGTGATCGCCAGCGCCTTTTTCGTGCCGTGGACGCGCACGACCGCCGCGTCGCCGCCGGGCGGCTGGAGCGTGTCGGCGCCGACCTTCCGGTCGTATTGCTCCCAGATCCAGCGCCGGCTGGCGAGGTCGGGCGAGGCCATCAGCTTCAGAAGGTCCGCGGCGATGTCGGTGGATTCGGGCAGGTCGGCGAGCGGCGCGGGGGGCTCGGTGCGGACCCAGGGCCGGTCGTAGCAGGGCGCCTCGTCGGCGAGCGGCGCGAGCGGGATGTCGGCGGCGACCTCGCCGTTCCATTTGAGCACCATATGGCCGGTGTCGGTGACCCGGCCGATCACCGCGAAATCGAGCTCCCACCTGCGGAAGATCGCCCCGGCCTCGGCCTCGCGGCCGGGCTTCAGCACCATCAGCATCCGCTCCTGCGATTCCGAGAGCATCATCTCGCAGGGCGTCATCCCTTCTTCGCGGCAGGGGACCAGATCCATGTCGAGCTCGATGCCGACCCCGCCCTTGGACGCCATCTCGACCGAGGAGGAGGTGAGGCCGGCCGCGCCCATGTCCTGGATGGCGACGATCGCGTCCGACGCCATCAGCTCGAGGCAGGCTTCGATCAAGAGCTTCTCGGTGAACGGGTCGCCGACCTGGACGGTCGGGCGCTTCTCCTCGCTGTCCTCGCTGAAGTCGGCCGAGGCCATGGTGGCGCCGTGGATGCCGTCGCGCCCGGTCTTCGAGCCGACATAGACGATCGGATTGCCGACGCCCGAGGCGGCCGAATAGAAGATCTTCGCGGTCTCGGCGACGCCGACGGTCATCGCGTTGACCAGGATGTTGCCGTCATAAGCGGGGTGGAAATCGACTTCGCCGCCCACCGTCGGCACGCCGACGCAATTGCCGTAGCCGCCGATCCCGGCGACGACGCCGGCGATCAGGTGACGGGTCTTCGGGTGGCCGGGCCGGCCGAAGCGCAGCGCGTTCAAGTTCGCGATCGGGCGCGCGCCCATCGTGAAGACGTCGCGCAATATGCCGCCGACTCCGGTCGCCGCGCCCTGATAGGGCTCGATGTAGGAGGGATGGTTGTGGCTCTCCATCTTGAAGATCGCGGCCTGACCGTCGCCGATGTCGATCACCCCGGCATTCTCGCCCGGGCCGCAGATCACCCAGGGGGCGGTGGTGGGCAGCTTCTTGAGGTGGATGCGGGACGATTTGTAGGAGCAATGCTCCGACCACATGACCGAGAAGATGCCGAGCTCGGTGAGGTTGGGCGCGCGGCCGAGCGCGTGGAGGACGCGCTCATATTCCTCCGGGCTGAGGCCGTGCTCGGCGACGATTTTCGGGGTGATCGGGGATTCGGCCATGGCGGGCTCGATAGCGAGCCCGCCATGGTCCGCCTAGGGGGGTCAGGCCCTAGCCCGGTGCAAGTTGGCCGCGGATCGCGCCGTTGGGGAATTCGTCGGTGCGGATCTCGACGTAGAAGGCCGACGGGTTGGATTCGATCTCCTGCGCGAGCGCCTCGCCGACCTGCTTGCAGTCCCAGCTGTCATTGTCGTGGGGCCGCTCGATCCGCGACACCGGCTCGCCGGCCGCGCCCGGGCCGCCGCGATAGATTTCCGCCGAGGTGACCCGGCCGATGCTGCGCACCTCGAGGTCGGTGCAGAGTTCGTGGGTGGCGTGGTGAATGCCGATCCGGGCCCGGCCCCAGCCGTCGGTATCGGCGGCGCCCGGCACGTTGTCGCCGTTGAGCACGGCCCGGAAGTGGGTGGCGGCGAGCGCCGTTCCCGTCGTGCCGGCGCCGGCGAGCAGGGTGAAGCCCCCGAGGGCCGCGAGCAACCGGCGGCGAGATTTGTTCTTCAACATGTCCAAATCCTCTCCTTGGGATGCCGCGCGCGCAGCGAATGGCCGCAAGCGCGGTCTGATCACCAAGCGGCCCGGGAAGGCTTTGTTCCCGCTCTTTCGATGGTCCGTGGCGCACGGACGGCGCGGCGGCGTCGCGCCGCGGGGCCGTAACGAAAAGGCCGACCCGGACATTCCCGGACCGGCGCTTCGACTGGGGCGAGGGCCTCGCCTCAGGTGTGGCAGGACTTGCCGTTGATGGTGACGTGGGTGCCGTTGCCGCTGATCGTATAGCCTTCGCCGACATAAGGCGGGGCGCCGCCGACGGCGGTCGCGGTCGTCGGCGCGCCTTCGCGGCTGCGGCGGACCAGGGCCGTGTTGTTGTTGTAGAAATCGACATAGACGAGGCTGTTGTCGTTGCAGCGATAGGTGCGGCTGTCGGTGATGGCCGGCGGCAGCGCCACCGGCGCGGCGTTCTTGAGCGCTTCCTCCTGGGGATCGTAGGCATTGATCACCTCGGGCGCGCCTTGCTGGCAGGCCGAGAGAGCGAGGAGCGCCGCGCTGGCCGCTGCGGCGAGGAGGGGGGTTTTGTCCATAGCCAATCCTTCGCGGGCGCAACAAAGATCGTCAAGATCGAATCTGTCGTCCCCCCCTTGGGCCAGCGGCGTTCGACGAAGCGTGACCGGGGTTCGACAAAGCGCCCATCGTCGATTAGATTCGCGGCTGGAGGAGAATGATCGGATGCAGCGGGTTCGGATCGGGCTCACCGGTCTTGCCTTCGTCTTTCTGGCGGTGCTTCTCGCCGCCGTCTTCACCGGCCAGCCGGCAGGCGAGGCGCCGATCACGCCGAATCTGATCGAGCATCAGAAAGCGGGCGCGCCGGCGACGCCGCCGGGCCAAGCCGCGGCCCAGCCGACCGAGCCGCTCGCCGAACTCGGCGTCGCCCCCGGCAACGCCGATTCGAACAGCAACGCACCGCCGCCCGCAACCACCGTCCGGCCGCGTTGAGTCGCGCCATTCACCGACTTATCCACAGAACGAAGAAAGAACAAAATCGTGGGATTTCAGGTCTGAATCTACCGTAATTCCCCCCAAATCTCCTCTTGGTGGTATAGAATCCCCAAAAAACGCACGAAATCCCCTTCCAAACCCATGCGCATCCTGTTATCCACGGCCGGTAATTAGGGGCATTTCCTGTTCATCCGCGAGGGACGCGGGGCGAGCGATGGCGCGCGCCCGCGGACGGGGGAGGTCTGCGTGAGGGGACGGGCCTGCATTTGGACCAGGTGCTCGATCATTATTTCAGCGGCAGCGCGCTCGTGGCGGTCGACGCCAAGGGCCGCCTTTCGGTGCCCGCCGGCATCCGCCAGAAGGTCGAGCGGCGCTCGGACACGCGCGCCATCGTCCTCACCCGCCATCCGATCGAGCCCTGCCTGACCGGCTTCGACACCAATTATCTGCGCCTCCTCTATCTCGACAATGAGCGGCGCCGGCTGGCCGAGGAGGAGCGCGACCCGCTCGTCCATTATTCGCGCGAACGCCGCAGCTTCGGCAGCGCCGAGGAAGTCCCCTACGACACCAGCGGCCGCATCCTGCTGACCGCCAAGCTGCGCCGCCGCGGCCAGCTCGAGGACCTCGCCCTGTTCGTCGGCGTCGGCGCCACCTTCGAGCTGTGGAACCCGCAGCTCGCGCTGAAGAGCGGCGATCCCGAAATCCGCGAGTTCGCCGCCGAGGCGCTGGAAGAGCGGGGGCCGAAGCCATGACCGCCGCCGCCGCCGTGCCCCACATCCCCGTCCTTGCCGAAGAGACCGTCCATGCGCTCGCCGTTGCCCCCGGCGAGACCTATGTCGACGGCACCTTCGGCGCGGGCGGCTACGCCAAGGCCATCCTCGATAAAGGGGCGGCCCGCGTCTTCGCTTTCGATCGCGATCCCGAAGCGATCCAGTATGGCGAAGACCTGGCCGCCGCCAGCGGGGGGCGCCTGACGCTTGTGCCGGAGCGCTTCAGCCGGATGCGTCAGGCGCTTGCCGCCCGCGGCGTCGAGAAGGTCGACGGGGTGACGCTCGATGTCGGCGTCTCCTCGATGCAATTGGACCAGGCCGCGCGCGGCTTCTCCTTCCAGGCCGACGGCCCGCTCGACATGCGGATGGGCAGGGACGGGCCGAGCGCCGCCGACTTCGTCAATCAGGCCGACGAAGCCGAGATCGCCGACATCCTGTTCCATTATGGCGAGGAGCCCAAGGCGCGCCGTGTCGCCCGCGCGATCGTCGCGGCGCGGCCGATCGAACGCACCGGCGAGCTCGCCCGGATCGTGCGCAAGGCGCTCGGCCATCATGCCGGCATGAAGAAGGACCCGGCGACGCGGACCTTCCAGGCGATCCGGATTCACGTGAACGAGGAGCTGCACGAGCTCGAAGGCGGGCTCGAAGCGGCCGAACGGGTGCTCGCACCCGGCGGCCGCCTCGCCGTGGTGACCTTTCACAGCCTCGAGGACCGGATCGTGAAGCGTTTCCTGAAGGCGCGCAGCGGCGCACTCCCGGCCGCCTCGCGTCACCTGCCGGCCCGCGCCACGGCCGGGCCGGCCCCTACGTTCGAAGCGGTGACGAAACCGGTCCGCGCCGGCGCCGCCGAAACCGCCGCCAATCCCCGCGCGCGCTCGGCGACCTTGCGCGCCGCGCGCCGCACTTCCGCCCCTGCCTGGTTCCAGAAAGAAGGAGCAAGTCGATGATCGCACGGGGGTTCAAGCCGATCGGCTGGGTCGCCGCCGTCGGAACGGCCGCACTGGGCTGCTACATGCTGTCGCTCCGGGTCGCCTCCGAGCGCGCCGATCTGACCAATATCGAGCGGCGGATCGTCGCCACCCGCCAGCAGATCCGCTCGCTGCAGACCGAATTGGGCACCCGCGGCCGGCTCCAGCAGCTCGAGCAGTGGAACGACGAGGTGCTCGCGCTGGCGGCGCCGGTTTCGAGCCAGTATCTCCACTCCAGCGTCCAGCTCGCCCGCTTCAGCGCGACCCCGCCCAACGCGCTCGACGCGCCGGCCGAGATCCGCATGGCCGCGGCCGGAGCCGCGCCCGCCCCGGCGCCGGCGCTCCCCGCCGCGACTCCGGCGCCGCGGCACGCCGTCGCCGACGCGCGCAGCGTCGCGGCGCCGCCGCCGCTCGAACGGCCGATGGTCCAGCGCACCAGCCTGATCGTGACCGCGGACGCCGCGCCCGCCCCGGCGCGGCCCCAGGCGGCGCCGGCCCGCGAGCCGACAACTCGGCCCGCCCATTCGCGTCCGGACACGGCGCCCGGGCGCCCCTCGGCGCTGCTCGACGCGCGGACGCTGCGCGAAATCGGCAGCGCCGCCCGCGCCGAGCGCGGCGGCGGAACGCGCGACTGATGGCGACGCTCGCGGCCCGGATCGAGCGGCCGGCGCCCGTCGCCGAGCAGGAGCACGGGCTCGCGCTCACTTATCACCGGCTGATGCTGGTGATGCTGCTGTTCGTCGGCGTCACCTTCGTCATCGTCGGCCGGCTGGCGATGCTTCAGGTCTTCACCGACCATTCGGGCGCTGCCCAGCTCGCCAACCCGCTGCTGCCGCCGCGCGGCGACATCGTCGACCGCAACGGCGTCCCGCTCGCCCGGACGATCGACGCCTGGTCGATCGCCGTCCATCCGCAGCAGATCATCGGCGACCGGCGCGAGCTGGCGCAGCGCCTCAACGCGCTGATGCCCGAGCGCAGCGTCGCCGAATATCGCGCGCTGCTGAGCCGGCGGACCAATTTCCTCTATCTCTCGCGCCGCGCGCTGCCGGAGATGGTCGCGGCGGTGAACGCGCTGGGTGAGCCCGCCATCGTCTTCGACCGCGAGCCCGAACGGCTTTACCCGCAGACCGCGATGGCCGGCCACGTGCTCGGCTGGACCGACATGCAGGGGCACGGCGTCACCGGCATGGAGCGGGTGCTCGACGAACGGCTGCTCGACGCCGGCCGGCGCGGCGCGCCGGTCGCGCTGTCGCTCGACAGCCGCGTCCAGGCGGTGCTCGAATCCGAGCTCGCCAGCGCGGTCACCGCGATGAGCGCCGAAGGCGGCACCGGCATCGTCCTCGACGTTGCGACCGGCGAGGTCATCGCGATGGCGTCGGCGCCGACCTTCAACCCCAATGCCGCCGGCCATTCGGACCCGAGCGCGCTCTACAACCGCGCGACGATGGGCGTCTACGAGCTCGGCTCGACCTTCAAGCCGATCACCGTCGCCGCGGCGATGGAGGCGGGCGTCATCACTTCGATGCACCAGCGCTGGGACGCGACGGCGCCGATCGCGGTCGGCCGATTCCAGATCCACGACGATCGCGGCCACGAGATGAGGCGGCCGCTGACCGTGCCGGAGCTGATCGTCCATTCTTCCAACATCGCCGCCGCCCATATCGCCGACGCGATGGGCGCCGAACGGATGCAGGCGGCGTTCCGCGCGGTGGGATTCAACGAGGCGCCCTCTATCGAGCTGCGCGAGCGCGCCGCGCCGCTCTGGCCGCGCGACTGGGGCCGGGCGACGGTGATGACCTCGGGCTTCGGCCACGGCCTCGCGATCACGCCGCTTCACCTCGCCAGCGCCTATGCCGCGCTCGTCAACGGCGGCATCTGGCGGCCGGCGACCTTGCTGCGGGTCGCGCCGGGGCACCAGGCTTCGGGCCGCCGGATCTATTCGGCGCAGACCAGCTACCGGATCCGCCAGCTGCTGCGATTGAACGTCCAGCAGGGCACCGGCCGGCGCGCCGAGGCGGCGGGCTTCCGGGTCGGCGGCAAGACCGGCACCGCGGAAAAAGCGTCGGCCGGCGGATATAATCGCCATCTCAACGTTTCCACCTTCGCGGCGGCTTTCCCGATGGACGCGCCGCGCTATGTGGTGCTGGTCATGATGGACGCTCCCCGCCCAAGCGCCGCCAATAGCGGCGTCACCACCGCCGCCTATACCGCCGCGCCCGTCGTGGCCCATCTCATCCAGCGCGCCGGGCCGCTGCTGGGCGTCATCCCCGATACGAGCCGCGACATCGACACGTCCGATCTGATGCCCCCGGTTGCCGCCCCCGCGGAGCACTGATGAAGCTGGGCGCGCTGACCGGCAGCGGCGAGACCGCCCCCGTCACCGGCTTCGCCATCGACCACCGGAAAGTCGCGCCCGGCACCGTGTTCGGCGCGTTCCGGGGGGGCCGGTTCAACGGCGAGGATTTCATTCCCGAGGCGGTGTCCTCGGGCGCGGTGGCCGTGGTGGCGCGGCCCGAAACCGGCGTCGAAGGCGCGGTCCATATCCCGGCCGCGGAGCCGCGGCGCGAATTCGCCCGGCTCGCGGCCAAATTCTTCCAGCCTTTCCCCGAGACGATCGTCGCGGTCACCGGCACCAACGGCAAGACCTCGAACGTCGAGCTGGTCCGCCAGCTCTGGCGGATGGCCGGCCACCCCTCGGCGAGCATCGGCACGCTGGGCGTCACCACTTCCGACGACCAGGTGACGACCGGGCTCACCACGCCCGACATCGTCACCTTCCTCTCCAACATGGCCGGGCTCGAGCGGATGGGGATCACCCACGCCGCGTTCGAGGCGTCGAGCCACGGCTTGTCGCAATACCGGACCGAGGGGCTGCCCGTGCAGGCCGCCGCCTTCACCAATTTCAGCCGCGACCATCTCGACTATCATGCGACGATGGCGGCCTATTTCGAGGCGAAGATGCGGCTGTTCGAAGACGTGCTCGAGCCGGGCGCGGCGGCGGTGGTGTGGACCGACGATGGCAAGTCGGACGAGGTGATCGCGCGCTGCACCGTGCGCGGGCTCCGGGTGCTCACGGTCGGCGCGAGCGGCGAGACGCTGACCCTGCTGAAGCGCGAGACGACCCAGCTCGGCCAGAAATTGACGGTCGCGGCGGGCGGCAAGACCCACATCGTCAACCTCGCCTTGATCGGCGCCTATCAGGCGGCGAACGCGCTGACCGCGGCGGGCCTCGCGATCGCCACCGGCGGCGATACGGCCCGGACGCTGGCCGATCTCGCCCGGGTCCATCCGGTGCGCGGGCGGCTGGAGCGGGCGGTGATCAGCAAGGCGGGGGCGCCGGTCTATGTCGATTATGCCCACACCCCCGACGCGATCGAGAGCGCGATCGAGGCGCTGCGTCCGCACGCCGGCAAGCTCATCATCGTGTTCGGCGCCGGCGGCGACCGCGACCGCGGCAAGCGGGCCGGGATGGGCGCGGCCGCGGCGCGGCTCGCCGACCGGGCGATCGTCACCGACGACAATCCCAGGAGCGAGGATCCGGCCGCGATCCGCCGCGACATCCTCGCCGGCGCGCCCGCCGCCGAGGAAGTGGCGGGGCGGCGCGAGGCGATCCGGCTGGCGATCGCCGAAGCGGGCCCGGGCGACATCGTCCTCATCGCCGGCAAGGGCCACGAGCAGGGCCAGATCGTCGGCGACCGGGTGCTCCCCTTCGACGACGTCGCGGTCGCCCGCGAGGAAGCGGCATGAGCGCGCTGTGGACCGCGGCCGAGATCGCCGAGGCGACGGGCGGCGCCGTCCATGGCGATTTCGAGGCTTGCGGAGTCGCGTTCGATTCGCGCGAGATCGGGCCGGGCGACCTGTTCGTCGCGATGAAGGGGACGGCGAGCGACGGCCATTTGTTCGTCGATAAGGCGTTCGCCGCCGGCGCGGCGGGAGCGGTGGTGAGCGAGGAGACGGCTCATCCGCACGTGCGCGTCGCGGACACCGTCAGGGCCCTCGACGATCTCGGCCGCGCGTCCCGCGCCAGGAGCGAAGCGACGATCGTCGGCGTCACCGGCTCGGCCGGAAAGACCGGGACCAAGGAGGCGCTGTTCGCGGCGCTGGAGCGCTCGGCGCCGGGGCGGGCGCACCGCTCGGTCAAGAGCTACAACAACCAGACCGGCGTGCCGCTGTCGCTGGCGCGGATGCCGCGTGACGCCAGGTTCGGCGTGTTCGAGATGGGGATGAACCACGAGGGCGAGCTGGCGGCGCTGACCCGGCTGGTGCGGCCGCACGTCGCGATCGTCACCACGATCGCGCCGGCGCACCGCGAATTTTTCGCGGGCGAGGCCGAGATCGCCGACGCCAAAGCCGAGATTTTCGAAGGACTGGAGCCGGGCGGCACCGCGATCATCCCTCACGACAGCCCGCACCGCGACCGGCTCGCCGCCGCGGCGAAGCGCCATGCCGGCGCAATCGTCACCTTCGGCCTCGGCGAGGGCGCGGACGTGCGCGCCTCCTATGTCGTGCGCGGCCCGCGCGGCGGCTCGATGGTGACGGCGCAGCTGCCCGGCGCGCAATTGAGCTTCACCGTCTCGCAACCGGGCGCGCATTGGGTGGCCAATGCGCTGGCGGTGCTGGCCGCGGTGCAGGCGGCCGGCGGCGACCTTGCCCTCGCCGGCCTGGCGCTCGCCGAGCTCGGCGGATTGAAGGGCCGGGGCGAGCGGCATCGGATCGCGGTCGCGGGCGGCGAGGCGTTGCTGATCGACGAGAGCTACAATGCCAACCCGGCCTCGATGGCGGCGACATTGCAGGTGCTCGCCGACGAGAAGGTCGCCGGCCGCCGCATCGCCGTCCTCGGCACGATGCGCGAGCTGGGCGAGGACAGCGGCAAGTTCCACGCGGCGCTGGCCGCGCCGCTCGAAGCGGCGCAGGTCGACTATGCGATCCTCGTCGGCGACGGCATGGAGGCGCTTGCGAAAGCGCTTGGCGGGCAGGTCAAAATGGCGCATGTGCCCGACGCGGCGACGGCCATTCCCCTTGCGCGCGAGGCGATCGGCCCCGGCGACGCCATGCTCGTCAAGGGATCCAACTCGATCGGACTTGCCGCCCTCGTCGAGGCGCTGGCGGGCGGGACGGACTGATGTTTCTTTGGATCGCAGATCAGCTTGGCTATCCGGGAGTGTTCAACCTCTTCCGCTACATCACGATGCGCGCCGGCGCGGCGACCGCGACCGCCTTGTTCCTCGGCCTGCTGCTCGGCCCGAAGTTCATCGGCTGGCTCAGGGTGCGCCAGGGCAAGGGCCAGCCGATCCGCGACGACGGGCCCCTGTCCCACCTCGCCAAGCGCGGCACGCCGACCATGGGCGGGCTGATGATCCTCACCTCGCTGACGGTGGCGATGTTCCTGTGGATGGACTTTTCCAACCGCTATTTGTGGGCCTGCATGCTGATCACGGTCGGCTTCGGCGCGATCGGCTTCCTCGACGATTACGACAAGATCAAGAAGCGCCATCACAAGGGCGTTTCCGGCCGCATTCGCCTGCTCGCCGAGTTCATCGTCGCCGGCATCGGCTGCTGGATCATCTCCTGGGGCGGCGCGACCGAGCTCTACATCCCCTTCTACAACGGCCCGGTCATCGACCTCGGCCCGTTCTACATCCTGTTCGCGGCGTTCGTGGTGGTGGCGTTCGGCAATGCGGTCAATCTGACCGACGGGCTCGACGGGCTGGCGACGATGCCGGTGATCATCGCCAGCCTCGCCTTCATCGTCATCGCCTATCTGGTCGGCAACAAGATCTTCGCGACCTATCTCGGCATCCCGCACGTGCTCGGCGCCGGCGACTTGACCGTGCTCTGCTCGGCGATGGTCGGAGCAGGTCTCGCCTTCCTCTGGTTCAACGCGCCGCCGGCCGCGGTCTTCATGGGCGACACCGGCAGCCTCGCGCTCGGCGGGGCGCTGGGCGCGATCGCGGTCGCCACCCGCCACGAGATCGTGCTCGGCATCATCGGCGGGCTGTTCGTGCTCGAGGCGATGAGCGTGATCATCCAGGTGCTGGTCTACAAGAGGACCGGCAAGCGCGTCTTCCGGATGGCGCCGATCCACCACCATTTCGAGCAGCTCGGCTGGTCCGAGCCGACCGTCGTGATCCGCTTCTGGATCATCGCCTTCGTGCTGGCGCTGGCCGGCCTGTCGACGCTGAAGCTGAGATGATCACCAGCCCCGCCTTTTCCGGCAGACTTTATGCCGTCCTCGGCCTCGCGAGATCGGGGCTGGCGAGCGTCGAGGCGCTGGTCGCGAGCGGCGCCCGCGTCACGGCCTGGGACAATCGCGAGGAAGCGCGCGACGCGGTCGCCGACAAGGCCCAGATCGCCGACCTGCTGGAGATCGATCTTGCCGGCTATGACGGCATCGTCGTCTCGCCGGGCGTGCCGCTCAACCGCCACCCGATCGCCGCCAAGGCTCGCGCGGCGGGCGTGCCGCTGATCGGCGACATCGAATTGTTCGCCCAGGCTCGCTCTGCGCTGCCGCCGCACAAGGTGGTCGGGATCACCGGCACCAACGGCAAGTCGACCACCACCGCGCTCGTCCACCACATCCTCGAGACCGCCGGGGTGCCGACCGCGATGGGCGGCAATATCGGGCTGCCGATCCTCGCCCAGGACCCGCTGCCGCAAGGCGGCGTCTATGTGCTGGAACTGTCGAGCTATCAGCTCGACCTCACCCACAGCCTCGATTGCGACGTCGCCGTGCTGCTCAACATCACGCCCGACCATCTCGACCGCTACGCCGATTTCAACGCCTATGCGGCCTCGAAGCGGCGGCTGTTCGACATGCAGTCGCCGGGCCGGACCGCGATCGTCGGCGACGAGGGCGCGGTCGACCAGTCGAACTGGCCGGCGCTGCAAGGACCGCACAATGCGCAGAACGCACGCGCGGCGATCGCCGTGTGCGAAGCGCTCGGGCTTGCCGGTGGCGATATCGGCGAGGGCCTCGCCACCTATCCCGGCCTGCCGCACCGGATGGAGCGGGTGCGCGAGAAGGACGGCATCCTGTTCGTCAACGACAGCAAGGCGACCAATCCCGACTCGACCGCGCCCGCGCTCGCCGCCTTCCCGCATGTCCACTGGATCGTCGGCGGGCTCGCCAAGACCAAGGGCTTGGGGCCTTGCGAGGATCAGCTCGGCCATGTCCGCGCCGCCTATACGATCGGCGAGGCGGGGCCGATGTTCGCCAAGCTGCTCGAAGGCAGGGTGCCGGTGAAAGAGTCGGAATTGCTGGTGACGGCGGTCAACGAGGCGGCCGGGGCGGCGGCGCCGGGCGAAGTGGTGCTGCTGTCGCCGGCCTGCGCCTCGTTCGACCAGTTCCGCGACTATGAGGCGCGCGGCGACGCGTTCCGCGCCGCGGTGGAGGCTTTGGCATGAGCAGCGTCGCTCCCCCCGTCCGCAAGGCGATGGCGCCCAGGCTCGGCCGCTCGGACCGGAGCGCGTTCGGGCGCTGGTTCTGGGAGATCGACAAGGTCCTGCTGGTGCTGGTCGCGGTGCTGATCTCGATCGGCCTGATCGCCGTCGCCGCGGCCTCGCCGGCGGCGGGCCAGCGTTATTCGGGCGGCGGCATCAGCGTGCCGCCGCTTTACTATTTCTACCGGCAATTGATGTGGATCGCGCTCGCCGTGCCGGTGATGATCGGCGTCTCCATGCTCGCCAAGCCGACCGCGCGGCGGCTCTCCATCCTCGGCGCCGCCTTGTTCACGATCCTCTTGTTCCTGGTGCCGATCCTCGGCGTCGAGAGGAACGGCGCGACGCGCTGGATCGGGGCCGGCTTCACCCAGTTACAGCCCTCGGAGTTCCTGAAGCCTTTGTTCATCGTCACGATCGCCTGGCTCTTGTCGATGAAGGACAAGGACAAGTCGCTGCCGGTGGTGTCCCTATCGGCGATCCTGACCGGGGTGGTCGCCCTGCTGCTGATGCGCCAGCCCAACCTCGGCGAGACGGTGATCTTCGTTTCCGCCTGGATCGTCCTCCTCATGCTGTCGGGCGCGCCGATGCGGATGCTCTACGCGCTCGGCGCCGCCGGCGTCGGCCTGCTCGTCAGCGCCTATCTTTTCTACGACGTGGCGACGCAGCGGATCAACGGCTTCCTGTTCGCGGAAGGGGACCAATATCAGGTCGAATCGGCATTGAGGACGCTGACCGCCGGCGGCCTGTTCGGCGCCGGCCCGGGCGCGGGCATCCGCAAATTCTCGCTGCCCGAGCCGCACACCGACTACATCTTCTCGGTGATCGGCGAGGAGTTCGGCATCATCGCCTGCCTCGCCATCGCCATCCTCTACATGACGATCGTCGTCCGGGTGTTGGTCCGGCTGCTCAACGAGGAGGACAAGTTCCTGGTCCTCGCCACCGCCGGCCTCGTCACCCAGTTCGGGCTGCAGGCCCTGATCAACATGGCGGTCAACGTCCATATCGCCCCGTCCAAGGGGATGACGCTGCCGTTCATCTCCTATGGCGGCTCGTCGATGATCGCGCTGGCGATGGGCTTCGGCCTGCTGCTCGCCTTCAGCCGCCGCAACCCGCATCTGCTCGGCCAGCCTTATGTGGTGCGATGGAGCGGGCTCAAATGATGTCGCGCCACTATGTGCTCGCCGCGGGCGGGACCGGCGGCCATATGGTGCCGGCGCACGCGCTCGCCGAGGAATTGCTGCTGCGCGGGCATCGGGTGGCGCTGATCACCGACGACCGCGGCGCGCGCATCCCCGGCCTGTTCGGCAACGTCCAGGTCCACGTCCTGCCCGCCGGGCGGCTCGCGGGCGGACCGGCCGGCTGGCTGAGGGCGGCGCGCAACATAATGACCGGCCGGGCAATGGCGCTCAGGCTCTACGAGACCTTCCTGCCCTCGGCGGTGATCGGTTTTGGCGGCTATCCCGCCTTCCCGGCCTTGCTGGCGGCGCGGCGCGACCGCATCCCGACCCTGCTGCACGAGCAGAATGCGGTGCTCGGCCGGGTCAACCGGCTGATGGCCGGCAAGGTCGACGCGATCGCGGTCGCCTACGAGACCGTCCAGCGGCTGCCGGCCAAGGCAGCGGACAAGGTTCATCTGGTGGGTAATCCGGTCCGTGACGAAGTGCTGGTGCTGCGCGATTTGCCCTTCCCGCCGCTCACGGAGGACGGCATCTTCCGGGTGCTGGTGACCGGCGGCAGCCAGGGCGCCTCGATCCTCTCCGAGGTGGTGCCCGAGGGGCTGGCGCTGCTGCCCGAGCATTTCCGCCGCCGGCTCCAGGTCACCCAGCAATGCCGGGCCGACGACATCGACCAGGCGCGCGCGCGCTACGCCGCGCTCGGCATCCCCGCCGACCTCGCCACCTATTTGCCGGACCTGCCCGAGCGGCTCGCCTGGGCGCACCTCGTCATCGCCCGCGCCGGCGCCTCGACCATCGCCGAGCTGACCGCGGCCGGCCGGCCGGCGATCCTGGTGCCGCTGCCCAGCGCGACCGACGACCACCAGACCTACAACGCCCGCGAAATGGCCCGGGCCGGCGGCGCCCGGATGATCGCGCAGGCCAGGTTCACCCCCGTCGAGCTCGCCAAGCAGATGCAAAAGCTCGGGCTCGAGCCGGTCGCGCTCGCCAGGGCGGCCGAGCAGGCCAAGGCGGTCGGGAGACCCGACGCGGCGAGGGACCTCGCCGACCTCGTCGAGCGGACCGGCCGCGACCCCGGCGCCGACCCCGGCTTCGTCCGCGAGGCGGTGCTCCGGCCGATGGCCGGCGGAGTGCCGGCATGAGGGGAGTCGGCACCGACATCGGCACCATCCATTTCGTCGGCATCGGCGGCATCGGCATGTCGGGCATCGCCGAGGTGATGCACATATTGGGCTACAAGGTGCAGGGCTCCGACGTCGCCGAAGGCTATGTCGTCGAGGGGTTGCGCAAGCTCGGCATCCCGGTCGCGATCGGCCACAGCCCCGACAATCTCGGCGACGCCGCGGTGGTGGTGACCTCGACCGCGATCCGGAAGGACAATGTCGAGGTCGCGGCGGCCTATGAGCGGCGCGTGCCCGTCGTGCGGCGCGCCGAGATGCTGGCCGAATTGATGCGCCTCAAGTCGACGGTCGCGGTGGCGGGGACGCACGGCAAGACGACCACCACCTCGATGATCGCGGCGATGCTCGATGCCGGTGGCATCGACCCGACCGTGATCAACGGCGGCATCATCAACGCCTACGGCTCGAACGCCCGGCTCGGCAGCTCGGAGTGGATGGTGGTCGAGGCCGACGAGAGCGACGGCAGCTTCCTGAGGCTCGACGGCACGATCGCGGTGGTGACCAACATCGATCCCGAGCATCTCGATCATTATGGCGGCTTCGAGCAGGTCAAGGACGCGTTCGTCGCCTTCATCGAGAACGTGCCGTTCTACGGCGCCGCTTTGCTGTGCGTCGACCATCCCGAGGTCCAGTCGATCATCCCGCGCCTCAGGGACCGGCGCGTCGTCACCTACGGCTTCGCCGCCCAGGCCGATGTGCGCGGCGACAACGTCGTGCCCTTCCCGGGCGGCAACCGCTTCGACGTCTCGCTGCGCGACCGCGCCGGCGAGGTCAGGACGATCGCCGGCATCGCGCTGCCCATGCCCGGCCGCCACAACGTCCAGAATGCGCTCGCGGCGATCGGCGTCGCCGCCGAGCTCGGCATAGCGGACGCGGCGATCGCGCATGGCTTCGACAAGTTCGATGGCGTCAAGCGCCGCTTCACCAAGGTCGGCGAGGTCGACGGCGTCACCATCATCGACGATTACGGCCACCATCCGGTCGAGATCAAGGCGGTGCTCTCCGCTGCCCGCGAAGGCGCGCAGGGGCGGGTGATCGCGGTCGTCCAGCCGCACCGCTACACCAGGCTCCACGATCTGATGGCCGACTTCCAGGTCGCGTTCAACGATGCCGACATCGTCCTCGTCGCGCCGGTCTATGCGGCCGGCGAGGGGCCGATCGAGGGGGTCGATGCCGAAGCGCTGGTCGAGGGGATGAAGCAGCGCGGCCATTTGGGCGCCCACGCGGTCGCCGACGCCGACGAGGTCTGCCGGCAGCTCAAGGACCTCGCCGCGCCGGGCGACATGGTGATCTGCCTCGGCGCCGGCGACATCACCAAATGGGCCGCCGGCCTCGCCGACGGCATCGCCAAGGCGCGGGCCGCGGCATGAGCACCGTCCTTGACCTGCCGCGCCTCGAGGGCAGCGCCGAGCGCGACGGCAGCCTCGCCGACTTCATCTGGTTCCGCACCGGCGGCCCGGCCGAATGGCTGGTGCGGCCGGCCAACGTCGCGGACCTTTCGCAATTCCTGCGCGGGCTCGATCCCGCAGTGCCGGTGCTTGCCGTCGGCGTCGGCTCGAACCTGATCGTGCGCGACGGCGGCGTGCCGGGCGTCGTCGTGCGCCTCCCCAAGGCGCTCGGCCACGTCCATGTCGAGCCCGGCAACCGGCTGCGCGCCGGCGGCGGGGCGATGGGGATCAGCGTCGCCAGCAAGGCGCGCGATGCCCATGTCGCCGGCCTCGAATTCCTCCGCGGCATCCCCGGCACCGCCGGCGGCGCGGTGCGGATGAACGCCGGCGCCTACGGCCGCGAGGTTGCGGATATCCTCGTCGAAGCGACCCTCGTCCTGCGCGACGGCCGCGTCGAGACCTGGCCGCGCGCGCGGTTCGGCTACAGCTACCGGCACAGCGCGGTGCCCGAGGGCGCGATCGTCGTCGAGGCTTTGTTCGAAGGCGGGCCGGGCGAGCGCGCCCAAATCGCCGCCGAGATGGACCGGATCGCCGAGGAGCGCGAAGCCTCGCAACCTTTGCGCTCGCGCACCGGCGGCTCGACCTTCAAGAACCCGCCGGGGACCAAGGCCTGGAAGCTGATCGACGCCGCCGGCTGCCGCGGCCTCAGGATCGGCGCCGCCCAGGTGTCGGAGAAGCATTGCAACTTCCTCCTCAACCTCGGCGGCGCCACTGCCGCCGACATTGAGGAATTGGGCGAGGAGGTGCGGCGGCGGGTCAAGGCCGACAGCGGCGTCAATCTGGAATGGGAAATCCAGCGCGTGGGGAATGCGCATGGATAAGCTCCACGTCGCGGTGCTGATGGGCGGCTGGTCGGCCGAGCGCGAGATTTCGCTGATCACCGGCAATGGCGTGGCGGACGCGCTCGAGCGCCGCGGCCATGAGGTGACGCGGATCGACATGGATCGCAACATCGCCGCGCGGCTCGCGGATTTGAGCCCCGACGTCGTCTTCAACGCGCTCCACGGCACCCCCGGCGAGGACGGCACGGTGCAGGGCATGATGGACCTGATGGGCCTGCGCTATACCCATAGTGGCCTCGAAGCCTCGGTGATCGCGATCGACAAGGAGCTGACCAAGATGGTGCTCGTGCCGGCCGGCATCCGCATGCCGGCGGGCAAGATCGTCGCCAGCGAGAGCCTTTACGAAGGCGACCCGCTGCCGCGGCCCTACGTGCTGAAGCCGGTCAACGAGGGCTCGTCGGTCGGCGTCGCGATCGTCAGGGAGAGCGGCAATTACGGCGATCCGATCGCCCGCGACGTCAAGGGGCCGTGGCAGGAGTTCGACAAATTGCTCGCCGAGCCCTTCATTCCGGGCCGCGAGCTCACCGTCGCGGTGCTCGACGACGAGGCGCTGGCGGTGACCGAGCTCAGGCCCAAATCGGGCTTCTACGACTATGACGCCAAATATACCGAGGGGATGACCGAGCATGTCTGCCCGGCCGACATTCCCGACCAGATCCGCGACGCGGCGCTCAAGATGGCGCGCGACGCGCACCGCCTGCTCGGCTGCAAGGGCGCGTCGCGCTCCGATTTCCGCTGGGACGATGCGCAGGGCGAGGCCGGGCTCTATCTGCTCGAGGTCAACACCCAGCCGGGGATGACGCCCTTGAGCCTGGTGCCCGAGCAGGCGCGCCTGCGGGGCATCGACTACGCGACTTTGGTGGAACGGATCGTGGAGGCGGCATTATGAGCGCGAGAATCGCGCGCGGCGGGCCGGCGCGGGGCCGGCCCAAGGCCCGGACCGCATCGCGCGGCGTCCGCACCCGCAAGCCGAGGAAGCAGGGCCTGCTCGAGAGCTTCGGCGTCTCGCCCGGCTGGGCGCGGCGGATCGGCAATTGGACGCTGGCCGGCATGACCTTCGCCGTCGTCGTCGCCGCGGTGCTCGCCTTCCGCCTGCCGCAGCTCGCCGGCATCGCGCTGGGCGAAGGCGTCGGCGGCGCCGGCTTCACGCTGAGGCGGGTCGAGATCAAGGGCGCCCATCGCGTCTCGCGCCTCGCCATCTACAATGTCGCCTTCGACCAGGATTCGATGGCGATGCCGCTGGTCGATCTCGCCGCGACGCGGGCGCGGCTGCTGCAATTCGGCTGGATTCGCGAGGCGCGGGTGCTCAGGCGGCTGCCGGACACGCTGGTTATCGACGTCATCGAGCGCCAGCCGGTCGCGATCTGGCAGAACAACCGGCAACTCAGCCTGATCGATGTTGACGGCGTCGTGCTGGAAACGGTGCGGGTCGATGCGATGCCGGACCTGCCGCTGGTGATCGGGGCGGACGCCAACCGCCACATAGGCAATCTCGGCGCCCTCCTGCAGGCGGCGCCGCGGCTGCGGCCGCAGATCGCCGGCGCGACCTGGGTCGGCCAGCGCCGCTGGGACATCCGCTTCCAGAGCGGCGAGCTGCTGACCCTGCCCGAGGGCGACGACGAGGCGCGCCGCGCGATCACCCGCTTCGCGATGATGGACCAGCAGGATCCCCTGCTCGGCCGCGGCTTTGCCCGGATCGACATGCGCGACCCGAGGCGCACCTACGTCCGCATCTCGCGCGAGCCCGGCGCGATCGTGCCCTCCGCGGCGGCGCCCGACCCCGGCCAGGTGCCGCAAGACCTGGCGAGAACCATTTGATGGGCAGACGCCAACCCACCCTTCCGGTCCGCAACCTCGTCACCGCGCTCGACGTCGGCTCGTCCAAGGTCTGCGCGCTGATCGCCGAACCGGACGAGGACGGCAAATTGCGCATCCTCGGCACCGGCCAGCGCGAGAGCCGCGGCGTCAAGCGCGGCTTCATCGCCGACATGGAGAAGAGCGAGACCGCGATCCGCGAGGCGGTCGAGCAGGCCGAGCGGATCGCCGGCACCAATATCGATCAGGTGTTCGTCGGCTTCTCGGCGGGCGGGCTGGTCAGCAACGTCGCCGGCGTCGAGGTCGCGATCGGCGGCCGCCGGATCACCGCCGAGGACATCGAGGCTCTGCTCGGCGCCGGCCGGGAGTCGATCGACCCCGAGGGCCGCACCATCCTCCACGCCATCCCGGCCTTCTACACGATCGACGGCGTCGACGGCGTCAAGCAGCCGCGCGGCCTCCATGCCGAGAAGATCGCGGTCGACATCCACGTCATCGCCGCCGATCCGCCGCCGGTCAAGAATCTCGACCTGTGCGTCCGCTCCGCCCATCTCGGCGTGGAGGCGATCGTCGCCTCGCCGGTCGCGGCGGGCAAGGCCTGCCTCAGCGAGGAGGAGCGCGAACTGGGGGTGGCGCTGGTCGAGCTCGGCGGCGGCGTCACCAACGTCTCGGTCTTCGCCGGCGGCATGCTGGTGGGCTTGAAGTCGCTGGCGATCGGCGGCGCCGACATCACCGACGATATCGCCGCCGCCTTCGGCACCCGCCGCGCCGAGGCCGAGCGGATCAAATGCTTCTACGGCTCGGCGATGACGAGCCCGCGCGACAATCACGACATGATCGAGCTGGCGCCGATCGCCGGCGGCCAGGAAGGGATCGAGAGCGCCCGCATTACCCGCGCCCAATTGGTCGCGGTGATCCGCCAGCGGCTCGAGCATCTCACCGCACAGATCGAGGGCGCCTTGAAGCAACTGGGCTTTTCCGGCCCGTTCGGCCGCCAGGTGGTGCTGACCGGCGGCGGCGCGGAGCTGAAGGGCATCGCCGATTACGCGCAGGGGGTGCTCGGGCGCGCGGTCCGGATCGGCCGGCCGGCCATACCGGGCCTGCCGGAAGCGCATAGCGGCCCAGCCTTTTCGACCCTCGCGGGCCTCGCTTTGTTCGCCGCGGCGGACGAAGGCGACCTGCGCAGCGGCTTCACCGGCGCTCCGGGCGGCGACGACAGGGGCCCGGGCGGCTGGCTTTCCCGCATGATTGCGGCTTTTCGGACTCAGTATTGATAAAATCTGGGGAAAACATGTCGTGAACGTTAATTTTTACTCGCACCGCAGAATCGCATCGTGCAAAAGGACTTAGTCCAGGCGCGGCGCATGGCGCGGAGCCAATGGGGAGACAGCGCATGAGCATCGATTTCATCCGGCCGGAAGTCGAGGAACTCCGTCCCAGGATCAGCGTCATCGGGGTGGGAGGCGCCGGCGGCAACGCCATCGCCAACATGATCCATTCGGACGTCCAGGGCGTCGACTTCATCGTCGCCAACACCGACGCGCAGGCGCTCAACCACAGCCTCGCCGACCATAAGATCCAGCTCGGCCTCAAGATCACCCAGGGCCTCGGCGCCGGCTCGCGGCCGGAGATCGGCAAGGCCGCCGCCGAAGAGGCGCTGCACGAGATCGAGCAGGCGCTCGAAGGCGCGCACATGTGCTTCATCGCCGCCGGCATGGGCGGCGGCACCGGCACCGGCGCCGCCCCGATCATCGCCAAGGCCGCGCGGGACCGGGGCATCCTCACCGTCGGCGTCGTCACCAAGCCGTTCAGCTTCGAAGGCGCGCGCCGCGGCCGCGCCGCCGACGCCGGCATCGCCGAGCTGCAGCAGCATGTCGACACCTTGATCGTCATCCCGAACCAGAATCTGTTCCGCATCGCCAACCCGAACACGACCTTCAAGGAAGCGTTCATGATGGCCGACGAGGTGCTCCAGCAGGGCGTGCGCGGGATCACCGACCTGATGGTCATGCCCGGCCTGATCAACCTCGATTTCGCCGACGTCCGCTCGGTCATGAGCGAGATGGGCAAGGCGATGATGGGCACCGGCGAGGGGCTCGGCGACAATCGCGCGATCGAGGCCGCCGAGCAGGCGATCGCCAATCCCTTGCTCGACGGGGTCAGCATGAAGGGCGCCAAGGGCGTGATCATCTCGATCACCGGCGGCGAGGACATGCGGCTGATGGAGGTCGACGAGGCCGCCAACCACATCCGCGAGCTGGTCGATCCCGATGCCAACATCATCTGGGGCTCGGCCTTCAACAACGACCTCGACGGGCGGATCCGGGTCTCCGTCGTCGCCACCGGCATCGGCGCCGAGGAGGTCATGCCGATCCCGCAGCCGGCCAAGGTCTTCACCTTCCCGGCGGTCCGCGCCGCCGAGCCGCCGCGCACCGAAGTCGCGCCCGAGCCGGAAGTGCCGCCGCTGACCCTGACCGCGCCCGAGGGCATGGACGAAGACGAGCCGATGGAGCTCACCCAGGAGGCCGAAGCGGCGATGATGGAAGCGCCGACCGCCGGAATGCCGATGGTCGAAGCGGCGGGCGAAGACGAGAGCGACGAGCTGCTGCTCGACAGCGTCGACCTGACCGCCGAGGACGAGATGCCCGCGCCCGACGCGATGGAGCCGGCGGCGGGCACCCGCTCGTGGCTGACGCAGGAAGAGGCGCCGGCCGAGCCCGAGGCGAAGCCGCGCGAGGGCGGCACCCTGTTCGAGCGGATGTCGAACATCGCCCGCGGCGCCGCCAAGGCCCAGGTCGAGGAGTCCGAGGGGGGCGAAGAGGAGGCCCCGCACATGCGCACCGGCACTCGCGACCCGCTCGACATCCCCCGCTTCCTGAACCGGCAGAACAATCAGTAACGCACAAGGGGACAGTCACTCGTGACTGTCCCCGTTCACCGTCCGCCAGCCCCGCCCCGCCGCACGCCGGCGCGTCCGGTCATTGCCGGTACAGGTGAAGCGCTGTCTACGGACGAGATGATTTCATCGGCGATGCGGGGGGTCGGCCGCGGCATCATGCTTGCGGCGACCGGGATCATCATGGCCGCGGGGCCCGCCCGCGCGCAGGAGATGGACGCGCCCTTGCCGGCGCCGACGGGGCTGCCGCCGGGCGCGGTCGTGCAGCCGCTCGACACCGGGCCGGGCGCGGAATTGCGCCGCAACCTCACCGCTTTGGCCAACAATCCGCGCAGCCTCGAGGCGCTGATCGGCGCCGGCCGCGCCGCCAATGCGATGGGCGACGGCGAGGCGGCGCTCGGCTTCTTCGCCCGCGCCGACGAAATCTCTCCCGGCGACGCGCGGGTGAAGGCGGGGATGGGCTCGGCGCTGGTCCAGATGGAGCGGGCCGATCAGGCGCTGACGCTCTTCTCCCAGGCGCTCGCGCTCGGCGCGCCCGAGATCGAGATCGCCGGCGACCGCGGCCTCGCCCACGACATGCTGGGCGATCCCCGGCGCGCCCAGCAGGATTATGCGCTGGCGCTGCGGCGCCGCGCCGACCCGGAGATCGAGCGGCGCCTGGCGCTGTCGCTGGCGATCAGCGGCCAGCGCGAGGCGGCCTTGCGGGTGATCGACGGCCAGCTCCGCCGCCGCGACCGCGCCGCCTGGCGGACCCAGGCGTTCGTCCTCGCCTTGACCGGCGACGCGCGCGGCGCCGAGGACACGGCGGGGCGGATGATGCCGGCGGCGAATGCGCAGGAGATGGCGCCCTTCTTCGCCCGGCTGCCGTCGCTGAGCCCGGCGCAAAAAGCGGCTGCGGTCCATTTCGGCCGCTTTCCGAGCGACGGCCGCGCCGCCCAGGTCGCATCCCGCGCCGACACCCGCGCCGATCCCGACGCGCTCGCTTTGGCCCGCAACGAGCCGATCCGGGCGCGCCCGCAGCCGGCCGAGCCGCTCAACGCGGCGCCCCGCCGCCGCCCCGACGCCGAGGATAGCCGGACCGCGAGCTCGATCGGCGAGGAAGCGCCCGCGGTCGAGCCCCGCCGGTTCGAGCCGCCGCCGCCCGAGCCGGAGCCGGACGAGGCCAAGCCGGAGGAGGATCGAGGCGAGCCGCCGCAGCCCTCCTCCGAGCCCGCGCGCGAGGCGCCCGCCTTCGCCCCCGGCGCCGCCTTCACCCTGGTGCCCGGCCGCGACCAGCCGCGCGCGGCGCCGGCCGAGCCGCCGCCGGCGCCCGCCCGGGGCAACGACTTCGGCGACGTCGCCGCGCTGGTTCAGTCGTTACCCGACGAACGGGCGGCGACCCCGCCTTCGCCGGGGCGGTCCGCGGCGAGCGCCCGCGCGGCGCGCGCTTCCGAGCCTCCAGCCCGGAGCCGCAGCACAGCCGCCAATCCAGCGCGTCACTGGGTGCAGCTTGCCCACGCCGGCGCGCAATCCGTGCTGCCGCGCGAGTTCGCCGCGGCGCGAGACGAGGCGCCGGCCCTGCTCGGCAGCCGCGCCGCCTATGTCGCCCTCAGCAACCGCGTCAACCGGCTGCTGGTCGGCCCGTTCGACAGCGAGCGCGCCGCCGGGGCCTTCGTCGGCCAGCTCGAACGCCGCCATGTCGAGGCAATTGCCTGGACAAGCCCGGCGGGCCAGGAGATAGAGCGGCTCCGGATTCCGAATGAACCCCGCACCGCCCGCAACCAGCCCGAAGCCGAACAGCGTACCGCCGCGCGCGGAACGCGCGGCAGCCGCGCCGAGCCCGAGCCCAGGTCCGGCAGCCGAGCCGGCCGAAATCGATCGGGCGGCGACCAGCGGGCCTCGAGCGAGCGCACGGGACCGGAACGGCGGGCCACCACCCGCCGCGGTCGCGATGAGCCCGCCGCCGCCCGGCGATCGCCCGCTCGCGCATCTCGCGGCAAATCCGAGCCGGACGAGAGGCCGGCTGCACGCCGAAGACGATCGCATTGATCGCGGCCCGCGCGACGCCTTTCAGCGCGACCGCGACCGCATCATCCATTCGATCCCGTTCCGCCGCCTCAGGCACAAGACCCAGGTGTTCGTCGCTCCCGACGGCGACCATTACCGGGTGCGTCTCACCCACAGCCTCGAAGTCGCCCAGATCGCGCGGACGCTGGCGCGCGCGCTGGGGCTCAACGAGGATTTGACCGAGGCGCTCGCGCTCGCCCACGATATCGGCCACCCGCCGTTTGGCCATGCCGGCGAGGACGTGCTCCAGGCGGCGATGGCAAAAGCGGGCGGCTTCGACCACAACGCCCATACGATCCGGCTGCTGACCCGGCTCGAGAGCCCCTATCCGCGCTTCGCCGGATTGAACCTGAGCTGGGAGACGCTCGAGGGCCTCGCCAAGCATAACGGCCCGGTCGCGGCGCCGTCCTGGGCGCTCGCCGAGGCGGACGCGGCGTGGCCGCTGGAGCTCGGCTCCTGGCCCGGGATCGAGGCGCAGATCGCGGCGATCGCGGACGACATCGCCTACGACAATCACGACATCGACGACGGCCTTCGCGCCGGCCTGTTCACGCTCGACGAGCTGCTCGCCGTGCCGCTGGTGGCGCGGGCCTGGGCAGCGGTGAAGGCGCGCTATCCCGGGCTCGCCGACGCGCGCCTGCTGCCCGAGCTGGTCCGCGATCTCATCGGCGCGATGGTGGGCGACGTGCTCGCCGAGACGCGGGCGCGGGCCGCAGGCATCGCATCGGCCGAGGAGGTGCGCGCCGCCGGCCGCGCCCTCGCCGGCTTCTCCGCGGCGATGGCGGCGGAGGAACGGGCGCTCAAGGCCTTCCTCCACGCCCGCATGTATGAGGCGCCGCAGGTCCAGACGGTCCGCGGCGAAGCTCAGGCGATGCTCGCCTCCCTCTTTCTCGCCTACCGCGCCGATCCCGGCCGGCTACCGCCCGAATGGCGCCCGACAGGCGACGACATTGGGCTCCTGCGCGCCATTGGCGACTTCATCGCTGGCATGACCGATCGCTACGCCGTGCGGCGTTACGAGGAGCTGATCGGTCCGACGCGCCTGCCCGGCCGCTTCTGAGCCAGGGCGGCGGTCGATCCGCCAGTCAAAACTGGCGGCTTCGCAACCTATCCAAATAAAGTGTGCCAATTCAGAGCGATCGATTTGAAAAAGCCAGAAAGCGTTGTGGAAGGCTCAGCATCTGATGTACTATTATCGTTCAACCGGGACATTCGGAGCGGGGGAGCTGGAGGCGAAAATGGACATCTCCGAACATAGCGGGTCGGCAGGTCCTCCCGTTCGCGCAAACGGGGCAGGGCGGTCCGACGGCCCGGACGGGCAGGCAAGGCCCGAAGAGGATTTGATGTCGGTTATCGGCGCCGACATTCTGGTAACGGGCGATATCGAGGCCGAAATCGACTTGCACGTCGAGGGGCGCGTGTTGGGCAACGTCCGCTGCGCCACCCTGATACTCGGCGAACGCAGCTCCGTTACCGGCAACGTGGTCGCGGAGCGGGTTCGCGTCTCGGGCACGGTCGAGGGCGGAATCGAGACCACGGATCTGGCGATCGAAGCGACCGCCCGGGTGAAAGGAGACGTGACCTATTCGCGCCTGCGGATCGCGAATGGCGGCGTCATCCAGGGCACCATGACCCACAAGCCTCTCGATGAAGAGGCAAAATTGACGCTGGTCGAAGCGGAGCCCGAGGTTAAGCCCAAGGTGCACTTCATCGAGTAGCGGGCGAGCCTTGCGCGCGATATCATGCGCATTGGAAGGGGCATGCGACCAATGGTCGGGCAGAAACTTACCCCCAGCGAGGCCCTCACCGAGCTCAAGGAACTGATGCGGCTCATGGCGGCGGAAGGCTCGCCGCAAAGGCTTGCGGCGACCACTTATACGACTTGCCGGGAGACGTTGCTGCAGAGCGCAATGCGGCCCGCTTTGCCGGGCTTCCTTCTGCAATGCCTAACCATTTTCAGGTTCAAGGATTTCATCCAGCTCTACTCCCCGAGCCTCGACGAGCGGACTGCGTTTGTCGAGGAGGCGTTTCGGGCCTGCGAAGCCCGGGCAGGGGCCAGGCCGACTTTCGATGTCTTTGGCGATCCGGATTTCTAGGGGGCGATGAAAGTGGGCGCTCCGGAAATCAATATGCCGTTCCTTTGCCGGCTCGGCTGGCACCAGCCGAAGCCGGTGGCGCGCTGGAACTGCGGCTATTATTTCACAACATGCGCCCGCTGCGACCAGGATCTGGTGAGAACCGCCTATGGCCGCTGGCACGTGCCTCACGGCTATCGGGTCGTTTGGCAGGTGCAACCGCCGGCGAACGCCGTTTCGGCCGCGCTGGTTCGGGATCGGCCGGCGGCCGGTCCCGCCAGCGCCGCGGAGCTGCCCATTCAGGAAGTTCTCCGGCACATTCAAAATGGGTCTCCCACCGTCGACGAGCAGGTCGCCGATCCGGCCGCGGCAGGCGAAGACCGCGAGGTGGACGGACCGCCCGATGCGCCCGGCGCCAACGGGACGGAGGATGAAAGCGAGCCGGCGGGCGAGGCCACGTTCACGGAACAGGATCGGTTGATCACCACCGTTCCGGCGCGGCGGATTCCGGACTTCATGGACGAGTCGACGGATCCCAGCGCATGGGAATCGCCCTCGCGCGCTTATCTCCGTCGTCCTGCACCGGCCGGTGACGACCGAGCTGCGAATCTCGACGAAGAAGATCGCGGCCCCGGCGCCTTCAGGCGCCTGAGCACGCTCGTCATGATCCTGATCGAGCGCGCACGCAGCGCGCGCGCCGAGCCAATCCATGACCGGGACGCGCCCGCGGGCGTCGCTCCGGGCTGGCGGCTTGCCCTGATCCTCGCCATTCCCGTCATTGCGGTGCTGCTCCTCCTCGTGCTGAGGAATGCCTGGGATGACGGCCCGGCCGCGGGGACGAATGAAAGCATGGCCGAAGGCGCGCGGATCAGCCCGGACGCCGGCCAGCCGGCCTTCGTAACCGCAAGCCTGCTCAACTGCCGCTCCGCGCCCGCCCGCGAAGCGGAGTCTCTCACGACCCTGATGCGCGGAGACGTCGTCCGGCTTCTGGCCCGCGACGGGGAGTGGGTGAGCCTCGTCTACGAAGGCGGGCAATGCTGGGCCCTAATTCGGTACTTTTCGCTGGACCGGCCGATCTGAGAAAGAGCGTCCCGGACGATGATGGACGCCTCCAGCCGCGGTGGATGGCTGGATCCACCGATGTTAGCGCCATAGGTCGGCTAGAGAGCGTTCGCCTCGGTCGCGTTCGTCGCATTGGTGACGGTGTTGGCGTCCGGGCCGGTCGCCTCCGGTTCTTCGGCGGGACAGGTTATCTCGGCCTGGTCGCGGTTGCCGTCGCCGTCGACGACGGTGATCGACGCATCGGTTGGACAATGCCCGACGTCGAACGAAAGCGCCCGCAAGTCGCCTTGCCGCACCTGCGAATCGTCGGGCCGGCTCTCGATCGTCAGCAGGCTGATGAAGGGCGCGACGCCGCCGGCGACTTCGACCGAAATGCGTCCGTTCTCGTAGATCGGCTCACTCAGCGAGGGCGGGGTCGCGGTTTGTTCGTCGGCGGCGCCGAAATAAAAGCCGATGATGGTGCCGAAGATGCCCGAGAAGATCAGGAAAATCTCGCGCGCCCCGGCGAAGCGCTTGCCGAGATCGTCATCGGGCGCGAACAGCGAGCGGAAGATCAGCACCCCGCCGAAGCCGAGCATGGCGACGATCAAGGTGAAGACCAGGATCGGCCGGGTCGATTCGATCGTATCGTAGCGATCGGAACCGATCCCGTAGAAATAAAGCCAGAGCGAAGCGACATAGAGGACGATCGCCAGGCCGATCAGCCACGGCGATGCCTTGACCAGCGGGCTCGGCGGCGGCGGCGGCGAATTGCGGTCTGGTTCTTCCTGCGGCATGACCTTCCCCCCAAGCTGGCCGAAATCGAGTCGAGGCTAACACAAAGCCCGGCCTGCCGCCACGATCGGGATGAAGGCGGTCGGGGCGGAGATTGTTCCCCAATGTCGCCGCCGCGCGCCGGGTCGAGGGTTGATCCGGGCCTGGCGGCGCCCGGCCCTTCTTATTGCCCGTTCCCCGGCCCGGTCGCGTTGCCCGCGTCGGTCGCATTGGTTGCCGGGGGCACCGGGGGGGTGCCACCCGTGCAGGAACTCCAGCCGGCGGCGACGAGGACCTCGTTCGTCTGGGTGATCTTGGCCTCGGCGCGCCGGCCCAGACCATCGACGACGGTTATGGTCGCGTCGCGCGGGCAGGGGGCTGCCGGCAGGTTGAGCGACAGCGTCCGCTGGTTCACCGTCATCGTGGTCCCACCGGTCTGGTTCGCCAGGGTGAGGATGCCGAGGAAGGGCGTGTTGCCACCCTCCACGGTTGCCGTGATCTGCCGCTCCCGTGCCACCGCGACCTGGACTCTCGGCGTGGCCGCGGCTTGCCCGTCGGCAGAGCCGAAATAGAAACCGATGATCGTGCCGAAGATACCGGAGAAAACGAGGAAGACTTCGCGCGCCAGGCGGAAGCGGTTTTGCAGCTCATCGCCGCTCATGCACAAGGGAGCGAAGAGGGCGCGCACGATCATCAGCCCACCGAAGCCGAGCATGCAGACGATAAGCGTGAGGACGAGAAGCGGCCGGGTCTCTTCGATGGACGGATAGTGGTCCAGCCGGAAATAGAAGCACACGAAAGCGAAAGCCCCGATGATAAGCAAAATGACGAGGAAATAGCCGCCGCCGGTCAGCAAAGCCGCGGGCGACGCATCGGGACAGGTCAGGGGGCGGCCACCGCCGCCTCCTTCGCCGCCATTGCCGGGCAATTTGATCACCGGGGTCGCTTGGGCCGCTTGGGCGGCGCGTTGCTGGAGCTCGCCGATTTCGGCCTCCACCGCGGCCTTGTCCTCGGTCCCGGCGTGCCGGCCGGCAAGCTCTTCGAACTTGGCTTCGAGCTCGGATCGTACCGCGGCGTCCTGAATTCGACTGGTGATTGCTTTTAGCTTCTGCCTTTCCTGTTCGATATCCATGGCAGCTCCCCTTTTTCAGGCTGTGCCTTGAATAGTCGGGGCCGGGCCAAACGCGCGTGACGCCCGTCACGCCATCCGCGCCCGCTTCAAATCCGCCGGCCTATCGTCTAGAGCCGCGCCTTCCCGTAGCTTTGGACGGACCCGTGACGCTCTACGCCCGCTTTGCCGCGCAGCTCGATGCGATCCTCGACGCCCTCGAGGCCGAAGGCGCGCTCGCGCCCGGGATCGAGCGGGGCGCCGTGGCCGTGGAGCCGCCGCGCGATCCGGCGCATGGCGATCTCGCCACCAACGCGGCGATGGTGCTGGCCAAGCGCGCCGGCACCAATCCGCGCTCGCTCGCCGAGGCGATCGTGCCTAGGCTTGCGGCGCTCGACGAGGTCGCCGGGGCCGAGGTGGCGGGGCCGGGCTTCATCAACATCCGTCTCGATCGGTCGGTCTGGGAAGAGGAGCTGGCTGCGATCCTCGCCGAGGGCGCGGCCTATGGGCGCTCGGCGATAGGCGCGGGGCGGACGGTCAACGTCGAATATGTCTCGGCCAACCCGACCGGGCCGATGCATATGGGCCATTGCCGGGGCGCCGTGGTCGGCGACGCGCTGGCGGCGCTGCTCGAATATTCGGGCCACAAGGTGATCCGCGAATATTATGTCAACGACGCCGGCGCGCAGGTCGACGTGCTCGCCCGCTCCGCGCATCTGCGCTATCTCGAAGCGCTCGGCCGCCAGATCGGCGAGATCCCGCAGGGGCTTTATCCCGGCGACTATCTGAAGCCGGTCGGCGCCGCGCTCGCCGCGGAATATGGCGAGGCCCATGCCGACGCCCCCGAAAGTGCGTGGCTGGAGATCTTCCGCCGCAGGACGGTCGCGGCGATGCTCGAGCTGATCAAGACCGATCTCGCCGGCCTCGGCGTCCACCACGATCTGTTCGCTTCGGAGCGCGAGGTCCAGGAATCGGGCGCGGTCGACCGGGCGCTCGCTCTGCTCGACGAAAAGGGGCTGGTCTACCAGGGCATTTTGCCGCCGCCGAAGGGTAAGACGGTCGACGATTGGGAGCCGACCGAGCTGCTCCTGTTCCGCTCGACCCGATTCGGAGACGATCAGGACCGGCCGATCAGGAAATCGGATGGCAGCTGGACCTATTTCGCCGCCGACACCGCCTATCACATGCAAAAGCTCGCAAAGGCCGATGAGCTGATCAACGTCTGGGGCGCCGATCATACCGGCACCGTGAAGCGTACCCGGGCGGCGGTCGAGGCGCTGGCGGGCCGGCCCGCGCTCGACGTCAAGCTCATCCAGATGGTGCGGCTGCTGCGCGGCGGCGAGCTCGTCAAGATGTCGAAACGCTCCGGCAGCTTCGTCACGCTGGCCGAAGTGGTCGAGGAGGTCGGCAAGGACGTGGTGCGCTTCACCATGCTGACCCGCAAGAACGACGCCCAGATGGATTTCGATTTCGCCAGGGTGGTCGAGGCGTCTAAGGACAATCCGGTGTTCTACGTGCAATACGCCCATGCCCGGATCTGCTCGCTGCACCGGCGCGCGAAGGAAGCGGGGCTGGAGCTGCCGGCGCCGGCCGACCTGTCGCTGCTCGACGAGGAGGAGCTGGCGCTGATCAGCCTCGCTGCGCAATTCCCGCGCGTCGTCGAGGCCGCCGCCGCCGCCCACGAGCCGCACCGCATCGCCTTCTACCTCGGCGATCTCGCCGCCGCCTTCCATGCCCAGTGGAACAAGGGCAATGACGCGCCCGAAAAGCGTTTCCTGATGGCACAGAATCCCGAATTGACACGCGCGCGGCTGGAATTGGCCGACGCGATCGGGCAAGTTGTCCGGAACGGCCTTGGCGTCATGGGTGTGACGGCGGCCGAGGAGATGCTGTGATGCCGCGACGGCGCGCCGATCGAGAGGATGCTGCGATGAGCGACGAACCCGAAGAGCTCGAAGTGGGCGACGAGGACCGGCTGCCCTGGCTCGAGGCGGTCGAGGAGGAGGACGGCGGCGACGGCCCGTCGGTCGCCAAGCTGATCGCCGCGATCGTGATCGGCCTGGTCGCGATCGGGGTCATCGTCGGCGGCCTGTTCTGGCTCGGCAATCGCGGCGGCCCGGCCGCCAGCAACGATCTGATCGCGGCGCCGGAAGGGGCGTACAAGGTGCGGCCTGACAATCCGGGCGGGATGAACGTCTCGGGCGAGGGCGACGTCTCCGCCGCCGCCAGCGCCGGCGCCCAGCCGCAAGGCAACCTCAACGTCGACGCGGTGCCCGAGACCCCGGTCAGCCGGGCGCCGCGCCCCGCCCCGGCGGCGCCGGCGCCGGCGCCCGCACCGCCGCGGCCCGCGCCCGCGCCGGCCCCGGCCGCCTCGGGCCCGACCATCCAGCTCGGCGCCTTTTCGAGCCAGGCCGGCGCGAACCAGGCCTGGAGCGCGCTCGCCGGCCGCTTCCGCTACCTCGCCCCGCTCGCCCACGCGGTGGTCCCGGCGCAGGTCGGCGGCCGCACCCTCTACCGGCTGCGCGCCTCGGGGCCGGACGCGGCGGGCGTCTGCCGCCGGCTGCAGGTGGCGGGCGAGGCCTGTTCGGTGGTCGACTAGAGGATGCTATGGCGGGCGCATGCTGCCCGCGATCCTCGGCCTTTCCGGCCCCGCCCTCACCGCCGCCGAGCGCGCCTTCTTCCGCGCCGCCGATCCCGTCGGTTTCGTCCTGTTCGGCCGCAATTGCGCGGACAAGGCGCAGCTGAAAGCGCTGACCGACTCCTTGCGCGAACTTTCCGGCCGCGCCGATCTGCCGATCCTGGTCGACCAGGAGGGCGGCCGGGTCGCGCGCCTCCAGCCGCCGGCCTGGCCGCCATTCCCGGCGCCATGGCGCTTCGCCGAGCTCTACGAGCAAGCGCCGATCAGCGCGATCGAGGCAGCGCGCGCGAACGGCGAGGCGCTCGCCGTCCTCCTCGCCGAGGTCGGGATCAACGTCGATTGCCTGCCCTTGCTCGACGTCCCCCGGCCGGGCACCCACGCGGTGATCGGCGAGCGCGCGCTGGGCGACGAGCCGACGCGGGTCGCGGCATTGGGCCGGGCGCTGCTCGACGGGCTCGAGGCGGGCGGCGTCTGCGGCGTCGTCAAGCACATCCCCGGCCACGGCCGCGCCCGCGCCGACAGCCATGAGGCGCTGCCGGTGGTCGGCGCGAGCGGGGAGGAACTGGAGGTGGACCTCGCCCCGTTCCGCGCGCTCCGCGATGCGCCGATGGCGATGACCGCGCATGTCCTCTATCCCGCCTGGGACGCGGCGCGGCCGGCAACGGTCTCGCCGACGATCATCGCCGAGGTGATCAGGGGCGAGATCGGCTTCGACGGCCTCTTGATGAGCGACGATCTGGGAATGGGGGCGCTGTCGGGCACATTGGCCGAGCGCACGGCGGCGGCGCTGGCGGCGGGCTGCGACCTGGCGCTGCACTGCTCGGGTGTGCTGGCGGAGAGCGAAGCGGTCGCGGGCGCGGCGGGGGAGATGAGCGCGGCGGTGCGCGAGCGGCTGGCGCGGGCGATGGCGGGGATTGCGGGGAAGTCGAGTGCGAAAAGCTATGAAGAGCTGGCGGCGAAGCGGGACGCGCTGCTGGCTTATGTCTGATTGCTGCTAAATAGTAGAAAAGCCATAGTTCAACCGTGTCGGAACGTCTATCTGCTCCAAACCCGCTGGCGATCTGTAGGGATTCGAGAATGGACGAGAACAAACTGAAGTCGGTAGTGCAACATGTTTCCAATGAGCTTGGCGGCGAGAAGACTTCGTCCGGCAGAGCGATGCTCGAGAATCTGCCGCACTACGCCCATCTCGTCGAGCAAGCGGTCGCGATCGAGACAGAAGATGTCGAAGTGCTGATGCCGCAGCTGTTTTCCGACGACAGACCGTCCCTTTCAACCGAGTTTTTGGTTGCCCGACAGAGTCGCGGTGGTCCGCCAAAGTCATACAAGCCAACAAACATTACTCGCGAGGTCGGAAAGACCGTCTATGTGACCCTCTTGTTGGGAATGGTAGTTCCGGCAATCGCCGCGGCAACAAGTCCGGTCGTTGGGCCTGCCGCGCTGGTGATCGGCCTCGGGTACGCGGCCTTCAATGCGATTTCCGCCACCGTGAACTATAGCGACGCATGTGTGCTCCACAAGGCGTGGAAAATTGCGCAGGAACGCGGAAGCGACTGGGTTACCCTGCAGGAGCTCGTTGATGTCAGCGGTGAGATTGAAGCCGAATATGATGCCCCTAAGTTCGCCAGCGAGTCCGAGGTTCGCGATTCGGTTAAGAACCTGATTGGGCTGCGCGCGATGGTGGCCGATGGCGACAGGCTTACGCTTAGAGAAAAGATCGTGTTTTTTGCGGACGGCACTATCAAGGAATAGCCGAACTGCGGGCGATGGCCTCTGATTCCTGTCCAGCGGGCGGGCGCGAGACCGCCTTGTGGCACCCCTGATCCCAGTTCGGGCAGCGTGGTGGTCGGGAAATAGGGGGCTCGAACCAGTAGAGGAACGGGAGCAGCTGGCCCGGTGAGCCGACTGGGACTGCTTCACTGTCAGCCGTCAGAACGCCGGTTGGGCGTCCATTAGCGCATTATTGACTGGGCACTCAACTCCAAGATCACGAACTGCACAGGTCACGGCGGCGAGAAACCAAGGCTGCGACGCCGGAGATACGTGAATTGCCGTCAGCAGGCTATTCATGTCCATTGGAATTTCGAGGCCTTTCTGACCGAGAACACCCTCTATGCCTGTGTTGTCGACGCTTGGATTTACGAGGACGCGAACCTCCTTCTCGTGGGCGAAGCAGTCTCGCTTGTGAAAGAACGGACTCCAGCATTCGCAGGTCGGAAAGACGGCGGTCTCATAGTCTTTGTACGAAACGCGGCCGATGTAAGCCCATTCAGGTAGCGCGTCTCGCAGCCGGCCCGCAGTCGTGCGGACCGCAACTGATCCATCGCCTCCAACGCCGTTGAGGCGCCACATCGCGTCCGAGTCATGCTCGGCGCAATACCAACAGCTTACGAAGGTCTTCTCGCGCTCCTTTCTGTGCATGGCGGCGCGCAGCAGCATGACCTTGCGCACGGCTTCGGCTGAAACGCGAAGTTTGGCTTCACGAACCGGCTTGAAGCGTTTCGCCGCAATCCTCTCAGCCTCATAACGCCGAGGAACGCTGCCCTCGAATGGATCGATCTTCACCAGCTCATCTACTCGAGGGAGATAAAGCGCATTTTTTTGAAGCATAGCGAGCAACTTGGCAAAGCTCATGAAGCGCCATAGGGAATCGCTTGGACGAGGCGCCTTGATGGGTACGGGGAGACGGCCGGCCATTCCCGGAGTGTATCACTGCTCTCGCGAGGAAGCGACGTGGAGGACCGGCAAAGGCAGGGAGATTCCACCTTTAGCTGGAATGACGCACGAATAGATGGTTGAAGAACCTCAGTCTCAGGACTATATTCAGTCCGAATTCAGTCCTCCGGAGTCTGTCATGCGTTATTCCGCTCAGGTCAAGCCGATCAGCTTCCTGAAAGCCAATGCCGCCGAGATCCTCGCCGATCTCGGCGAGCGGCGGGAGCCGATGGTGATCACCCAGAATGGCGAGGCCAAGGCGGTGCTGCAGGATGTCGCCTCGTTCGAGGAGACGCAGGAGACGCTGGCGCTGCTCAAGCTGCTGGCGCTTGGCAATCGGGATATCGAGGCGGGCCGCACCCGGCCGGCGCGCGAGGTGATCCGGCGGCTGAAAGGCAAGGCGGCGGCCCGATAAATGCCGGCGTCGGCTTACGAGGTTCGGCTGACCCGGGGCGCCGAAGAGGATCTCGAAGCGATTTACGACTATCTGGCCGCGCATCGCGGGATGGACGATGCCGAGGCGCTGCTCGATCGCCTGCTCGCCAAGATCGGCACGCTCGAACGATTCCCATTGCGCGGGTCCGTGCCGAAGGAGCTCGCGCCGCTTGGCATCCGCGAGTTTCTCCAGATCCTGCTGCCGCCCTACCGGCTGATTTACCGCGTCATCGGCAAGACCGTCTTCGTTGCCCTGATTGCCGATGGCCGGCGCGACATGCAGGCGCTGCTCGCCCGTCGGTTGCTCGGCGGAGAATAAGCGCGCGCAGGACTGGTGGAAAAAGCTGGATTCCCGCCTGCGCGGGAATGACGGGGGGCGGTGACCGGGAATGGGGACAGTCACGTGACCGTCCCCCTTCAGCGCCGCGGCCTATTTCAGGGCGCGGATGATCTCATCCTGGGTGTCGGCCATCCGCTTCAGAATGTTGCTGATCGTGGACAACATCTTCGAACGCGCCTCCATCACGTGCTGCATTCTCAGCGAAAGCAGCTCGGCCATTTCGCTCAGCTTATCCAGTTCGCGATCCTCGGACGACAGCATGTCCAGGCGATCCTGGAGCCGGGCGCAAAGCTTCCGCATCCGTTTATGCCTGTCCAGCAGCACCGTGCGCTCCTTGCCGATTCGCTTATCCGCCATGCTCGCTCCTCTCCGGTCAGGAAGTTACCGTCGAATGTACGTCCCCTCCACCGTCGCGTTCACGCCGCCGCAGGTGCCGCCGGCGGCGGGCGCGCGGGCGGCGAGGCGCCAGCGGTCGTGCGCGAGGCGGGTGAGGGTGTAGGCGCAATCGTCGGGCGTGGCGGCGGGGATTTCGCCGCGGTCGCCCTGGAGCTGGAAGACGCCCGAGGCGGCGGCGCTGTTGACGGTGGGGCCGTGCCAATAGCCGACCGCGCCGAACGCGTACCAGCCTTGCCCAAGCTCCGCGACCGTCATCGCCGCGTCGGCATCCTCGTCGCGATAGGCGGGGAGGGCGCGGCCGGCGGCTTCCGACAGGCGCCAGAGCCGCTCTTCGAGCGCCGCGCGCAGGCATGCGGATGTGGCGCAGGCGCCGCGTTCGGCGAGCCAGGCGCGCTGGGCGCGGACCGCGCCGGGGCGGCGGCGGGCGGCGGCGTAGAAGCGGGCGACGCCGAGATCGAGCGCGCGCAGCCAGGGGTCGGCGCAGATCATCCGCTCGGCGCGGGCCGCGGCGGCGCGGCAGGCGAAGGAAGGGCCGGGGGCGGGGACAGTTGCGAGCAACAGTCCCGCCAGCGCCGCGAAGCCGAGCATATCTTTCTCCCCCGTTGGCGAGGCTGGGCCGCGGGCGGCGGCGGGTCAAGCCGATTGCAGGTATGGCGCATTCGTGGCAGCGTCGGCGCGGCGTTTGAGGGGGAGACCGAATGATGAAGCCGTTGCTCATGGTCATGCTCGCGGTCCAGGCCGGGATGTTCCTGGTCGCCATCTATGTGATCGTCTTCCAGCGCGGCGACCGGCCGGACCGCCGGCGGCCAATCTGGTCGAGCCTCGCTTTCGCGCTGACGATCGTCGCCGCGACCTCGTGGCAGATCGCCGAGAAGCATGCCGGCCAGCCCGGCGCCGACCTCATCGCCTACGCCTCGCCGCTGCTGCTCGGCATGGGCATCGCCTGCGCGCTGGTGCTGATCCGCAAGCGGCGCGGGCTCGACGATGGGGGTGCCTGATTTTCGCCCCGCCGTCCGGTTGACAGAGGGGGACTCAAACCCTATTTGCGCCTCATCCCGTTAACCGGTCCCCCGGCGGCGCCTTCGTGCGCCTGTCGGCTTTGCCTGTTTTCGGGCCGCAGCAGCGCTGAGATAGGCAGCCCGCCAAAGCCGCCTGTGGAGCAGGAGAACAGACCATATGGCACGTATCGCCGGGGTGAACATTCCGACCAACAAACGCGTCGAGATCGCCCTCACCTACATCCACGGCATCGGCCGCACCAAGGCCAGCCAGATCATCGCCAAGCTCGGCATTCCGGCCGAGCGCCGCGTCCAGGACCTGACCGACCAGGAGGTCCTCCACCTGCGCGAGACGATCGACGCCGACCATATGGTCGAAGGCGATTTGCGGCGCGAGACGGCGATGAACATCAAGCGGCTGATGGACCTCGCCTGCTATCGCGGCCTCAGGCACCGCAAGGGGCTCCCCGTCCGCGGCCAGCGCACCCACACCAACGCGCGCACCCGCAAGGGCAAGGCCAAGCCGATCGCCGGTAAAAAGAAATAAGAACTGCGGGGCTTCGACAAGCTCAGCCCGAACGGTTCTGGATTTAGGGATAGGTAGGATTTATGGCACGCGAACCTCAGCGCCTCAGGCGGCGCGAGCGCAAGAACATCACCGCCGGCGTCGCCCACGTCAACGCCAGCTTCAACAACACGATGATCACCATCACCGACGCGCAGGGCAATGCGATCGCCTGGTCGAGCGCGGGCATGATGGGCTTCAAGGGCAGCCGCAAGTCGACCCCCTATGCGGCCCAGGTCGCCGCCGAGGATGCCGGCAAGAAGGCGCAGGAACATGGCGTCAGAACGCTCGAGGTCGAGGTCAAGGGCCCGGGCTCGGGCCGCGAGAGCGCGCTGCGGGCGCTGCAGGCGGTCGGCTTCCAGATCACCTCGATCCGCGACGTCACCCCGATCCCGCACAACGGCGTCCGCCCGTCGAAACGGCGCCGCGTGTGACCTCGTCCGCGCCTCGCGGCGCGGCCGGGCAAGAGAAGTAAGTTTCAAATTGGGAAGAAAACTTCCCCAACCGCCAGAGGAAAATCCATGGCCGTCAATGCAAAGAACTGGCAGGAAATGAAGAAGCCCAACGCGCTCGAGAAGAAGACGACCGGCGATGCCCGCCGCAAGGCGACCTTCGTCGCCGAGCCGCTCGAGCGCGGCTTCGGCCTGACGCTCGGCAACAGCTTGAGGCGCGTGCTGCTGTCGTCGCTCCAGGGCGCCGCCGTCACCGCGATCAAGATCGAGGGCGTGCTGCACGAATTCTCTTCGCTGGCCGGCGTGCGCGAGGACGTCACCGACATCGTCCTCAACGTCAAGCAGGTCGCCTTGCGGATGGAAGGCGAGGGGCCCAAGCGCCTCCAGCTTTCCGCCACCGGCCCCGGCGAGATCACCGCCGCCGCGATCGCCACCACCGGCGACATCGAGGTGATGAACCCCGATTTGGTCATCTGCCACCTCGACGAGGGCGCGACGCTCAACATGGAGCTGACCGCCGAAACAGGGAAGGGCTACGTGCCGGCCGCGAGCAACCGCCCGGCCGACGCGCCGATCGGGCTCATTCCGGTCGACGCGCTCTACAGCCCGGTCCGCCAGGTCAGCTACAAGGTGGAGAACACCCGCGTCGGCCAGGAGCTCGATTACGACAAGCTGACGCTGACCGTCGACACCGACGGCACGATCTCGCCGGACGACGCGATCGCCTATGCGGCGCGGATCCTGCAGGACCAATTGCAGCTGTTCGTCCACTTCGACGAAGGCATCGTCCAGGTCCCGACCATGGCCGGCATGGCCGCGCCGAGCGCCGCGGAAACGGAAGCCGACGCCAACCAGCTCAACCGCTATCTGCTCAAGAAGGTGGACGAATTGGAGCTGTCGGTGCGGAGCGCCAACTGCCTCAAGAACGACAACATCATCTACATCGGCGACCTCGTCCAGAAGACCGAGGCCGAAATGCTCCGCACGCCGAACTTCGGGCGCAAGTCCTTGAACGAGATCAAGGAAGTGCTGGCGAGCATGGGGCTGCGGCTCGGGATGGATATTCCGGGCTGGCCGCCGGAGAATATCGAGGAGATGGCGAAGAAATTGGAGCAGGAACTTCTTGGCTGAAGATTCACGCTACGCGGGAATCTCGATCGAACGAAAGGCCGCCGCGGGGCGGCCTTTCTTTTGGCCGCCCGTTTTCGGCAGGCCGCGTCAAATCGGCTGCCGCGTGCTGGTCGCGCCCAGCTCCCAGTCATAGCCGCAATAGCGGTAGGAAAATTCGACGTGGGCGCTCATGCCGGGCGCGAGTGAGATATCTCCTGCGGGGAACCTGAAGGTGCCGAGGAGATCGATTCGCGCTCGCACAACCCCGCCCAGCCCGACGCGCACCACGCCCTCCAAGGGCGCCACAACGTAGCCGCGTTCCTCCCTGTACGCTACGGCGTTTCCTGTCGCGTCATATAAATGGACCGCGATGGCGTAGGTCCTGGGATTTTCGAGCGCATCCCTTGCGATACAGATCGGGCTTGCCGAACGGTTGGTGATCGTCACTTCGAGAATCGGCAGGGTCGGAGAGCCCCGGCTCAGTGAGATTTCCAGGTCGTCCCGGCCAGCGGCGCGTCCGGCGTCCGGCGTCGCGCATCCGGCGCAGAGCAAGGCGGCGATGAAGAAATGGGATCGTTTCATCTCAAGGCCCACAGGCAGCCACGGCGAGGCATATGTAGTTTTCGTTTGTCCACGCCGCCAGGTCCGGGCGATTTGCCCCCAGCCAATTTGTCGCTCCAATTCCATAGGTGTACCGGTTCAGCGACCCAGGTTCCCGAGGACGGCCGATGCTCCTTGGAGCATTGGGCGGAAGGAGCGTGTCGTCGAGGCCCGCCGAATGGCCTCCCTCGTGGAGAATTACATACGCCTGGGTCTGACCGTTCAAGCCTGCCGCGCTGAAGAACGCCTCCCCAATATTGATGGTGTCGCCGAAGAGCGGCGCCGAGCGGGGTCTCTCATGGTGGGGTCGAAATTGGCGCGCATGCCGCTCCCTTCCGTGCCGATTCTGTTCGCGACGGTGTCGAAAAACCTTGCGGCGTCCTCCAGACCGGAGGCCCTCGCCGCCGCCCTGCCGAACTTCTCCTGAAAAGCGGTGAGCAGGCTGCGCTGGTTGGGCGTCAGCTTCGCGTGGCCGCGCACCGCGCCGGCGAGACCTCTGAGCTCGGCACTCGCTGCCAGCGCGATCTGCCTGGCTTCCCACGCCCGCCTGTGCAGCTCCGGGCAACGGGGATCCCCGTTGCACCGGATGGTCCCGGTCGGATCCGAAGCGTTGACCGGATCGTCGCGCACATAGGCGTAGAGATTCATCCCTGCCTCATAGCCGATCGGATCGGTCTGCAGGAACCGCCCCAGGCTCGGCGAGTAGATGCGGGCCCGGTAATAATACATGCCGATCTCCGGGATCCAGGCCTGGCCGGTATACTGGAACCGGCCCGCGTTGGCAGCGCCGGGGATGCCGTGCTCGTCATAGGTGTTGATCGCGAACATGGCGCCCGAGCCGTCGCTGACCGCGACGATGGAG
>DATHJO010000018.1:0-142042 GCA_035316145.1 Allosphingosinicella sp. | reverse complement strand
CGGCTGATCGAGTAGCCGGCGGCGCGCTCGCGCGCTTCGCCCATTTCCGCTCGTTCCAGCTCCGGCCCGCAGCCGGAGGCACTTATATAAGATCAGGATTCCAGCATGTTTGGTGGATTTGCCAAAGCCATTTTCGGGTCGTCGAACGACCGCTACGTCCGCTCGCTGCGCAAGACGGTCGACAAGATCAACGCGCTCGAGCCGGCCATCCATGCGATGTCCGACGACGAGCTCAAGGGCCAAACCGCGCGCTTCAAGGAGCGGCTCGAAAATGGCGCGAGCCTCGACGACCTCCTCCCGGAAGCCTTCGCCACGGTGCGCGAGGCGGCGCAGCGCACGCTTGGCCAGCGCCATTACGACGTCCAGCTGATCGGCGGCATCGTCCTCCACCGCGGCGAGATCGCCGAAATGCGCACCGGCGAGGGCAAGACGCTGGTGGCGACGCTCGCGGTGTACCTCAACGCGCTCGAAGGCAATGGCGTCCACGTCGTCACCGTCAACGACTATCTCGCCAAGCGCGACGCCGACTGGATGGGCCAGATCTACACCTTCCTCGGCCTCACCGTCGGCGTGATCGTCCCCAACCTCGCCGATTTCCAGCGCCGCGAGGCCTATCTGTGCGACATCACCTACGGCACCAACAACGAGCTCGGCTTCGACTATCTGCGCGACAACATGAAGTATGAGCGCGCGCAGATGGTCCAGCGGCCGTTCAATTTCGGCATCGTCGACGAGGTCGATTCGATCCTGATCGACGAGGCGCGCACGCCTTTGATCATCTCCGGCCCGACCGACGACAAGTCCGAGCTCTACATGAAGCTCGACGTGCTGGTGAAGGAGACGCCCGCCGACGATTACGAATATGACGAGAAGGACAAGCGCGTCCTTCTGACCGAGGACGGCACCGAGCGGATGGAGCGGCTGCTCGAGGCGGAAGGGCTGCTGGAGGGCTCCAACCTCTACGATTTCGAGAACACCCAGGTCGTCCACCATTTGAACCAGGCCTTGAAGGCGAACGTCGCGTTCAAGCGGGACATCGATTATATCGTCAAGGACGAGAAGATCGTCATCATCGACCCGTTCACCGGCCGGATGATGGACGGCCGGCGCTGGTCGGAAGGCCTCCACCAGGCGGTCGAGGCGAAGGAGGGCGTCCAGATCGAGCCCGAGAACCAGACCCTCGCCTCGATCACCTTCCAGAATTATTTCCGCCTGTACCCCAAGCTGTCGGGGATGACCGGCACCGCCGCGACCGAGGCGGCCGAGTTCTACGACATCTACAAGATGAACGTCGTCTCGATCCCGACCCACATGCCGGTCCGGCGCGCCGACGACGACGACGAATTCTACAAGAACCAGGAGGACAAGTTCGGCGCGATCGTCGACGCGATCAAGGAGAAGCAGGATATCGGTCAGCCGGTCCTGGTCGGCACGGTCTCGATCGAGAAGTCGGAATTGCTCTCGGACTATCTCAAGAAGCGCAAGATCAGGCACGAGGTGCTGAACGCCCGCTATCACGAGCAGGAGGCCCATATCGTCGCCCAGGCGGGGCGGCTCAAAGCCGTCACCATCGCCACCAACATGGCCGGCCGCGGCACCGACATTCAGCTCGGCGGCAATTTCGAGTTCCGCATCGCCGACGAGCTCGCCGAGATGGAGCCGGGGCCGGCGCGCGAGAAAGCGGAGCAGAAGATCCGCGACGAGGTCGCCGAGGAGAAGGAGCGGGTGATCGCCGCCGGCGGCCTGTTCGTGCTCGGCACCGAGCGCCACGAGAGCCGGCGCATCGACAACCAGCTGCGCGGCCGCGCCGGCCGCCAGGGCGATCCGGGCCTCAGCCGCTTCTATCTGTCACTGGACGACGACCTCCTGCGCATCTTCGGCCCGCAGACGATGTTCGCGCGGCTGATGAACAAGAACCTCGCCGACGGCGAGGCGATCATCTCGCCCTGGATCTCCAAGGCGATCGAGACCGCGCAGAAGAAGGTCGAGGCACGCAATTACGACATCCGCAAGCAGGTCGTCGAATATGACGACGTGATGAACGACCAGCGCAAGGTGATCTACGAGCAGCGTGCCGACATCATGGACGCCGAAACGGTCGGCGAGGTCGTCCAGGACATGCGCGCCGAGACGGTCAACACCATCGTCGGCGAGGCGATCCCGCCCAATTCCTATCCCGAGCAGTGGGACATCGAGCTCCTGAAGCAGCGTGCCGAGGCGGTGTTCGGCCTCGCCCCGCCGTTCGAGGAATGGGTCAAGGAGGAAGCGGTCGAGGCGGAAATGTTCGTCGAGCGCCTCCAGGCGCAGGCCGACGCGCAGGTCGAGGAGAAGGCGCGCGAGATCCCGCCGGAGAGCTGGGTCCAGCTCGAGAAGGAAATCCTCCTCCAGTCGCTCGACCATCACTGGAAGGAGCATCTCTCGATGCTCGACGCGCTGAGGCAGGTCGTCCACCTGCGCGCCTACGCCCAGAAGAAGCCGATCGACGAATATAAGCACGAGGCGTTCGCGATGTTCGAGCGCATGCTCGGGCTGATCCGCGAGGACGTGACCCGGACGCTGGCGCTGGCGCGCTTCTCGATGGGGCCGCAGGAGCTGCCGCCGATGCCCGATTTCGTCACCCACCATATCGATCCGTTCACCGGCGACGACGACACCTGGGACATCGACGCCGACACCGGCACAATCCTGTCGCGGCTGCCGCCGCTGATGACGGCGCCGGCGGAGATGCCGCTAGTGGCGGGCGAGGTCGCGGCGCCGGCGAGCCGCAACGCCCCTTGTCCCTGCGGCTCGGGCCGCAAGTACAAGCATTGCCACGGCGCGGTCGCCTGAATTTCCCTCTCCCCGGGGGGGAGAGGGTAGGGTGAGGGGGCTCGGCCTCCGAAGCTAACCTCTGCCACCGTACCCCCTCTCCCCACCCTCTCCCCGCCGGGGAGAGGGAGTCTAGGCGAGCTTCATCCCCTCCCGCGCCATCGCCGCGGAGAGCCTGGCGCTCTGCTCCTCGGTCAAAACGGCGCGGAAGCGCGGGAAGACCTCGTCCTCCTCCATCCGCATATGCTCCTCGAGCATGGCGCGGAAGTCGCGGACGCGCTGGAGCCAGGCCGGGCCGCCTTTGGGCATGTTGTCGAGCTCGAACAAATAAGTCTTGATATAGCCGTGCTCGGCATTGAGCGCGTCGGCGTCGTGCGCCTGGTTGGCCTCGCGCAGCGCCGGGTAGATCACGTTCTCCTCCTCGAGCGCGTGCTTGCCGAGCGCGTTCCTGATCCTGGTCAGGGTGTGGGCGCGGATCCAGGTCTGCTCGTCGCCGGTCGCTTCCAGCTTGTCGAACAAGGCGAGCACCGTCCGGTGCTCGGCGGCGAGCGCGTCGGCCCAGTCGCCGGCGGCGCCGGCCATGTTCTGGACGACGATCTTGCGGGTGTAATTGGCGGCAAGGCCGACCGCGGCGCCGGCCATTGCGGCGGCGGCGAGGACGCCGGTCCGGCCAAGGCCGGAGCTGTCGCTGCGGGCCGATTTGGAGCGGGTTCTCGTTGCCATTTTCGCCTCCTATTTCGTTGCTTGGCCAACCCATTGCGGGGCGCCGGGGTTCCTGTCTGCCGACTCCATTCACCGTGCTGCGGCTTCATGCTAAGCGAAAGCGGGGAGGGCAGGGATGGTCGACGTCTTCATCTCTTATTCCAAGGTCGACGAAGGCGCGGTGCGCCAGCTCGCCGACGCGGTCAGGCGGCTGGGCTACAGCGTCTGGTGGGACGATGAGTTGCCGCCGCACCTGTCCTACAGCGACGTGATCGCCGAGAAGATCGGCGCCGCCAAAGCGGCAATCGTGGTCTGGTCGGAGCATGCGGCGGCCTCGCAATGGGTGCGCGCCGAGGCGGACGTCGCCCGATCGCAGAAGAAACTGATCCAGACCTCGATCGACGGGCGGATGCCGCCGATGCCGTTCAATCAGATCCAGTTCGCCGCGATCGGCGACTGGCACGGCGAGGAGAATGATCCGGCCTGGATCAAGGTCAAGGCGAGCCTCGAGGCGCTGGTCGGGCCGCCCGCGGCCGCCGAGGCGGCGCCGCCGCCACCGCCGTCCGGGCGCGCGGCGCCGCCTCCCGTGCCGCCGCAAGGCAAGTTTTCGAAATTGGTACCGACGCTGGCCGGCTTGCTCGTCCTCGCCATGATCGGGGTCGGCTATCTCCTCTGGGCCCGCCCTTCGCAACCACCGGCGCCCGTGCCGCATCGGCCCGTCCTCGCCGCACATCCGGCTCTTCCGGCGCCGCCGGAGCCGCATGCGCCGGAATCCGCGCACGCGCCGGCCCAGATTTTCCCGGATTCGAGCTGGCGCCGGTTGACCCGCGAGGAGGTGGACGACCTGTCGGCCGCCGAGCTCTGGATCGCGCGCAACGAGATTTTCGCGCGCCACGGCCGCGTCTTCCGCGATGCCCGGCTCCAGCGTCATTTCCGTCGCTACCGCTGGTATCGGGCGCGGCCGGGCGAAGTCGCGTTAACTCCGGTCGAGGAGGCCAATGTCCGGCTGCTCCGCGACGCGGAGGGCTGGTGAGCGGGCCATGCGGGCGAAGGAATGGCTCCCCGGGCCGGATTCGAACCAGCGACCATTCGATTAACAGTCGAACGCTCTACCACTGAGCTACCGGGGAGCAGCCTTTCGGCGAGCGGCGCCTATAGCAGGGGGCCTTTCGAAAGCGCAAGGCGCGGGCGCCGCTTTTTCAGGCCGCGAACTGCTCCATGGTGATGCGCTCGTCCAAGGCGTGCTCGGGGTCGAACAGCAAGGTCAGCACGTCGGTCCGGTCGACGCCGACCTCGACGGTGGCGACGTCGCGCACCTCGACCTGGTCGGCGACCGCCGAGACCGGGCGCTTCTTGGGATCGAGCACCCGGAACGAGATGCGCAAATCCTCCGGGATCAGGGCGCCCCGCCAGCGCCGCGGCCGGAACGGGCTGATCGGGGTCAGCGCCACCAGCTTCGAGCCCAGCGGCAGGATCGGCCCGTTGGCGGAGAGGTTGTAGGCGGTCGAGCCGGCCGGGGTCGCGACCAGCACGCCGTCGCAGATCAATTCGCCCATCACCACCCGGCCGCTGACCGAGACCTCGATCCACGCCGTCTCGCGGGTCTCGCGCAGCAACGACACTTCGTTGATCGCATGGTGGCTGACGGTCTCGCCGGCGACGGTGACCGCCTTCATCTCGAGCGGCGAGACGGTGAACGCCTTGGCGCGGTGGAGGCGCTCGATCAGCCCGTCGATCCGCCATTCGTTCATCAGGAAGCCGACCGTGCCGCGGTTCATCCCGAACACCGGACAGACCCGGCCGAGCGCGAGCCCCTCGCGCAGCGTATGGAGCAGGAAGCCGTCGCCGCCGAGCGCGACGATCAGATCCGCCTCCTCGACCGCGACGAAATCGTAGCGTTCGCGCAGCATCGCCTCGGCCGCCTGCGCCGCCTCGGCATTGGAGGCGACCAGCGCCATCGGCCTTGGTGCGGGTCCTGCCATCGCCCTAGCTACGGGGTGGGGGGCGCCGGCGTCAATGCGCGAGGCGGAGCAGGATCAATGCGCGGGGCGGACCAGGAAGCGCGCATCGGGGACGAATTGACGTCACCGCGGTCGCCCGATTGCACCTCCCTTATAAGGGACGTCCCTTATAAGGCAGCAGCCGCACCGGCGCGAGTCCGCGCGGGTCCGGCTCTCCTTGTTCATGCGAAGGCGCGAAGAACGCGACGGAGCATGTATCGGTGTAGGCTTCTCTACGGTTATTACCTATCGTGACCTCTCTCACCGCGAAAGGGCCGCCGGCGCGTTTGTCCCCGAACGGGATGCCGCGGCCGGAAGCGATTGGCGGCGCCCCGGCGCCTCGCTAGACGGGAGCGATGGGGGCGCCTTTGTTCATCCTGTCCTTCCGCCATCGCGACGAGCTTTCCCGGCTCGCCGAGGGCGCCGGCTGGCAGCCGATCGCGGCGCGGCGGGCGGAGAATGCCGAGGCGCGGTTCGTCGCCTCGGGGGCGGCGGTGGCGGTGGTCGACGCGCGCGGCGCGCTCGGCGAGGGGCAGGAGGCGGTGCGGGCGATCGCCGACACGGCCGAGGCCAATGCAGCGGCTTTGCTGGTGCTGCTGTCGCGCACCGACGCGGCCGCGCTCGAGACCTTCCACCAGCACGGCGCCACCCATTTCCTGGTGAGCCCGTTCAGCGAGGGGCAGCTGCTCCACGCCTTCCAGTTCGCCCGGCGCCATGCCGAGCGGGTCGGCGGCGACCTGCGCACGACGCGGCGGGCGGGCGAGGAGGCCGACTCCGCCTCATGGCGCTGGCAGCCGGGCTCGCGCACCATCGAGCTCTCGCCGGCGCTGGCGCGGGCGGCGGGGCTCGGCGAGGAGGAAGGACGGCGGATCAGCCTGATGGAGCTCTTGCGCAAGCTCGATCCGGCAGGGCGGCGCGCGGCCCGCGACGCGATCGACCGGCTGCTCGCCACCGGCGAGGCGACCGCCTTCGCCCATGGCGAGGGCGGCGGGCGGATCGCCCACCATCTCCGCCGCAGCGAGGGAGAGGTGATCGGCCGGGCCGAGCCGATCGAGGCCGGCGGCGAGGGCCGCGACCCGCTGACCGGCCTGCGCGACGGCCGCAACGCCCGCGCCTGGATCGCCGGCCGGCTGGAAAAAAGGGAGGAGCTGGTCGTGCTGCTGATCGCGGTCAGCCGCTACGATGCGATCAACGCCGCCTTCGGCCGCGCCACCGGCGACGCGGTGCTGCAGGCGGTGGCGCGGCGGATCGAGCGCCAGGCCGGCGCCGACGCCCGCCCCAAGCTGGTGGCGCGGATGGCCGGCGCCGAGTTCGCGGTGCTGCTGGCGGCGCCGGCCAGCCTCGGCGACGGCCGCTTCCTCGCCGGCGCGCTGGTTGAGGCGATCGGCCGGCCGTTCGCCTCGGGCGATCATGTCATCACCATCGCCAGCCGCGCCGGCGTCGCCGCGGCCGAGCCGGGCGACGATGCCGCCCGCCTGCTCAGGCGCGCCAGCGCCGCGCTCGCCGAAGCCGGCGGCGAGGGCGCGCCGGTGCACGTGCTCGAGCACGGCGCGGAGAGCGCGACCGCGCGCGGCGACCGGCTCGAGGTCGACCTGAGGCGCGCGCTCGACCAGGACGAGATCGAGATCCGCTTCCAGCCGCAGGTCTCGGTGTCGGGCGGCGCGATCGTCGGCGTCGAGGCGCTCGCCCGCTGGAACCATCCCCAATATGGCGAATTGGGCGCGGCGACCCTGTTCGGCGTCGCCGAGGGCTCGGACTATCTCGCCCAGCTTTCCGACCACGTCCAGCGCCGCGCGATCGCCGGGGCCGCCGCCTGGCCCGCTGCGCTCGGCCACTTGCGGCTGTCGGTCAACATCACCGCCGCCGACATCGTTCGCCCCGGCTTTGCCGGCCAGTTCCTCGCTTTGGTGGAGGGCAGCGGCTTCGCGGCCGAGCGGCTCACGGTCGAGGTGACCGAAAGCGGGCTGATCGAGGATTTGTCCGCCGCCGCCGGCCTGCTCGCCGAGCTGCGCGGCGGCGGCCTCAGGGTCGCGATCGACGATTTCGGCACCGGCTATTCGAGCCTCGCTTATCTGAAGGCGCTGCCGCTCGATTATCTCAAGATCGACAAGCGCCTCTGCCAGGACATCGCCGGCTCGACCCGCGATCGCATCGTCGTCCGCAGCGTCATCGACATGGCCCGCTCCCTGGGCCTGGACGTGATCGCCGAAGGGGTCGAGACCGAAGCGCAATTGAGCCTGCTCGCCGAGGAAGGCTGCACCCTCTACCAGGGCTTCCTCTGCGCCCCGCCGCTGAGCAGCGCGGAGCTGGCGGCGCTGGTCGGGAGTGGTGCGGTCCCTTGAACAACCTTGGCTGATGACGCACGGTGCACGTTGACGGCACGCGCGTGGTGAGGAACACATAATCGAAGCAACGGCGCTGGCAAGCTTGCCGGACGCGCAATAATCGGCACAATCTCTATTGGGAGTCGGGTATGCGCGCACTGTCCCTCATCGCAGGCGTAATGGCCGTCTGGGGCGAGGTCGCGGGGCAAGCGCAACTGCCGGCACGGAACAGGCTGGCCCAGATTGATCGTACGTTTGTTTGTCCAGAAAGCCTGCCGAATGACGCCGCCCGGGAGGCTGCGGTCCGCCTTTTCACCGAGCAAGTGGCTGCGATAAATCCCCATGTCACCATTCGTCAGATCGTGTCGTATCGGTTTGCATTATTAAGGCGGCATGGCTGCAGCCATACGCTGGCCAACCTAACCTCCCCGCGCTCGGCACGTCGTAGTCGCGTTGGTGGCGTTCATCTCACCGTGCCAGTCTCAAATAGTCGGCCTGCCCGCACGGAGGCCGATTGGGTTCAGCTTATCCCCGTAGATGTCGACCCGCCAGGCAATGATCCTTGCGACCGACCCGTACTCCGTCAGACCGTCCCCTCTCTCGACGGCGGTTTTGTTTATCAGCGCGTCTGCCACTGGGTGACCTCCGACCACATAATCCAGGTCCGTCTCTCAGACGGTCGCCGCCGCGAAGTAACCCCTGGCAATACGCTCGCGGTGATCAGGAATGGGCCTTGGCGGGGCTACCTGATTGTATCGAAGCACAAATACAGACTGGGAAGTGCTGGCGGAAGCTACGATGCATTCTGGGTGGTGCGCCCCGATGGTAGGGAAATGTTCGCTATCCCGGGCACCGACGACGGCGATGAGGTTCAAGTTAGGGAATGGCTCCGCTCAAACGGCTGGTCGGCCAGCTAAGCGCGGTTGAGATTTCAAACGTTGCCTTCGCATCTCCGCGCCTTCGCGTGGGCAGAAAGCTTGGTTCACGCGAAGACGCGAAGAACGCGAAGAAGCAGGGAAGGACGGTTGGGCCTACTCCCCGACCCGGATTGTGGGAATTTGGTTCACCCGCAGGGGCGAAGACGCAACGTCGGTGTGATTGTTGACGATGCGCCTGACCCCTTCGCGAAATGTCGCCGCGCCGAAATTCATGAGCAATCCCAACGGCTGATTCAGCAGTCTCAGGTAGGTGAACAGTTGCTTGCCGTGGAGCGGCGATAGCCGCTCGACCGACTTCAGCTCGATGATCAGCCGCCCTTCGACCAGGACATCCGCTCGAAATCCTTCGCCGAGGATCATCCCTTCATATTCGATGTTGACGGGCTTTTGCCTTTCGACCGCAAGGCCGCTGCGCGCAAGATTCACCGCGAGGATGGCTTCGTAAACGGATTCGAGCAGGCCCGGCCCCAGCTCCTTATGCACCTTGAACCCGCCATCGACCGCAAGCCGGGCCAACTCCTCGATGTCGCGCATATCGAAACCCCTTCGCGTTCTTCGCGTCTTCGCGTGAGCAAAAAAAGGCTTGCCAGCGAGCACGGCGTTCTCTATATGTTCCCAAATGACGAACGAGTCAACGGAGTCAGAGCCCGAGTCGGAGCGCCGTGCGGCGGAACCGGTCGGGGCGGAGGAGCTGGACGAGGCGCTGTTCCGGCGGGTCGTGCTGGCCAACCAGTATGAGATGCTGGCGAGCCTGCGTCCCGAAGGGGCCGACCTCTATCTCGACATCGCCGAGCGGCTGCGCGACTGGTGGCCGATCGAGGACATGTATCCGATCGATCAGATGCGCGAGATGCGGGGCGATCCGCTGACGCGCGAGGACCAGGATTTCGTCAAGGACGTGCTCGAAATGTTCGACGCGCTCCAGCGGGCCGACGGCGAGGGTCTGGTCGGCGAGGCGGACAAGCGCGCCGTCCGATTCATGGGCTTTTGCGGGAATTATGAGCTCAAATACCTCTCCTATCTGGACTGGCTGCGCGGGCAGGACATGTTCCTGTACGTGACGCTGGCCAATCCGACCGACACCAACTCTCATTTTCCGATGATCGAGATCTATCGGCGCATGCTGGGGGCGTGGGAGGCGCTCGGCCGGCCGCGGACGCTCGGCGCGGAGGACGTGGCCGCCCTGCTGCGCGCGCGCATCTCTCCGGAGAAGCGGCAGCCGGCCGAGACCGCGGCATAAGGCGCACCTTTCAGGCGAGGATCCTGGCCAAGCCCTTGCTGAGCTGCAGCGCGCCGTTGAGGCGCGCGTCGGGGTCGGGCCAAAGGCGGGTGATGACGAGCTTGCTGTCCGGGCGCAGCTTCGCGGTGCCCTCGAGACGCCCGACATAAGCGAGCAGGCCGGCGAGGTCCGGGAAGCTGTCATTGTGGAAATGGACCAAAGCGCCCTTCGCGCCGACGTCGAGCTTCGCCACCATCGCCTGCTTGGCGTTCAGCTTGATCTCGATGATCTTCAGGAGGTTCGCGGTCTCGGCCGGCAAGGGGCCGAAGCGGTCGATCAGCTCGGCGGCGAACGGGTCGATCTCGTCGACCGTCTCGAGCTCGTTGAGACGGCGGTAGAGGCCCATCCTGAGGTCGAGGTCGGGGACGTAGGCCTCGGGCAGCAGGATCGGCGCGTCGACGCTGATCTGCGGCGAGAAGCCTTCGGGCCGCGCCACGATCCCGCCCGCCTTGGCCGCTAGGATCGCCTCCTCGAGCATCGACTGGTAGAGCTCGAAGCCGACCTCCCTGATATGGCCCGATTGCTCGTCGCCGAGCAGATTGCCGGCGCCGCGTATGTCGAGGTCGTGGGTGGCGAGCTGGAAGCCGGCGCCGAGCGTATCGAGCGCGGCGAGCACCTGCAGGCGCTTGTCGGCGGTCTCGGTGATCAGCCGGTCCGGCGGCGTCGTGAAATAGGAGTAGGCGCGGGTCTTGGCCCGGCCGACGCGGCCGCGCAATTGATAGAGCTGGGCGAGGCCGAAGCGATCGGCGCGGTGGACGATCAAGGTGTTCGCCGTCGGGATGTCGAGGCCCGATTCGACGATCGTGGTCGACAGCAGCACTTCGTACTTCCGGTCGTAGAAGGCGGACATCCGCTCCTCGACCTCGGTCGGCGCCATCTGGCCGTGGGCGACGACGTAGCGGACCTCGGGCACCTCCTCGCGCAGGAACTGCTCGATGTCGGGCAGGTCCTTGATCCGGGGGACGACGAAGAAGCTCTGGCCGCCGCGATAATGTTCCCTGAGCAGCGCCTCGCGCACCACCACCGGGTCCCAGGGCATGACGTAGGTGCGCACCGCGAGCCGGTCGATCGGCGGCGTCTGGATGACCGAGAGCTCGCGCAGCCCCGACATCGCCATTTGCAGCGTGCGCGGGATCGGCGTCGCGGTTAGGGTGAGGACGTGGACGTCGGCGCGCAGCGCCTTCAGCCGCTCCTTGTGAGTGACGCCGAAACGCTGCTCCTCGTCGACGATCACCAGGCCCAATTTCCTGAACGCGACGCTGTTGGCGAGGATCGCGTGGGTGCCGATGGCGATGTCGACCTGGCCGGCCTTGAGCCTTTCCTTGGTCTCCTTCATCTCGCGGGCCGGGACCAGCCGCGAGAGCCGGCCGAGCTCGATCGGGAAGCCCTGGAAGCGCTCCCGGAACGTGTTGAAATGCTGGCGGGCGAGCAGGGTGGTCGGCGCGATCAGCGCCACTTGCAGCCCCGCCATGGCGGCGATGAACGCGGCGCGCAGCGCGACCTCGGTCTTGCCGAAGCCGACGTCGCCGCAGACCAGCCGGTCCATCGGCTTGCCTGCCGCCAGGTCGGCGACGACGTCGGCGATGGCGCGGTCCTGGTCGTCGGTCTCCTCATAGGGGAAGCGGTCGGCGAAGGCGGCATAGCCGGTGTCGGGCTCGGCGACCGCGCCGGGCCGCAATGCCCGCTCGGCCGCGACCTTTATGAGGTCGCCGGCGATGGCGCGGATCCGCTCCTTCATCCGCGACTTGCGCCGCTGCCAGGCCTCGCCGCCCAATCGGTCGAGCGTGACCCCTTCGGCATCGCTGCCGTAGCGCGAGAGGATGTCGATATTCTCGACCGGCACGTAGAGCTTGTCGCCGCCGGCATAGACCAAAGCGACGCAATCGTGCGGCGCCCGCTGGACCGGGATCTGGGTCAGGCCCTCGTAGCGGCCGATGCCGTGATCGGCGTGGACGACGAGATCGCCGGGCGTGAGCGTCGCCAGCTCGGAAAGGAAGGCGTCGGCGCCCTTGCGGCGCTTGCGGCGGCGGACGAGGCGGTCGCCGAGCATGTCCTGCTCGGTCAGCAGGGCGATTTCGCCGCCGGAAAAGCCGTGATCGAGCTGGATCACCGCCAGCGCGACTGCCGGGGCGGCGCCGAGCGCCTGCTGCCAGGTCTCGACCTCTTGCATCCGGGTCAGGCCATGGTCGGCGAGCAGGCCTTTCAGCCGCTCGCGCGAGCCTTGCGAATAGCTCGCCAGCACCACCTTGCGCCTGGCGCGCCGCAGGTCGGCGACATGGGCGACCACCGCCTCGTAGACGTTGGCGCCCTGCGCCCGCTCCGGCGCGAAATCGCGCGCCGCGTCGATCCCGAAGTCGACCACCGCGCCGCTGCCGGGCTGGTGGAACGGGGTGACGAGGTGCATCGGCCGCGCCGCCGCCAACGCGTCCCATTCACCACGCGACAGATAGAGCGTGTCGGGCGCGAGCGGCCGGTAGCTGCCGGCCTCCCTGGTCTGGGCGCGCCGGCGATTCTCGTAATAATCGGCGACCGCCTCGAACCGCGCCTCGGCGGCGCCGGCGTCGCCGGGGTCGCGGACGACGAGGTCGTCGGCGGCAAGATGGTCGAACAGGGTCGCCAGCCGCTCCTCGAACAGCGGCAGCCAATGGTCGATGCCGGCGATGCGGCGGCCGTCCGAGACCGCCTGGTAGAGCGGGTCGCCGGTCGCGGCGGCGCCGAACAATTCGCGATAGGCCGAGCGGAAGCGCCGGACGCTGTCCTCGTCGAGCAGGGTTTCGGACGCCGGCAGCAGGGTGAAGCCGCCGAGCCGGTCGATGCTGCGCTGGCTCACCGGATCGAACCGGCGCACGCTCTCGATCTCGTCGCCGAAGAAATCGAGCCTGAGGCCATGCTCCTCGCCGGCCGGGAACAGGTCGACGAGGCCGCCGCGCACCGCGAACTCGCCGGGATCGCGGACCGTCTCGGTGCGGCCGTAGCCGTTGGCCTGCAACAGCCGCGTCAGCTGGTCGAGGTCGATGCGCTCGCCGGGGGCGAGCCGGGCGACGAGCTGGCGGATGCGGAACGGGGTCAGCGTGCGCTGGGTCGCGGCGTTGACCGTGGTGACGAGCAGCTGCGGCTTGTTCGCGGTGCGCTGCAGCGCGTGGAGGGTGGCGAGCCGCTCGGCGGTCGCGCGCAGCGAGGGCGAGCTGCGGTCGTAGGGCAGGCAATCCCAGGCCGGGAAGGTCAGCAGCTCGAGCTCGGGCGCGAAATAATTCGCCGCATCGGCAAGCGCCCGCATCGCCGCCTCGTCGGGCGCGACGAACACCGCGCGCCCCTTCGCCGCCCGCGCCAGATCGGCGGCGAGCCAGGGCATGAAGCCCGCAGGGACGCCGGCGAGCGTGATCGGCTTGTCGGCGGTCAGGATTTTTTGCAGATCGCTCACTTCTTTCCCTCCCTCTCGAGGGGGAGGGTAGGGAGAGGGTGTTCGGCGGCGGAGATTTTACGCGGAGGCCGAGCCCCCTCACCCCATTCCTCTCCCCGCCGGGGAGAGGGGGCTTGCAGCGTCACACGCATCATTCGGGATGCTCGATGTAATCGAGCGACTGAAGCCGCCGCATCATCTCGCCCTGCCACCGTTCGGGTACGGCCGCGGTTCCGATCGCCCAGGCGAGGATGTCGGCGTCCTGCTCCTCGAGCAAAGCCTCGAACCAGTCCATGTCGGCGTCCGACCAGGCCCCCTGCCAGCGCTCGAAATAACCGCCGATCAGCATGTCGGCCTCGCGCACGCCGCGATGGCAGCTGCGGAAACGCAGGCGTTTGAGGCGGCCGTCGCGGTCCATGATCTTCCATGTGCAAATGGCCGGCGGGCTTTTGAGAGCCAGTCGGCGAATGAGTGGGCTCGCATGTAGTGAATCGCGCGGCGAGATTGAAGCTGAATTCCCTCCCCCTCAGGGGGAGGGTAGGGTGGGGGTGTTCGGAGTCGGAGATCAGCCGCCGGCGCCGCAACCCCTCACCCCAACCCTCTCCCCCCTGGGAGAGGGGGTCTAGGAGCGGACGTCACACCTCGATGCGCCCCGATATTCTCAATCCGCTGTTCGCCGAAGTGGAGGTGCTCAAGGGCATCGGGCCGGCGCTCGCCAAGCCTTTGCACCGGCTGGCGCTCAATCGCGTTGTCGATATCCTGTTCCATCTGCCGATGAGCTGGATCGACCGCAAGCGCGTGGCCGCGCTCGACGAGGCCGATGTCGGCCGCACGATCACGGTCGCGCTCACCGCGCGCGATTACCGCCAGGGCGGGGGGCGGGGGCCGTTCCGGATCTTCGCCGAGGATGTCGCCGGCAATTACGTGACCCTCACTTATTTCAACAATCCCGGCTGGGGGAAGAAGCAGCTGCCGCTCGGCGAGACTCGGATCGTGTCCGGCAAGCTCGACCGCTACGGCCAGGAATTGCAGATCGTCCATCCCGATTATGCGCTGAAGCCCGCCGAGGCCGCGCAGATCCCGGAGCGCGAGCCGGTCTATCCCTTGTCGGAAGGGCTGACCAACCATCGCCTCGCCGACCTCGCCGGCCAGGCGCTGGCGCGCAGGCCCGAGCTCGCCGAATGGATCGAGCCGAGCCTCAAGGCGCAGCAGGATTGGCCGGACTGGGCCGCGGCGCTCGAGACCGCCCACCGCGATCCGGCCGCCGCGGACGCGCGTTCGAGGCTCGCTTATGACGAGGTGTTCGCCAACCAGCTGGCGCTGATGCTGGTCCGCGCCAGCGCGAGGAAGCGCAAGGGCGTGCCTTTGAAGGGCGACGGCGGCCTCCGCGACAGGCTCCAGCTCCCCTACACGCCGACCGCGGCCCAGCGCGGCGCCGTCGCCGAGATCGAGGGCGATTTGCAGCAGGAGGTGCCGATGCTGCGCCTGCTCCAGGGCGACGTCGGCTCGGGCAAGACCCTGGTGGCGCTGATGGCGATGCTGATTGCGGTCGAGGCGGGCGCCCAGGCGGCTTTGCTGGCGCCGACCGAGCTCCTCGCCCGCCAGCATTACGACACGCTGTCGCGCCTGCTCGCCGGCCTGCCGGTCAATGTCGCCATCCTCACCGGCCGCGAGAAGGGCAAGGCGCGCGAATCCTGCCTGATGGGCCTTGCCGACGGCTCGATCCAGCTCCTGGTCGGCACCCACGCGATCTTCCAGCAGGCGGTCGGCTACAGGAAGCTCGGCCTCGCCGTGGTGGACGAGCAGCACCGCTTCGGCGTCGCGCAAAGGATGATGCTGGCGAGCAAGGCGGAGCGGCCGCCGCATCTGCTGGTGATGACCGCGACGCCGATCCCGCGCACATTGACCCTCACCCATTATGGCGAGATGGACGTCAGCCGCCTCGACGAGATGCCGCCGGGGCGGCTGCCGGTCGAGACCAGGGTGATCAGCGAGGAGCGGCTGAGCGAGGTGATCGACGCCCTCGGCCGCCACCTCGCCGCCGGACGCCAAGCTTATTGGGTCTGCCCGCTGGTCGAGGAAAGCGAAGCGCTGGACCTCGCCGCGGCCGAGGACCGCGCCCAGGTCCTGCGGCTGCGTTTCGGCGACAAGGTCGGCGTCGTCCACGGCCGGATGAAGGGGCCGGAGAAGGACGCGGTGATGGACGCCTTCCAGCGCGGGCGGATCGGGGTGCTGGTCGCGACGACGGTGATCGAGGTCGGCGTCGACGTCGCCAACGCCTCGCTGATGATCGTCGAGCATGCCGACCGCTTCGGCCTCGCCCAATTGCATCAATTGCGGGGGCGGGTGGGGCGCGGCGATCAGCACAGCATCTGCCTGTTGCTGCGCAGCAATGCCCTTGGCGAGACCGCGCGCGCCCGCCTGACCCTGATGCGCGAGACCAATGACGGCTTCCGCATCGCCGAGGAGGATCTGCGGCTGCGCGGCGCCGGCGAGATTTTGGGCACGCGCCAGTCCGGCGAGGCCCAGTTCCGCCTCGCCAGCCCCGAACAGACCGCCGACCTCGCGCCGATCGCAATGGACGACGCCCGCCTGCTGGTCGACCGCGACGGCGGCCTCGAAGGCGAGCGCGGCCGGGCGGCGCGGGTCCTGCTCTACCTGATGGAGCGCGACGCGGCGGTCGGGTTGCTGAGGGGCGGATAGCCCTCCGCTCCCGCCTTGACTTTCATATTTTCCTAATTAGGAAAGTAACGATGGAATCGGCGTTCAAGGCACTCGCATCCACGCCCCGCCGGCGGATCCTCAACCATTTGGCCGGGGGGCCGATGACGGTGGGCGAGATCGCCGAGAAGTTCGACATGGCGATGCCGTCCATCTCCAAGCATCTGTCGGTGCTCTATCAGGCGGGGCTGGTGCACCAGCAAAAGCGGGGGCAGCACATCATCTACTCGATCGCCGCCGACCATCTGGCCAACAGCCTTTACAGCTTTCTGACGCCCTTTTGCCCGGAGGCCCGAAAGCTCAACGCCGACCGGAAAAAACGACGCGCGCAGCGTGAAGGGGAGGATCTATGATCGTCGCAGGGGAAGCGTCGGCAGGGGCGTTCAAGGTCAACTCGCTCGGCAATCTGGAACATGCCGACGCCGGCAGCGGCCGGCTGAAATGGGATGCGCCGCGATCCATCTGGAACATGTCGTTCATCGTCGGCGCCCTGATCCTCGGCCCGATCTTCTTCAGCTGGAGCGGAGTGCTCGTCTTCCTGTTCCTGTCGGGCTTCACCCTGTGCGTTGGTCATTCGGTCGGCTTCCACCGGCGCCTGATCCACCGCAGCTTCGAATGCCCGAAATGGCTTGAACGGGCGATGATCTATGTCGGCGTCCTGGTCGGCATGGGCGGTCCGCTGTGGACGGTCGGGCTTCACGACATCCGGGATTGGGCGCAGCGCCAGGCGGATTGTCACTGGTTCCTGCGGCACGGCAAATCCGCGCTTGCCGACGGCTTCTACTATCTGAACTTCAGATTGCTGTTCGACAATCCGCCGGACTTCGATGCCGGCCCCGGAATCAGCGACGACCCATTCTATCGCTTCCTGCAGCGCACCTGGATGCTGCATCAGATCCCGGTGGCACTGATCCTCTTCTGGTTCGGCGGCTGGTCATGGGTCGTCTGGGGCGTGATCGTTCGCGTCGCTGTGTGCTTCACCATGCACTGGTACATCGCCCACGTCGCGCACCGGCGCGGCCACCAGGACTGGTTCGTCGAAGACGCCGCGGTCCAGGGCTACAACATCGCCTGGCTGGCCATCCCGACGATGGGCGAGAGCTGGCACTGCAATCATCACGCCTTCCCGGCCTCGGCCCGGCACGGCCTCTACCCGGGCCAGATCGATCCCGGTTTTATTTTCGTCCAGCTGCTCGAGCGGATCGGGCTCGCCTGGGACATCCATGTCCCGGCCAATCTCCCGCCGCGCTCGGCGCTCACGCCGCTCACCGAGCGCGCGCTCAGCATTGCCGCGCCCGGCCAGCGCGACCTGTCGCTGGAATGGGCGCGATCGCACCAGGCGCTAAGAGGTCAGCAGCCCGTGCTTCTTCCGCCCCGCTGAAATACGGACGTTGCCGCTCACCCGGAGCGGGCGATCCTCGCCGGCGACCTCGCCGTCCACCCGGGCGCCGCCCTGGACGATCAGGCGGCGGGCTTCGTTCTTCGAGGCTACCAGGCCGAGGCCGGTCAGCGCGTCGACCAGCGAAATCGCGCCTTCGACCTTCAGCGTCGGCAGCGCCTCGCCGGCCGCGCCTTCCTCGAACGTCCTGCGCGCCGTCTCGGCCGCGCCCGCCGCCGCGTCTTCGCCGTGGGCCATGGCGGTGGCGGCATCGGCCAGCGCCTTCTTGGCTTCGTTGATCTCGGCGCCGCCGAGCGCCTCCAGCCGGGCGATCTCGCCTCCCGGCAAATCGGTGAACAGCCGCAGGAAGCGGCCGACGTCGGCGTCCTGCGTGTTGCGCCAGAATTGCCAGTAATCGTACGGGCTCAACTGATCCGCGTTGAGCCAGACCGCGCCTTTTTCGGTCTTGCCCATCTTGCCGCCGTCGGCGGTGGTGATCAGCGGCGTGGTGAGGCCGTAGACCTGGGTCCCGTCGACGCGCCGCGCCAATTCGATGCCGTTGACGATATTGCCCCACTGGTCCGAGCCGCCGAGCTGCAGCCGGCATTTCGCGCGCCGCGACAGTTCGAGGAAGTCGTAGGCCTGGAGGATCATGTAGTTGAACTCGAGGAACGTCATCGGGTCCTCGCGGTCGAGGCGCAGCCTGACGCTGTCGAACGTTAGCATCCGGTTGATCGTGAAATGGGTGCCGATCTCCCGCAGGAAGGGGATATAGTCGAGCGCGTCGAGCCAATCGGCATTGTCGGCCATGATCGCGTCGGTCGGCCTGTCGCCGAAGACCAGGAAATGTTCGAACACACGCTTGATCGAGGCGATGTTGGCCGCGATCTCCTCGGCGCTCAGCAATTTGCGGCTCTCGTCCTTGCCGGAGGGGTCGCCGATCTTGGTGGTGCCGCCGCCCATCAGCACGATCGGCTTGTGCCCCGCCTGCTGCATGCGCCTGAGCAGCATGATCTGGACGAGGCTGCCGACATGGAGCGAGGGGCCCGTCGCGTCGAAGCCGATATAGCCGGGGACGACTTCCTTCGCCGCGAGCGCGTCGAGGCCGCTCGCGTCTGTCAGCTGGTGGATATAGCCACGCGCTTCCAGGGTGCGTAGGAGTTCGGACCGGTATTCGCTCATGGGGCGCGTCGTTACATGGCAGAGGTGAAGTGCGCCAGACGCTGATTCTTCACCCGGACAGCCGCTGCCCGGCTGTGAAGTGGATCGTGGTCGAGGTCGAGAGGCCGAGCGCGACCGCGCTCAAGCTGCACTACAAGCTCGCCGGGACGATCGATGACTTGCTGCTGCCCGCATGGGCCGAGCCGGTCCGGACGAACGAGCTATGGCGACATACCTGCTTTGAGCTTTTCCTGCGGCCGAATACGGCAAGCGGCTATCTGGAATTCAACTTCTCGCCCTCGACGCAATGGGCGGCCTATCGCTTCACCGGCCATAAGGATGGGGGGAGCGACGCGCCGGACACGCTCCAGCCCAGGATTCGGTTCGTTGCGAGCGGGGAGGGGCTCGCGCTGATGGCCGTTATTGACAATCTGCCGCCGGACGAGAGTTGGCGGCTCGGTCTGTCGGCGGTGATCGAGGAGAGGAATCGCCGCCTTTCCTATTGGGCGCTCGCGCATCCACCCGGACGGGCGCCGGATTTCCACGATCAGGATTGCTTTGTCCTGGAAGTCGGGGCAGCGGACAGCCCATGAAGTTCGGCATCGACCGCCTGCTCGCCGATCCGGCCCTGCGCGCGCCGCTGGAGGGCAAGCGCGTGGCCTTGCTTGCGCATCCGGCTTCGGTCACCGAAGACCTCACCCATTCGCTTGACGCGCTCGCCGCCTGCGGCCTCAACCTGACCGCCGCCTTCGGCCCGCAGCACGGTCTCAGGGGCGACAAGCAGGACAATATGGTCGAATCGCCGGATTTCACCGATCCGGTCCACAACATCCCGGTGTTCAGCCTCTACGGCGAGGTGCGCCGGCCGAGCGGGCAGTCGATGGGGACGTTCGACACGATCCTCGTCGACCTCCAGGACCTCGGCTGCCGGATCTACACCTTCATCACGACGCTGCGCTACGTGCTCGAGGCGGCGGCCGCGCACGGCAAGTCGGTCTGGGTGCTCGACCGGCCCAACCCCGCCGGCCGGCCGGTCGAGGGGCTGGCTTTGCGCACAGGCTGGGAAAGCTTCGTCGGCGCCGGGCCGCTGCCGATGCGGCACGGTCTGACGCTCGGCGAGCTGGGGGCGTGGTTCGTCGCCACGCTGAAGCTCGACCTCGACTATCGGGTGATCGGGATGGAGGGATACGCGCCCGACGAAGCGCCCGGCTTCGGCTGGCCGCTGGGCGAGCGGGTCTGGATCAACCCCAGCCCCAACGCGCCCAACCTCAACATGGCCCGCGCTTATGCGGGCACGGTGATGCTCGAAGGAACGACCCTGTCGGAAGGGCGGGGGACGACGCGTCCGCTCGAGCTGTTCGGCGCGCCCGACCTCGACGCGCGCGCCGTGATCGCCGAGATGCGGGCGCTGGCGCCGGACTGGCTGCACGGCTGCATCCTGCGCGAGATTTCGTTCGAGCCGACCTTTCACAAGCATGTCGGCAAGCTCTGCCGCGGCGTGCACATCCACGCCGAAGCGCCGGTCTACGACCACGCCGCCTTCAGGCCCTGGCGGCTCCAGGCCCTTGCGTTCAAGGCGATCCGCCGGCTCCAGCAGGACTATGATTTGTGGCGCGACTTCGCCTACGAATATGAGCTCGGCAAGCTCGCCATCGACGTCATCAACGGCGGCCCGGCGCTGCGCGAATGGGTCGACGATCCGGAGGCGGAGCCGGGCGATCTCGATGCGCTGACCATCCCCGACGAGCAAGCGTGGGCGGAGGAGCGGCGGCCCCATCTGCGCTATTGATGACGGCGCAATTCACCTTTCTCGATTGGCTCATTGTCGCGGCCTATGTCGGCCTGCTGGCGCTCGCCGGGATCCTGTCGACCCGCCGCCAGCGCGATGCCGCCGACTATTTCCTCGCCGGGCACCGCGTGCCGATCTGGCTGGTCGCCGTGTCCGTGCTGTCCACCACCCAGTCGGCGGCGACCTTCCTCGGCGCGCCCGATTACGGTTATCGCGGCGATTATACCTATCTGACCTCCTATCTCGGGCCGCTCATCGCCGCCTTCCTGGTCGCGAAATTCCTCATCCCGCGCTTCTACGCCGAGCGCGTGACGACCGTTTACGAGCTGCTCGGCAACCGCTTCGACGCGCGGGCGATGCGCGCGGCCGGCGGCATGTACCTGATCGGCCGGGTGTTCGCGAGCGGCGCCCGGCTCTATCTCGCCGCGATCGCCGTCTCGATGATCGTGTTCGCCGACATCGCGCCCGCGCACGTGCTGCTCGCCTCGGTCATGCTGGTCGTGTTCGGCCTCATCTTCACCTTCGTCGGCGGGCTGAGGTCGGTGATCTGGAGCGATCTCGTCCAGGTGGTGCTTTATGTCGGCGCGGCGCTCGCCGTCCTCTACTTCCTCTGGACCAGCATCCCCGCCGCGACCGGCGACATCGTCCGCGGCCTCATGACCACCCCCGACGGCGGCAACAAGCTCAGGCTGATCGACCTTTCGCTCGATCTCTCGCACCCCTTCTCGCTGCTGGCGAGCGTCACCGGCATCACCTTGCTGTTCTTCGCCAGCATGGGGCTCGATCAGGACATCAGTCAGCGCTTCCTCGCCTGCCGCGATTCGCGCGAAGGAAGCCGCGCGCTCTACGTCTCGGTGCTGGCCCAGATCCCGGTCGTCCTCCTGTTCCTCGCGATCGGCTCGCTGCTCTACGTCTTCTACGACCGCCCCGATCTGATGGGCGGCGCCGGCGCCGGCGCCGGCGCGACCGGGGAGTTCCGGGGCGAGAAGATCACCATCTTCATGCATTATATCCTGACCCAAATTCCGCCCGGCGTGCGCGGCTTCGTCGCCGTCGGCGTGCTCGCGGCGGCCGCGGTCAATTCGGGGCTGATCTCGATGGCCTCGGTGCTGATCCAGGATTTCTACCGGCCCTGGGTCGCGCGGCGGCGCCAGCTGCCCGAGGCGCATTTCGTCCGCGCGGGCCGGGTCGGCATGGTCCTGCTCGCCCTGGCGTTGCTGGCGATGTCGATCCTGTGCTTCTACTGGCAGCGCTACACCGCCGCGCCACTCCTCGATTTCGCGCTGTCGGTGATGACCTTCGCCTATTCCGGCCTGCTCGGCGTCTATTTCACGATCCTGTTCACCGGCCGCGGTTCGTCCACCTCGGTCGTCTGCGCGCTCGCCACCGGCTTCGTCGCGATCGCGCTCCAGCAAGCTTACGTGGTCGACATGCTCGGCCTGCCCGCGGCGTGGAAGTCCCTGGCCTTCCCCTTCCAGCTCTGCCTCGGCACCGCGGTGGCCTTCGCCACCTGCCTGCTCGGGAATCAGGATCCGAAAACGGCACCTTGACCCGATCATATGTGCGCATATATGATGCGCATAACTCGTGGAGCAATTGATGTCAGCCAACCGACGCGCCGCCAACATATCGTTGAACGCCGACATGCTCGCCGAGGCCAAGGCGCTGGGGATCAACATCTCGCGTGCGTGCGAGGGCGGCCTGGAGGCTCAGATCGCACGGGTCCGCCGCGAATTGTGGCTTGCGGAAAACGGACCGGCGCTGGACTCGTCCAATGCCTTCGCCGAGGCCAACGGCCTGCCGCTGACCGCCCTTCGTCAATTCTGATGGCGAAGTACGACGTCTTCGCCCGCCGGTCGGGGGCCGGATATCTGCTTGACTGCCAGGCGGACCTGCTGAGCCAGCTCAACACCCGCTTCGTGGTGCCGCTCCTGCCGGCGCGGGAGGCTCCGAAGCCGGCGGCCAGGCTCAATCCGATCTTTGACCTAGAGGGCGGATCCTATGTCATGACGACCCAGTTCGCCGCCGCCGTCCCGGTCGCCGAGCTCGGCGAAAGGATCGCCTCGCTCGGCGATCAGGACACCGTCATCCTCAACGCCCTCGACATGCTGATCAGCGGATTCTGACGAGCGGCGCCGAGAGCTCTTCGATATGGATGCGCATGAACAGGCTTGTGCCGAGGCGCGGTGAGCCTGCGCTGCACTATTGATCTTCCGCGAATTCCGGCAAGTAATCGGCGATGCTGTCGTGGTGAATGACGGTCGAGAAAGCCCCAGCTTCCTTCGGATGCCGTTCAGCATATCGTGACGGGCAGAGCAGAACTGTCGCGAAATCCGCATATCCGATGTAGCGCTCCTTGGCTGCCATCCAACGCGCTCGGGCTTCGTAATCTTCTGCCTGTCCAACGGTGAACCTGGCTCCCACCTTATTCTCCACATGAAGGGCGAATCGGGTCCCGTCGCATTGGTCCTGGAACACCAGGAAAATGTCCGTCTCCCGCTCCCGATCGACTTCCGGGATCTTGCACCACCAATGTCGCCACCAATTTTCCGGCCTAACCCTTGGCCGGGCCGCGACCTGATCGTCATGGAGCAGCCTAGCGCGGCTCGCTCGATCGGCGAACTTCGTCCGGGATAGGATTGCGGCGGCAAAATCCGGGCGGTTCCTCACGCATTCCGCAAACGCCCTGCACAAGTCGTCCTCGCGTGAATCCCGTCTCGGGGGGCCCGTTTCCGACAATCACGCCTTCCTACTCAGCGTCCGCATCGCCTCGTCGAGCCCTTCCAGCGTCAGCGGGTACATCCGGTCCCGCATCAGCGTGCGCACCACCTGGATCGAGCTGGTGTAGGTCCAATATTGCTCGGGCACGGGGTTGAGCCAGACCGCGGCCGGATAGGTGGTCGTCAGCCGCTGCAGCCAGGTCGCGCCGGCTTCCTCGTTATAATGCTCGACCGAGCCGCCGGCGTGGGTGATCTCGTAGGGGCTCATCGAGGCGTCGCCGACCAGCACCGCTTTGTAGTCATGGCCGTATTTGTGGAGCAGGTCCCAGGTCGGGATGCGCTCGCTGGTCCGCCTGTGATTGTCCTTCCACACCGTCTCGTAGGGGCAGTTGTGGAAGTAGAAGAATTCGAGATTCTTGAACTCCGATGTCGCCGCCGAGAACAGCTCCTCGCACAGCTTGATATGCGGGTCCATCGAGCCGCCGACGTCGAGGAAGAGCAGCAATTTCACCGCATTGTGCCGCTCGGGCCGCATGCGGATGTCGAGCCAGCCCTTGCGCGCGGTGCCGTCGATCGTCTCGTCGAGGTCGAGCTCCTCGGCGGCGCCCTCGCGGGCGAAGCGGCGCAGCCGGCGCAGCGCGACCTTGATGTTGCGGGTGCCGAGCTCGACCTTGTTGTCGAGATTGCGGAACGCGCGCTGGTCCCAGACCTTGAGCGCGCGGCCCTGGCCGCCCTCGCCGCCGATCCGCACCCCTTCGGGATTGTAGCCGGCGTTGCCGAACGGCGAGGTGCCGCCGGTGCCGATCCATTTGCTGCCGCCCTGGTGGCGCCCCTGCTGCTCCGCGAGCCGCTGCTTCAAGGCCGCCATGATCTCGTCCCACGAGCCCAGCGCCTTGATCTCGGCCATCTGCTCGGCGGTGAGATAAAGCTCGGCGACCTTCCTCAGCCATTCTTCGGGGACCGGCACCGCCTCGGTGCCGTAGCTGGTCTCGAGCCCCTTGAAGACCTTGCCGAACACCTGGTCGAACCGGTCCAGCAGCCCCTCGTCCTTCACGAAGGTGGCGCGGGCGAGATAGTAGAATTCCTCGGGGCTGGCGCCGATGATGTCCGCGTCCATCGCCTCCAGCAGCGTCAGATGCTCCTTCATCGAGGCGGGAATGCCCGCGGCGCGCAGCTCGTCGACGAAGGAGAAGAACATCGGCCTAATTTCCCGCCGGGGGATGGTTCGACACCAGGATCGATGGCGCCGACCGCTGCGCGACCGCCAGCGCCTGCTCCGGCGGCGGCAGGCGGTTGAAATTGGCGACCACGCCGGTCGTCTCGCGGTCCAGCAGCACCAGCGCGAAGCGCCGCCCCCGGCGCCCCTCGCCGGTCAGCGCGCCGAGATCGAGCTGCTCGCCGACCGAATAAGCGATCCCGGCATCGTTGAGCGCGATCAGATAGGCGTCCGTCGCCGCATTGGCGCGGTAGACGCCATGTGCCGTGGTCGCGCCGGGCTCGCGGCAATAGACCGGCGGGGGCGGGCGATTCCCGGCCTCGTCCGTGGCCAGATCGACGCCCATCAGCGCGCCCATCAGCGCGTCTTCCGTCTCGGTGCGCAGCCGCCGCGCGTTGCGCAGCTGGAGCGGCGCCGGGCAGGGCGCGATCGGAACCGCGGCCGGCGCCGGGGGCGCCGTTTCCGCCGGCCAGCGCAGGCCGGCGATAAAGCGGGTCAGGCGCGCATCGAGTGCGGTATGGCCGAGCCAGGGACCGCTGATCCGGATCTTGAGCTGGAACGGGCCCAAGGGCGCGATCGCCAGCGCCGTGGTCCCGGCCGAGGGCCGGAAGAGGTCGACGGCGGCGCGCAGGCCCGAGGCGTTGGCGGCGCCGGGGCGGGCGAAAGCGGTGGGGGCGGGCGCCGCCGTTCCGATCAGGCCATTATCGAGCCGCTCCATGATCGCGGTCAGCGCCCGGTCGAACCATAGCGGCACGTCCGGCACTCCGGTCTCGTAGAGATAGACGGTCACCCAGACGGGCTCGTCCTCGTCGCGATCTTCATAGCTGGCGACGATGTCGAGCTCGTCGCTGCCGAGGTCGCGGATCTCGGTTCGCGTCAGCCCGTCGACCGTTGGCGGGAGGATCAGCCCGGTCCGGACGTGCCGCCAGGCGGCGTCGGCGGGGACGTCGAGGGCGCGCGGCGCGCCCTGCGCCATCGCCGCCGCCGGCAGCGTCAGCAGCAGAAGCAGCAATATCTTCAGCGTCGGCCGCATGTCGGTCTCCCCGTCCGGGCCAGCTCTAAGCCGATACGCGGCGGATCGCCACATCTCGTGGTTAACGTCCTTTCAACCTATTCCCCTTAGCCACTGCCGTAGAACGAAAAACGGGGATCAACGGTGGCAACCAGCGCGCGCGAGAGGACGGACGGCAATGCGATCAACCAGGTGGCCCGCAATTGCGGGTCGCTGGCGATCGAGTGCAGCGACGTCGCCGGCTATGTCGCCGGCGTCAACGAGCGCATCTCCGCCAATCTGGCGATGCTCGATTCGCTCGAGGACGTGACCACCCGGCTGCTCGCCGACCAGGCGCAGGTCTCCGATTCCACCGACGAGGCGCGGGTCCTCGCCGAGCAGGCGCGCGGCAAATTGGACCAGGGCCGCGGCGCGATCGAGGACACGATCCAGGTCTTCTCGGTGCTGACCGACCTCGTCGTCCGGCTCGGCGAGCGGATGGCCGGCTTCGCCGAGGCGATGGCGCAGGTCCAGAAGGTCTCCTCATCGATCGAGACGATCGCCAGCAAGACCAACATGCTGGCCCTCAACGCGACCATCGAAGCGGCGCGCGCCGGCGAGGCGGGCCGCTCGTTCGCGGTCGTCGCCGCCGAGGTCAAGAAGCTCGCCCACGACACCCGCGCCGCGACCGGCGAGATCGCCGGCACGATCGCCTCGCTGACCCGCGAGGCCGAGGCGGTCACCTCCGAGATCAGGACCGGCGTCGAGCAGAGCCGGGTCGCGCAATCCTCGTTCAGCCGGATCAACGAGACCGTCCGCGACGTCGCCGACATCGTCCTTCTGGTCGACCGCCAGACCGACGGCATCGCCCAGTCGACCAGCCACATCCAGCAAAGCGTCGACAGCGTGAAGAGCGGCCTTTCGAGCTTCGCCGCCGATGCCCGCGCCAATGGCGGGCAGCTGAAGGAGACGCAGGAGCGCCTCGCGAAGCTCGAAATGCTCTCCAACGAGATGCTCGACCGGCTCGCCTCGAGCGGCGTGCGGATCGACGACACCCCGTTCATCGAGTTCGCCCAGGGCGCCGAGCGCGAGATCCGCGCCATCATCGAGGCGGGCATCGACCGCGGCGAGGTCGGCCTCGAGGACGTGTTCGACACCGATTACGTGCCGATGCCGGGCACCAACCCGATCCAGTACGAGGTCCGCTTCTGCGCCTTCGCCGACGCTTATGTCCGCCCGGTGCTCGACCGGCTGATGGGCGAGGAGCCGCGGCTGATCGCCACCGCCCTGACCGACATCAACGGCTATCTGCCGACCCATATTTCCGCCCGCTCGCAGCCGCAGAGCGACAATCCCGAGTGGAACGCCGCCTATTGCCGCAACCGCCGCAACTTCCTCGACGACATCACCCGGCGCGCGATCGCATCCGAGAAGGAGGCGATGCTCGCCACTTACTCGATGGAGTTCAGCCAGGGCCGCCACCTCGCGGTCAAGAACGTGTTCGTGCCCCTGTGGGTGCGCGGCCGCCGCTGGGGCAATTTCGAGCTCGCCTATCGCGACGAGGAGGTCGTCCGCCCGGCCTAGCGGCCTTCGAACGGCTCCGGCCTGTTGACCAGGCTGACCAGCACCACCGAGATGATCATCAGCAGATACCAGGAGCCGAGCTTGGCCGGCGGCACCATCGCCCAGCCGTGGCGCTGGCTGGGATAGATCCAGGCCTGCGAGAGCGTGCCGATATTCTCGGCGAACCAGATGAACAAGGCGACGAGGAAGAAGCCGAGCAGGACCGGCATCGATCGATAGCGCCGGAACGGCCGGAACCAGAACCCGCTGCGCCAGAAGATCAGCGCCGTCGCCGCCAGCAGCACATAGCGCGCGTCCCACAGCCAGTGATGGGCGAAGAAGTTGACGTAAATGGCGAGCGCGAGCAGCGGCGGCGCCCAGAGCGGCGGATAATGGCTGAAGCGGATCTCGAAGATCCGCCAGATGCGGGCGATATAGGAGCCGACCGAAGCGTACATGAAGCCCGAGAAGAGCGGTACGCCGCCGATGTGGAGGTAGCTTGGCTCGGGATAGATCCACGAGCCGGCGCCGGTCTTGAACAGCTCCATCGCGGTGCCGGCGACGTGGAAGCCGAGGATCACCTTGGCCTCGTCCCAGGTCTCGAGCCGGAAGCGCAGCATCGCGAGCTGGATCAGCACCGCGGCGAGGGTCAGGAAATCGTAGCGCGGCAGCCAGGCGCCCCGCGGGTAGACGAGGTGGGTGGCGACGAGCAGCGCCAGCATCAGCGCGCCGAACAGGCAGGCCCAGCCCTGCTTGAACCCGAACAGGAGGAATTCGTAGAGGTGAGAGCGCCAGCCGCCGGCGACGGTGCGCTGCTCGAGCGCGATGCGGACGCGCTCGAAACGGGTGTGCAGCGGGGTGGGACCGATTGGCGAAGTCATGCTATGTGCATAGCATGCACAGCGTGATCGCCATCGACCGATTGCATGCCTTGGAGTCAGAGCTGCGTTCCGCTGGCCTGACTGCCCTTTACCTGTTCGGGTCCCAGGCGCGCGGCGCGGGGGACGCTGCGTCGGACGTGGACCTGCTTTTCGAGGCTGAAGGCGCGGGGAGGCTGAGCCTCATCGACCAGGCGCGGCTTCAGCAGAAGCTGAGCCAAGCCCTCGGAACGTCGGTGGACCTGATCGAGCGATCGGCATTGCGGCCGGCCGTGCGGCGCATGGCGGAATCCGACATGCTCCGCATCTTCTGATGACGGGCGCCGGCCCGCGCGATGGCGCCCGACTCGAACTCATCCTCGAACTGATCGAGCATATCGAACGCCGGCTTGAAGACACGACGCTGGCCCGGTTCGCGCAGGATCGCGACGAGGTCGACCTCACTGCCTATCGCCTGGCCGCCATCGGCGAGGCGACCAACAGGCTGTCCGGCGAGTTGAAGCAGCGGCACGCGGACATTCCCTGGGACGCGATCTACGGCATGCGCAACATCATCGCCCACGAATATGGCGCGGTGATACCCGAACGGGTGTGGAATGTGACCGGGGAACCTTTGGCTGCGCTTGCGGACGTTTGCCGGCGAGAGCTGAATACGCGCTAGGATTAATCCCCTTATCCTTGCCGCCGCGACATGAACGCCAGCCGCTCGAACAGCATCACGTCCTGCTCGTTCTTCAAGAGGGCGCCGTGGAGCGGCGGGATCGCCTTCGCCGGATCCTTCGACTGCAGCACGTCGAGCGGCATGTCCTCGTGGAGCAGCAGCTTGAGCCAGTCGAGCAATTCGCTGGTCGAGGGCTTCTTCTTGAGGCCGGGGACGTCGCGGACCTGGTAGAAGACGTCCATCGCCTTGGCGACGAGCAGCTTCTGGATGCCGGGGAAGTGGACGTCGACGATCGCCTGCATCGTCTCGCGGTCGGGGAATTTGATGTAGTGGAAGAAGCAGCGCCGCAAAAAGGCGTCGGGCAGCTCCTTCTCGTTGTTCGAGGTGATGACGACGATCGGCCGCTCCTTGGCCCGGATCGTCTCCTTCGTCTCGTAGACGTGGAACTCCATCCGGTCCAATTCCTGGAGGAGATCGTTGGGGAATTCGATGTCGGCCTTGTCGATCTCGTCGATCAGGAGGACCGGGAGGGCAGGGGAGGTGAACGCCTCCCAGAGCTTGCCGCGGCGGATGTAGTTGGCGATGTCGTGGACGCGTTCGTCGCCCAATTGGCCGTCGCGCAGCCGCGCGACGGCGTCATATTCGTAGAGGCCCTGATGCGCCTTGGTGGTCGACTTGACGTGCCATTCGATCAAGGGCGCGCCGATCGCCTGGGCGATCTCGTGGGCGAGAATGGTCTTGCCGGTGCCGGGCTCGCCCTTGACGAGCAAAGGCCGCCGCAAGGTGACCGCGGCGTTGACCGCGACCTTGAGGTCGTCGGTCGCGACATAGGTTGGCGTGCCGTCGAAGCGCATGCGGGCGGCATAGGTGGGGGAGGGTGAGCGCGCAAGCGCCCGTCCCCTTAGTATTCGCGGCGGGCCTGCTGCCGCGCTTCGAGCAAATCCCACAGCGCCCGGTGCTGGAGCGCGAGCTGCTGGGCGCCGAACAGCAGGGCGCGCTCGTTTTCGAGGGCGCCGTCGGCGACCTCGCGCAGCAATTCGGCATTGCCGAGCGTCAGCGGGCGCGGGTCGACGCCGAGCTTGGCGGCGGCGGCATCGAGAATCGTGCGGATCGACGCCCAGTCGGCGGCGAAGGCCAAGGCGGCGCCCAGCGCGCAGCCGCGCCGGTCGGATTGGGCGAGGGTGGCGAGCGCGGCCCGCTGGGCGAGGATCGCGGTCTCGCTGCCGGCGCCGCCGGGGGTCGAGGGGATCGGCCCGACCGCGACCGAGAGCCGGGTCAGATAGAGGCGCTCGTCGGCCATCGCCTCGGCCGCCTGATTGAGCCAGGCGCGGCCGCCGGGCTCGACGGTGCGGGTTCCGGCATGGTCGACGATGCCCGGATGGCGGCCGTGCAGGGCGCACAGGAAATGGATCGCGTCGGCGAGGTTGCGGGTCGATTCGTGCCCTTTGGCGAGCGACTCGCTGGCGAAATAGGGGTGGGAGCCGGTGCCGTGCTCGGCGACGCAGGCGAGCAGCAGCGCGCCCGTCCGGGTGCCGCGCGCCGTCTCGACCGATCGTGTTGCCATGCCGTCCTCCAGGCGCGTGCCCACGCGCTGTCCGGCAAGGGCCTACACCCGGCGGCGTAAAGAGGAGGTTTACAAGGAGGCGGGAAAGTCCTCGAGCGGACGATAATCGGCGGGATCGAGCCCGCATTCGGGGGTAGCGTAGACCTCGACGCCGGCGGCGAGCGCGGCGAGCAGCCGGCGCGGCTGGTTGGTGAGCGAGGCGGGGTGGAGGATGGCGCCGATGCCGTCGAGCCAGTTCGGGCCGAATTCGCGCCGCTCGACCGCGACCCCGTCCCAATAATCCGCGCCCTCGAGCATCGCGCCGAAGACGATCAGCGGCGCCGCGAGCGCGCCCGCCAGGCGGCGGGCGAGGTCGGGCCGCTGGCGGGCGATGGTCGGGCCGAGGAAGGCGACGCGGCCACCCGGCGCGCGCGGCGCGGCCGGCGGACGGTGCCAGACCAGCCGCATCGCCTGCGCCGGGAACAAGGCGGCGATGCCGTGGTGCGGGGTGACGATCCGCCGGGCACGGGCGAGCAGCTCGGCCTCGCGCGCAACCAGCTCGGAATCGGCGCGGAAATCGGCGATCGTCGCCGATTCGCCGGCCTCCGCCGCGGCGGCGTCGAGCCGGCGGTGGATCTCGGCGAGCGGATAGCGGCTCATCATCACGTCGAAGCTGCGCCCGCCGAGCGCGCCCGCCTCGTCGAGCCAGGGCAGCCAGGCTTGCGCCACCACCAGATGGCCGGCGCGATAGTCGATGCGCCGGGCGAGCACCCGCGCGAGCAGGCGGTCGTGCTCCAGATATGTGCGCTGGCGCACCCCGCCCGGCGCCTTGGCGACCCGGCGCATGGCGAGATGGCGGCGGACGGTCGCGAAGGAGGCGCGGTGCTCGGCCGGGCCGGGCCAGCAATAGCGGCCGGGGCGGGCGCCGAAGAGGCCGGGGGCGAGCAATTGGTCCTCTTGTCTGCGCGCGGCGGCGACCAGGCTGGCATATTCGGGCCAGACGTCGTCGAGCACATAGGAGATGCGCGCCGCGACGGGTTCGCCGACCGCGTGCCGCCGGTTCATCGCGCAGCCGGTCTCGCCGCAGCTGGCGCAGCTACGCGGGGACGCCTGGCTCACGGCAGCGCGTCCAGCCGGACGACGAGCGTGGTCTCGGTGAGCGCCGCGCCGATCCGCACCCGGCGTGGGCTGCGGAAGCGCAAGTCGATATAGTTCCAGAACACAGTGGCGTCGGTGGCGGCGTCGATGAAGAAGCCCTCGGGATGGACCGAGTGGCTGTGCCGCTCGACGATCTCCATCCCCGCCTGGGTGGCGACCCGCGACAAGGCGTTGGTCAGCTGGCAGATGCCGCCGCCGACCGAGGGGATCATGCAGCCCTGGCGGAGCTCGCGGCCGACGACATAGCCCTTCGCCCGCGTCGCCCGGCCGGCGGCGCGCCAGAAGCTGAACGTCTCGCCCGGCGCGAGCACCAGCCCGTCGATCGCCGCGGTGGCGATCCGCAAATTCTGCACCTTGCCCATCTCGAGCTCGCGCTCGCGCGGATCGGTGAGCGTGTAGAGCCGGTGCTCGTCCACGGCGATCGGGGCCGCGCCGGCGGGCAAAGCGGCGCGGCGCAGCGGCGAGGGGGCGGCGGCGAACAGATTGGCGAGCGCGCGCCGCGCGATCAGCAGCCGCGACTTCGCCCAGAAGACGGCGTTGGCCGCGGGCGAATGGCGCTCGGGAAGGTCCGCGATCAGGTCGGTCATCAAGCGCTTCCTAGCCGATCACGCCGAACCAGGCGAAATAGCCGACTATCATCGCCACCGCCGCGCAGCCGAATCCGAAATGCTCCGGATTCTTGCGATCGAAGATCGCGCTGTAGATCGTGAACAGGCAGAGCAGGATGACGAGGCCGCAGACGAGGCGGAACAGCAGGCTGCCGATCGCGTCGAGCCAGCCCGCCTGCGCGTCGAGCCAGTTGTCGACGTCGCCGAGACTGAAGCCGAGCAGCATCAGCACGAGGCCTACAGGCAAGAAGATCAGGAACAGGAACAGCACCAGCGCCGAAGCGCCGCTGCGCGGCCTCAAACCGATGCCGGTGTCGATCCACGAGCGCCGCGAGAAGCGCCACAGGGCCGCGATCGGCCACGCGATCCAGCGGAAGGGCGCCATCGGAGAACTAGGCGGTGGACGGGGAAAATTGTCAACTCGCTCAGCGGGCCGGGAAAGAACGGCCCCGGTAGACGAGGTTCCGGGTCCGGAGCAGCCGCACGCGCTGCATATGGCCAGGCCGGCCATGCTCGCGCGCGCAGACGTAGAAATCGCCGTACAGGCCGACGCCCGGCGTGCCGTGGTCGGCCTCGCGCGTGTAGCGCTCGATGGCCGGCGGCACGTCCTCGTCATCGTCGTGGAGGTTGATGATCCGCCGCGTTCCGGTCAGTGCGATCCGCCGCACTCCGGCGCCGTTGTAAACGGCGTAGCGCCCATGCACCCACCGGCACTGGCCGGCCCGCTGCGGCGGCGCGTTGGCCCCGCCGGGCGCGGCGGCGGCGGCGAGCAAAGCGGAGAGGAGCAGGGCCATGGGCCATTCTTGCCCGAACCCGATGCCGGATCAATGTCCCCTTTTCTCGTTCCCCAAACGTCCGGGCGCCGCTAGGCTTGCGCCATGTTCGAGGGCTGGGGCGAATTCTATCTTCTCGCCGGATCGGCGGCGGCGGTGCTGATCGGCCTGCTGTTCGTCGTCGTCACCCTGATGCAGGATCGGACGCGGTCCGACGTGCTGACCGGCGCGAAGCTCTACATGGGCCCCGTGGTCCTGCATGTCAGCTTCGTCCTGGTCCTCAGCGCGGCGGCGCTGGCGCCGGGGATCACGCCGGCCGCCTTTGCATTCGTGTCGGGCGCGGTCGCGATCTGGGGGCTGGTGCGCGGTGCCTTCGTCATCATGGGCATTCGCGGCCTGGCGGGCGAAGACATGCCGCATTGGTCCGACGTCTGGTTCTACGGCGTCATCCCGACCGTGCTCTATCTGCTCCTCGCCGGCATTGCGGCGGCGTTCTGGACGGGGCAGCCATGGGCGACGCACGCTTTGGCAGCAATCGTCACCGCTTTGCTGCTGGCCACCATCCGCAACGAGTGGGACCTCGTCACCTGGCTCGCGCCACGACCGGACAAAGAATAGCCGCTGTCCCGGTCGTGCTTGACCGTCTCGGGGACGGGCCGCGCGCGGTCACTGGTCCAGGAAGCTCCACATCTTCGGCTCAAATGCCTCAGCTCCCTCAGCCGCCTGGCGCCGTTTCATTCGCCTCCGGTTGCCGCCCCTCGCCGGGCGCGCCGCCGAGTTCGGAAAGACAGGCGCGCGCGACGGCATCGACCTTCGCAGAGACGGAATCGCCGCTCTCTGTCATGCTCATCGGAGTCGCGGCGATCCTCGCGTGGCTGCATGCGCAGAGCCGCCGGAGGTGGGCGCGCATGGCCTTATCCGGTGTTTGAGTCTCCGCGCCGACGCAGTCTTCCCTGAACCGATCCGCGGCGATTCGCGCGCGGGACCCGCCGTCGGCGAGGGCGTCGCCGGTTTGGCCGTTACCGCCGGCAAAGGCGCCATCTCCGCACGCTGCCAACAGGGCGGCGAGCAGGATCGGCAAGCCGGCCGGCGTCCTCATTGGTCGAGGAAAGAGCGCATCTTCCTTGACCGGCTCGGATGCTTCAGCTTCCGCAGCGCCTTCGCCTGCGAATGCCTGCCGGATGCGCTCGCGGGTGACGCTGAACTGCTGCCCCACCTCCTCCAGCGTGTGATCGGTGTTCATCCCAATGCCGAAGCGCATGCGGAGCACGCGCTCCTCGCGCTGGCTCACGCCGCACGGTCCAGTCGGTCGCTGAGCCACATCTTGATCAGCGCCTGCCGGGTCACGCCGCGGCGCTTGGCCTCGGCGTCGAGCTTCGCCACCATCCATTGCGGGAAATCGACGTTGACCCGCTTGACCTTCTGGCCGGGGCGGCGGGCAGACGACCAGTCGATATAGTCGCCCATGTCCTCGCCGGCGTCGAACATCCGGTCGAGTTCTTCTGCGCTAGCTGTTTTTTTCACGGTCATAAGCCTTAACCTCGTCGTCGCGCGCCCTGCGCACCAAAATGATGCGGATCGCCTCGCCCCGGAGCGTGAAGAAGGCGGTCCAGTGCCGCCCATCGATCATGCCGATGACGGAGCTCCGAGGTTCCGTTTCGCTGCGCGCGTCGACCTAGATCCCGTCATCGTCCAGCCACAGGGCCTGCGCGGCCTCGAAATCGATCCCGTGCTTGGCGAGATTCGCCGCGCTCTTCTCCGGGTCGAATTCGAAGGCCACAGTCGGCTTGATAGCGGAAAATCGGTATAGAAACTATACCTATTGGTCGAGGAACGATCGCATTTTCCGCGACCGCGACGGATGCTCCAGCTTCCGTAGCGCCTTCGCCTGCGAATGCCTGCCGGATGCGCTCCCGCGTCACGCTGAACTGCTGCCCCACCTCCTCCAGCGTGTGATCGGTGTTCATCCCGATCCCGAAGCGCATCCGCAGCACGCGCTCCTCGCGGGATCATCGCTCCGTTACCAAGGCCGCAAGCTTCGGATGCGTCGGCTCGGCGAGCGGATTGACGATGGTGAGGCCGCGCGTCACGAAGCCGTGCTGCATGTCCTCCGAAAGCAGCAGGGTGCAGCCGGCGTCGGCGGCGGCGGCCACGATCATCGCGTCCCAAAATTGCAGCTTGTGGTCGACCGCGAGGTCGGCGGCGGCGAGCGCGGTTGCCGGTTCGCTGGCCGGTGCGGCAAAGCCTTCTGCGAACCTCGCCAGCACGTCGCGGGCATCGGCCGCGGGAGCGCCGGCTTTGCGCAACACCACGAAAAGCTCGCCGAGCGCCTGCACCGGAGCGACGAGCGTCACGGCGGAGAGCGCCTTGATCAGAGCCTTGATGTGTCGGATCTTTTCCTTGTCCGCCTCCACCCGCTCAACGGCGGCGAGGTAAGCAAGGATGTTGGAGTCGAGCGCAACCCGCATCAGTCGTAAAGATCTTCGCGCTTCCAGGGACCGGCGCGTCGGATCGGCAAGGTCTCGACATAGTCGAGCAGCCGCTTGATCTTGCCCTGCTGGTCCTCCACCTCGATGGGAATCACCCGCGCCACCGGGCGCCCGCGCGAGGTCACCGTGAAGCTCTCGCCATTGGCAACCTGGCGCAGCATCTCCGAGAAGCGCTGATTGGCTTCGCTGGCGCTGATCGCTTTGTCCATGCGATCAATTTAGTGGATAACACTAAATTGTGCAAGCTTTTGCTTATTGGTCGAGCAACGACCGTATCTTCCTTGACAGGCTGCGATGCTTGAGCTTCGGCAGCACCTTCGCCTGCGAATGCCTGCCGGGCGCGCCATGCCCGCCGCCCATCTACCGACGCCCACCGATACCCATCGTAACATAGGCCGGTATCGGGACCGCCTGCAGGAACAGGAACATCAGGCCGTGTATTTCGTACAGCAGGTCTCCGGGCAGGGTGCTTCGCCGGCATGCCCGCAATTTTTCGTTGAGGTCGGCGAGCAGGATGCGGGCGGCATCGAAGTCCGGGATAGGTTGCCGCCGGTCCCAGCTGCGCGATTTATTGACATCGGCAAGGCGCGCGCACGGCGCGAAGACCTCGATGTGGAGATGATCGTCGCCGACCATGATGGTCGCTTCCACCCGACCGAAGGATTTGCGCGCCGTACAATCGGTGAAGACGGTGCCGTTCGTCATGCAACGCACCTGCCAGCCGTCGATCCGGTAATTGTGCAACCCCCCTCCCACGCTGACCTGCGCGGCGGCGGGCAAAGCGAACACGATCGAAAGGGCGGCGAAGAAGGCGGCGCTTAGCCTCATTGATCGAGGAACGACCGCATCTTCCTTGACCGGCTCGGGTGCTTGAGCTTCCGCAGCGCCTTCGCCTCGATCTGCCGGATCCGCTCCCTCGTCACGCTGAACTGCTGCCCGACCTCCTCGAGCGTGTGATCGGTGTTCATCCCAATCCCGAAGCGCATCCGCAGCACGCGCTCCTCGCGCGGAGTGAGGCTGGCGAGGACGCGGGTGACCGTCTCCTTGAGGTTGGACTGGATCGCCGCGTCGACCGGGATCACCGCGTTCTTGTCCTCGATGAAGTCGCCCAAGTGGCTGTCCTCCTCGTCGCCGATCGGCGTTTCGAGGCTGATCGGCTCCTTGGCGATCTTCATCACCTTGCGGACCTTCTCCAGCGGCATGGAGAGGCGCTCGGCGAGCTCTTCCGGGGTCGGCTCGCGGCCGATCTCGTGGAGGATTTGCCGCGAGGTGCGGACCAGCTTGTTGATAGTCTCGATCATGTGCACGGGGATGCGGATCGTGCGCGCCTGATCGGCAATCGACCGCGTGATCGCCTGGCGGATCCACCAGGTCGCGTAGGTCGAGAATTTGTAGCCGCGGCGATATTCGAACTTATCGACCGCCTTCATCAGGCCGATATTGCCTTCCTGAATGAGATCGAGGAATTGCAGACCTCTGTTCGTATACTTTTTCGCGATCGAGATGACGAGGCGCAGGTTCGCCTCGACCATCTCCTTCTTGGCGATGCGCGCCTCGCGCTCGCCTTTCTGGACCTGGTTGACGATGCGGCGGAACTCGCCGAGGCTCATGCCGGTGGCCTGGGCGATCTCGGCGATCTCGGTGCGGATGCGCTCGATCGCGCCCTGCTCGGTCTCGCAAAAGGCGGTCCACTTCTTGTCGATGCCGCAGACCCGCTCGGCCCAGCCTTCGTCGAGCTCGTGGCCCATATAGGATTCGAGGAAGGCGCGGCGCGGCACCTTGTGGCGTTCGGCGAGGCGCAGCATCTGGCCGCCGAGCGTCGTCAGGCGGCGGTTGTAGCTGTAGAGCTGGTCGACCAGATATTCGATCTTGGCGCCGTGGAACTGGACGCTCTCGACCTCGGCGGTGAGGTGCTCGCGCAGCCTTTGATATTTGCGCTCATCGGCGGCGGCGAAATCCTGGCCGGCGCTCATCGAATCCATGCGATGGACCTGGAGCCGGGCGAACTTCTTGTAGAGGTCGGTGATCGCGGCGAACTTGTCGAGCGCGGCGGGCTTGAGCGCCTCCTCCATCTGGGCGAGGCTCAGCGTGTTGTCCTCGTCCTCCTCCTCGACCGGGCGCGGCGCCCGGCGCTCGACCAGGCTGTCCTCCTCGTCCTCCTCGGGCTGGACCACTTCCTCGACCTCTTCCTCCTCCTTGAAGGAGGGGCCGGCAGTGCTTTCGGAAATGGTGTCGTCGTCGGCCTCGGCGCCTTCGACCTGCTCGGGCGTGGGGCCCTTGGAGAGCATCGCCTCGAGGTCGAGGATCTCGCGCAATTGCATGTGGCCGTTGTTGAGCGCGTTCGACCATTCGATGATCGCGTTGAACGTGATCGGGCTTTCGCACAGGCCCCAGATCATCGTGTCGCGGCCGGCCTCGATCCTTTTGGCGATGGCGATCTCGCCTTCGCGCGAGAGCAGCTCCACCGCGCCCATCTCGCGCAGGTACATCCGCACCGGATCGTCGGTGCGGTCGACCGTCTCCTTCTTCTTTTCGAGGACGAAAGTCTCGCCATTGCCGTCGGGCTCGTCGAGCGCGCCGTCGGGCTCGGGCTCGTTGTCCTCGTCCGCCTCCTCGTTTTCGACGATGTTGACCCCCATTTCGGAGAGGGCGGACATCACATCCTCGATCTGCTCGGAGGACATCTGGTCCTGCGGCAGCGCGTCATTGAGTTCGTCATAGGTGATGTAGCCGCGCTTCTTGGCGCGGGCGATCAGCTTCTTCAATGAGGCTTCGTTGAGGTCGATCAGCGGCGCGTCGCCGGTCTCGATCTTCTCTTCGCTTTCCGCCGTGTTGGTCTTCGCCATTTATCAGCCTTAAATCTGGTTCCCGGCCTTAGTCCCCTTCGGCCTCGAACAATGTCGCAAGCTCCTTGTCGGCTTCGTCGCGCGCCGCCCGGAGCCGTTGCTGCTCCTGGAACGCCGCTTCGTCGCCTTCGTCCTTCAGCCGCGCCGTCGCCGCCGCCAGCGCCGCATCGAGGCCGGGCCGTGCAGCCAGCGCCCCGATCGCAAGAACGAGATCGCGCTGGGCGCGTTCCGGCTCGGCCTCGCGGCGGGTGAAGGAAAACCCCAATCCTCGCTTGCGGCCGAGCTCCTCCAGCAAAGACGCCCCGCCACGCTCGGCCAATATGGTATTGAGGGCCTCAGGATCAAGCTCGGCCTGCGTCATCGCCGATTCGAGCAGCAGGTCGCGGATCCGGGCCATCGCCGGCTCGGCGATCGGCAGCGCCGCGATCGCCTCGGCATGCTGGCCGATCAGCGCCGGGAAACGGACCAGTCCCTGGAGCACCGCGCGGGCGAGCTGCGGACTGAGGCCGGTGCGGCCGACCGAGCGCGCTGCGGCCGAAGTCGGCCGCGACGGGGCCACGAAGCGCCCGCCCGCGCCGGGCCCGCTGCGGGGGGTCCACTGGCGCGGCGGCAGGGTCAGCGCGTTGAATCGCTGCAGCAGCTCGAATCGATATTGCTCGCGCACGTCGCCGTCGGCGATCACGGCGACATGGTCGAGCAGGCGCCGTCGCAAGCCCGCCTTGCGCTCCGGCGTGGCCAGCGGCTCGGCGTCGACCTCATGGCGCCAAAGCTTGTCGACCAGCGATTCGGGCCGCTCGAGCAGCGCGTGGAGCGCCTCGCGGCCGCTGATGCGGATCACATCGTCCGGGTCCTGGCCGGGCGGCAGGGTGACGAAGCCCAGCGAGCGACCCGGGCCGACGTTCGGAAGCGCCCGCAGCGCCGCGCGCACCGCCGCCTTCTGCCCGGCCGCGTCGCCGTCGAAGCAGAGCAGGGGCGCTGGCGCGAGCCGCCAGAGCAGGCCGAGCTGGGCCTCGGTCAAGGCGGTGCCGAGCGGGGCGACCGCCTCGCTCATCCCCGCCTGGTCGAGCGCGATCACGTCCATCTGGCCCTCGACGACGACGATCCGTTTCGCTTCCCGGCTCGCCGGCGCGGCCTTGTCGAGGTTGAACAGGGTGCGGCCCTTGTCGAACAAAGGCGTGTCGGGCGAGTTCAGATATTTGGGCTCGCCGCTACCCAGGATGCGGCCGCTGAAGCCGATCACCCGCCCGCGCGGATCGCGGATCGGGAACATCAGCCGGCCGCGGAAGCGGTCATAGGGCTCGCGCTCGTCCTCGGGCGCGATCAGCAGGCCGGTCTCGATCAGCTTGTCGTTGCCGAACTGCTTGAGCGCCGCCCTGAGCCTGCCGCGCGAATCGGGGGCGAAGCCGAAATCGAATTTCCCCAACGTCGCGGCGGAGAGGCCGCGGCTCTTCAGATAGTCGCGGGCCGCGCCGCCTTCGATGCCGCCGAGCTGGTCGGCGAACCATCTGGCCGCTGCCTCCATCACCTCGTAGAGACCGGCGGCCCGCTCGGCCCGCTCTTGCGCTTTCGGATCAGGCGCCGGCACTTCCATCCCCGCCTGGCCGGCCAGCTCCCGGACCGCGTCCATGAAGGGGAGCCCGCGCGCGTCGGTCAGGAAGCGGATCGCGTCGCCATGCGCGCCGCAGCCGAAGCAATGGTAGAAGCCCTTCTCGTCGTTGACGGTGAAGCTCGGCGTCTTCTCGTTGTGGAACGGGCAGCAGGCCTTGAATTCGCGCCCGGCCTTGGTGAGCTTGACGCTGCGTCCGATCAGCGACGACAGCGAGGTGCGCAGGCGCAATTCGTCGAGGAATTGAGGAGAAAGGCTCATAGGGTGAGCCTCTCACGCATCACGAAAGCCGCCCCTTGACGGCGGCGCTGGCCTTGCCGAGGTCGATCTCGCCGGCGTGGCGCTCCTTCACCAGCGCCATCACCCGGCCCATGTCCCTGACCGAGGACGCGCCGGTTTCGGCGATGATCGCCTCCACGGCAGCGGCCAATTCCGCCTCGCTCATCTGGCGCGGCAAAAACTCCTCGATCACGGCGATCTCGGCGGCTTCCGCCGCGGCGAGCTCGGCGCGGCCGCCTTGCTCGTACATGGCGATCGATTCGCGGCGCTGCTTGATCATCTTCTGCAGCACCTCGGTGACGAGGACGTCGTCCGCGGGCGGGCTGGCGGCGCCGCGCAGCTCGATGTCGCGGTTCTTCAGGGCCGCCTGGACGAGGCGCAGGGTGCCGGTGCGCGGCTTGTCGCCGGCCTTCATGGCGCCGGTCAGCGCCGCTTTGATAGTGTCGCGAATCATGGGTCTTCACAGGCTCGAACGGGAAACCGGCAGCATAGCCGGGCGGTTCGGCGTTTAACAGATTGACGATGCGGTGAGGCCTCTCTAGCGGTCGAGCCTTAGCGACATCGCCGGACCCAAGGAGTGCAGCCCAAGATGGCCGACGCCAAGACCATGCCCGCGCCTGAAGGCGCGACGGGGCTATTGGTGCTGGCCGACGGCGCGGTGATCTGGGGCAGGGGCTTCGGCGCGGAAGGGGAGGCGGTCGGCGAGGTCTGCTTCAACACGGCGATGACCGGCTATCAGGAGATCATGACCGATCCGTCCTACGCGGCCCAGATCGTGACCTTCACCTTCCCCCATATCGGCAATGTCGGCGCGAACTATGAGGATCTGGAGGCGGACAATCCGTTCGCTTTGGGCTGCGTGGTCCGGCAGGAGGTGACCCAACCCAGCAATTTCCGCAGCAGCCAAAGCTTCGCCGAGTGGATGCGCGCCAATGGGCGGATCGGCCTGTCGGGCATCGACACAAGGGCGCTGACCCGCAAGATCCGGCTGGAAGGCGCGCCCAACGGCGTCATCGCCTATCGCGAGGACGGCAGATTCGACGTCGAGGCCTTGCTGGCCAAGGCCCGGGCCTGGCCGGGCCTGGAGGGCATGGACCTCGCCAGGGAGGTCTCCTGCCGCCAAATGTACCGCTGGAGCGGCGGGCTCTGGAAGCTGGGCCAGGGCTATGCGGAGCGCGAGCATGACGAAGCGCTGCCGCACGTCGTCGCGATCGATTACGGCTCCAAGCGCAACATCTTCAGGAGCCTCGCCGACGCCGGCGCCCGCGTCACCGTTTTGCCCGCCACGGCGAGCTTCGAGGAGGTGATGACGCACGCGCCGGACGGCTTCTTCCTCTCCAACGGCCCCGGCGACCCCGCCGCCACCGGGGAATATGCCGTGCCGGTGATCCAGGCGATGCTGGAAACCGGCAAGCCTTTGTTCGGCATCTGCCTCGGCCACCAACTGCTCGGCCTCGCGGTCGGCGCGAAGACGTCGAAGATGCACCAGGGCCACCGCGGCGCCAACCACCCGGTCAAGCGCCTCGCCGACGGCCGCGTCGAGATCACCAGCATGAACCACGGCTTCGCGGTCGAGGCGGACAGCCTGCCGGACAACGCCCGCGTCACCCACATCAGCCTGTTCGACGGCAGCCTGTGCGGCCTGGAGCTGACCGACCGCCCGGCGTTCAGCGTCCAATATCACCCCGAGGCGAGCCCGGGGCCGCAGGACAGCGCGTATCTGTTCAGGAAATTCGTGGACCAGCTGGCGGGGAGAAGAGCGTGAGTGTGCTCGCCCAGCATTTAGCAGCTGTATTAGTGCACCACGTTCGACGAGAGGGCGGAGGAAGGCTGTCGCTGTTTGAGAGCGATATCCCCGAGTTGCTCTCCGGACGTTACGACATCGAAAGCCCTCATGGCTTAGTGGGCGATGCGCTGGCTGTGCTGACTGAGATCCGGGGGTGTCGAAATCTGCCAAGCCCGCTCACGGGCACTTTCTGCCGACTCGATGCGGACGACGCAAGCTACTACTTTGGTAGCTGGCCCTCTTTTTCTAATGAGTGGGGCGATGACGAGGAGGCGGATCACGCATACGGCCGGAGACGGCAGGAAATTAACAAAAAATACCCGATTCTAGAAACCTATTTTGAATCGGAGGATCCCTGGATTCAGCGGATCATCACCACTCTGTCAGAGATGGACTTGGCTGCTAATTATTATCAGGGAGATGCGCTTCTGACTGAAGCGATCGCTCCAGCTTCGGATCGGATTGTTTCACTTGACGACAATCAGCGTGCGGAACTGGTAATTCCCCTGGAGCAAATTGCTGCAGAGATCAGAACCTCCAATTCTACCAGAAACGAGTTGGGCGACGATGCTGATCGCATTTCGGCGGAAGTAGATGCCGGTATCGGTCTAGCGAAGGCCGGAAAGGTACGGCTATCAGCAATTATTGCTATCCTCATTAAGCCATTGAAATTCATAGCGGAGCGGTTTTCAGGCGCTGCGATCGGTACCCTCGCAGCAGAGCTCATCAAAGCTTTGCTAAAGTTGCTCTGATGCCCCGCAGCCCCACCATCTCCTCGATTATGATTATCGATGTCGATCTCAATTCCGGGTCTAAGTCGGGAGACGCTGGGCGGAAGGAGGCGCGATCGGGGGAAAAGGTATCGGAGTTCAAAAAGCTCACTCGACCCTCCACACTGAGGCGGGGGGCTATTCTGCCAAATGATTAAAATTGTTAAGAAAAAGACGGGAGCCGGCAAGACCACTTACGATATGGCTCAAGTGTTGCCCGAAGAGCTTGTTGCTGGCGTGATCGCAGCAGTTGGCGACACTTGGACTATCGACGAAGCTGCCGATTTTCTTTTGGCAGAAGTTGTACGCCAGGTAATAGTCGAAGATGTTGAGCGGCCAGTCTCGCGATACCTGCCACGACATTTCGAGGCCGAAACCATTCTTGGCTTTGCGGGTGTTGATATTTCCGAGAACATAGCAACGGACGTGGTGCTGGTGTTGGAAGATAGAGGGTTGATTGAGCGCCGTCATCCGGGGATCACGCCACCGCCTTTAGAGATTATCCTCACGTCGACAGGTCTTCAGAGGGGGATGGCCCTAATAGGCAGATTTGCTGATAACCGGGTGCCTGCGTCCGACAGAGTCGTCTCGCTAGACCACAACGATGAAAATCTTCGGAATATCGACGTCGAGTTGGAGGTTCTACGGCAGCGGATACTGCGTGGCAACGACGTGGGTGACATGACGGATGCGGAAAGGGAGGCGGCCGCATCCGAGGTCTATCAGCTACACTTAATGCTTCAGGACCGCCAAGTTCGGATAGCCGCCTTGATAGAGAGGTCGCGAGGCACGCTAGTTTGGATTGCTGATAAGGCAGGGGGCGCCGCGATAGGCACGATGGCGCTGGCGATCCTGCAGGCAATCTGTTCTTATTTCGGAGTCCTGTAATGCCTAAACGCACCGACATCTCCTCGATCCTGATCATCGGCGCCGGGCCGATCGTGATCGGTCAGGCGGCGGAGTTCGACTATTCGGGGACGCAGGCGGCCAAGGCCTTGAAGGAGGAAGGCTACCGGATCGTCCTGGTCAATTCGAATCCGGCGACGATCATGACCGATCCCGAGCTCGCCGACGCCACCTATGTCGAGCCGATCACGCCCGAATATGTCGCCGCGATCATCGCCAAGGAGCGGCCCGACGCGGTGCTGCCGACGATGGGCGGGCAGACCGCGCTCAATACCGCGCTGGCGCTGTTCAAGGACGGCACGCTGGAGAAATACGGCGTCAGGATGATCGGCGCCGACGCGGTGGCGATCGAGATGGCCGAGGACCGGCTGAAGTTCCGCGAGGCGATGGACCGGATCGGCCTCGAAAGCCCGCGCTCGGCGATCGCCCATTCGGTCGACGACGCCATGGCGGCGCTGGCGCATGTCGGCCTGCCGGCGATCATCCGGCCGAGCTTCACCCTGGGCGGGACCGGCGGCGGCATCGCCTACAATCAGGGCGAGTTCGCCGACATCGTCCGCGGCGGGCTCGAAGCCTCGCCCACCGGCGAGGTGCTGATCGAGGAATCGGTGCTCGGCTGGAAGGAATATGAGATGGAGGTGGTCCGCGACCGCGCCGACAACGCCATCATCATCTGCGGAATCGAGAATGTCGACCCGATGGGGATTCACACCGGCGATTCGATCACGGTCGCGCCGGCGCTGACGCTGACCGACAAGGAATATCAGATCATGCGCAATGCGAGCATCGCTTGCTTGCGGGAAATCGGCGTTGAAACAGGCGGTTCCAACGTCCAATTCGCAGTCGATCCGAAGGACGGCCGGCTCGTCGTGATCGAGATGAATCCGCGCGTCAGCCGCAGCTCGGCCTTGGCCTCCAAGGCGACCGGCTTTCCCATCGCCAAGGTCGCGGCCAAGCTCGCGGTCGGCTACACATTGGACGAGATCCAGAACGACATCACCGGCGTCACCCCGGCCAGCTTCGAGCCGACGATCGACTATGTCGTCACCAAGATCCCGCGCTTCGCCTTCGAGAAGTTCAAGGGGAGCGAGGCCTTGCTGTCGACCTCGATGAAGTCGGTCGGCGAGGTGATGGCGATCGGGCGCAGCTTCCAGGAAAGCCTGCAAAAGGCGCTGCGCGGCCTCGAAACCGGGCTGATCGGCCTCGACGGGGTGCGCGAGCTCTACGGCGCCTCGAAGGAGGAGATCGAAGCGGCGCTGGCCCGGCCGAGCCCGGACCGGCTGCTGGTCGCGGCCCAGGCCCTGCGCGAAGGCCTCACCGTCGCCGAGATCCATGCCATCACCCGCTACGACCCCTGGTTTCTCGAACGCATCGCCGAGCTCGTCGCCGAGGAAGAGGCGATCTGCCGCGACGGCATTCCGGGCGACGCCGAAGGCCTCAGGCGGCTGAAGGCGATGGGCTTCTCCGACCGGCGGCTGGCCGAGCTGAACCTCAAATCGGCCAATGTCGCCGGTGGCGGGGTGAAGACCCGCGCCCGCTCGTCCGGCCTCCTCCACGACGCCGTCAAGGCGATGATCGGCGCGACCACCGAGGACGAGGTGCGGCGGCTGCGGCACCGGCTCGGCGTCCGGCCGGCGTTCAAGCGGATCGACACCTGCGCCGCCGAGTTCGAGGCGAAGACGCCCTATATGTATTCGACCTACGAGGCGCCCAGCTTCGGCGCGGCCGAGGACGAGAGCCAGCCCTCCGACCGGAAGAAGGTCGTCATCCTCGGCGGCGGGCCGAACCGGATCGGGCAGGGGATCGAGTTCGACTATTGCTGCGTCCACGCCGCCTACGCGCTCGCCGAGGCCGGCTACGAAACGATCATGATCAACTGCAATCCGGAGACGGTCTCGACCGACTACGACACCTCGGACCGGCTCTATTTCGAGCCGTTGACGGTCGAGGATGTGCTCGAGATCCTCCACGTCGAGGCGTCGCGCGGCACGCTCCACGGCGTCATCGTCCAGTTCGGCGGCCAGACGCCGTTGAAGCTCGCTTTGGCCCTGGCCGACGAGGGCATCCCGATCCTCGGCACCTCGCCCGACGCGATCGACCTCGCCGAGGACCGCGAGCGCTTCGCCAGGCTGGTCGACCGGCTCGGCCTCAGGCAGCCGCTGAACGGCATCGCCCGCAGCCGCGACGAGGCGATCAAGGTCGCGGAAAGGATCGGTTATCCGGTGCTGACCCGGCCCTCCTACGTGCTTGGCGGGCGGGCGATGGAGATCGTCGATTCGCCGGTCCAGCTCGACGATTATATCCACACCGCGGTCCAGGTCTCCGGCGACAGCCCGGTGCTGATCGACCAATATCTGCGGGACGCGATCGAGGTCGACGTCGACGCGATCTGCGATGGCACCGACGTCGTCATCGCCGGCGTCATGCAGCATATCGAGGAAGCGGGCGTCCATTCGGGCGATTCCGCCTGCTCGCTGCCGCCCTACAGCCTCGGCCCGGAGATCGTCGCCGAGATCGAGCGGCAGGCCCAGGCGCTCGCCAGGGCATTGGGCGTCGTCGGGCTGATGAACGTCCAGTTCGCGGTCAAGGACGACGTCGTCTACCTGATCGAGGTCAACCCGCGCGCGAGCCGCACCGTTCCCTTCGTCGCCAAGGCGATCGGGACCCCGATCGCGAAGATCGCGGCGCGGGTGATGGCCGGCGAGAAGCTGGCCGACCTGCCGGCGATCCCGCGCCATCTCGCCCACATCGCGGTCAAGGAGGCGGTGTTCCCGTTCGCGCGCTTCCCGGGGATCGACCCCGTCCTCTCTCCGGAGATGAAGTCCACCGGAGAAGTCATGGGTATCGCCGGGGATTTTCCGACAGCTTTCCTCAAATCGCAGCAGGGGGCAGGGCTCGATCTGCCGACCGAAGGGACTTTGTTCGTGTCGGTCAAGGACAGCGACAAGGCGATCATCGTCGCGCCGGTGCGCGCGCTGATCGGCCTCGGCTTCACCGCGATCGCGACCGGCGGCACGGCCGACTATCTGCAAGGCCAGGGCCTCGCCGTGGCGCGGGTCAACAAGGTCGCCCAGGGGCGCCCGCACATCGTCGACGTGATCAAGGATGGCGGCGTCCATATCATCTTCAACACCACCGAGGGTTGGCAGAGCCACAAGGACTCGGCTTCGATCCGCGCCTCGGCCGTCATCCAGAAAATCCCCTATTTCACCACCGCGGCTTCGAGCGCGGCGGTGGCGCGGGCGATCGCAGTCCTCAAGGCGCAAAGCCTTGAAGTGCGCTCGCTCCAGGACTATTATTCCGCCTCCAGAGCATGATCCCGCACAATCGAGCCGAGATCAGGCGCTGCCCGCGCAGCGTCGCTGCCCCGGAGTTTATTTGGCGAGTTTTGACGAAAGGCACGCGTGAAATGGCAACGGTCGACAAGCTGCCGATGCTGGCCGAGGGCTATGAGAAGCTGCAGAACGACGTCCGTCACCTGAAGACGGTCGAGCGGCCGGCGATCATCGACGCGATCGAGGAAGCGCGCGGCCATGGCGATCTTTCGGAAAATGCCGAATATCATGCCGCCAAGGAGCGCCAGGGCCAGGTCGAATCGACGATCGCCGATCTCGAGGACCGGATCAGCCGGGCGATGGTGATCGATCCCGCGACCCTCAGCGGCGACAAGGTGATCTTCGGCGCCACCGTCCACCTGCGCGACGAGCACGACAACAAGATCAAATACCAGATCGTCGGCGAGACCGAGGCCGACGCCCGGATCGGCCGGATCAGCTACGCCTCGCCGCTCGGCCGGGCGCTGATCGGGCGGATGAAGGGCGAGGAGGTCGAATTCTCGGCCCCGTCCGGCGACAAATATTACGAGATCAAGAAGATCGAGTTTCGCTAGGAAAGCGCCGATGCGTCCGCCGGCAAGCTGGGCCCAGGCCCGCCTGACGCTCGCCATCGCGGCGGTGACTGCGGCCGCCTGGCTGGTCGTCGCCGTGCTCGGCCGGCTCGAATGGGCGGCGATCTGGGGCGGCTTCATTCCGCTCCGCGCGACCCTGGGCGAGGACGGCTCGGTGGCGCCGTTCTGGCTGACGCCGCTGACCGCGACCCTGGTCCATGCGGGCCTCATCCATCTCGTCTTCAACCTCATCATGCTGACCTTCTGCGGCCGCCATGTCGAATGGGTGCTCGGCCCGGCCGCGATCGCGATCCTTTATCTCGTCGGCGCCTATGCCGCCGCGGGCGGGCAATATCTCGCCGATCCCCACTCGGCGGCGCCGATGATCGGCGCGAGCGGCGCGATCTCGGCGGTGATCGGCGCCTATGCGGTATTGTTCGGCAGGAACAAGGTGAAGGTCGCCGGCCGCCGGCTCGCGCTGGCGCTCAACGCCTTGTGGCTGCTTGCCGCCTGGGTGGGGTTGAACCTGATCGTCGGGATCATCGTCCGTGGCGGCCTGATCCCCGGCACCGGCCCGGCGATGACGATCGCGGTCGCCGCCCATATCGGCGGCTTCATCCCCGGCCTCCTGCTCGCCATCCCGCTGCTGAAGTTCCGCTACCGCAAGGCCTGACGGCCCCCACAGGCCGTCACCCCGGCGAAAGCCGGGGTCTCAGCGAGCCACGCCGAAACTTCTTGTCCTGGGATCCCGGCCTTCGCCGGGATGACGGGCTATTTCCCGCTCTCCTCCGGCTCGAGCAGGCGGTGGAGGTGGACGACGACATATTTCATCTCGGCGTCGTCGACACTGCGCTGGGCCTTGCCGCGCCAGGCGTCGAGCGCGCTCGCATAATCGGGATAGAGGCCGACCATGTCGATCGTCGCAAGGTCGAAATCGAGACCGCGCGGGTCCTTGACCCGGCCGCCGAACACCAAATGCAGCTTGCTCATGCCTGCGATCAGGATTTGCCGCTGACCGCGTCGACGACCGCCTCGCCGACCTTCTGCGCGGCCTTGGCACGGATCTCCTCGATTTGCGTCTTGCCGGCATCGAGGCCCTTCTGCGCAGCCTCGCGCGCGGCGCCGGTCAGGCGGCGGCCGGTCTTGCCGAGCAGCCGCTCCTCGCGCTCGCTGCCCGGCAGCAAAGCGGCGAGCAGGGCGCCGACGGCGAAGCCGCCGACCACCGCGGCGACCGGATAGACGGCGAGCTGCTCGCTCGCCTGGCGGGTGACGTCGCCGGCGCTGCGCCGCGCCGCCTCATAGGCAGAAGCCGTGCGTTCGCGCGCCGCCTGGTAAGCCTCGGCGGCGCGGCCGCGCGCGCCGCGATCCCGGTTGCCGCTCTGGTCGTTCGAAGCCATCAATTCACTCCTTCCGTGACGCTCAACTCCGCGTCGTCCCGATTGTTGCCGTCGCCCTCCTCGTCCCCGGAGATAAGCCGGGTCACCGCCCGTTTCAGCGGCTGGCGGGCGAGAAAGATGGCGAGCGCGCCGAGCGCCAATGAAACCGCCTTGGGCCGGCTCTTCACCGCCTGCAGCGCGCCGTCGGCGAGATCGGCGCCCTTGTCCTTGACCCCGTCCCAGGCCTCTTCGGCGAGATTGCCGGGGCGCAGGCGGTCCTGGACCGCGGCGAGCGTCTGCTCGAAGCGGCGCTTGGCGCGCACGGCGTCGCTTTTGGCCTGCTCGATCTCGACGAGGTTCACGACGCCGCGCCCTTGTCGATCGCCTGCTGCTCGGCCTTGTCGCGGACCAGCCCCTTGATCCCGCTCCAGCCGTAGCTGACCAGGCCGTAGCCGCCGGCGGCGAGCGGGATGCCGACCAGGAGCCCGGCCCAGATCGGGTCGATCCGGTTGCCGAGGCTGAGCACCGCGCCCATCACCACCGCCGTCGTCGAGGTGACGAGGAGGAACCAGCCGACGGCCAGCGAGACCAGGGCGCGGCGCGCCCGCAGCGCCCGATATTCGGCGATCGTCCTGATCAGCTCGAGCTCGGCCTCGGCGTAGCTTTTCCCATCCTCGATCAGGCGGCCGAACAGGTCGCCGATCGATTCTTCGCGGGGATCGTCGGCCGGCGCGTCCAAACTCAGTCTTTCTTGTCCGCGCCGCGGCGCCCGCTTGCCTCGTCGAAGCCGGTCTTGATGACCCGGATCAGCGCGAAGCCGGCGACGGCAGCGATGCCGATCGCGATCGCCGGGCTCTTGCGGACGAAGTCGCGGGTATCGTCGATGATGTCGTCGACGCTCTTGTCGCGGATGCGCCCGGCAAAGCCGGCGACGGCGTCGGCGGCGCGGTGGGCATAATCGCCATAATCCTCGCCGAGCCGCTCATCGACCGAGCGGGCGGCGTCGCCCAACACCTCGCTGACGTCCTCCAGCAGGCCGGTGACGCGGCCCTTGCCCTCGTCGGCGAAGCCGCGCGCGCGCTCGGCCGCCTGGCCGCGCAAATTGGTCACCTGGTCGCGGACCTGGCTCACCAGCCGGTCGGTGCCGCCGCCATTGCCGGCCTTGGCGACGAAGCCGTTGCTCGTCTCGCCGTCGGCGGCGGCGCCGCGGACGACATGATCGGTGCCTTCGGGCAGAGCGGGCTGACGAGGGGGCATGACAAATCTCCACAATTGCGAACGAAACCTGCGTTCGCCTCCTGAAACACCCGCCGCGCGGCACCGTTCCGACGGCCGGCGAGGAAAGTTGCATGCGCAGCGGCGGGCCGATATTCGCGGGCCCTTGTCCCCATAGCTCATAACGAGGCCGCAACAAAATGACCGCCATCGCCCACGTCCACGGCCGCCAGATCCTCGACAGCCGCGGCAACCCGACGGTCGAGGTCGACGTCGGGCTGGCGGACGGCAGCTTCGGCCGCGCGGCGGTGCCGTCCGGCGCCTCGACCGGCGCCCACGAGGCGGTCGAGAAGCGCGACGGCGACATCAGCCGCTGGCTCGGCAAAGGCGTGACCCAGGCGGTCGCTTCGGTCAACGGCGAGATCGCCGGCGCGGTCGCGGGCCGCGACGCCGAGGACCAGGCCGGCCTCGATGCGGCGCTGATCGCGCTCGACGGCACCGGCAACAAGGCGCGATTGGGCGCCAACGCGATCCTCGGCGTCAGCCTCGCCGCGGCGAAGGCCGCGGCGGCGGCGCGCGGCCTGCCGCTCTACCGCGCGATCGGCGGCGCCGGCGCGGTGACGCTGCCGGTGCCGATGATGAACATCGTCAACGGCGGCGTCCATGCCGACAACCGGATCGACTTCCAGGAGTTCATGGTGATGCCGGTCGGCGCGCCGACCTTCGCCGAGGCTTTGCGCTGCGGCGCCGAGATCTTCCACACGCTCAAGAAAGGCCTGCACGATGCCGGCCTCTCCACCGCGGTCGGCGACGAAGGCGGCTTCGCGCCCGACCTCGCCTCCGCCCACGACGCCCTCAACTTCATCATGACGTCGATCGAGCGCGCCGGCTACGCGCCCGGCGAGGACGTCGTCCTCGCCCTCGATTGCGCCGCCACCGAATTCTTCAATGACGGCGCCTATCGGATGGAGGGGGAGGGCGCGACGCTCTCGCCGCGGGAGATGGCCGCCTGGCTCGCCGAGCTCGCCGAGGCCTATCCGATCGCCTCGATCGAGGACGGCATGGCCGAGGACGACCTCGAGGGGTGGCGGATCCTCACCGAGCGGCTCGGGGACCGGATCCAGCTGGTCGGCGACGACCTGTTCGTCACCAATCCGAAGCGGCTGGCGATGGGGATCGAACGCGGCCTCGCCAATTCGATCCTGATCAAGGCCAACCAGATCGGCACCCTGACCGAGACGCTGGAAGCCGTCGCCGAGGCCCATGCCGCCGGCTATACGGCGGTGATGTCGCACCGCTCGGGCGAGACTGAGGACACCATTATCGCCGACCTCGCGGTCGCTTGCCGGTGCGGCCAGATCAAGACCGGCAGCCTCGCCCGCTCGGACCGCACCGCCAAGTACAACCAGCTGCTCCGAATCGAGGAGGAGCTGGGCGCGGCGGCGCTTTATCCGGGGCGCGCCGTCTTCAACCGTTCGACTCGCTAATCGACCGGATGGCCGGATTTATTATGCGGAATCGTTCTTAAAAGGCTTGATTCCGTGGCGAATTGCTGATTCTGTGACGACGCGATGACGGTGGGGCGCAATCCTTTGATCTTGATCCGGCGGGCGGCGTGGCCCGCGGCCGGATGCCTGGTCATCGCCTATTTCCTCGGCGCCGCGATCGTCGGCGAGAACGGCGTCCTCGCCTGGGGCGATTATCGCCGCGCCAAAACCGTCGAAACCACCAGGCTCGCCCAGCTCGAGGCCGAACGGGCGCGGCTCGCGCACCGCTCGCAGTTGCTCGATCCGTCCCACGCCGATCCCGACCTCGCCGAGGAGATGGTCCGCCGCGAGCTCGGCCTCGTCCGCCCGGACGAAGTGATCATCCCGATGGACGACGCGCAGGCCGCGCCGCGCGCCCGCCAGGCCGCCGCTCCCGCGCGTCCCTAGACACCCTCTCCCCGGCGGGGGGAGGGTTGGGAGAGGGAGCTCTGAGTCGGCGGGCAGTCGCCTCCGGCAGGATTTTTCCTTGCCATTTGTTCGCATATTGTTCTAAATGCGAGCATGGCCGAGAGCAACATGCCCCGCACGGGCGAGTCGCCGCCCCGTCCCGACTTCGAGCCGGTGCCGCTCCGCTACCGCCGCGACGGCTGGACGCCGGACCTCCAGGCGGCGTTCATCGCCGAGCTGCGCCGCACCCGCTGCGTCCTCGAAGCCTGCCGCCGGGTGGGGCGATCGAGCGAGTGCGCCTACCGGCTCTATCGCCACCCCGCCGCCGCCGGCTTCCGCCGCGCCTGGGACGATGCGCTCGGCGGCGGGCCGTCAACTTCCGCAAGGCCGTCAACTTCCGCAAGGCCGTCAACTTCCGCGGCTGCGACGCAGCAGCGCGCGGCACCCGCCCTGACGGCGACGGATCGATGCCGGGACGCGGGACGCTGCGCGCCTCCTGCATATCCTCCACTTACTTCAACTTCGCCATCAACTTCCGCGGCGGAGGCAAGCCACCGCCGCTCGCCTTATTCGATCAAGGCCCTGCTGCGGCTTGAGCGGGAGCGGCAGCGGCAGCAGCGAGAGCAGCGGCGCGAACGTCGTCGGGCAATGTTGCGCGCTCCCGCGTTTGCCGCCATAGAGCCGCAGCTTTTCAACTTCGGGAGAGGGCCGTTCATGGCCAAGCCAGCCACGCCGAAGGGCGCCGCGAAAGGCAAGGATGCCGCTCCCGCGCCACCGGCTATCCCGAACCGCGAGCGCCCGCCGCAGCCGAAGCGCTATCAGGCGTCGAAGGACGAGCTGCTCGATTTTTACAAGCAGATGCTGCTGATCCGCCGCTTCGAGGAGCGCGCCGGCCAGCTTTACGGGCTCGGCCTGATCGGCGGCTTCTGCCACCTCTATATCGGCCAGGAAGCGGTCGCGGTCGGGCTGCAGTCGGCGCTCGAGGTCGGCAAGGACAGCGTCATCACCGGCTATCGCGACCACGGCCACATGCTCGCCTACGGCATCGATCCCAAGCTGATCATGGCCGAATTGACCGGCCGTGCGGCCGGCATCTCCAAGGGCAAGGGCGGCTCGATGCACATGTTCAGCGTCGAGCACCGCTTCTACGGCGGCCACGGCATCGTCGGCGCCCAGGTCAGCCTCGGCACCGGCCTCGCCTTCAGCCACAAATATGCCGGCGACGGCGGCGTCTGCCTCGCCTATTTCGGCGACGGCGCCGCCAATCAGGGCCAGGTCTACGAAAGCTTCAACATGGCCGAGCTGTGGAAGCTGCCGATCATCTTCGTGATCGAGAACAACCAATATGCGATGGGCACCAGCGTCAACCGCTCCTCGGCCGAGGACCAGCTCTACAAGCGCGGCGAATCGTTCCGCATCTCGGGCCTCCAGATCGACGGCATGGACGTGCTCGCCGTGCGCGGCGCCGCCGAGACCGCGCTCAAATGGGTGCGCGGCGGCAAGGGGCCGATCCTGCTCGAATTGAAGACCTACCGCTATCGCGGGCATTCGATGTCCGATCCGGCCAAATACCGCTCGCGCGAAGAGGTCCAGGCGGTCCGCGACAAGTCCGACCCGATCGAGCAGGCCAAGAAGGAGCTCGAGGCGATGGGCGCGAGCGAGGCCGATTTGAAGGCGATCGACACCGAGATCAAGAAGATCGTGATCGAGGCGGCCGACTTCGCCGAGCAGGCGCCCGAGCCCGAGCCAGGCGAGCTCTACACCGACGTGCTGGTCGGGAGCTATTGATGCCGATCGAACTCAAGATGCCCGCGCTCTCGCCGACGATGGAGGAGGGGACGCTCGCCAAATGGCTGGTCAAGGAGGGCGACAGCGTCAAGTCCGGCGACATCCTCGCCGAGATCGAGACCGACAAGGCGACGATGGAGTTCGAGGCGGTCGACGAAGGCACGATCGCGAAGATCCTCGTTCCCGAGGGCAGCGACGGGGTCAAGGTCGGCGCCGTGATCGCGATCCTGGCCGGGGAGGGGGAAGACGCCGCCGCCGCCGAGGCTCCCCGGCAAGAGGCGCCGGCGCCGCCGCGGCCGGAATCGGCCGCGCCGACCCCGCACCGGATGGAGACGGCGGCGCGGGACCTCGTCGCCGCGGTCGCGCACACGGTCGACGAGCCGGACGTGCCCGAGGGCACCGAGATGGTCCGCACCACCGTCCGCGAGGCCTTGCGGGACGCGATGGCCGAGGAAATGCGGGCCGACGAGCGGGTGTTCGTGATCGGCGAGGAGGTCGCCGAATATCAGGGCGCCTACAAGGTCACCCAGGGGCTGCTCGAGGAGTTCGGCGCCAAAAGGGTGATCGACACGCCGATCACCGAATATGGCTTCGCCGGCGTCGGCACCGGCGCGGCGATGGCCGGCCTGCGCCCGATCGTCGAGTTCATGACTTTCAACTTCGCCATGCAAGCGATTGACCACGTTATCAATTCCGCGGCGAAGACCAATTATATGTCGGGCGGGCAGATGCGCTGCCCGATCGTCTTCCGCGGCCCCAACGGCGCCGCCGCCCGGGTCGCCGCCCAGCACAGCCAGAATTACGGGCCCTGGTATGCCGCCGTCCCCGGGCTGGTGGTCATCGCGCCGTACAGCGCCGCCGACGCCAAGGGTCTCCTGAAAGCCGCGATTAGATCTGAGGACCCGGTCGTATTCCTCGAAAATGAATTGCTTTACGGCCAGAGCTTCGACGTCCCCAAGCTCGCCGACTACGTCCTGCCGATCGGCAAGGCGGCGGTGGTCAGGGAAGGCAGGGACGTGACCCTGGTCAGCTATTCGATCGGCGTCGGCGTCGCCCTCGACGCCGCCGGCAAGCTCGCCGAGGAGGGGATCGAGGCGGAAGTGATCGACCTCAGGACGCTGCGCCCGCTCGACAAGGCGACCGTGCTCGCCAGCCTCGCCAAGACCAACCGCATGGTCTGCGTCGAGGAGGGTTGGCCGGTCTGCTCGATCTCGGCCGAATTGATCGCGGTGGCGATGGCGGAGGGGTTCGACGATCTCGACGCGCCGGTGCTGCGGGTCACCGACGAGGACGTGCCGCTGCCCTATGCCGCCAATCTCGAGAAACTGGCTTTGATCAAGGTCGACGACGTCGTCGCCGCCGCGAAGAAGGTGCTCTACCGCTGACATATTCCCTCCCCCTCGATGGGGGAGGGTCGGGGTGGGGGTGGATTCTCCACCCACGCGGCGCGAGTCTCTTATGTTCACCCCACCCCAAACTCCTCCCCATCAAGAGGAGGGGCTTTTGATTCTCGACGCCGACCGCCGCCTCGCGCTCGCCTACGTTCCCGCCGCCTCGCGCCCCGCTCTCGCGGCGCTCTGGCGTCTTGACGTCACTTTGGGCGCGGTCCTCGCCGGTCGCCGCGATCGGCAAATCGGCCGGATCCGGCTCGCCTGGTGGCGCGAGGCGCTGGCGCGGCTCGACCGCGAGCCGGCGCCGCCGGAGCCCGTCCTCCGGGGGATCGCCGCTTATGCCCTACCCGCCGCCGAGCTCGCCGGCATGACCGACGGGTGGGAGGTGCTGCTGGCCGAGGGCCCGCCCAGCGCGGCGGCACTGGAGGCCTATGCGGCGGCGCGGGGAGGCGCGCTGTTCCGCCATTCGGCGCGGCTGCTCGGCGGCCCCGATTTTCCGGTCGAGGGCGCCGGCCGGCTGTGGGCGCTGGCCGATCTCGCCCGCCGCAGCGCCGATCCAGGCGAAGCCCGGGCCGCGCTCGCCGCCGCTTCGCGCCATGTCGAGGACTCGAAATGGCCGCGGCCGCTGCGGCCGCTGGGCATGCTGGCCGCGCTCGCCCGCCGCGATCTCGCCCGCGGGCCGGACCGCCGCGAGCGGCCGGGCGCGCCGGCGCGGATGATCCGGATGCTGCGCCATCGCCTGACCGGAAACTGAGCTAAAACCGATGCATATCGCCCCAGATTTGGCGTTTTCGAAGAATCGCGCTAGCGTGCTCCAAAAAGGAGGCTGCGATGTCGCGATTCTTCGCAGGGGTTGGCTCGGCTTTGCTGCTCGCCGCGGCGGGCTTTTTCATCTGGACCGGCATGGCCCAGGGGGACGGGGAGGGGGTGCCCGCGCCCCCGGCCCGGTCCGGCACTGCGCCGATCGTCGCCGGCGCGCCGGCACGGCCGCCCGCGGCCGACGAGCGCACCCGCGAGCAGCGCCGCTTCGGCCGCGCCGACCGCGACAATGACGGCCGGGTCACGCTCGAGGAGCTGACCTACGGGCGCCGCCGCGCCTTCGCCCGGCTCGACACCGACCATAATGGCCAGCTGTCGTTCGAGGAATCGGCGGCGCGGCTGCTGCAGCGCTTCGCGAGCGCCGACGCCGACCACGATCGCGCTCTCAATCGCGCCGAGTTCGCCGCCACCGCGCCGGCGCAGCGCCGGACCGCGGCCGCGAATCCGCGGTGCAATTGCGCGAGCCGGGGCAATGGCGACGGCGCCGCCGCCGACTGATCAGGCGAGCCACTCCGCCAGCGCCGCCTTGGCCCGGCCGGTGTAGAGCCTCTTCCGGTCGGCCTTCCTGGCCCGGCCCTCGATCGGCGGGAACAGGCCGAAATTGACGTTCATCGGCTGGTAGCTTTGGGCGTCGGCGCCGCCGGTGATGTGGCCGAGCAGGGCGCCCAAAGCGGTGGTGAGAGGCGGGGCCGCGAGCGTCTCGGCCCTGAGCTCGGCCGCGGCGAAGCGGCCGGCGAGCAGGCCGATCGCGGCCGATTCGACATAGCCCTCGCAGCCGGTGATCTGGCCGGCGAAGCGGATGTGGGGCGCCGATTTGAGGCGCAAGGTCGGGTCGAGCAGCTGCGGCGCATTGAGGAAGGTGTTGCGGTGAAGCCCGCCCAGCCGCGCGAACTCGGCTTTCTCGAGCCCCGGAATGGTGCGGAACAGGCGGACCTGTTCGGCATGCTTCAGCTTGGTCTGGAAGCCGACCATGTTCCACAGCGTGGCGAGGGCATTGTCCTGGCGCAGCTGGACGACTGCGTAAGGCCAGCGCCCCGTCCTCGGATCGTCGAGGCCGACCGGCTTCATCGGCCCGTAGCGCAAAGTGTCCTCGCCGCGTTCGGCCATCACCTCGATCGGCATGCAGCCCTCGAAGTAAGGCGTATCCTTCTCCCACTCCTTGAACTCGGTCTTGTCGCCGTCGAGCAGCCCCTGATGGAAGGCGAGATACTGCTCCTTGGTCATCGGGCAGTTGATGTAGTCGCGCGTGTCGCCTTTGTCCCAGCGGCTCGCCATCCAGCAAACATCCATGTCGATCGAGTCGCGATGGACGATCGGCGCGATCGCGTCGAAGAAAGCGAGGGCGTCGGCCCCGGTCGCCGCGCCGATCGAGTCCGCCAGCGTCATCGCGGTGAGAGGCCCGGTCGCGACGATGGTGAGGCCGGAGGAGGGGAGGGCGTCGACCCGCTCGCGGACGATCTCGACATTGGGATGGGCGGCGAGCCGCTCCGTCACCGCTGTCGAGAAGCCGTCGCGGTCGACCGCCAGCGCCGATCCGGCCGGGACCCGGTGGGCGTCGGCCGCGGCCATGATGATGGAGCCCAGGCTGCGCATCTCGGCGTGCAGCAGCCCGACCGCATTGTGCTCGGCGTCGTCGGAACGGAAGCTGTTCGAGCAGACCAGCTCGGCAAGGCCGTCGGTCTGGTGCGCGGGCGTCATCTCGCCGGAGCCGCGCATTTCCGAGAGGCGCACCGCGACGCCCGCTTGGGCGAGCTGCCAGGCCGCCTCGGATCCCGCCAGACCGCCGCCGATGATATGGACTTGGGTTGCCATCGCGGCTGCGATAGTCATTCCATCCACGAGGAGGAAGCGGCGCGTGCGGATTTTCACCATCGGCTATCAAGGCGCCACCCAGAGCGAGCTGATCGCGGCGCTCCAGCAGGCCGGCGTCGAGCGGGTGATCGACGTCCGCGCGGTGCCGATGTCGCGCAAGCCCGGTTTCTCCAAGAACATCCTCGCCGCGGGCCTCGGGGAGGCGGGAATCGACTATGTCCACCTGAAGGCGCTGGGAACGCCGCCGGCCGGGCGCGAGGCGGCGCGCAAGGGCAAGTGGGAGGTGATGAACCGGATCTACGCCGAGCAGCTCGACACGCCCGAGGCCGGCGCCGAGGCGGCGCGGATGGTCGCGCTCGCCGAAGAGAAGCCCTCGGCCCTGCTCTGCTTCGAGCGCGACCCCGCCGGCTGCCACCGCACCCCGCTGCGCGAAACGGCGATGCCGGACTGGGAAGCGGTCGACCTCTACGCCTGAGGTGACAGCGACTATTCGCCGTTGCGCGCGCGAAATCGCCGGTCGGCCAAATCCGCGATGAGCTCGTCCCGACGCGCGGTCACGCAGGTTGGGAGATCGCGCTGGATCGCAGCTTTCATGCTTCTGCGCGTGGCGCTTTCCAGATCCCTCCGGTCGCTTTCATCGATCCGCGCCCTGAGCTGGCCGATGCAAGTCTCGAACGCAACGCAGCCAATCGCGTCGATCTCGCGATCGCCGGTCGATCTCGTCGTTCGGCAACGCACTTGGCTCCCGCGAACGGAGTACCTCGCCCGCCAGGTCCTCAGCCTCTCGCCGATGACGACGATCTCCTGCTCGACGGTCGGCGGAGTCGCGATGGCCTGGCTCGCCGACAACAGCAATGACAGCACGCCCAGCAAAGCCAGTCTCCTCGCGCCCTCAGTCGGCGCCGGAACCGGCGCCGTCGTCCACCGTCTCCGGCACCGGCTCGGCCTCGTCCTCCTCCGCGCTCTCCTCGATCCGCGCCGCCGAGACGACATGCTCGTCATCGGCGACGTTGAACAGGCGGACGCCGGCGCTGTTGCGGCCGATCACGCGGGTGTCGCCGACGCTCATCCGGATCAGCTTGGCCTGGTCGGTGACCAGCATCAATTGCTCGCCGGCATGGGCGGGGAAGGAGGCGACGACCGGGCCGTTGCGGGCGAGGTTGTCGATGTTGGTGATGCCCTGGCCGCCGCGGTTGGTGCGGCGATATTCGTAGGCCGAGCTGCGCTTGCCGTAGCCGTTGGCGCAGACGGTGAGGATGAACTCCTCGGCGGCCTCGAACTCGGCCATCCGCTCCGGGGACAGGGTCGGCTCACGCTCGCCTTCCTTCCACGGCGCGGCGCGCAAATAGGCGTCGCGCTCCTCGGTCGTGGCCGCAAAGCCGCGCAGCACGGACATCGAGATCACCTCGTCCTCGCCGATCACCCGGGCGCCGCGCACGCCGGTCGAATCGCGGCTCTGGAATTCGCGCACGTCGGTCGCGGCGAAGCGGATTGCCTTGCCGTTGCGGGTGGCGAGCAGCACGTCATCGTCCGCGGTCAGCAGCGAAACGCCGATCAGCCGGTCTTCCGAACCCTCCTCGAACCGCATCGCGATCTTGCCGGAGGTGCGGATGTTGGCGAACGCGTCCATCGAATTGCGCCGGACCGAGCCCTTGGCGGTGGCGAACATGACGTGGAGCTTGCCCCATTCGGCCTCGTCCTCGGGGAGCGGCAGCACCGTCGAGATGGTCTCGCCCTCGGCGAGCGGCAGCAGGTTCACCATCGGCCGGCCGCGCGCCTGGGGGGCGCCTTCGGGCAGCCGCCAGACCTTGAGCCGGTAGACCTTGCCGTGGGTCGAGAAGAACAAGACCGGCGTGTGGGTCGAGGTGACGAACAATTCGGTGACCGCATCCTCCTCCTTGGTCGCCATGCCGGCGCGGCCCTTGCCGCCGCGCGCCTGGGTGCGGAACGTCTCGAGCGGGGTGCGCTTGATGTAGCCGCCCAGGGTCACCGTCACGACCATGTCCTCGCGTTCGATCAGCGCCTCGTCCTCGATCCCGTCCCAGGCCGGGGCGATCTCGGCGACGCGCGGGGTCGCGTAGGCGGCGGCGATCTCGTCGAACTCGTCCCGCATCACCGCGTAGAGCTTGACCCGGTCGCCGAGGATCTCGAGCAGGCCGGTGATCGAGGTAGCGAGACTGCGCAGTTCGCCCGCGATCTCGTCGCGGCCCAGAGCGGTGAGGCGATGGAGGCGCAGCTCGAGGATCGCGCGGACCTGCGCGTCGGACAGCGTGTAGCTCGCGCCGCGGACCGCTTCGACCGCTTCGACGAGCGCGATATAGGGCGCGATCTCGGCGACCGGCCATTCGCGGGCGATCAGGGACGCGCGGGCTTCGGCCGGCGAGGCGGAGGCGCGGATGATGCGGACCACCTCGTCGAGATTGGTGACGGCGATGACCAGGCCGAGCAAAAGGTGGGCCCGCTCGCGGGCCTTGGCCAGCTCGAACTTGGCCCGCCGGGTGATCACTTCCTCGCGGAAGCGGACGAAGCTCTCGATGAAGTCCTTGAGCGTCAGCGTCTCGGGCCGGCCGCCGCGGATCGCGAGCATGTTGGCCGGGAAGCTCGACTGGGCCGGGGTGTGGCGCCAGAGCTGGTTGAGGACGACGTCGGGCGTCGCGTCGCGCTTCAGGTCGATGACGACGCGGACGCCCTCGCGGTTCGATTCGTCGCGGATGTCGGAAATGCCTTCGACGCGCTTGTCCTTGGCCGCCTCGGCGATCTTCTCGACCAGGCCGTTCTTGCCGACCTGGTACGGCATCGAGGTCAGCACGATCGAGCGGCGGTCGCCGCGCCCTTCCTCGATCATGTGGCGCGCGCGCATGATGATCGAGCCGCGGCCGGTCAGATAGGCGCTGCGAGCGCCGGCCAGGCCGAGGATCAAAGGCGCGGTCGGGAAATCGGGGGCGGGGACGATCTCCATCAATTGCTCGATGGTGATCGCCGGATCGTCCATATAGGCTTTGCAGGCGGCGATCACCTCGCCGAGATTGTGCGGCGGGATGTTGGTCGCCATGCCCACCGCGATGCCGCCGGCGCCGTTGACGAGCAGGTTCGGGAAGCGCGCGGGCAGCACCTGCGGCTCCGGGCGCGAGGCGTCGTAATTGGGGGTGAAATCGACCGTGTCCTTGTCGAGATCGTCCAAGAGGGTCATCGCCACCTTGGCGAGCCGCGCCTCGGTGTAACGCATCGACGCCGGCGGATCGGGGTCCATCGAGCCGAAATTGCCCTGGCCGTCGATCAAAGGCACCCGCATCGACCAGTCCTGGGTCATCCGGGCGAGCGCGTCGTAGATCGCGCTGTCGCCGTGCGGGTGGTAATTGCCCATCACGTCGCCGACGATCTTGGCCGACTTGCGGTAGGGTCGGCCCGGGACCATGCCGCCTTCCTGGCAGGCGTAGAGGATGCGGCGGTGAACCGGCTTCAGCCCGTCGCGCACGTCGGGCAAAGCGCGGGCGACGATCACGCTCATCGCATAATCGAGATAGGAGGTCTTCATCTCCTCGACGATGGAGATGGGGGAAATGTCGCTGGGTTCGATGGTCGGCGGGGCGCTGGCCAATGGATTGTCCTGATTTGTCTTGCAAGAGAAGGCGCCGCGGCGCCGGCGATTTGAGGGGACCCTAACCGATGCGGCCGGCCAGCGCCACCCTGCGCGCGCGTACGCGTACGCGCGCGGGCGACCGGCTAAGGGGACAGTCACTTTTCGCAAGGCCGAGCATGGATCGCGTCGGACCGTGGGAAAAGTGACTGTCCCCAATTCAAGGGGCGTTCAGGGCCGCGGCCCTAGCAAGCCGGACGCCTTGTCGCTAAAGGCTCGGCCCTCTCGTCCCTGTCGGGCCGGATTCGCTGTGTGGAGGCGCTTTTCATGAACGTCCTGAAGGCCGCGGCCGCGGCATTGTTGCTTGCCGGGATCGCGCCGCCCGTTTCCGCGCAGCCGGCGGCGCACGCGCTCAGCCTGGGTCGCGACGAGCAGGGGGCGATCGCCGCGCTGCAGGCGGCCGCCGCCGGCCCGGACCGCGCCGCGCAGGACGCCGCGTTGGCCGCCGCCCGCGCCGCCGCGCGCGGCGCCGACGCGCGCTATGCCGTCGCCTACTTCCAGCTCGAGATCGGCCGCGCCCGCGGCGACCGGGCGATGTTCACGGCCGCGGTCGACGCGCTCGTCGACAGCGGCCTTTCCCCGCCGGACGAGCTCGCCTCGCTGCTCGCCAACCAGGCGGCGCGCGCATATTCGGGCGGCGACATGGCGAGGACCGAGCGGCTGCTCGCCCGGATCGTCGAAGTCCAGCCCAACAATGCCGAGGCGCTCGCCGATTACGGCCAGTTCAAATCGCGCGTCAACAGCCGCGCGACCGCGGCCGCGGACCGCACCTTGGCAGTCCAGCTGTTCGGCCGCGCGCTCGCCGCCAACCAGGCCGCCGGCCGCGCCTCGAGCGAGAGCCTCCACCGCCGCGCCGTCGCTGTCGCCTTTGACGGGACGCGGCCGCCGCTCGGCCTCACCCAGCTCGCACCGCAGGCGATCGGCTTCGCCCGCGCCCTCGTCGCCGCTTATCCCAGCCAGGTCAACTGGCGCGATTCGCTGCTCGTCTACCGCGATCTCGCCGCCGCCGATCCGGCGCTCGATCTCGACATCCGGCGGCTGCAGCGCGCCACCCAGTCGCTGGCCGGGGAGCGCGACTATCTCGATTTCGCCCAGGTGCTCGACCGCGCCGGCTTCCCCGGCGAGGCCAATGCGGCGTTCGACGAAGGGGTGTCGCGCGGCATGCTCGATAGCGCCAAGCCGGCGATCGCCCAGGCCGCGGCGGCGATCAACCGCCGCGTCGCCGCGGACCGGCCGGCGCTTGCCCGGCTGCACGCGCAAGGCAGCGCCGCCGCCGCGACCGCGCAGCAGGCGCGCGCCGCCGCCGACGCCCATTTCGCCTACGGCCAATATGCCGAGGCGGCCGCCCTCTATTCCTCCGCGCTGCTGAAGGGGGGCGAGGATCCCAATCTGGTCAACAGCCGCCTGGGCGCGTCGCTCGCGCTGGCCGGCCGGCGGCCCGAAGCCGAAGCCGCGTTGCGGGCCGTCAGCGGCCCCCGCGCGGACCTCGCCGGCTTCTGGCTCGTTTGGCTGGCGCGACGTCCGGCCTGACGAAGACGATTTCTACAGGAGACTCTCGATGACGATTTCCAGGGCCGTGCTGGCGGCGACCGTGATCGCCGGGGGGGCGTTGCTTCACGCCGCACCCGCATCCGCGCAGAGCGCGCTCGAGTCGCTGCGCGCAGGGCAGCGGCGCCAGCCGCAGCAACCCCAGCAACAGCAGCAGGCGCCCCAGATCGGCCAGCTCAGCCGCGAGGAAACCGCGGCGCTCCGGCCGCTCTATGACGCCGTCCACACCCAGGATTGGGCGGGCGCCACCGCCGCGCTGCCGGCCGCCCAGGCCGGGGTGCAAAGCCCGACCGGGCGCTATATCGTCGGCCAGCTGATCCTCGAAATCGGCCGCGGCACGCAAAGCCAGCAGGTCCAGGCGCAGGCGGTCGACGCGATGCTCGCCAGCGGGGGCGCGCCCGCCGAGGTGCTGCCGCAATTGCTCGCCGCCCAGACCGGCTTCGCCCTTCAGGCGCAGAATTACGCCGCCGCGGAAGCGCCGCTGACCCGGCTTGTCGAGCTCAATCCCAACGACGTCGACCGAATCGGCCAGCTGGCCGCGGTCAAGGTCCGGCTCAACAAGCGGCCGGAAGCCTACACCCTCTATCGCCGCGCGCTGCAGCTCAGCGAGGCGAACGGCCAGCACGCCCCCGAAGCGCTGTACCGGCAGCCCCTCGCCATTGCTTATGAAGGCCATATGGTGGCGCCGGCGCTCGAACTGTCGCGGGCGCTGGTCACCGCCTATCCGACCCCGGAAAACTGGCGGACCGCGTTCGGCATCTATCGCGACCTTGCCGGCCAGAGCGGCGGCACCGACCTCGACGTTGGCCGGCTGATGCGCGCCGCCGGCGTCTTGACCAGCGAGCGCGACTATTTCCAATATGCCCAGGCGGCCAACCGGGCCGGCCTGCCCGGCGAGGTCAAGGCGGTGGTCGAGGAAGGGCTCGGCCGCAATGTCTTCCAGGCCTCGGCGGCCGACGCGCGGGCGATGCTCACCTCCGCCACCGCCCAGATCACCGAAGACCGTGCCTCGCTGGCGCGCCTGCGCACCCAGGCGCTGGCGGCTGCCGAAGGGCGGGTCGCGCGCCGCACCGGCGACGCGCTTTACGGTTACGGCCAATATGCCGAAGCGGCCGAGCTCTACCGGGCGGCACTGCAGAAAGGCGGCGAGGACCCGGGCCTCGTCAACGTCCGGCTCGGCGCGGCGCTGGCGGCGGCCGGGCAGCGCGCCGAAGCGGCGGCCGCGTTCCGCGCCGTCACCGGCGGCGACCGGGCCGAGCTGGCGCGCTTCTGGCTGCTCTGGCTGAGCACCCCTCACGGCTGACCCGTCCCACTTTGCGACGCGGCCAACAAGGCGCTTCCGCGCCCGCTCCGGCGCGGGTACCGCCGCAGGATGCGTTTCGACGACAGGATCGCGACCGCGCTCGCCCAGCCCGCCGACCGCCCGGACCGGCGGGCCGCGCAGTGGCGCCAGCTCGTCGACCTGCTCGCCCAGGGCCCGGCCGGGTCCGACGACGGTGACCGCGCCTTCGCCTTGCTGCGCGAGACGCGCGGCGCGGTCGATCCGACGATCCGGCGCCAGGCCGCGCGGGCGCTGGCGGGACGCGCGGTCGCGCCCGACCTGCTCGCCTTCTTCGCCGAGGACAGCCCGTCGATCGCGGCGCCGCTGATCGCCCAGGCGCGGCTCGACCGGCGCTCGTGGCTCGCCTTGCTGCCACGGCTCGGCCCGGCGGCGCGCGCGCTGCTGCGCCACCGCGAGGATCTCGACCCTGAAGTGAAGCATGCGCTCGGCGCCTTCGGCCCCAGCGACTTCGTGCTGGAGAAGGGGCCCGAAGCCGCGGCCCCGGCGCCGCCGGCCACCGGCGAGGAGCAGAGCGAATCGCAGATTCGCGAGCTGGTCGCGCGGATCGAGGCATTCCGCCGGCAGCGCGAAGGCCATCCCCTCAGCGCCCCGGTCCTGCCCGGCGAGCATGTCGCGGGCTTTCGCTGGGAGACCGGGACCGAGGGCATCCTGCTTTGGGTCGAGGGTGCGCCGCGCGGGCCGCTGGTCGGGCAGAGCATCGCCGCGATCGCCGGGCCGGGCCATTATGGCGTCGACGGCCAGGCGGCGGGCGCGTTCGACAAGCGCGCCCCGTTTCGCGACGCGCGCTTCAACGTCGCCGGATCGGGTCCCGCGGCGGGCGACTGGCGGATTTCCGGCGTGCCCTATTTCGACCCGCAGCGCGGCAGCTTCCTCGGCTATCGCGGCACCGCGCGGCGGCCGCGGGTCGACGAGATCGCCCATAATCTGACCCGCCCGGCCGGCGTGTTCGGCACCCAATTCCCGGCCGATTCCCTGCGCCAGCTGATCCACGAGCTGCGCACGCCCTTGAACGCGATCATCGGCTTCGCGGAGATGATCGAAGGCCAGTATATGGGCCCCGCCGCCGCCGGCTATCGCGGCAGCGCCGCCGGGATCATCGCCCAGGCGCGCGGCCTGCTCGGCGCCGTCGACGATCTCGACACCGCCGCCCGGCTCGAATCGAGGCGCTTCGAGACCGGCGAGAGCCAGGTCGACGCGGTCGCCTTGCTGTGGCGGCTGCACGAATCCTACCAACGGGTGGCTACCCAGCGCGGCGCGGCGATCGCGATCGAGATCGGCGAGGATCTGCCGCCCGCTCTGGTCGAGCCCGGCGCGGCCGAACGGATGTTCGCGCGCCTGCTTGCCGCGACGATCGGGCTGGCGGGCGAGGGCGAGACGATCCGGGCGGCGATGGACGTGGCGGCGCGCGGCGAGGCGGCGATGCTCTGCCTTGCCGTCGACCGGCCGGCGGCGATCCGCGGCGTGGCGGAGGCCGACCTGCTCGATCCCGGCTACAGCCCGGTCGGCGACTGGCCTGGCGCGCCCGTGCTCGGGCTCGGCTTCGCATTGAGGCTGATCTGCAACCTCGCCGAAGCGGTCGGCGGGGCGCTGGTCGTCGAGGCGGCGCGCTTCGCTCTCCACCTTCCGGCCGCCGCCGCGGCCGCCGCCGCACCCGACGAAAGCGCCAGCCAAGGTTGAAGCCGGCGCCCGGCCATGCCATGCCGGCCGCGGGCCTGTAGCTCAACGGTAGAGCCGGCCGCTCATAACGGCTAGGTTGCAGGTTCGAATCCTGCCGGGCCCACCAAGACCGGGACGATCGAATGTCGGGGAGTAGCGCAGCCTGGTAGCGCATCTGCTTTGGGAGCAGAGGGTCGCAGGTTCGAATCCTGTCTCCCCGACCATTTCGCGCCAAAAGCAAGCAGTCCGGGGACTGTTTGCGCGCGCATGATCCGCCGGATGGCGCCCGGAGCCTCGTTCTGCTCTAATCCGCCCGACCCACGACGGTTGAATGGGGGGCAAGTCGATGAGTCTGTTTCAGCGCTGGGCGCTCGCGCTTCTTCTTCTGCTGTCCGTTTCGGTTGCGGCGGACATCCCGGCGGCGGCTCAGCCGGCGGCAAGCGCGGCGGCGGCGCCGGCCCAGCCGGGCGGATCGGGCGCGCTTCGGGCCTGGTGGGTGGACCAGCGCTGGCGCTACCGCACCAACGAGGAAGCCGAGGGCGCCTATCGCGCCCTGGTTGCGCGCGAATCGCCATGGCCGGAATGGCACCAGGTCAGCGTCGTCACGCTGCCGGCGGGCTTGCGGTTCCAGATGGCGCTCGCCCCGGGCCAGCCGACCGACCGTCCCGGCGGGTTCGGCACGTTCGACCGGATCCCGAACGTCGAATTCGTGCGGCTGTCGCTGGCCGTCAAAATGGCGTGGAAGCCGGCGATCGATCGCGTCGTCACCTATGAGATCACGACGCCGCTGCCCGCCGACGTCGGCACGGTCGGGCCGCAGATCGACGTCCCGGCCGATCGCTACCTTCCCGGCGGCGGCTCGCAATTCCAGATGATGATCCCCGCCGCCGAACGGATCCAGCATCTGCGCGTCGTCGAGGTTCGGCCGATCCGGTGACGCTCGATCCGGTCTCTGGCTTCAGGGTGGCGTTGAGCCTGGAAGGCGAGGGGCGGCTGCTCCTCTTCGCTGCCGACGGAGCGCCGGCGGGAGCGATCGAGGCGCCGCCGGGCTACAGATTGTCGCATCTGGTCGAGGCACCGGACCGGCTGCTCGTCGTCGGGCAGGGCGAGGCGCCGGTCGACGGCTGGCACGACTGGCATTTCGCGATCGACACCGCGACGATGACGCTCAGCCGCGCCGGCCCGGCCTACTAGGTGCAGGCCCTAGTCCTTGCGCGCCAGCCCCTGGTCGATCGCCGCCGCCAGCGTCTCCAGCCGATAGGGCTTGAGGATCACCGGCCGGCCGCCGGCGCCCGATCTGGCGATTTCGTCGGAATAGCCGGTGGTCAGGATCACCGGCAGCTGCGGCCGCAATTCGGCGAGCTGCTCGGCCAGCTCGAGCCCGCTCATCCCGGGCATGACGACGTCGGTGAAGACGGCGTCGAAGCTGCTGTCGAGCGCCGCCCTGAGCGCCGTTTCGCCCGAGCGCACCCGAATCACCTTGTGGCCGAGCTCGCCGAGCAGGGTCTCGGCGAACTCGCCGACCTCCTCATTGTCCTCGACGAGGAGGATGCGGCCGCTGCGACGCAGCTCCGGCCCGGCATGGTCCTCGTCCTGGCGATCGCTGTGGGCGGCGCCGCTGCAGGGGAGGCGCAGGGTCACGGTCGTGCCTTCGCCGGGGGCGCTGTCGATATGGACCTCGCCGCCCGACTGGCTGGCGAAGCCGTAGACCTGGCTGAGGCCGAGGCCGGTGCCCTTGCCGGTCGCCTTGGTGGTGAAGAACGGCTCGAAGGCGCGCGCCAGCGTGTCCTCGTCCATGCCGACGCCGCTGTCGCTGACCGACAGCGCGATCATGCGGCCGGCGCGGGCTTCGTCGGCTATCGCGGTGCGGATCGTCAGGAGGCCGCCGTCGGGCATCGCGTCGCGGGCGTTGACGGCGATGTTGAGCAGGGCCGATTCGAGCTGGGCGCGGTCGGCCTCGACCGCGCAGGCGTCGGCCGAGAGGATGGTCCTGACCTCGATCCGCTCGCCCAGGGTGCGGTCGAGCAGGTCGGTCATGCCGCGGATCAGGTCGTTGGCCTCGATGACCTCGGGGCGGAGCGGCTGGCGGCGGGCGAAGGCGAGCAGCTGGCCGGTCAGCGCCGCCGCCCGCGCCGCCGCCTGGACGACCGCGTCGGCGTAGCGCAGGCGCTTGTCCTCGGCCAGCGCCGGGCGGCGGAGCATGTCGGCCGAGCCCTGGATGACAGTCAGCAGATTGTTGAAATCGTGGGCGATGCCGCCGGTCAGCTGGCCCAATGCCTGCATCTTGTGCGCCTGGCGCAGCTGATCCTCCGCCTTGGTGCGCTCGCCGACCTGGACCTTCAATTCGGCATTGGTCCGGACCAGCGCGTCGGCCCGCTCGGCGAGCTTGAGGTTGACGCGGTGAAGCGCGTTTTGGGCAATGCCGAGGACGATGACGACTAGCGCCGCCATCACCACCAGCAGGCCGATGACGAGATAGCGGGTCAGCCGGCTCGACAGCGGCTCGGGATCGGCGGCGAGATAGACGGTGCCGATCCGTTCGCCGCGGCTGGCCACCGGCGCGATCGCGGTGACCGCATTGCCGGCTGCCGGCAGCGGATCGGCGTAGCGGGGCGGCGGCGCGGCGCCGTCGCGGCCATAGCCGGCGATCAGCGCGCCGTCGTCGCGATAGACGCCGATCGCGCGGATCTGGCGGCTGACGCGGATCGTGTCGACCGCCTCCTGCGCAGCCTGGCGATCGCCGAAATCGAGCGCGGCGGCGACGCTGGCCGAAAGGATGTCGGCCTGGACCCGCGTCTCCTGCGCCTGGAGGTCGCGATAGGCGGCCTCGTTCTGAAGGATGATGCCGATGCCGGCGAGCAGCAGCAAGGCAACCATCGCGACGATTGCCAGCGGACGGTTGCTCCAGCGCTCGGAAAGGCGGGCGAAGCGCCGCATCAGCGCCGCTGCCTGACGCCGGCCGCCAAAGCGAGCAGGCGCGAGCTGATCGAGAGGCCCTGCTCGGCGGCGGCGACCTCGTTGATGAAAAAGCGGACACGGCCGCCGATGATGGTGAAATGGATCATGCCGCGGGTCTGGCCGGCGCGGCCGTCGGTGACGGTTAGGATCGGTTGGCCGCGCAACGCGAGCAGCAACCGGCTGGTGTCGGTCGGCGCGGCCCCCTGGACGAAGGCGAGATGGCAGCCGGCCGCCCGGTCGGCCGAAGGCATGCGGCGGATCTCGACGCCGTGGCCGTCGATGAGCTCGCTGGCGGCGGCATGGTCGAGCATCGGGCCGAACGGGTCGCGGCCGACGATGCAGAGCTGGAACGGTGCGCCGGCCGCGGGCAAGGCCGGGCCGGGCCAGGCGACATAGCGGGCGAAGCGGGGCAGGAAGGCGGCCTTGACCGCACCCGCGGTCGGCTGCGCGCGCGCCGGCGAGGCGGCGAGGAGCAGCGCCAGGGCAACGCAAAGGCGCGCGTTCCGTCTCAAAAGCGGATTTGTCCCGATATAGGCGCTGCGTTCCGCGAGTTGCCCGCGATTGGCGTCGTTGCTTTCGGCGTGGGTTCCGTGGAGGAGGTTGTTGCCGGCGACGAACAGTTCGACATGGTCCGTCCTCGCGAGCAACGAAGCCTCTCTGACCGCCCCCTCGGCGTCGCAAGCTTGTCGATTGCGCCGCCCTAAAGGTCAAGCAGTCAGCGGGCAGGCGGCGCGCCCGCGGGCTCGATCCGCTCGGGCGCGTCGGCGGCGGCGGCGAGCATCGCCGTCCAGGCGGCGACGTTCTGGCGCAGCTGGGCGGGATCGACCTTGTCGAGCGTGTCGTCGGGGGTGTGGTGATAGTCGAAATAGCGGGTGCCGTCCTGGTTGAGGTCGATCCCGGCGGCCCCTGCACGCCGGTAGGGGCCGAGGTCGGTGCCGGCGTCGGCCGCGCCCGGCCCGCGGACGATGCCGAGCGGCGCGAGCAGGGCGGCGATGCGCTCGCCGAGCGCGGCATTTGCCGCGGCGAGGCTGAACTCGACCCGCCACACTCGGTCGGCTCCGAAATCGGATTCGCCGACCAGCACAACGTCGTTCTCCGCGCGGTGGCGCGCGAACAAGGCGTCGCCGCCGAAGCCGCCCGGCTCCTCGGCGCCGAACAGGATCACGCGGATCGTCCGCCGCGGCCGTCCGGCCTGCATGATTCGGTGGGCGGCGGCGACGGTGATGGCGACACCGGCGCCGTCGTCGATCGCGCCGGTGCCGAGGTCCCAGCTGTCGAGATGGCCGCCGATCGCGATCACGCCGGCGCCGGGATCGCTGCCCGGCACTTCGCCGACGACGTTGCCCGACTGGTGGGTGCCGGTCTGGCGCGGAGTCAGCGTCAAATGCATCCGCACTGGGCGGCCCCGGGAAAGGATGCGCTGGAGCTGTTCGGCGTCGGGGACGGACAAAGCGGCGGCGGGGATCGGCCGGGCGCCGTCGCCGAAGGTCTGGACGCCGGTGTGAGGATTGCGGTGATGATCGGTGCCGATCGAGCGGACGACGATGCCCACGGCGCCCTTGCGGCTGGCGATGGTCGGGCCCTGGCGGCGCGGCGCGCCGAACTGGCCGTAGCCCGAGCCGTCTTGGGTCGGCATCATATGGTGGTCGACGAAGACGATGCGGCCGCGCACCGCGGCGTCGGGCGCCGCCTGCAATGCGGCGACGCTGTCGAAGCCGACCACTTCGGCCTCGATCCCCCGCGCCGGCGTCGCCCCCGAATTGCCGAGCGCGGTGAGGACGAGGCGCTGCGGGAAAGGCGAGACGATCTCGGCGCTTTCCTCGCCGCGCACCCAGACCGGCATGTCGAACGTCTCGATATGGACGTTGGCAAAGCCCATTTCGGTCAGCCGGCGCACCGCCCAGGCGCGCGCCCGCGCCTCGGCCTCGGTGCCGGCGAGCCGCTGGCCGACTTCGGTGGTCAGCCCTTCGAGAAAGTCCCAGGCGACGGCGTCGGAGGCGAGCGCGGCGTCGCGCAACTCGGCGGCGCGGCCGCCGATATTCTGGGCCGAGGCGAGGGAGGGGAGGGCGAGGGCGAAGGCGAGCGGGATCAGCTTCTTCATGGGCCTGCGCTTAGGGGCGCGAAGGGGGTTTGCCAATATCGCGAGAGATTACGGTACCGTGACGACCGTCACGCGGGCGGCCGCACCGATTGATCCAATCCTCATCCCAGCGACTGGGACACGAACCCTGGCAAAGGGGAAGGCATGATGAACAGGCGGCGCGCATTCTTAAGGGCAATCTCGATTTCAACCTCCTGTGCGCTGGCGATCGGCAATGCATCGCCGGCATTCGCGCAGGAATATGATCTGCTGCCGCTGCTTCAGGTGGAGCGCAACCTGCGGCCGGAGAGTGCTTTCGATTCTCCGGTCGGGGGCTATGTGCGATTTTGGATCGAGCGAATCCGGCCGGGCGCGCGGTGTCGGGCGCCTCAAGCCGACCCGACCCTCGCTCGCAGGTACAGCAGCGAGGCGCGCGACCCGCTTACGAGGTTGCTCTGGGGAAGAAATTTCTCTCGCAATCTCCAGGCCAAGCTCATCGTGACCAGATCGAACATCGTCACCCAGTCGGTAACGTTGGCCTCTGCCTCCCATGACAGCAGCGGTCGGGAGGGAGAGAATTGGAGATCCGAGCTTGGCGAGCGCCGTTTCCTGACCCCCTATTTCCGCGTCGATCAGGGTTCGACCGCGACGGTCGAGGTGTCGCTCACCGCGTCGCGCGACATCGATTCGGCAGTGACGCAGAATCTCCTTGCGATCGTCCAGCGTGGTGCGGCGCTGGTCGCACCGACCGGTCCGCTGGTGACCGCGCTCAATTCGGACCGACTGAATCAGACGACGAACTTCATCGACAACGCCATTTCCCGGCTGTTCCACGAAAAGCTGGCGGAAAGCTCGCAAAGCGATTTTCCCGCGGAACGCTGGCTCATTCGCCGCGGTCTGTCGCGCGAGACTCCGGCCGAGGGTGAATGCGATCTCGGCCCCGCTGTCACCAGCATCGTCGCCAACTTTCCCATGGCGGGGCATGTCTGGCGCGAGGGCGGCGAACGCGATCTTGGAGAATGGCGCATCTATGTGACCGAGCCAATCGTCTCCATCTTTTCGACGGTTCCGCTGCGCGGGACCGGGCAATCCCAGCGATCGGCGGTCTCCATTGGCTGCAACGCTCAATCCCGATCCGCGGCGAGCGACAACCGCGAGGCCGCCGGCGCGACGGCGCGCCGCAGGCGCTCGTCGCGCGCGGCTCAGCCAGTTGCGAGCAACGCGCCCGAATCCGAGCTCACCGGTCACGATCTACAGGCCTGCATCGCCTTTTCCGGGCTGGTGCCGGCAAGAGTCCTGAACCTGACGGTCGGCGAAAACCAGACTTTGGGGCAGGCGCTGCGCGGCGATGCCGGCATTTCCGCTTCGGTCCAGAGGTTCCAGGGCAACGGCAACGGCAAAGTGACGACGGCCCGCGAAGTCTGCAACTTGGTGGCGGAGCGCGCCGACGTCCTGGGGCTCAACGCCTATGACGCGGCGGCGGCCGTCTGGGCCTTCGCCTGGAGCGGCGGCCTCAGCGACGACCTTGCCAGCGCCATCTGGAACGGCGACTGCCTGACCGCTCGGCTCGGCAGGCAGCTCGGGCTGACGAGCGTGCCCGTCTCGGCATCCCAGACGCCCTCGGCCAGTCCGCCCGTGGGAACAGGGCCAGCCGCTCCGACCGGGACCGAAGGGGCAGGCGAGGTTCCGAGCGGTACGCAGAATTAGCGGGATCGCCCGCCGAGCCTGCGACCATTTGCCATCGAGCCGTCGCCAGATTAGGGAGGCGCCAACCGTTCTGCCCATCATCTCCGGAGTCCAGCGCCGCATGGCCGCCCAGTACAGCTTCGTCATGAAGGGTCTCTCCAAGACCTTTCCCGGCGCCCCCAAGCCGATCCTGTCGAACATCCACCTGCAATTCTATCCCGACGCCAAGATCGGCATCGTCGGGCCGAACGGCTCGGGCAAGTCGACCCTGATGAAGATCATGGCCGGCCGCGACACCGAGTTCGTCGGCGAGGCCTGGCCCGGGGAGAATATCAGTGTCGGCTATCTCGAGCAGGAGCCGCAGCTCGACCCGACCAAGACGGTCAAGGAGAACGTCATGGACGCGGTCCGGCCGATCGTCGAGCTGGTCGACCGGTTCAACGCGATCTCGGCGGAAATGGCCGATCCCGACGCCGATTTCGATGCGCTCGGCACCGAGATGGGCGAATTGCAGGAGAAGATCGACGCGGTCGACGGCTGGACGCTCGACAACCAGCTCGAGATCGCGATGGACGCGCTGCGCTGCCCGCCCGGCGATGCCCGGGTCGACAACCTTTCGGGCGGCGAGAAGCGGCGGGTCGCGCTGACCCGGCTGCTGCTCGAAAAGCCGAGCATCCTGCTGCTCGACGAGCCGACCAACCATCTCGACGCCGAGAGCGTGCAATGGCTCGAAAAGCACCTGATCGACTATCCCGGCAACGTCATCCTGGTCACCCATGACCGCTATTTCCTCGACAATGTCGTGAACTGGGTACTCGAGCTCGATCGCGGCCGCTACTACGTCTACGAATCTAATTATTCCGGATACTTGGAGAAGAAAGCTAAGAGGCTGGAGCAGGAGGAGCGCGAGGAGCAGGGCAAGCAGAAGGCGATCAATGACGAGCTCGACTGGATCCGCCGCTCGCCCAAGGCGCGGCAGGCCAAGTCGAAGGCCCGCATCCGCGCCTTCGACGAGCTCGTCCAGGCGCAGGAGGACCGCACCCCGGGCAAGGCGCAGATCCTGATCCAGGTGCCCGAGCGGCTCGGCGGCAACGTCATCGACCTCACCGGCGTGTCAAAGGCCTATGGCGACAAATTGCTGTTCGAGGATCTGAGCTTCTCGCTGCCGCCGGGCGGGATCGTCGGCGTCATCGGCGCCAACGGCGCCGGCAAGACCACCCTGTTCCGCCTCATTACCGGCGCCGAGCAGCCCGATTCCGGAGAGATCAGGATCGGGCCGACCGTGCGCCTGGGCTATGTCGACCAGTCGCGCGACGCGCTCGCTCCCAACAAGAACGTCTGGGAGGAGATTTCCGACGGGCTCGACGTGTTCCGCTTCGGCAAGCACGAGCTCGGCACCCGCGCCTATGTCGGCGCCTTCAACTTCAAGGGCCAGGACCAGCAGAAGAAGGTCGGCCAGCTTTCGGGCGGCGAGCGCAACCGCGTCCATCTGGCGAAGATGCTCAAGGAAGGCGGCAACGTCCTCCTGCTCGACGAGCCCACCAACGACCTCGACGTCGAAACCCTGCGCGCCTTGGAGGAGGCGCTCGAGAATTTCGCCGGCTGCGCGGTGATCATCAGCCACGACCGCTTCTTCCTCGACCGCCTCGCCACCCACATCCTCGCCTTCGAAGGCGACAGCCAGGTCGAATGGTTCGAAGGCAATTTCGAGAGCTATGAGGAAGACAAGAGGCGGCGGCTGGGCCCCGAGGCGGATCGTCCGCACCGGATGACGTATCGGAAGCTCACCCGCTGAGGAGGGAATTGTGCCGCTCAATATTGAGGCATGTTGGAGCAAGCCGGTAAGGCTGACAGTGGCCTCCGCTGGGGCCATCTACGACTGCAAAGAGCTGGACCGCCTTCCAGCGGCACCGGGCGTTTACATCTTCTACCGCCAACATGGCGATCGAATGGAACCCCTTTATGTCGGCAAGTCGATGGACGTTCGTAATCGGGTTACTCAACACTTGGATTCCGTCAGGCTGATGACGGCGATTTACGAATCTCAAGCGGGTGGGCGATACGTGATTTGTTGCGAGCCCAAAGCCAAGCCCGGCCAAAAGATGCCACGGATCCTCACGGTGCTGGAGAACGCTCTAATCGACTATGCAATGGCCGAAGGCTATGAGTTGAAGCAGAAGCAGGGTACCAAGCGCCCGAACCACCAAATCAAATTTAGCGGAAATCGGACTTCCGAAGCGCTTGTCCCGCGTCAGATGAGAGTCCGAGTTTGAAGATGAGCGCTAACCACCCGCCACCACGGTAATCGGATAGCCCGCCGCCTCCCCATGGACGAAAGGGGGGACACATACGTTTGTGTCCCCACATCCGATCTAGGCTCCTTGCCGTCAGCAATTGACGAGCGTCATGGACGGTTCGCGCCGTTGCCCCAAAGGCGGGCGGATGCGATGGCGAACGGCACACAACCACGCGAAGCGGGTGCGGCGGCGCCTGGCGAAGAGGCGTGCGTGAGATGGCGGTCAAGCTTCATCGGAGCGCGTTCGATCAGGCCAGGGAGCTGATCCGCGACGGCCGGCTGGTGAGGGACGAGCGCGACGACTGGAGCGAGCACCAGCCGTCGGCCGCCAACGAGAACGACTTTATCGAGGCGCACGGCATCGCCGAATTTGGCAAATGGCATCTCGGCATCGACGACGCCGAACCCGAGGATGCCAAGGCGCGCTACAAATTTCCCTATGGCGATTTTACGAAAGTGCATCGCTGCGCCCTGCTGGCGGCGGAGAGCAGGGCCGGCCAATATGGCTATCGCGACATCGAGCTGGCGATCGCCCACCTCCACGGCATGGTCGAAGCGGCGGCCTAAAGCGGATAATCGTAGCGCAGGAAGCCTTTGAACCTGGCGATACGCTCGTAGAGCGCGCGGGCGCGCAAATTGCCCTCCTTGGTCAGCCAGTAATATTTGGACGCGCCGCGCGCCCGCGCGTCCTCGGCGACGGCGTCGATCAGGGCGGTGGCGACGCCCTGGCCGCGCGCTTCCGGGGCGGTGAACAGATCCTGGAGGTAGCAGGCGTCGGGGCCCCAGGTCTGGGCGTGGAGCAGATAATGGGCGATCCCGACCATCCGCCCGCCGATCCGGGCGGCGAGGCCGTGGACGCGATCGCCGGCGATCAACGCCCGCCAGGTCTCTTCGTAGCGGGCGTCGGGAAGGTCGGTCTCGTAAAAGGCCTTGTAGCCGCGGGCGAGCGCTTCCCATTCGCGGCGGTCGGCGGGCTGGAGCGGGGAGATTTCGATCATGGCCGGTCCTAGCGCGGCATTGCGCGGGGGCCAATCGGCCAACTCAGCTGCGCAGCGCGCGCGCCTTTTCGTCATATTCGCCGGCCATCAGCATCAGCGTCCGGGCCGCCTGCCGGTCGGTCAGCGACAAAGCGAGGCGGCGGCAGCGGATCGCCTGGGCGCGCAGCGCGCCGGCCTGGCGGTGGTCGGTGACGTCGATCAGGATGTTGACGGCGCCCCTGACTTCGCCGTCCTCGTCGACGAGCGGCGTCGGATAGGGGGTGAACATAACCCGGGTGCCGTCGGGCCGTTCGGCCAGGGCCACGGCGCCGCGGACCTCGCGCTTCTCCTTGACCGCGACCGCCATCGGGCAGTCCTCGTGGGCGAGGAAGGTGCCGTCTTCGCGGTAGAGCTTCCAGGTGACGCACCAGCGATCCTCGCCCAGAGCCGGGGTGCGGCCGGCGAAGTCGATGCAGGCGTTGTTGTAGAAAGTGATCCAGCCGTCGGCGTCGGTGAGATAGATCGGCGCGGTGAGCCCGGCGAGCACCGCCTGCAGCTCGTCTTGCCCGCGGCGGGCCGCGGCGCGCGCCATGCCGACCATCTCTTCCGGGCTGGCGGTAAGGGAGGTCATGCGCTCCGGTTCGGCATTTGACGTAACATTACGGTAGCCCCCATGGCGGCCCCTTAACTCAGGTCAAAAGCCGAAGTTCCCATTCGGCAGGCCGGAATCGCGCCGCGCGGTTGCGAAAGTCCCGACTGTGCCAATTCGGCCACGCTTGCCGTCGGGCGCGGGCCGGACCAAGATGCGGACCGGCACGGCAAGGGGAGCGGCATAAGTGGCGAGCTGGAACGCGAAGAAGGTCGTGATCGCGGCCGAGGACATGGCGCCCGAGCACCGGCTGGTGCGCTCGCTGAGCTGGCCGCATCTGATCGCGCTGGGGGTCGGCGCGATCGTCGGCACCGGCATCCTCACCCTGACCGGGGTCGGCGCCGCCAAGGCCGGGCCCGCGGTCATCCTCTCCTTCGCCATCGCCGGGCTGATCTGCGCCGCGGCGGCATTGGCTTATGCCGAGATGGCGACGATGATCCCCGCCTCGGGCAGCGCCTACACCTACACCTATGTCGTGCTCGGCGAACTCCTCGCCTGGATCGTCGGCTGGAGCCTGATCCTCGAATATTCGCTGGTGGTGAGCGCGGTGGCGGTGGGCTGGTCCGGCTATGCCTCGCCCTTGCTCCAGGCCTGGGCGGGCTTCCCGGTTGCGCTCTCGCAGGGGCCGGAGCTCGGCGGCATCGTCAACCTGCCGGCGATCTTCATCATCGCAGTGGTTGCCGGGCTGCTGATCTACGGCACCAGGGAGAGCGCGACGCTGAACGCGGTGCTGGTCGCGGTCAAGGTGACGGCATTGATCGTCTTCGTCGCGGTGACCTTGCCCTATTTCGACGCCGCCCGGTTCGAGCCGTTCATGCCCTACGGCTTCCCCAAGAGCGGACCGCCCGGGGCCGAGGTGGGGGTGATGGCCGCGGCGGCGATCATCTTCTTCGCCTTCTACGGCTTCGACGCGATCGCGACCGCCGCCGAGGAGACCCGCAATCCGGGCCGCGACCTCAAGATCGGCATCGTCGGCTCAATGGTCGCCTGCGTGATCATCTACATGGCGGTCGCCGGCGCCGCGATCGGCGCGCTCGCCTACACCCGCTTCGCCAACAGCCCCGAGCCGCTGGCGCTGATCCTGCGCGAAATCGGCCAGCCGACCGCCGCTTATTATCTCGGCGTCTCGGCGGTGGTGGCGCTGCCGACGGTGATCCTCGCCTTCTTCTACGGGCAGAGCCGGATCTTCTTCGTGATGGCGCGCGACGGGCTGCTGCCGCCGGCGCTGGCCCGGGTCAGCGGGCGGGGCTCGCCGGTCCGGATCACGATCTTCACCGCGGTGGTGGTGGCGGTGCTCGCCGGGCTGATCCCGCTCGCCGAGCTCGCCGCGCTCGCCAATGCCGGCACGCTGACGGCCTTCATCGCGGTTTGCGTCTGCATGCTGGTGATGCGCAAGCGCGCACCCGCGGCGACGCGCCTGTTCCGCACGCCCTGGGCCTGGCCGGTCGGCATCTTCGGCATCCTCGGCTGCCTCTATCTGATCTACAGCCTGCCGCAGCGGACGCAGATCTGGTTCGCCTGCGCCCAGGTGGTCGGCCTGGTCCTCTACTTCGCTTATGGCGCAAGGCGGAGCGTCGCCGGGCGGGCGGAGGTCTAGCCGTGCTCAAGCATCTCGCCTTCATCCTCCTGCTCGGGCTCGCCGGCCCGGCTTTGGCCCAGTCGCCCGCGAACATCCGCGTCCAGCTCCACACCGATGCCGGCGACATCGTCGTCGAGCTCGAGATGGCGCGGGCGCCGATCACCGCGGCCAATTTCCTCCATTATGTCGAAGCCCGCCGGCTTGACGGCACCGAATTCTACCGCGCCATGCACACCGCGCCCGACGCCGGGCTGATCCAGGGCGGGGTGCGCGATCCCCGGCAATTGTTTCCGCCGGTCGCGCACGAGCCGACGTCGCAGACCGGGCTCAGCCATGTCGACGGCGCGCTGTCGGCGCCGCGCTTCGCGGTCGGCACCGCGCGGGGCGATTTCACGATCATGGTGGGGCCGCAGACCTATCTCGACGCCGGACCCGGCTCGGCCGGCGACGGCCTCGGCTATGCTGTGTTCGGCCATGTCGTCGAGGGGATGGACGTGGTCCGCCGCATCCTCGCCGCGCCGACCTCGCCGACCGAAGGCGAGGGGGTGATGCGCGGGCAGATGCTGAGCCCACGCATCCCCATCATCACCGCCCGGCGGTTGATCGGCCGCTAGGCCGGGGCGAATTCGCCGGTGGCTTCGTCGAGGACGTGCAAGACGCCGTCGGACACGGCGAAGAAGGCGCCGTGCAGCTTCAGCCGGCCGCTCTCCTCGCGCTCTCGCACCCAGGGGAAGGTGCGCAAGTTGCGGAGCGAGATGCGGACGCCTTCGAGCTCCATTTCGAGAAAGGCCTCGCGCGGAAGGTCCGGATAGCGCGCCCGGATCGGCTCGCGGGCTTCGCTCAGCATGTCGATCCAGTGGGCGATGAAATGGCCTTCGCCGTGCGGGGCCTCGTCGAACTGGCCGGTCAGCGCCGCCGCGCAGCCCCCGCAAAAGCCGTGGCCCATCACCACCAGCTCGTCCACTTCGAGCTGGGTGACGGCGAATTCCAGGGCCGCGGAGACGCCATGATAGTGGCGGTCGCGCTCGAATGGCGGGACGAGGTTGCCGATGTTGCGGACGACGAACATCTCGCCCGGCCGCGCGCCGAAGATCGTGGCCGGATCGACCCGGCTGTCGGAGCAGGCGATCACCATCACCTTGGGCTTCTGGCCCTCGGCGAGCTCGGCCCATCGGTCGCGCTCTTCGCGCCATTCCTGGTCGCGGAAGTGGCGATAGCCTTCGACGAGCGCGTTGAAATCGGCCATGGCGGTGCGTTAGGCGAAGCAGGGAAGGGGTGGCAAGAGCGCCCTCGGATCGCTATCTGCGCCCCATGAGCGAAGCCGATCCCGCCAGCGTCCCCCGCCAGCGCAAGCCCGACTGGATCCGGGTGAAGGCGCCGGTCAGCGCCGGCTTCATGGAAACGAAGAAGCTGATGCGCCGGCTCAATCTCGCCACCGTCTGCGAGGAGGCGGCCTGCCCCAATATCGGCGAGTGCTGGACCAAGAAGCACGCGACGGTGATGATCCTCGGCGACACCTGCACCCGGGCCTGCGCCTTCTGCAACGTCAAGACCGGCATGCCGCGCGCGGTCGATCCGCTCGAGCCCGAGCATGTCGCGGCCGCCGCCGCCGAACTGGGCCTCACCCATATCGTCGTGACGTCGGTCGACCGCGACGATTTGCCGGACGGCGGCGCCTCGCAATTCGTCAAGGTGATCGAGGCGCTCAGGCGCAACACGCCGGCGACGACGATCGAAATCCTGACTCCCGACTTCCGCAACAAGGCGGATTCGGCGGTCGAGAAGATCATCGAGGCGCGGCCCGACGTCTACAACCACAATCTCGAGACGGTGCCGCGGCTCTACCCGACGATTCGGCCGGGCGCGCGTTATTATGCGTCGCTCAGGCTGCTCGAGAGCGTCAAGCGGCACGACCCGTCGATCTTCACCAAATCGGGGCTGATGGTCGGCCTCGGCGAGGAGCGGCTCGAAGTCCACCAGGTGATGGACGACATGCGCTCGGCCGACGTCGATTTCCTGACCATGGGCCAGTATCTCCAGCCGACCCCGCGGCACGCAAGGGTCGAAGAATTCATCACTCCGCAGGCGTTCAATGCCTATGCCGCGATCGCCCGTGCCAAGGGCTTCCTGCTGGTCGCCGCGAGCCCGCTGACCCGCTCGAGCTACCATGCCGGCGACGATTTCGAGAAGATGCGCGCCGCCCGCGCCGGGCAGCTCGCTTCGGCCGGGCAATGATCCGCGTTCAGCTCGCAGCCGCCGGCCTGCTCCTCGCTTTGGCGGCGCCCGCGGCCGCCGAGGAGACGGGCACAACCGGCGTCGCCGCGCAAATCCGCGCGCTCCGCGCCCAGTCCAACGCCGCGATCGCCGCCCACGATTTCGAGGGGATGCGGCGCTTCTTCGTCGACGATTACACCATCCTTCCCGGCTCGAGCGGCGCCTCGTTCGACATCGAGGCATTCCGCCGGCGGATTGTCCCCACCTTCGCCGATCCGACCTTCGTCACCTATGTCCGCACCCCGATCCGCATCATTGTCGGCCGCAGTGGCAAGCGCGCCGCCGAGACCGGCCGCTGGGTCGGCACCTGGCGCACGCCGCAGGGCGAGATGCGGCTGTCGGGCATCTACCAGGCGATGTGGGTGCCGACCCCGGCGGGCTGGCGGCTGAAGAATGAAAGCTTCGTCTCGCTGGCCTGCGCCGGCGGCGCCCGTTGCACCGAGCTCGATTGATGCCGCGTCATAGCGAGAAGCGAATCCTGCCCCACACGGCGGAGCAGCTGTTCGACCTGGTCGCCGACGTCGGCCGCTATCAGGAGTTCCTGCCTTGGGTGGCGGCGACGCGGGTCCGCTCGAACAATGCGACCGAGATGGTCGCCGATCTTGTCGTCGGCTTCGGCGCGTTCAAGGAGACCTTTACCTCCAGGGTTCACAAAAGCCGCGCTGCGGAGATCGAGATCGACTATGTCGAAGGGCCGCTCAAATATCTCCACAACAGCTGGAAGTTCCGCGCCGTGGCGGGCGGGACCGAGGTCGATTTCTGCGTCGACTTCGCATTCCGGAGCCGGATCTTCGAGGCAATCGCCGGGCAGATGTTCGACCGGGCGCTGCGGCGGATGATCGGCGCGTTCGAGGAGCGCGCTCACCAGCTCTACGGCGCCGGCGCCTCCCCGGGCAGCAGCAGGTTGAGCGCGCAAAGCGCGGCCTGAAAGCGGATGCCGCCGCGGCCGTTGTCGTCGAACTTCTGGGTGTCGGCGACGATCTCGCGGGGATCGGCATGGCGGTCGGCGCGGGCGAAGACGACGGTGCCGACCGGCTTCTTGTCCGAGCCGCCCGCCGGCCCGGCGATGCCGGTCAGCGCCACCGCGACGTCGGCGCCCGAGGCGGCGAGCGCGCCCTGCGCCATCGCCCAGGCGGTCGCGACCGAAACCGAGCCGAACGTCTCGATCACATCCTCGCTGACGTGGAGCAGCTTCGATTTGGCCTCGTTCGAATAAGTGACGAAGCCGGCCTCGAAGACGTCCGAGCTGCCGGCGATCTCGGTCAGCGCCGCGGCGACCAGGCCGCCGGTGCAGCTCTCGGCGACCGCGACCCGGCGGCCGGCGGCGCGGTTGGCGTCGATTACCTTGCGGGCGAGCTCGACCAGCTCGGCGGGCAGGAGGAAGTCGCGGGTGTCGGTCATTGATCCTCCGGGAGCCGCAGCGTGGCCACGGCCTGGGCGGCGATCCCTTCGCCGCGGCCGGTGAAGCCGAGCCGCTCGGTCGTCGTCGCCTTGATGCTAATCCTCGCGCGCGGCAGCCGCAACAGAGAGGCGACGCGATCGCGCATCGCGTCCCGAAAGGGGCCGATACGCGGCGCCTCGCAGACGATCGTCACGTCGGCATGCGCGATCCGCCCGCCCGCCTGCTCGACGAGGCCGCGCGCGTGCTCGAGGAACAGCGACGAGGGTGCGCCGCGCCATTGCGGGTCCGATGGCGGGAAATGGTCGCCGATGTCGCCGGCGCCGAGCGCGCCCAAAATCGCATCGGTCAGCGCGTGAAGGACGACGTCGGCATCGCTGTGGCCGGCGAGCCCCTTGTCGTGGGGAATCCGGACGCCGCCGAGCCACAGCTCCCGGCCCGCCGCGAAAGCGTGGACGTCGAAGCCGAAGCCGACGTGCGGGCCGAGCAGCGCCGCCTCGGCGCGCAGGAAGTCGGCCTCGTAGGTGAGCTTTTCGAGCGCCGGATCGCCCGCGACGATGGCGACCTGGAGGCCGGCCGCGCGCGCGATCTCGGCGTCGTCGGTCGCCTCGCCGCCGGACCAGGCGGCATGGGCCCGCCGGATCGCTTCGAGGTGGAAGGCCTGGGGCGTCTGCACGCGCATCAGGTCCTCGCGCGGCACCTTTTCGCCATCGGCCCTCACCAGGGTGTCGATCACCGGAAGGGCAGGGACGGCGCCGTCGTTCGCCGCCAGCGCGTCGAGCAGCCGGTCGACAACCGCGGCCGGAAGGAAGGGGCGGGCGGCGTCGTGGATCAGCACCCGCTCGGCGCTCGCCAGCCCGGCGAGACCGTTGGCCACCGACTGCCGGCGGGTCGCGCCGCCGAGGATCGGGTCGGGGAGGGGGCGGTCGCCGATCGCGGCGCGATAGGCCACTTCCTGGCCTTCGCCGATGACGATCTGGACGGCGTCGATGCGGGGATGGTCGAGGCGATCGACGGCATGTGCGAGCAGGCTGCGGCCGGCGATCGGGCGGAATTGCTTGGGCGTCTCGCCGCCGACGCGGCTGCCGCTGCCGGCCGCGACCACCAAGGCGACTGTCCTTCCCATGCCGCGGCCCTAGCGGACGCCAACCTTGCCCGCCAGCGCATTCCACCCTATCTCGCCCGTCCCATGGCCCGCCTCGCGCCCATCCAGATCGGCCCGGTCCGCATCGAATCGCCGGTCATCCTGGCGCCGATGACCGGCGTCACCGACATGCCGTTCCGGCGCATCGTCAAATCCTATGGCGCCGGCCTCACCGTCACCGAGATGATCGCCAGCCAGGCGGCGATCCGCGAGACCCGCCAGTCGCTGCAGAAAATGGTCTGGGATCCGATCGAGGAGCCGGTGTCGATGCAGCTCGCCGGCTGTAGCCCTCGCGAGATGGCCGAGGCGGCGAAGCTCAACGAGGACCGCGGCGCCGCGATCATCGACATCAACATGGGCTGCCCGGTCAAGAAGGTGGTCAATGGCGAGGCCGGCTCGGCGCTGATGCGCGATCTGAAGCTCGCCGCCGCGATCGTCGACGCGACGGTGAAGGCGGTCGACGTCCCGGTGACGCTCAAGATGCGGATGGGCTGGGACCATGCCAGCCTCAACGCGCCCGAGCTCGCGAAGATCGCCGAGGATCTCGGCGTCCGCATGATCGCCGTCCACGGCCGCACCCGCTGCCAGCTCTACAAGGGCGAGGCCGACTGGGCCTTCATCCGCGCCGTGAAAGAGGCGGTGCGCGTGCCGGTCATCGCCAATGGCGACATCAACAGCATCGAGGACGTCGACGCAGCGCTCGCCCAGTCGGGCGCCGACGGGGTGATGATCGGCCGCGGCGCCTATGGCCGGCCCTGGCTCCTGAAGCAGGTGATGCACTGGCTCAAGACCGGCGAGCGCCTGCCCGATCCCAGCCTCGACGAGCAATATCGGGTGATCCTCGCCCAATATGAGGCCATGCTCGACCTCTACGGCCCGCAGATCGGGGTCAATTGCGCGCGCAAGCATATCGGCTGGTACACCAAGGGGCTGCACGGCTCGGCCGAGTTCCGCAACGCCTTCAACCAGGTGACGGAGTTCAAGCACGCCAAGGCGATGCTGCGCGATTTCTACGCGCCCTGGCTGGTGAAGGCGGCCGCCTGAGCGTTGAGTCCGGGCGCTTTTGCGACGGTTGATCGGAATCACTGTGTTCTTTGTGCCACATTGTTGTGCTAGGGCCGCAGTGTGAACGCCGAAGCCGCGATATCCGTCGAACCTTCCCAGGCCTTCCGGCCGCGCTGGCGGCGGCGCATCTCGATATTGGCGCGGCGGACCGGGCTGATCGTCTGGGCGGAAATCGCGACGGCCGCGATTCTCGCGGCAACGGTGACCGTCAGCTATGTCATGGTCGCGCGCCGCACCGCGAACGAGACCCTGGTGACGCCGATGACCGGGGCCGTGCTGCTGGTGGCGATTCTCGTGCCCGCCATGGCGCTGATGGTCCTGTTTGCCCGCCGCATGGCGCTGCGGCGGGCGAGGCTGTCGACGATCGGCGGGGGCGGGAGGCTGCACGTCCGGCTGGTCGCGCTGTTCTCGGTCATCGCCGCCGTTCCGACGCTGCTGGTGGTGATCTTCGCTTCCTTCCTGTTCCAGAGCGGGACCGAGTTCTGGTTCTCGGACCGGGCGCGCGGGATGCTCGAAAACGCCTCCGCGATCGCGCAAAGCAGCTATCGCGAGGAGCTGGACCGGGTGAACCGCGAGACGGTGACCATGGCCGGCGACCTGGCCTCGACGCTCAGTCAATATTCGCCGGACAGCACCCAGTTCGGCGAGGCCTTCGCCCGCCAGGTCTATTATCGCAACCTCTCCGAAGCCGTGCTGATGCGGGTGACTCCCGAACATGGGGTTCAATCGCTCGCGCTCGTCAATCCTTATGAACGGTCGATCGAACGATCGGTCACGCCGCAAATCATTCGCCAGCTGAACGGGAACCGGCTGAGCGTCGCTTTCCAGGACAATGACAGGATCGCGGCGCTGGCGCGGTTTCCCGTCGGCCGCGACACCTATCTCTATGCCGCGCGCGTGTTCGAGCCGCATCTGATCGCGCAGATCAACCGCGGCTCCGCGGTGCTGGCCGACTATCGCGCGCTCCAGAATCGGACGCGGACGCTCCAGCTTCGCTTCAACGCCATCTTGCTCGTCGTCTCGCTGCTGATCGTGGCGATCGTGATCTGGATCGCGCTCACCCTCGCCGACCGCCTGGTGCGGCCGGTCGGCGAGCTGGTCGGCGCGGCGAAGAAGATCACCGCTGGCGACTTGTCGGCGCGCGTCCCAGCCTCGGACATGAAGGACGAGATCGGCACGCTCGGCAACGCCTTCAACCGGATGACGCGGCGGCTCGAGGAGCAGACCGGGGCGCTGGTCACCGCCAACGCCCAGCTCGACAGCCGGCGGGCGTTCACCGAGGCGGTGCTGTCGGGAGTGACCGCCGGGGTCATTTCGGTCGACGATTCGCATGTCGTGCGGCTGATCAACAGCTCGGCCGAGGCTTTGCTCAAGACCGGCGGCAAGAGCCCGGTCGGACAAAAGCTCGCCGACCTCGCCCCCGAGCTCGACCGCCAATTGACCGCCGGCGAGCGCGAGGACGTAGTCCAGCTCGCCTCGTCGGGCGAGCCGCGTACGCTGGCGGTGAAGACGGTCAAGGTCGTCGGCGGCCACGTCCTCACCTTCGACGACATCACCGAGCAGTTGATGGACCAGCGCCGCGCCGCCTGGTCCGACGTCGCCCGCCGCATCGCCCACGAGATCAAGAACCCGCTGACCCCGATCCAGCTCGCCGCCGAGCGGCTGCAGCGGCGCTACGGGGCCGAGGTGCCCAGCGACCCGGCCACGTTCGAGCGGCTGACTGGGACGATCGTCCGCCAAGTCGGCGATTTGCGGCGGATGGTCGACGAATTCTCCTCCTTCGCGCGCATGCCCAAGCCGAGCTTCGCCGAGGAATCGCTGGCCGAGGTCGCCCGCCAGGCCCTGTTCCTGCACGAGGTCGCCCACCCCGACATCGAATTCGCGCTCGAAGCGCCCGATCCGGCGCCGACCCTGGTCTGCGACCGCCGCCTGCTCGGCCAGGCGCTGACCAACGTCGTCAAGAACGGCATCGAGGCGATCCAGCAGAAACGCGAGGAAGGGAAGCGCCGCAAATCGGCAAACCCCGACCGCATCACCATCGCGATCCGCGAGCAGGGGACCAAGGTCTGCATCGAGATCGGCGACACCGGCATCGGCCTGCCGGCGGAGCGGGCGCGGATGACCGAGCCCTATATGACCACCCGCGCCAAGGGCACCGGCCTCGGCCTCGCCATCGTCAAGAAGATCGTCGAGGAGCATTTCGGCCAGATCGAGTTCGAGGACAGCGCCGCCGGCGGTTCGCTGGTACGGATGATCTTCGACCGGCAGACCCTCGCCCAACTCGCGGGAACGGCCGCGAAACCCTTTGAAGATATTGCAGGAATCGGTTGAAATATATGGCTTTGGACATTCTCATAGTCGACGATGAGCAGGACATCAGGGACCTCGTTTCGGGCGTGCTCGAAGACGAGGGCTTTTCCACCCGCGTCGCCGGCTCGAGCACCGAGGCGCTGCAGGCGCTGGCCGACCGGCGGCCGTCCCTGCTGCTGCTCGACGTCTGGCTGCAGGGTTCGAAGCTCGATGGGCTGCAATTGCTCGAGGAGGTCAAGAAGCGCGATCCGACGCTGCCGGTGCTGATGATCTCGGGTCACGGCAATCTCGACACCGCGGTCGCCGCGATCCGGCAGGGCGCGGTCGATTTCATCGAGAAACCGTTCGAGGCGGGCCATCTCGTCCACTTGGTCTCGCGCGCCACGGAGACCGAGCGGCTCAGGCGCGAGAACGAGGCGCTCAGGCAGCAGGTCGGCAACGAGATGGAGCTGACCGGCTCGAGCGCGGCGATCAACAATGTCCGGGCGACGCTGAAGCGGGTGGCGGCGACCGGGAGCCGGGTGCTGATCTCCGGGCCGGCCGGCGTCGGCAAGGAGGTCGCGGCGCGCCTGCTCCACAATTGGAGCCCACGCGCCAAGGGTCCGTTCGTCGTCGTCACCGCCGCGCGGATGACGCCCGAGCGGGTCGAGCAGGAATTGTTCGGCGCCGAGGACGCCGGCGGGCTCGCCCGCCCGGGCCTGCTCGAGCAGGCGCATGGCGGCACCCTGTTCCTCGACGAGATCGCCGACATGCCGCTCTCCACCCAGGGCAAGATCCTGCGCGTCCTCACCGACCAGAGCTTCACCCGGGTCGGCGGCCAGCGCGTCGTCAAGGTCGACATGCGGGTGGTCTCGTCGACCGCGCGCACTTTGCCCGAAGAGATCGCCGGCGGCCGCTTTCGCGAAGACCTCTATTACCGGCTCAACGTCGTCCCGGTGCACCTGCCGGCGCTGGCGGACCGGCGCGAGGACATCCCCGAGATCGTCGCTCATTTTGCCGCCCGCTATGCCGCCGACCAGCGCGTCTCCACGCCGCGGGTTTCCGACGACGCCATGGCGGCGCTCCAGGCCTATGACTGGCCCGGCAACGTCCGCCAGCTGCGCAACGTGATCGAGCGCACCATCATCCTCGCGCCGGGCGAGCGGATCGGCTGCATCGAGATCGACATGCTGCCGCCCGAAATCCTCAACGACCAGGCGCAATTGACTCCCAACGAGGCGGTCAAGGCGATCATGGGGACGCCGCTTCGGGAAGCGCGCGAGACGTTCGAGCGCGAATATCTGCGGGTCCAGATCCGGCGTTTCTCCGGCAACATCTCGCGCACCGCCAATTTCATCGGCATGGAGCGCTCCGCGCTGCACCGCAAGCTGAAGGCGCTCGGGCTGGCCGACACGCGCGGGGAAGGGGGCGAATAGCGGCGATGGCGCGGCGGCGCGGCGCGTGATATTGGGGCGGCGCGGCCCGTTGCCGCCAATGACCACGAAAGAGAGCGAAAATGCCCGACAAGGTCAACAACCTCCAGGACATGTTCCTGAACAGCCTGAGACGCACCAAGACTCCCGTGACCATGTTCCTCGTGAAAGGGGTCAAGCTTCAGGGCATCATCACCTGGTTCGACAATTTCTCGGTGCTGCTGCGCCGCGACGGCCAGGCCCAGCTCATCTACAAGCACGCCATCTCGACGATCATGCCGTCGCAGCCGCTCGATCTGGGCACTCTCCACGAGGCGTTCCGGGAGCAGCTCGAGAAGAAGAAGCCGACCCTGCTTCAGGAAGTGTTCCTGACCGCGGTCAAGAAGTCGGACGAGCCGGTGACGATGTTCCTGGTGAACGGCGTCATGCTCCAGGGCGAGATCGCCGCGTTCGACCTGTTCTGCATGCTGCTCGCGCGCGACGGCCTGTGCCAGCTCGTCTACAAGCACGCCATCTCAACGGTGCAGCCCGAAAATCCGGTCAATTTCGCCGAGGTCCAGGCCGAGGAGTGACGCGCTGAGCGTCTTCAACCGCGAGCAGGCCGGCGAGTTCGCGCGCGGCGCCCGCGCCGTGGTCGCCTTGCCCGAGCTCGGGCAGGGGGCGCGGCGCGACGCCGGCGCGCGGCTCGCCGAGGCCGCCGGCCTCGCCGAGGCGATCGGCGTCGCGGTCGAGGACAAGCTCCATTTCCGCGTCCGCCAGCCGCGCCCGGCGACCCTGTTCGGCAAGGGCCAGGTCGAAAGAATCGCCGATGCCGTGCGGCAGGCCGACGCCGAATTGCTGATCGTCGACGCCGCGGTGACGCCCGTCCAGCAGAAGAATCTGGAGGAGGAGACCAGGGCCAAGGTGATCGACCGGACCGGGCTGATCCTCGAAATCTTCGGCGAGCGGGCGGCGACCGCGGAGGGGCGGCTCCAGGTCGAGCTCGCCCATCTCGACTATCAGGCGGGGCGGCTGGTGCGCAGCTGGACCCATCTCGAGCGCCAGCGCGGCGGCTTCGGCTTCCTCGGCGGCCCGGGCGAGACCCAGATCGAGGCCGACCGCCGGCTGATTCGCGACCGGATGGCGAAATTGAAGAAGGAGCTCGATCAGGTCGCCCGCACCCGCGGCCTTCACCGGGCGCGCCGGCAGCGGGCGCCGTGGCCGGTGATCGCGCTCGTCGGCTATACCAATGCCGGCAAGTCGACCCTGTTCAACCGGCTGACCCGAGCCGAGGTGCTGGCCGAGGACCTGCTGTTCGCAACGCTCGACCCGACGATGCGCGAGATCGCCCTGCCGGGGCTCGACAAGGCGATCCTGTCGGATACGGTCGGGTTCATCTCCGACCTGCCGACCCAGCTCGTCGCCGCCTTCCGGGCGACGCTCGAGGAGGTGGTCTCGGCCGATCTCGTCGTCCACGTCCGCGACATCTCCCATCCCGACAGCGAGGCGCAGCGCGCGGACGTCGAGGACGTGCTCAAGGAGATCGGCGGTGGCGACGCGCCGCGGATCGAGGCCTGGAACAAGATCGACCTGCTCGGCGAGGACGAGGCGGAACGTGCCCGGGCCGAAGCCGCGCGGCGCGAGGACGTCGCCATGCTCTCGGCGCTGACCGGGGAAGGGGTCGAGCGGCTGCTCGCCGGCGTCTCGGAGCGGCTGCGCAAGGAGAACAAGGTCCGCACGGTGACCATCCCGGCCGGCGACGGCGAGCTGATCGCCTGGCTGCACGCCAATGGCGAGGTGCTGAGCCACGACCATGAGGGGTTGGAAACCGCCTTTGTCGTGCGGCTCTCCGACATCGACTGGGCGCGCTTCCAGGCCTGGCGGCGGCAACGCGCGGGCTAGACCAGCTTCTTGGCCCGTTGCCAGAGCGCTTCCAACTCGTTGATATCCATGTCTTTCAATGACTTATCAGCAAGTTCTTCCACTTTGCGGAAGCGGGTCTCGAAGCGTGCCGTCGCTTCGCGCAAGGCGGTTTCGGGGTTGATGTCGAGGTGGCGGGCAAAGTTGACGACGGCGAACAAGAGGTCGCCGATCTCGCCGGCGCGCGCTTCGTCGTCCTCGGCGCCCTCGATCTCGGCGAGCTCCTCGTCGATTTTCTGCCGGGGCCCGTCAATGTCGGGCCAGTCGAAGCCGACCCGGGCGGCGCGGCGCTGGACCTTATCGGCGCGCTTCAAGGCGGGAAGGGCGAGGGCGATGCCGGCGAGCGCGCTCGCGTCGGAGTGGGTCTCGCGCTCGGCCGCCTTGAGCGCCTCCCAGCCCGGGCTGGCCGCCGCGTCGCCGAAGATGTGCGGGTGGCGGCGGATCATCTTGGCGCAGATCGAGGCCAGCACGTCGGCGAGGCCGAACGCGCCGCGCTCCTCGGCAATGCGGGCGTGGTAGACGATCTGGAGCTGGAGGTCGCCGAGTTCGTCCTTCAGCGCGGCCATGTCGCCGCGGCGAATCGCGTCGGCGACCTCATAGGCTTCCTCGATCGTGTACGGGGCGATCGTCTCGAAGGTCTGGACAATGTCCCATTCGCAGCCTGCCGCGGGATCGCGCAAACGGGCCATGATTTGGGCGAGATCGGCGAGAGAGGGGGCCTCGTCAGGCGGCATCACTAAGTCCGATAATATACATTATGTAAAATACAGAGAGAGCGGAGGGGCCCTCTCACGATTTCAGCCTCAATGTGCTGCCCTCGACGCCCCAGGCCGACAAGGTCGACAGGAAGTTCATCCCGAGCACGTTGGTGTCGTCGTCTCGCCGCGAGATGTGGACGGCAAGGTCGCCGCGCTCGATCGGCCCGACCCGGATCTTCCCGGCCCGGCCCCGATCGGCCATGGTCGTGCCGTTGGCGGTGCCGATCATGACGCCGAAGCTGTCGCTCGGCGCGATGCCGACCCGCTCGGCGGTGCCGCGGCCGAGCATGGTGACGGTGGCGCCGCTGTCGACGAGGAAGCGCACCGGCCGGCCGTTGACCTCGCCATTGACCCAGAAATGGCCGTCGTCGGCGCGCCGGATGCGGATTTCGGCGCCGCTGGTCTCGACGACATTGTCGCCCGTCAATTCGGCGATGGCGCGATGGCCGAGCGCGAGGAAATCGTCCTTGAGGGTGAAGGCGACGAAGGCCGCGGCGAAGATGAGCAGCCAGGCGAGCACCATCCTGACGCTCTGGCCGAACGGCAGCCGGCGCACCATCAGGGCGCTGCCGACCAGGACAAGGCAACCGATTAAATAAATGAAATTAAGGGCCTGGCCGCCGTTATTCACAATTCTACCTCGAGACCGTCATAGCCGGGCTCGACCCCGGCCGGGAGCTCAGCGCAGAGCGTACGATAGTCCATGCTGTTGTCCATGTGGGTGAGGATAGCGCGCTTCGGCGCCAGCCGGCGAATCCATTCGAGCGTCTGGGCGAGATGGGGATGAGTCGGATGCGGCTTGCGCCTGAGGGCGTCGACCACCCACAAATCGAGCCCTTCGAACAGCATCGCCATGTCGTCGGTCAAGCTGTCGAAATCGGTCGAATAGCCGATCGCGGCGCCGCCGGCGTCGAAGCGCAGGCCGGCGCTGGTGATCGGCCCGTGCGGCTGATCGACCGCGCGCACCGAAAGGCCGGCGAGGTTGACATGGTTGGGGAGGAGGTGGGGTGCGACCACCGCCGGATAGCCGCCCTGCCCTTCGAACGCATAGTCGAAGCGCCGCTTGAGCAGATCGAGGGTCTGCGCCCGCGCATAGCCCGCCACCGGGCGGCCGCGGGCGTGGTAGAGCTGCCTCAGATCGTCGATGCCGTGGCAATGGTCGGCATGGTCGTGGGTCCAGATCACCGCCTCGACGTCGCTGACCTCGGCGTCGAGCAATTGCTCGCGCAGGTCCGGACTGGTGTCGACCAGGACGCGGCTTTCGCGGTAGCTGACCAGGATCGAGACCCGGCGGCGGCGGTTCCTGGGCTCGGCGCGGTCGCACTGGCCCCAGTCGTTGCCGACCCGCGGCACGCCCGAGGAGGTGCCGCAGCCGAGGATGCGGAGCCTCACGCGGCGGCCTTGGCGAAAAGATTGCGGAAGTTGGCCGAAGTGGCCGCGGCAAGCTGCTCGAGCGGCTCGTTACGGAGCTCGGCGAGGTAGCGGGCGGTGTCGGCGACATAAGCGGGCTCGCACGGGCGGCCGCGGTGCGGCACCGGCGCCAGGAACGGCGAATCGGTCTCGATCAGCAGCCGGTCGAGCGGGATCGTCTTCGCCACTTCCTGGAGGGCGCGCGCGTTCCTGAACGTGACGATGCCGGAGATCGAGACGTAGAGGCCGAGCGCCAGCACCTTGTCGGCGAAATCCTGGCCGGCGGTGAAGCAGTGGATCAGGGCCGGATAGCGCCCCTTCCCCATCTCCTCGGCGAGGATGTCGTACGTGTCCTCGTCGGCGTCGCGGGTGTGGACGATCAGCGGAAGCTGGGCCTCGCGCGCGGCGGCGATGTGGATGCGGAAGCTGGCCCGCTGGCGCTCGCGGTCGCTATGGTCGTAATAATAATCGAGCCCGCTTTCGCCGATGCCGATCACCTTCGGGTGCTTCGCCTTCTCGACCAGGGTCTCGCTATCGACGTCCGCATGCCCGTCCGCCTCGTGCGGGTGGACGCCGACCGACGCCATGACGTCACGCTCGCGCTCGGCGGTGGCGATCACCGCGTCCCATTCGGAGGCGCGGGTCGAGATGTTGAGCATCTGGCTGACGCCGGCGGCGCGGGCGCGCGCGAGCACGCCCTGCTGGTCCTCGACCAGGCCCTTGTAGTTGAGGTGGCAATGACTGTCGACGAACATGGGGCGCATGTAGTGGCTCGCTCGCGCTCAGTCACCCCGCCCCGCGCTATCGGTCGTTCGCCGCGGCGCAGCCGATCCGATAGGCTTCCGGATAGCGATCGGGGTCGTAGCGCCCGGCCCGGCAATCCGCCAGGCCGCGCTCGTAGGCGCGGCGCTGGCGCGGCGACAGGCCGGCGAGGTCGGCGGTCTCGTCCGCCGAGGCCTCGACCTTGGCCGGCGGGGGCGGCGCCGCCCGCGTCGCGGCGGGCCGAGGCGACTGCTGCCGGTTCTCGGCCGGCGGCTGCCCGCAGCCGGCGAGCAGCGCCAGGATCGCCGCTGCCGGCAAGCCCCTAATGACGAACATGGCTCGGGCCCGGGACCCTGACCTCGCGCACGTCGACGACGAGCGGCGCGTGGTGGCGGGCATTGTTGGCGGCGATGCCCTGCCCGCGGACGCGGACCCACTGGCCGCGCGCGCCGGCCAGCCGCGCCGCGACGTGGCGCCGCGTGCTGAACAGCTGGACGTGGCGGAACCGTTCTTCCGGATCCGCGAAATCGCCGCCGTCCTCGATGCAGATGTCCCGCCGGAGCGCGAGGATGTAATGGCGCTCGGGCGCGTCGCCGCGGCGCACGCTCTCGTAATTGGGCGGGCCTGGAAAGGTCTCGAGGGTCAGGCGCCCCTCGAGGGCGACCTCGCGGCGCGGATCGCGCAGGTCGAGGCAGCGCCATGGCGATGCCGGGACGAGCGCCGGTGGGGCGGCGGCGGCGGCGAGCAGGAGCAGCAGCGCGCCGGGCATCGGTCAGACCTCCGCTGGCATTTCCAGCCGCGGAAAGATCCCGGCCGGCGCCGGCAGCGCCAGGCCGGGGTCGAGCCAGGCCTCGAGGCTGGCGAACGTCCGCGCCGATTCGGCCTGGCCGAGCTGGTCGAGCAGGCGGTCGGCACCGGCCGGAATGACCCAGCGCGCCAGGATCGCCAGCCGGCGCACCGCTTCGGCGGCCGCGTACAATATCGTGTCCGCCCGCGCCGGGTCGGACTTGCGGACCTGCCACGGCGCCTGCTCCGAAAAATAGACGTTGGCCGCCGCGACGCCGCGCCAGATCGCCTCGATCGCCCGGTGGATCGCCAGCTCGTCCATCGCCGCGATCGCCACGCGTTCGGCGAAGCCGATGTCGAACAGCAGCTTGTCGTCGTCGGCGGAGAATTTGCCCCGGGCCGGGACGCGGCCGGCGCATGCCTTGGCGATGATCGAGAGGCAGCGCTGGGCGAGGTTGCCGAGCCCGTTGGCGAGGTCCGCATTGCAGCGGGTGACGATCGCCTCCGGGCTGTAGCTGCCGTCCTGCCCGAACGGCACTTCGCGCAGCAGGAAGTAGCGCAGCTCGTCGACACCGAAGGCCTGGACGAGGCGGCCCGGGTCGACGACGTTGCCGCCCGATTTCGACATCTTCTCGCCGCGCGACAGCAGCCAGCCGTGGCCGAACACCTGTTTGGGGAGCGGGATCCCGGCCGACATCAGGAAGGCCGGCCAGTAGACCGCGTGGAAGCGGACCACATCCTTGCCGATGATGTGAAGATCGGCCGGCCAGAACATCCGATAAGCCTCTGTATCTTCTGGGTAACCCAAGCCGGTAAGATAATTGGTCAGGGCGTCCAGCCAGACGTACATGACATGATCGGGGCTGTCCGGGACCTTGACCCCCCAATCGAAGCTGGTGCGCGAGATGGAGAGGTCGGTGAGGCCGCCCTCGACGAAGCGCAGCACCTCGTTGCGGCGGCTTTCGGGCCGGATGAAATCGGGATCGGCCCGATAATGAGCGAGCAGCCGGTCCTGGTAGGCCGAGAGCCTGAAGAACCAGCTCTCCTCGACCGTCCATTCGATCTCGGTGCCCTGGGGCGAGAGCTTTTCGCCGCTGTCGGCGGCGACCAGCTCCTCCTCGCCATAATAAGCCTCGTCGCGGACCGAATACCAGCCTTCGTAGCGGCCGAGATAGAGGTCGCCCCGCGCCGCCATCGCCTGCCAGATCGCCTGGCTCGCGCGGTGGTGGGCGGGCTCGGTGGTCCGGATGAAGCGATCGTACGAAATATTAAGAGCGTCATCCATTTGCTTAAACAGGTTTGACATTTCCTCGGCGAATTCAGCCGGCCTGACGCCCTTTTCGCGCGCCGTCTGGGCCATTTTGAGGCCGTGCTCGTCGGTGCCGGTGAGGAAGAAGACGTCGCGTCCTCTGAGCCGCTGGAAGCGCGCGATCGCGTCGGTGGCGATCGCTTCGTAGGCGTGGCCGATATGCGGCGGGCCGTTCGGGTAGCTGATCGCGGTGGTGATGTAGAAGGGCTCGGACATTGCGGTGCGCGTAGCGGGGTTGGGGCGCGCGATAAAGGGTTAAGCCGCGTCCCTCCCCTCTTCGGGCGCGAGCGCGGCGAGCATCCCGGCGAGCTCGAACACCGTGCTCTGCGGATCGAGCGAGAGGCGCTGAGCGCTGCCGGCGAGGGCGAAGGCGCGCTCCCAGAGCCTGAGCGCGTGGGCGAGCGCGGGGCCCCTGCGCTGGCGCGCTTCGGCGGCGATGCGCGCCGGCGCGCGGGCGAGGAACGCTTCGTAGCGCGGCTGGGCCGACTTGAGCGCCAGGCTCTGGGCGAGCGCGGCGCGGCCGGCATTGGCCGGGTCGCCGCTCGCGACCAGCGCCGCCATCGCCCGGTCGAGCGCTTCGACGTCGAGGCCGCGCCAGGCGATGGCGCGGCCCGGGGCGCCTTCGCCGATCCGGACCAGCGCCTCGATCTCGCCGGCCCCGGCATCGGGCAGCGCCGCCGCCAAAGCCGACGCCATGACGTCATCGTCGAGCGGCGAGAACCGGAGCAGGCGGCAGCGTGAGCGGATCGTCGGCAGCAGCCGCTCCGGGGCATGGCTGACGAGCAGGAAGACGGTGTTCGGCGGCGGCTCTTCGAGATTCTTGAGCAAGGCGTTGGCGCCGCCCGCTTCGAGATCGTCGATCGCGTCGACCACGACCGCGCGCCACGGCGACATCGAGGGGGTGGTGGCGAACAGGCGCTGGAGGCCGCGGACCTGGTCGACGTTGATCGAGCGGGCGAGCTCGATGCCGCCGTCCCGGGCCAGCCGCTCGAGCCGCATCAGATCGGGGTGGCTGCCGGCCGCGACCAGCCGCGCGGCAGGATGGTCGTCGGCCACGTCGAGGCCGGGCGCATCGAGCGGCGGGCCGGCGGCGTCGGCGAGCACGCGTAGCGCCGCCTTGTCGGCGAACAGGGCCTTGCCGATCCCCTTCGGCCCGGCGAGCAGCCAGGCGTGGTGGAGCCGGGCCGAATCCATGCCGGCGCGGAACGCGGCGACCGCGGCGTCGTGGCCGTGGAGCGGAGTCACGGCAGGTCCGCGAGGGCGGCGAGGAGGCGCTCCGTCACCTCCTCGGGCGTTCCGGAGGCGTCGACGGTGCGGTAGCGGCCCGGCTCCTCGCCGGCGAGGCGGACGAAGGCGTCGGCGACCGCCCGGTGATAATCGGCGCCGCGGCCGCCGATCAGGTCGGCGCCGCCCTGATCGCGGCGGCCGGCCCTGCTGTCCGCTTCGGCCTCGGGGAGCTGGAGCAGCAAGGTGCGGTCGGGCAGGAAGCCGCGGCTGCCGAATCGGTGCAGCGCGCGCACCGCGTCGAAGCCGAGGCCGCCGGCGCCGCCCTGATAGGCGATCGAGCTGTCGAGGAAGCGGTCGCAGACCACCCATTTGCCGGCGGCGAGCGCGGGCCGGATCGTCCGCGCCACATGGTCGGAGCGGGCGGCGGCGAACAGCAGGGCCTCGGCCTCGGGCGGCCAATGGTGATCGTGGAGGAGGAGGGTGCGGATCGCTTCCGCGCCGAGGCTGCCGCCCGGCTCGCGGGTCTCGATCACGTCGAGGCCGCGCGCGCGGAGCGCCGCGGCCAGCGCCCTCGCCTGGGTCGACTTGCCGACCCCCTCGCCGCCTTCCAGCGAGATGAAGCGGCCGGTCACGCCAGGCCCAGGATGCTCTTCAGCCCCGCCCAGATGCGGCCGAAGATGCCCGCCTCGCCGACGTCGGTCTCGGCGACCAGCGGCATCGTCTGCGGCGGCATGTCGGCGGTGGTCACGACGAGGTCGGCGATATGCTGGCCCCGGGCGATCGGCGCCTTGACCGGCCCCTGGTAGACGATCCGGGCGCGCAAATTCTGGCCGAGCCCGGCCGGATAGGTGACGGCGATGTTCTGCGGGGCGACGAGGCCGACGCGCGAGGCGCTGCCGAGTTGCACCCGCGCCTCGCCGATATGCTGGCCCTGGCGCAGCAGCGGCCGCGACTGCCAGGCGTTGAAGCCCCACTGCATGAACCTGACCGATTCGGCGGCACGGCGCGCATAGCCGCCGGGATCGGGGATGCCGGCGACGACCATGATCAGGCGCCGGCCGTTCTGCTCGGCCGAGCCGGTGAAGCCGTAGCCGGCCTCGTCGGTATGGCCGGTCTTGAGGCCGTCGGCGCCGGCGACGTGGCCGAACAAGGGGTTGCGGTTGGGCTGGGTGATCGGCTGGTTGGTGCCGAGGGTGCGCCCCCAGGTGAATTCCCTCAGGCCATAATATTCGCGGTAGAGCTGCGGATAGTCGCGGATCGTGGCGAGCGCGAGATTGGCGAGGTCGCGCGCGGTCGTATAGGTGACGCCGCCGTCGGGCCAGCCGACCGCATTGCCCCAATGCGAATTGGCGAGGCCCATCGTCTGCGACTGGCGGTTCATCAAAGCGACGAAGGCAGGCTCGGTGCCGGAGATGCACTCGGCGAGCGTGACCGCGGCGTCGTTGCCGGAGAGGGTGACGATGCCGTGGAGGAGGTTGCGGACGCTGACCTGCTCGCCCGGCGACAGGTACATGGTCGAGCCGGCGGCGTCGCCGTGCCAGCGCTGCCAGGTCTCGGGGCGGACGGAGCAGATCTTGTCGGGGCTCAATTCGCCGCGCTTGATCAGGTCGAAAGCGACGTGAGTGGTCATCATCTTCGCCATCGAGGCCGGCGGCATGCGGCGGTCGGGATCCTTGGCATAGAGCACCGCGCCCGAGGACAGATCGACCATGTAGGCGACGCTCGCCGGCGTTTCGAATGGCGGCGCCGCGGCGCCGGCGGGGACGGCGAGGGCGGCAGCGGAAAGGATAAGGTACAATGGCTTGCGGGTCATGAGTTGAAACTCGTCCTCAATTGATGCGGGCGACCGAATCGGCGAGCAGCGCTACCGTCAGCGCGTAGAAGTTCGAGCAGTTATAGTCGAGGATCACGCGGTAATTGTTGGTGGTGAGATAGGCGGTCGCGCCCGGTCCGTCGGGCTCGATCAGCGAGGCGAGCGCGCTGTCGGGCAGGCCGTTGGCGATGCCGAGGCGGCGCCACTCGGCCGCGGTCAGCCAGCGGCTGTGGCGGGCGAAGACCGGCGTGCAGCGCGGCGCGCGCAGGCGGTTGGCGACGGCGGCGCGGTCGAAGCCCGCGGGCACGCGCACCGCCTCGCCCCAGCGCAGGCCCGGGCGCCAGCCGGCGTTGCGCAGGTAATTGGCGATCGAGGCGAGCGCGTCGAGGTGGCTGCGCCAGATGTCGGCGCGGCCGTCGCCGTCGCCGTCGACGGCGAGCCGGATATAGACCGACGGCAGGAATTGCGGATGGCCGGCGGCGCCCGCCCAGCTGCCCTTGAGCTCCTCGCGCGGGAAGCCGCGCTCGACCATCCGCAAGGTGGCGATGAACTCGGCGGTGAAGAGCGTGCGGCGGCGGCCTTCGTAGGCGAGGCTGGCGAGCGAATTGAGCAGGTCGAAATCGCCCATGATCGTGCCGTAGCCGGTCTCCTTGCCCCAGATCGCGATCAGATATTGGGGCGGGACGCCGTAGCGCCGGGCGATCTCGGCGAGGCGGGCGCGGTTCTCGTCGTAGCGGGCGCGGCCGCGGTCGATCAGCGCTTGGGTGAGCTGGCGGGCGCGATAGGGCGCGAACGGCGGATTGGTCGGCACCCCCGCCCGGCCACCGGGCTGGGCGCGGTCGAGCTCGATGGTCCGGGCCGAGAAAGCGAGGGTCGGAAACACCCGGTCGAGCGTCGCGGCGCGGATGCCGGCGCGCTCGGCCTCGGCGCGCAGCCGCGGCAAATAGGTTTCGAACCCCTCCTGGCTGAGCTCGCCGGCCTGGGCCAGCGCCGCGCCGTCGCCGAGCCGCGCGGCCGGAGTCCCCGCCAACAGGACCGCCGCCGCCAACCCCAAGACCAAACGCATCGTCACCCTCGCTCGCACCGCGGCCCCTCTATGGCACGCCCGCTTGCCCAGCCCAAGCCGCTATTATTGCCAGCCGCGGCCGTGCGCGACATGCTGCCCCGGCGATTCGACGAACAGAGGGGACGTTGATGGCATCGGTGCTCGAAGTCTTTCCGCGGCGGCCGATCGCGCTCGCCCCCGATCGGCAGCGGACGACCAGACAGCTCCTGCTGCTGGCGGTGACCTTGGCGCTCGCCCTCCCCGCGCTCTACTGGGGCTATCAGTCGTGGCACAGCGCGGCCCTGCGCGCCGACCTGCGTGCCCACGGCGTTCGCGCCGCCGAGACCCTGAACGCCGAGGGCACTGCACCGCGCGGCGCAGCCGGCTGAGCGGTACCGAGCGGCCGATCGATTGCTGGTTCGATCTCACCTACCGGCTGCGTCCCGAGGAAGGCGGCGCGCTGCGCAAGGCCCAGGTCCATCTCGAGGGCGGCGCGCCGATCTTCACCCCGCCGGCGATCTACGACCCGCAGGACCCGGCCCGGGTGATGCTCGAGCCCGAGCTCGAGCGCGACATGACCTGGTCCGAATGGCTCGGCCCGCTCTTCCTGCTGCTGCTCCCCGCCGCGACCTTGCTCGTGTTTTTCGCGACCGCGCGGCGCGGGCTCGCCAAAGCGGCGCGCAATCCCGATCCGCTGGTCGTCCCGATCGAGAAGGTGATCCGCCAGCCGGGCAGGCTCTACCTCCACACCCGCGCGCCGGGCGCGCCGAAGCCGGCGGTCGATTCCTTCCCCGTCCCGCTCGTGCCGCTGCAGGTGCCGCCGCCTCCCGGCGCGCCGCCGGAGCAGCAATGGGTGCTGGCGCTCAAGGCGCCGGGCGGCCGCCACTATGTCCTCGACGGCGCGCTCGCCTGGCTCGATCTCACCGACGAGGAACGGAGCCGGGTGCTGAACGCCGCCCGCGGCTATTGAGGCGGCGCCGCGCCGCGCCTAAGTCCGGGCGCACGGAGAGGTGGCCGAGTGGTTTAAGGCAGCGGTCTTGAAAACCGCCGTGGGTTCGCGCCCACCGTGGGTTCGAATCCCACCCTCTCCGCCAGTTCAAATTCCACCCTGCCGCCATTGTGCATGGCGCCCGCTTTGCCTCTGGCGGGCCGTGGCGGGTTTGTCCGAATGCGTTCCGCATCATGGCCCCGCAAGAAGGTTGATGCCGATGAGTACGGGGCGGCCGAGGAAACATCGGTTATTGTTCACGGTGATGACGACGCGCAGGTGCGAGGTGATCGCGGCCAGCGCCGCCAAATAGTAGGTCTGGTGGCCAGGCATGGACACGTCGGAGATATAGCCCTCGGGGGCGGGCATCAGAGGGGGGTTCCGACAGCCGGCCGGATTGACCAACTGCCCGGGCGTGACAACCATGAAGCTGTCCATACCCCACCCCGTCTTCACCATGGTGACGTATGCCGGCGGCGAGGTCTGAGTCTGGGCGGACGCGGTGCCCGCCGCGCTCATGGCAATTGCGGCGAGTATGAGGGTCACGGGGCGCAAGATCATGGCAGATTTCCTCCGTTCAGGGGGAGGTTCGCATAGCGGCCTAAATCCCCCATATTGAATGGGAAATAGATAAGATGACGGTGTGGAACGGCGATTCTGCCTGCACTACTAGGCGTATGAGCGGAATTATGCGCCCGAGTCGTTCACAGATCAAGTCTTTTCTTTCTACGATCAATCTTGATGCGTTGCACGCTGCCCATCATTTCTATGGCGGAACATTACAAATCTATCCGCATTACCTATTTCGGGGGCAAGGATCGGACGGAGCCGAGAGCGGCATCCAGATTCGCGGGCCGCGAGATATCCAGGCCCGACCGGGGCGGAGAGGTGGCCGAGTGGTTTAGGGCGGCGGTCTTGAAAACCACCGTGGGTTCGAATCCCACCCTCTTCGCCAGGCCCGCGACATTTCGGTTGACAGGCGCCCGCCCGTTTGACATTTCGAGAATAGTCGAAATGGAGAAACGGGTGGAGGCTTCGGCCGCAATCGGCGCGCTGGGCGCGCTGGCGCAGGATCACCGGCTGTCGCTGTTCCGCCTGCTCGTCCAAGCGGGCGCGGACGGCATGGCCGCCGGCGCGATCGCCGACGTGCTCGGCGTTCCCAAGTCCTCGCTCTCCTTCCACCTGGCGCATCTCACCCGCGCCGGCCTGATTCGACAGGAGCGCCGCAGCCGCTCGCTGATCTACCGGGCCGACTATGCCGCGATGAACGCGCTCATCTTCTATCTCATGGAGAATTGCTGCGGCGGGGCGGCGTGCGCCCCCGACACGGCCTGCGGCGCCGAAGCCGCTCCCCCTCAGGCACGAAGGAAATCAGCATGAAGCGTCTGCACGTCCATGTCGGCGTCAACGACCTCGACCGCTCCATCGGCTTTTATTCGACGCTGTTCGGCGCGCCGCCGATGGTGGTGAAGAGCGATTATGCCAAGTGGATGCTGGACGATCCGCGGGTCAATTTCGCGATTTCGAGCGGCCGGCACGCCGCCAGGGGTGTCGAGCATCTCGGCATTCAGGCGGAGGACGAGGCGGAGCTCGGCGAGGTCTATGGCCGGCTCCGGGTCGCGGGCCAGCCCGTGCTCGAGGAGGGCGCGACCACCTGCTGCTACGCCAGGTCCGAGAAAAGCTGGGTCAGCGATCCGGACGGGCTGGTCTGGGAGGCCTTCCACACGACCGGCGAGGCGACGGTCTACGGCGAAAGCCCGCCGCTTTCCGCTTTGTCCGATAATGCGTCAGAGACGACCTGCTGCGTCCCGGCGATGGCGGCTCCCGCTGCGGCCCCTTCCTGCTGCGGCTAGAGGGCGGGTGCGCAGCTTGCCCGATCGCCCGCCGCTGGCGCGCAGGCTGGCCGCCGAAGGCGTCGGCGCGTTCCTCCTGTTCGCGACCGTGATCGGCTCCGGCATCATGGCGGAGAACCTGTCGGTCGGGAATGACGCGGTGGCGCTGCTGGCGAACACGATTGCGACCGGCGCCATCCTCTTCGTCCTCATCACGATGCTCGGCCCGGTGTCGGGCGCCCACATGAACCCGGCCGTCAGCCTCGTGGCAGCCTCCCGCCGGGAACTGGCCTGGCGCGACGCCGCGGCCTATGCCCTGGTCCAGCTCGGCTTCGGCATTCTCGGCGCGTGGGCCGCGCATCTGATGTTCGACCTGCCGACGCTGCAATTGTCGGTGAAGGCAAGGACGGGCCTCGGCCAATGGACGGGGGAAGCGGTCGCCACGTTCGGGCTGATCCTGACCATAATCGGCACCGGCCGGCATCGGCCCGCCTGGGTCCCGGCGAGCGTCGCGCTCTACATCGTCGCTGCTTATTGGTTCACCTCCTCGACCAGCTTCGCCAACCCGGCGATCACCATCGCCCGGAGCCTGTCCAACAGCTTCGCCGGGATCGCTCCCCATGATGTGCCGCTGTTCATCGTCGCCCAGTTGATCGGCGCGGCGGGCGGCGCGGCGGTGGCTCGTTTCCTGTTCGATGACGCGCGCGGGGAAGAACCGGGAACGGCTATCGTGCGGTCGTGACGCTTATTGTCGTTGGCGGCTGGCCGCCGGCGCCGGCCGTCCAGCTTACCAGCAGGCGACGGGTCCGGGTGCCCATATTGTCGATCCCCTGGTTGGTATTCTCTCGAATTTCAACGACGACCCGGCCGGGCGTCTCGGAGAGAATACGATAGGTCAGGAAGTCGCCCAGCCGGAACACTCTCCAGCCTTCCGCCGGCGATTCATAGAAGGCCAGATAGGTATAGAGGCCATTCATGGCCGGATCGCCCCCCGCCGTCCCGAACAGCTTGGCGGTGAGATCGCCCTGGTGCCGCAGCTCGTTGATCTCGACGACCCCGGCCGCCCATTGCAGGCCTTCGTCAGCGTCGGGCCGGATGATCTCCGGGCGGGTCCCGACCGAGCGCGTGGGAGGGGATTGGGAATTCGCCGCCCACGCCTGGCCCGAACCTGCGGCAAGGACGACAAGCGCCGAAGCAAGCGCGGTCTTCAGGCGATCGGACATATCGGGTCTCCTCGCCCGCTCAATAGGCGCCGTTCTCCAACTTGGCGCGTTGTTTGTGCTTCATGAGCCCACCCTCGCCGCCAGCGCGCGCGCGATCGCGGCGGCGATCGCCTCGGCACCGCGCGCGTCGGGGTGGCGGTCGACGGCGAGGCGCCAGCCGGGGTCGAGCGGGACCAGCAGGTAGGGCAGATGGGCGGCGTCGAGCACGCGCCGGCGGATCGCGCGCTCGCTCGGATCCTCGGGCTGGAATTGCGGGACGACGATGAGCGTCGCCGCGCCGCGCGACCGGGCGAGCGCGATCGTCGCGCGCAGCACCGCCTGGGTGGTGGCGACGCCGCGCGCGATCGACTCCTCGCTGCGGTAGCGCAGCACGCGGCGGGCGAGCTCGACCAGCCGCAGCGGCGGCGGCCGGCCGGGATGCCAGTCGAGGCTGCCGTCGAGATGCGGCCGGTCCTCGTCGAGATTGCGGTCGAACAGCATCGGCACGAACGGGATCACCACCGCGACCGGCCGGCGGAAACGCGGCAGCTCGCGGCGCAGGCGCAGGAAAGCCTGATCGGTCGCGAAGGCGTTGACCGCGAGGTTGGCGGTCTGGATGCCGGTTCTTGCCTCGACCCGCGCCGGGATCGTCTCGCGCCACGGCAGCCGGTAGCCGAACATGATCGATTCGCCTGCGAAGACGACAGTCGGGCGATCGAAGTCGAGCTCGGCACGCGGCGCGCGCACCCGGTAGCCGAAGGCGTCGGTGACATAGTCGATCCGCCTGCCCTCGACCATCCGCCGGCCGAGATGATTGGGGACGAAGGTCCAGCCGAGCAAGGCATCGCGCTGGCGCAGCGGCTCGCGGTCGCCCCACCTTTCCTGGTTGGCGTGCCATGCCCTCGTGTGCAGGACCGCCTCGGCCGCGGCGAAGGCGGCGATCACGGCGAGCGACGCTGACACGGCCGAGATCAGCAGCGCCCTGCCCCTTCCGCCGGCGACGGCGCGGGCCACGCGCGGCCGCGCGAACAGGATGACGGTCAGGCCGAACGCCGCGAGAATCGCGCGCAGCGCCTGGATCAGCCCGATCTGGAAGCTGCGGGACCAAGCGAAGGTCGGCAGGAAATGGCGGTCGACCCAGCCCGGACCGGCGGCGAGGGCGAGGGCGATCAGGACGAGGCCGGCGAGCCCGACGGCAAGGTTTGCGGCCCGGCCTGCGCCCGGCATTGGCAGGTCTCCCGCCGCCATGTTAAGCGAATCGCAGGAGTATCTTCGATGCGTGCGTTGCTCAAGCCGGTGCAGCGATGGGTGTGGGGGGACGCAGGCCGGCGCGGGCTGCGGCTGCTGCGTTTCGCCGAGGTCGAGGCCGATGGCGGCCGCGACCTGGTCCGCGCCGCCGAGCTGACCGGGGATCCGCGCCTGCGCAAGCTCTATCTGCGCCATGCCGGCGACGAGCGCCGCCACGCCGACATTTTCCGCGCGCGCGCGCTCGAATTGCTGCGCGCCCATCCGCCGGGGGACGCGCTGCCGCCCGAGAGCGACTGGCTGGCGCCGGGCGAACGCGGCCTCGACGACGTCAGGGTCGACGATCGCAACGACGGCCCGCTGCTCGCTTTTCTCCATCTTTCCGAGCGCGCCGCGGCGCGCGATTTCGCCGTCTATCGGGACGCGGTCGGCGGCGACGAGGCGACCCGGGCGGTGTTCCAGCGCATCCTTCGCGACGAGGAGTTCCACATGAACTATACTAGGGCGGAGCTGGCGCGGGTCTCGCCCGAACGGCAGAAAAGGCTGCTCTGGAAGGCGCGCCTGTCGCGGCTGTGGAAGGCCTATCTGCGCTTCGCCGTCGCGCTCGCGGGCCTGTTCGGCACGATCTTGCTGACGCTGCAATATTTCATCCTGCTGCCGCCCTTCGCCTGGGTGTCGAAGCGCGCCGCCCGCCGTGCGCCCGAGGGATGGGTCGAGCTGCCGCCCGGAGCCGGACGCGATCTTCGCGGGCAATATTGATGAACATCCTCGGCATCTCCGCTCATTATCATGATGCCGCCGCGGCGTTGCTCGTCGATGGGCTGCCGGTGGCGGCGGTGCAGGAGGAAAGGCTGTCGCGGCGCAAGAACGATGCCGCCTTCCCGATCGCGGCGATCGAATATTGCCTGGACGAGGCCGGGCTCGAGCCCGAGGCGCTCGACGCGGTCGTCTTCTACGAGCGGCCGATGCTCAAGTTCGACCGGGTGCTGACCACCCTGCTGCGTGGCTTCCCGCGCTCGTACGGCGCCTTTCCGCACGCGATGAAGAACATGCTCGGCGAGAAGGCCTGGGTGCGCGGCATCATTTCCTCGCGGCTCGGCGTCCCGGCGCGCAAGATCCTGTTCACCGAGCATCACCAGTCGCACGCCGCCGCCGCCTTCCTCACCGCGCCGACCAGGGAAGCGGCGATCCTCACCGCCGACGGGGTCGGCGAATGGGCGACGTTGACCGTCGGGCGGGGCGCGCGCGGGCCGGCCGGCACGCGCATCGCGCTCGAACGCGAGATCCGCTTCCCGCATTCGCTCGGCATGCTCTATTCGACCTTCACCGCTTACCTCGGCTTCGCGGTCAACGAGGGCGAATATAAGGTGATGGGCCTCGCCGCCTACGGTCGGCCGAGCATGGCCGACGAGGTGCGCAAGCTGATCCCGCGCACCGCCGACGGCGCCTTCCGGCTCGACCTCGATTATTTCGACTTTCACGGCAGCGCGCGGCGCTCCTTCTCGGACCGGTTCGTCGCCCTATTCGGGCCGCCGCGCCACCCCTACGATCCGATCGACCTTGGCAGCGCCGAAGGCCGCCGCTTCGCCGATTGCGCGGCGAGCGTGCAGCTCGTGCTCGAGGACATCTTGGTCGACATCGCCCGCGACCTCCATCAGCGGACCGGCCTTGCCGACCTCTGCTTCGGCGGCGGGGTGGCGCTGAACGGCGTCGCCAATAGCCGCATCCTCCGGGAATCCGGCTTCGAACGGCTGTTCGTGCCGACCGCGCCGGGCGATGCCGGCTGCGCGCTCGGCGCGGCCCTGTTCGCCGACCGCATCCACTTCGGCAATCCCGACCGCGACCTGCCCGACCACGGCTTCTGGGGCCCGGCGGTCGACGGCAAGGCGCTGGCGCGGATCGCCGGCGAGGACGGGCTTGCGGTCGACCAGGCCGAGGATCTGATCGAGGATTGCGCCGACGATCTCGCCGCCGGCCGCATCATCGGCTGGATGGACGGGCGCTGCGAGTTCGGCCCGCGCGCGCTCGGCCACCGCAGCCTCATTGCCGCGCCGCACGACGCGGCGATGCGCGACCGATTGAACCGCGACATCAAATATCGCGAGGAATTCCGCCCGTTCGCCCCGGTCGTGCCCGAAGAGCTGGCCGATACCTATTTCGAGCTCCCGCCCGGCGGGGCGCGGCTCGCCCGCTTCATGTCCGGGGTGTTCCCGGTCCGCCGGGAATGGCGCGAGCGGCTCGCCGCAATCACTCATGTCGACGGCACCGCGCGGGTGCAGACGCTGAGCCGCGACTTCGCGCCGCGGCTCTACGATCTGCTGCTCGCCTACGGGAAGAGGAGCGGCGTCCCGGTCCTGCTCAACACCTCGCTCAACATCGCCGGCGAGCCGATCGTCTGCAGCGCGGCCGAGGGCTATTCGACCTTCCGCCGCAGCGGCATCGACGTGCTGGTCGCCGGCACCACCCGGGTCAGGAAGCGCGCGACCGCCGCCGCGGCAGCGCGCGAGGAGGAATTCGCATGATCCCGCGACGCGGCCGCTTCCGGCGTTCGCTGATGGTGCTCGGCAGCGCGTTCGGCTCGACCGCCGACCTTGCCCGCGGCCTGTGGCGCGGCGGCGCCGAGAAGCGCCTCGTCATGCCGCTCGCCATCTTCCTGTGCGTGACCGGCTTCCTTCTGATTCTCGCCGCGGGCGTCGAGGCGCTGGCGCCATTCATCTATTCGATCTTCTAGCCTGCCCGGCCTGCGCGGGCGCGCTCGACGAAGGCCTGCGCTGCGCCGGCTGCGGCGCCTCGTGGCCGGCGCCCGACGGCATCCCCCGCCTGCGCATCGAGGGCGATACGCGCACCGAGACCGTGCGCCGCTTCTACGACGCCGCCCCCTTCCCCGGCTATCCGCCCGGCGACAGCCTCACCTGGCTGCGCGCCCGCGCCGGCCGCAGCGCCTTCGCCCGGCTGCTCGACGCCTCGATCGCCGGCGACGCGCGGATCGCCGAAGTTGGCTGCGGCACCGGCCAGATGAGCCTGTTCCTCGCGCGCGCCGACCGGCAGGTGGTCGTGCTCGATCTATCGCGCGAGGCGCTGAAGCTCGGCGCCGACGCGGCCCGGCGCTACCGCATCGAGCGGGTGGCGTTCGTCGAAGCGGACCTCGCCCGGCTGCCGCTCCAGCCGGGCGCGTTCGACCTCGTTTATTCCTCGGGCGTGCTCCACCATACGCCCGATCCGCGCGCCGCCTTCGCCCGCGTCGCGGCGGCGGTGAAGCCCGGCGGCGGACTCGTGATCGGCCTCTACAACAAGATCGCCCGGCTGCCGCTCAGGCTGCGGCGGGGGATCGCCCGGCTGACCGGCCATCGCTGGGTGCCGTTCGACCCGGTGTTGCGCGACCGGCGCGCCGAGCCGGCGCGGGCCGAGGCCTGGCTGCGCGACCAGTATCGCCACCCCGAGGAGCATCGCCACAGTGTCGGCGAGGTTCGCCGCTGGTTCGCCGAGGAAGGGCTCGACTGGCTGCGCACCTATCCGAGCACGATGATCGGCGAGGAGCCCGACGATCTGTTCGCCCCCGCCGCCGACGCCTGGCCGCTCGAAGCCTGGGCGGCGCAATTGGGCTGGATGTGGAGCCTGGGCGGCGAAGGCGGCCTGTTCGTCACGGTCGGGCGGCGGCCCGGCTGAAGCGCCGGGGCCTGCCTTCCGCCTCGTCTTGTGCGAAGAGAGGACCGAGACTCTCACGGGAGACAGGCAATGACTGAACCGGGCAAGCGGGCGAGCGCAAGCCGCGCCTACCGATCGGGCGTTGCCGTCGCGCTGGTGACGTCGTTCCTGATCGTATGGACGACAATCGTTCGCGACGACGGCAACGGCATCGGATTTTTCATGCTGATCATGGCGGCGGCGGTCGGCGGAGCCTCGGCCTGGTTCCGGCCTGCTGGCATGGCGCGAACCATGCTTGGCATAGCGATCATGCAGGCCTTGCTCGGCGTCGCCATAGCAACCGCGCCATCGACCGCGCGCACGCCGGAAGGCTCGTTCAAGATCCTGCTGTTCAGCGGCCTCTTCATGGCGCTGTGGCTGGTATCGGCAGCCTTTTTCCGCGCTGCCGCGAAAGCCGATCCCGAGGCGGCAGGGGCGTCATGAAAGTTGGCGGCTTCGCGCCCGGCGAGCGTAGCGCTGCGTCGTCGACGATTGAACGGATTGCGGGGTGCCAGGCACGTGCCTGGCACCGCGAAGCCCGGCCGGCGTGGCCCGGCCGGCGTGAGCCCGCCTAAATCCTAGCTGCTTGGCCGCCGCAGCGTCGATCCAGGTTGAGCCGGTAGATACGGAGATGCCGTACGCAGCGTCGACGACAGCGTTGCAGAGCTCCTTGATCGACGCGGGCGTTCTCACAATCTGTGTTTTGGCTGAGTCAGCCTCGCGGAAATTGATCGTGATGATCTCTCCCGTGCTTCGCCTTCCCCAAAGGTGATGCATGAGCGCATTTCTCTCTGGGCAAAGCTTGTCGAGGGCCTTGACCGCCCTTCGAATGGCGTCACGGCGTTCCTCTGATATTTCCGCGACGTTGAGCGTCTTAAGAACGATCTGAATCTTCGCTTCGGCACTTGTCGCCGAAGCAAGGACTGTGGTCGCGACCTCCTGCCGACGCGATCCAAGGGCAACGAGGAAGGCGAGCATGAGCGAGAACTCGGCGAGCGACCACCGGGCGACAAAGACTCCAAGAAGCAGTGCGATCTCCGGATCCGCCTCGATTTGTCCAGGGTAGATCTCGAAGGGTGTGGCCTCGTCGGCCATGTGGGTCTCCTTGCTCCGGGCGCGTGCTCCTAGCCGAGTAGCCGCGATTGGTCACCATCCGCAGCTCAAGCCTGGACGAGGTCGGCGACAGACATCCGAAGCGCTCCTGAACGAACGCCCGCTATCGTCATCTGCTTACCAAGATGCGGAAGGTCAGTTTGCGGCCAACTCTGGTCCGTCGGTGAGCGTCTGCCGAATGTCGGAGATGGGTCGCAATCGCGCCGACGGTTGCGTGGGCGTCGCGCGCATCTGGGCGCCGGCCCGGTTGAAGCGCCGCCTCCGAGCGGCTAGGCGCATCGCCGACAGACAAGAGGAAGACATGGCCCAGCCAAGACCCCTGCCCTTCGATTGGGCGGACCCGTTCGCGCTCGACGCGCAGCTCTCGGGCGAGGAGCGGATGGTCCGCGATACGGCGGAAGCCTATGCGCAGGAAAAATTGCAGCCGCGCGTGACCAGCGCCTATCTCGACGAACGGTTCGACCGCGAGATCATGGACGAATTGGGCGCGCTCGGCATGCTCGGCGCGACGATCTCGCCGGACTATGGCGGCGCCGGGCTCAACTATGTGAGCTACGGGCTGATCGCGCGGGCGGTCGAGCGGGTCGACAGCGGCTACCGCTCGGCGATGTCGGTCCAGTCCTCGCTCGTCATGCACCCGATCAACGCCTACGGGACCGAGGCGCAGAAGCAGAAATACCTGCCGAAGCTGGCGCGCGGCGAATGGGTCGGCTGCTTCGGCCTCACCGAGCCGGACGCCGGCTCCGACCCCGGCGGGATGCGGACCCGGGCGCAGAAGATTGACGGCGGCTACCGCCTCTCCGGCACCAAGATGTGGATCACCAATTCGCCGATCGCCGACGTGTTCGTGGTCTGGGCCAAGTCGGACGAACATGAGGGCCGAATCAAGGGGTTCGTGCTCGAAAAGGGGATGGCGGGCCTGTCGGCGCCGAAGATCAGGGAGAAGCTCTCCCTGCGCGCCTCGATCACCGGCGAGATCGTGATGGACGGGGTCGAGATCCCCGAGGAGAACCTGCTGCCGAATGCGAGCGGCCTCGCGGGCCCGTTCGGCTGCCTCAACCGCGCCCGCTACGGCATCGCCTGGGGCTCGATGGGCGCGGCCGAAGCCTGCCTGCACGCGGCGCGCAGCTACACGCTGGACAGGAAGCAGTTCGGCCGGCCGCTGGCGGCGACCCAGCTCGTCCAGCTGAAGCTCGCCAATATGGTCACCGAGATCAGCCTCGGCCTGCAGGCGGCGCTGCGGGTCGGCCGGCGGCTCGACGCGGGCGAGCTGATCCCCGAGACGATTTCCCTCATCAAGCGCAACAATTGCGGCAAGGCGCTCGACATCGCCCGAACGGCGCGCGACATGCACGGCGGCAACGGCATCAGCGCCGAATTCCAGGTGATGCGCCACGCCGCCAACCTCGAGACGGTCAACACCTATGAGGGCACGCACGACGTCCATGCGCTGATCCTGGGGCGCGCCATCACCGGCATTGCCGCCTTCTAGGGTTCGCAAAAACAACCGCCAAAACATCATCTTGCACGAAAAGCGAAGGTGCATTATGCGATCGCATCACCTTCGAATGGAGCCGAATCATGAGAGCGTTGGTTGCCGCTGTGTCCCTGCTTGCCCTTGCCTCGCCTGTCTTCGCCCAGCGAACCAACATGAATCGCGATACGGGCGCCAGCTCAACGCCGAGCGACACCCACCGCACCGGCGACACCAACGAAAATGGCGAGCGGCTGATCTGCCGCATGACGCCGACCTCGTCGACCTCGCGCATGTCGTCGCGCCGGGTCTGTCATACCGAGGCCGAATGGCGCGCGATCGCGCGCGCCTCCGACTGAGCTAGGCCCGCCTGAACAGCAGGATCGGCCCGCCTTTGTAGCGGGCCTCCGCGCGGGCCGCGAAGCCGAGCTTCTCCGCGACCCGGATCGACGGCGCGTTCGCGCCGTCGATGATGGCAACGACTTCGTCCGGCGCATGGGCCGCCTCGATCCACTCGAGCGCGGCCCGGCCGGCTTCGGTGGCGAAACCCTGCCCGCTCGCCTCGGCGGCGAACAGCCAGCCCATTTCGGGCAGTCCTTCGATGGAGGGGTCGATGTCACGCTTGAAGTCGGCGAAGCCGAGCTGGCCGATCATCCGAGCGTCCGCGCGGCGCTCGACCGCCCAATAGCCCCAGCCGAAGATGCTCCAGCAGGCCGCGCCGCAGAGCAATTTGCGCCACGCATCCTCGCGCGACAGGCCCTGGCCGCCGATGTGGCGCATGACGATTGGGTCGCCCATCATCGCCGCCTGGGCGTCGGCGTCGTCGGCGCGGAACGGCCGGAGGATGAGTCGCGCGGTCTCCAGGACGGGAGCCGCGCGAGGCCCCACCTTACTTCTTGCCGAGGCTGAGGCCGCCGAAGCGCTTGTTGAAGCGCGCGACCTGGCCGCCCGAATCGATCAGCTTCTGGTTGCCGCCGGTCCAGGCCGGGTGGACCTTGGGATCGACGTCGAGCTGCAGCGTGTCGCCTTCCTTGCCCCAGGTCGAGCGGGTCTCGAAGACGGTGCCGTCGGTCATCTGCACCTTGATGAGGTGGTAGTCGGGGTGGGTATCGGTCTTCATCTTATTGATCTTCCGTGGTTTTGGCTGGTTCCGACCAGCCTCGGAGAAAATTGAGAGGGCGCTCTAGCGGCTGGGGGGCGGATTGGCAAGGCTGGGGTCGAGCCGCCAGCAATGGGCGGGGCCCTGCCGGCGGAGCAGCGCCGGCAGGTCGTCGAGATAGACGCCGCGCAGCACCGCCGGCTGGCCGGCCCGCATCTCGACCCAGCCTCGGAACCGGCCGGACCGGGCAAGGTCGATCAGGAGGCCGGGATCGGGGCCGCGGATTCGCATCTCGCTCGGGTCGTAGCGGACCGCGCGGACAAACGGGGCGAAATCGGCCGGTAGCCAGGAGATCGCGGGCATTTGCGGGCTGGGCGGGATGATGATGGGGATGAACAGCCGGCCACGCCGGTCGCGGATCGCCACCGCGTCGGAGATCGTGGCGCGGAAGTCGTTGCCGGGCACCCTGGTCGTGAGCAGGACTGCATTGTCCCGGTCGGGCAGGATCGGGTCGCCGGCGGCGGAAAAGCGGATCTCGGCCGGACCCTGCGGCCCGAACAAGGTTCGTGCTGGACGGAAGGTGAATCGGGACCGGTTGTCCTCGGCGGACGGCCCGCGCTCCCGGCGAAGCGCGCCGAGAAAGGCGCCGTCGATGCAAAGCGGCTGATCTGGGAGCCCCAAAACGGGGTACGGCAGTGGCGACGCGCGAAGGTAGAGATCGCGCTCGTGTTGCGCCGCTGCCGGCGAAGCCAGGAGCAGGACGGCGATGAGCCCAAGCGGTTTGATTGACACCATCATCACCGCCATCCTACACCAGAAATCGTGAAGGTGCCGCCCGTCGAACGGCGGTGAAAATGGGAAGCCGGTGAAAATCCGGCGCTGTGCCCGCAACTGTGAGCGGCGAGCGCCCTCCCCTCGAAGTGGGGAGATGCGCAGCGACCCGCGAGTCAGGAGACCTGCCTTCGCCGTCGTCCGCGCCCGGCCGGGACCAGCCTGCGGTGCGTGGCGCCGCACTGGCTGACGCCTGCGCGGTTCCTCCGAGGCGACATGGAAGCGTGTCGTTGCAGGAGGGTATGATGAGCATCTTAATTTCGATCTTAGCATTTCAAACGATTGTCGTGACCGCCTCGCGCCAGCCGGTGGCCGCCGAGGACGCGGCGGCTTCGGTTACTTCGTTCGATGAGGAAATGGTGGACGCTATGGCGCTGCCGGCGGCGGCGGACCTGCTGCGCCTCTCCCCCGGCGTCGCGGTGGCGACGACCGGGCCGCGCGGAACCCAGACCCAGGTCCGGATTCGCGGCGCCGAAGCCAATCACAGCCTGGTCTTCCTCGACGGAATCAGGTTCAACGATCCGGCCGCGGGCAACGAGGCGCGGTTCGAGCTGCTCACTTCGGACGCGCTGGCCCGGCTCGAGATCGTGCGCGGGCCGCAATCGGCGCTCTGGGGCAGCGAGGCGCTGGGCGGGGTGATCGCCGCCGAAACCGCCGACCCCTTTCGCGGCACCGGCTTCGAAGGCCTCGCCGAATATGGCAGCCTCGACAGCGCCCGCTTCTCCGGCCGCTATGCGGTGCGGGCCGGGAATGTCGGCGTCATGGCGTCGGCGGGATGGCTGCGGAGCGACGGCATCGATTCGTTCGGCGCCGGCGGCGAGCGCGACGGCTTCGACAACCGCGCCGCGAGCCTCAAGGTCGAGGCGCGGCCGACCCAGGCGCTCCGCTTCGGCATCGTCGGCCACTGGATCGACGAGCGCAGCGAATATGACGGCTTCGATCCCGCCACCTTCCTGCGCGCCGACACGCTCGACGAGACGAACAACCGGATCGCGGCGGCGCGCGCCTGGGCCGCGGGCGACTGGGGCGATTGGTCCGCGCGGGCCGAGGCCTCCTATCTCGACAGCGCCAACCGCAACCGCCTCGCCGGCGCGCCCCTGAACAGCACCTTCGGCGATCGGGCGGCCTTCGGCGCGCAAGTCTCGCGGCGGATCGGCGGCCACCGGCTGACCGTGGCGGCCGAGCATGAGGCGGAGAATTTCCGCGCCCGCGACGCCGCTTATTTCGGCGGCACCGATCAGGACCGGTCGCGGCGGCTCACCGCCTTTGTCGGCGAGTGGCGGGGCGAGTGGAGTCCGGCGGTCGTCACCGACCTCGCGGTGCGCCACGACAGCTTCAGCGCCTTCGCCGACGCGACCAGCTTTCGCGCCGCGCTGCTGGTGCGGCCGGCGCCCGGCTTTAGCGTCCACGCCGCTTATGGCGAGGGGATCGCGCAGCCGACCTTCTACGACCTCTACGGTTTCTTTCCCGGCTCGTTCATCGGCAATCCGGGCCTGACGCCCGAGCGTTCGCGCGGCTGGGAGGCCGGGCTGGAATGGCGAAACGACCGTTTCCATGCCGCGGCCACCTATTTCTCGGCGCGGCTCAGGGACGAGATCGTCGACACGTTCGATCCCCTGACCTTCCTGTCGGGCACCGCCAATGCCGCCGGGACGAGCCGCCGCAACGGGATCGAGCTCAGCGCCTCCTACCGGCCCGCGGCCTGGCTGAACCTCGCGGCCAATTACACCTTCCTCGACGCCGAGGAGCAACGCGCTGCCGGCGCCGCTTTGGTACGCGAGGTGCGGCGGCCCAGGCACAGCGCCAATCTGATCGCCTATGGCAATGCCGGCCGCTTCCGCTGGGGCGCGAGCCTCGCTTATGTCGGCAAGCGGCGGGACACGGATTTCGACCTATTCCCGGCGGCGGCGGTGACGCTCGGCGATTATGTCCTCGCCTCGGCCAATATCGCCTGGCGGCTGACCGGCGGCCTCGACGCCTATGCGCGCCTCGAGAATGGCTTCGATGCCGATTATCAGGACGTGGTCGGCTACAACACGCCGGGACGGACGGTCCATGCGGGTCTTCGCGTCGCTTTCGGCAATTAGCCTCGCGCTCGCCGCGCCGGCCTTCTCCGCCCCGAACCGGGTGGCGTCGCTGAACCTGTGCACCGACGAACTCGTCCTGGCGCTCGCCGCGCCGCGCCAGATCGTCTCGGTCACCCACCTCGCCCAGCAGCCGGCGGAGACAATGTTGTGGCGGCTGGCGCTCCGTTATCCGCGCAACGACGGCAGCCTCATTTCGGTCGCGGCGCTGCGGCCCGACCTCGTCGTGACGATGGGCGGCGGCGCACGCGACCGGCTGCGGATCGCCGAGCGGCTCGGCATCCGCACGCTCGACCTCCCCTTCGCGCAGAGCCTGACCGGCGTCGCGGAGAGCGTCCGGCGCCTCGCGCTGGCGCTTGGGCGCGAGCAACAGGGCGCGGCGCTGCTGCGGCGGCTGGCGGCCTTGATCCGCAGCGCCCCGCGAAGCCGGCGCGACACGATCTGGGTCGGCGGCGGCGGCCGGACGGTCACCGCTTCGGGCCTGGAGGCGCAATGGATGGCGCTGGCCGGCCTTCGCCAGCGGCCGATGCCGGGCGACCGGGTGTCGCTCGAGACCCTGCTCGTCCGCCCGCCGGCGGTCCTGCTCCGCAGCGACTACCGCCAGGGCCAATATTCGGCTGGGCAGCGCTGGCTGACCCACCCGGCGGCACGCTGGGCGCGGGCGACGCGCACCGTCCCGACCGACGGCCGCCGCTGGACCTGCATGGGGCCGCTGCTGATCGACGAAATCTACCGGCTGCGGGAGGCGGCGCGATGAGCTGGCGGATCTACCTTCCCCTTCTCTTGGCGACGGCCTTCTCGGCTTCGGTGCTGCTGCCCCTTCTGTTCGGGATCGATCGCCATCTGGCGGTCGTGGTGCTGGTCGAGCTGCGCCTCCCCCGGGCGATGCTGGCGCTGGCTTATGGCGCGACGCTCGGCGCGTCGGGGGCGGCGGTTCAGGGCCTGTTCGCCAACCCGCTCGCTTCACCCGATTTGACCGGCACGACCAGCGGCGCCGCGCTGGGCGCGGTGGTCACCGCCTATCTGCTCGGTTTCGCCGCCCCGATCGCCCTGTCGATCGGCTCGGTGCTGGGCGCGCTGGGTGCGCTCGGCCTGCTGCTGGCCCTGGCCGGGCCGAAGGCGGAGACGGCGACCTTGCTCCTGTCCGGGCTGGCGATCAGCGCGCTGGCCGGGGCGCTGACCACGCTGGCGCTGGCGCTCGCCCCCTCCCCGTTCGCTTTCTACGACGCCTATGACTGGCTGATGGGCTCGCTGATCGACCGCAGCCTCGAGCAGGCCGCCTTTGCCGCCGCGCCTGCGCTGCTGACGATTGCCCTGCTGCTCCGGCTGGGGCGGACGCTCGACCGGCTCGCGCTCGGCGAGGAGGTGGCGCAGTCGCTCGGCGACGACGTCGGCCGCGTGCGGATCGAAATCGTCTGCCTGACCGCCTTCGGCGTCGGTGCCTGCGTCGCGATTTGCGGGGCGATCGGCTTCGTTGGCCTGATCGCGCCGATCTTCGCGCGGCGGCTGACCCGCGGCCATCCGGGGCGGGCGATCCTGCCGGCGGCCTTGATCGGCGCGCTGCTGCTGCTGCTCGCCGACCTGGTCGTCCGGCTGGCGCCGCTCGGGCGGACGCTGCCGATCGGGGTGGTGACGGCCTTGATCGGCGCGCCCTTCTTCCTCTGGCTGGTCGCGCACATGCGCTGGAGGCTCAGGGCATGATCCTCCAAGCCTCCGGCCTGTCGCTTCCCGGGCGGCTGTTCGATGCCTCGCTCGAGATTGCCGAGGGCGAGCTGGTCGGGCTGGTCGGGCCCAATGGCAGCGGCAAGACCAGCCTGCTCCACGCGCTCGCCGGGATCGGCGGCGCGCGGTCGGGCAAGGTCGCGCTGGACGGCATCGATCCCCGCATCCTCGGACCGGCAGAGCGGCCCGCATATCTGACCTATCTTCCGGCGACGCGCGACGTCCCCTGGCCGCTCGTCGCGCGCGATCTCATCGCGCTGGGCGGCGGCGATGGCGTCGATGGGCTGGAGCTGGAGGCGTTGCTGGCCCGGCGGATCGACACGCTCTCGACCGGCGAGCGCAGCCGGGTGCTGATCGCCCGCGCGCTGGCGCCGCGGCCGAAGCTGCTGCTGCTCGACGAGCCGACCGCCAATCTCGATCCGCTCTGGCAAATCCGGTTGATGGAACTGGTCCGCGGCGAGCTGAAAGGTGGCGGCCGGGCGGCGCTGGTGGCGCTTCACGATCTCGACGCGGCGGCGCGCTACGCCGACCGGATCCTCGTCATGAACGAAGGCCGGATCGCCGCCGAAGGCCTGGAGGGCCCGCACATCGCCACGATCTTCGGCGTGGAGCGGGTGAACGGCGATTGGGAGGCGGTCAGGCCGCCGGCGGATCGGCGATCATCGCCGTGAAATCGGCCTGGGCGGCGAGCTTGTCGCCGACGAAGGCCTTGCCGGCGAACTTGCAGACCGTGGCCCGCTTCTGGACGAACTCGACCTCGAGCCGGAGCAGCACGCCCGGCTCGACGGGCGCCCGGAACTTGGCGCCGTCGATCGCCATGAAATAAACGAGCTTGCCCGAGCCGGCGAGGCCCAGCGATTCGACCGCGAGCACGCCCGCCGCCTGGGCGAGCGCCTCGACGATCAGCACCCCCGGCATGATCGGCCGGTCGGGGAAATGGCCGGCGAAGAAAGGCTCGTTGATCGTCACCGCCTTGGTGGCGACGATCCGTTGGTCGATCACCAGCTCCTCGACCCGGTCGACGAGCAGCATCGGGAAGCGATGCGGCAGCGCCGCCATCACCCGCCGCACGTCGAGCGGGGCGCTGGCGGCGCTCGCCTGATCCGCCATCAGCGGCCTTGCGGACGCGGCCGGTTCGGCTGCGGCTGCGCCGCCGGCGGCCGCGTTGCCGGCTGCTGGGCGGCCGGCTGCTGCGGGGGCGGCGGCGCGACGACGTTGAACGGGGTGTTGTTCTGATTCATCAGCGCGAGCACCGCATCGGTGACGTTGAGCGCCGGATTGGTCGCCAGCGTGATCGACATGTCGACCGCCAGATTGGCGCCGCGCTCGCGGGTGACCTGGCCGATCAGCGGGTTCATCCGCTCGATGATCTGGCTGACGACGAACTGCTGGTTGCGGCGGATCGTGTTCTGCGCCGCGCCGAGCTCGCGCTCGGCCGCCTGGCTGTTGGTCTGGAGCGTCTGGTAACGCGCGGCGAGCGCCGCGTCGGGCTGGCCGCCCTGCGGCAGCGCGTTGAGCGCGGTCTGGATCGACTGCTGTTCGGCGCGAAGCGGGGTGAGCAGCTGGTTCTCGCGCGCCTGATAGGCCGTGCCCTGGGCGTTGAGCTGGGCGGTCGCGGCGACGCACTGCGTGCAGGAGGTGGCGATCCGATCCCGGTCGACAATGGCGACCACCGCGGGGGGAAGCTGCTGCGCCTGGGCGGCGACCGGGGTGGCCAGAGCGAGCGCGGCAAATGCCGAGCCGAGGAGAAATCTGTTCATTAGAATGCTGTCCCTACGTTGAAGGTGAAAAGCTTGGTGTCGTCGCCCGGCTCGTGCAGCAGGGCGTGGGCGATGTCGATCCGGAACGGGCCGAATGGCGAGTTCCAGTTGATGCCGAACCCGATCGAGAGGCGCGGGCTTGGCGTGTCGGCGAGATAGACCTCGCGGAACGGGGCAACGCCGCTCCGGGTCAGAGTGGTGTCCGTGGGGCAAGGCTGGGTGAGCTGGACGGTGCTGACGACACCGCTGGCATCGGTGCACTGGTTGAGGGTGAGCGCGCTGCCCGGCGTGATGTCGAGCAATGCCGGCCGCCGCACGCCCCACAGGGCGCCGACGTCGACGAAGATCGACGGTCTGAGGCCGAGCTCGCGGACGCTGTCGCCGAGCGGAATCTCGAGCTCCGCCCGGGCGAGATAATAAGCGCGGCCGCCGATCGAATCGTCGGTGATGGTGTTGCGATCCTCGGACAGCCTCACGTTCGAGATCGTGCCGGCCGTATCGGTGTCGTAAAGGTAAGGCGCGCGCCGGATGCGCGGGCCGACGCCGCGAATGTCGAAGCCGCGGATTTGCGGGCTGCCGAGGAAGAAGCGGTCGGTGAGCCGGAGCGGATCGACATTGGGCGCGCCGCTGTCGAAGCTGTGGATATAGCCCGCCTCGGCGCTGATCGAGAAGATGAAGTGGCGGAAGGCGTCCCAATATTTCGAGCCGCGGATGAGCGTGCGCACATAGTGCACGTCGCCGCCCAGCCCGGCGAAATCCTGGTTGAGCACGAGCCGCTCGCCGCGGGTCGGGCGAAGACGGTTGTTGAGCGTGTCCCAGACGATCGAATAGCCGGCGGTCGAGGTCAGCCGGTTGCCGATCGTGTCGCACAGATAGCGGCCGGCGAGCAGCGGGTCGCACTGCGGCCCGAGCGGCCCGGTCCCGTCCGGATCCGAATAATAAAGCGCCTGGTTGAGGCTGATCTCGTCATAGTTGAGGCCGTAGCGAAGCGCCACTTGCAGCGCCTCGGTGAGCGGCACGCCGGCGCGGATCTGGCCGCCGGTGGTGGTCTGCTGATAGGTGGTGGTGCGGTTGTTGCCGAAGAAGTTGAAGCTGTTGAGATCGCGCCGGTAGATGTCGAAGCCGACGGCGATGTTGCGGTCGAACAGATAAGGCTCGGTGAAGCCGAGCTCGACCGACTTCGAATAGCTCGAATAATTGATCTGGGCCCGCACCTCCTGGCCGCGGCCCATGAAATTGCGCTGCTGGATCGCGGCCTGGATGAGGAAATGCTCGAGGCTCGAATAGCCGGCGGACAGCTGCAGCTGGCCGGTCGCGCGCTCCTCGACCTCGACGCCGAGGACGACGCGGTCGGGCGCCGAGCCCTGCTCCTGCTGGATTTCCAGATTCTCCTGGAAAAAACCCAAGGACTGGATGCGGTCGCGCGAGCGGCGGACGCGGACGTTGTTGAACGGATCGCCCTCGGCGAGGCGGAACTCGCGGCGGATGACCTTGTCGCGGGTGGTGGTATTGCCGCTGATGTCGATCCGCTCGACATAGACGCGCGGCGTCTCGGCCACCCTGAAGGTGACCCCCATCGTGTGGTTTTCGCGATTGCGGTTGAAGTTGGGGCGGACGTCCGAGAAGGCGTAGCCGAACAGGCCGGCGAGCTCGTTCAGCTGGGTGACGGTGTCCTCGACCTGCTGGGCGTTATACCAGTCGCCGGTGTGCATCGGCAGCCGGGCGCGCAGCCGGGCGGCGCTGAAATCTCGGATGTCGCTTTCGACGGCGAGGTCGCCGAACTTGTAGCGATCGCCCTCGTCGACGACGTAGGTGACGATGAAGTCGCGCCGGTCCGGGGTGAGTTCGGCCACCGCCGAGACGACCCGGAAATCGGCATAGCCCTGGGTCAGGTAGAATTGCCTCAGCTTCTGCTGGTCGTAAGCGAGCCGGTCGGGGTCGTAAGTGTCGCGCGAGCTGAAGATGTTGTACCAGACATGCTCGCGCGTCGCCATTTCCTGGATCAGGCGACCGTCGCCGAACCGCTCGTTGCCGATGATGTTGATCCGCCGCACGCGCGAGCGCGGCCCCTCGTTGATCTCGAACACGACGTCGACGCGGTTCTGGTCGAGCTGGACGATCTGCGGCTCGACGCTGGCGCCGTAGCGGCCCTGGCGGCGGTAGAGCTCGATGATTCGGGCGACGTCGGCGCGGGCCCGCGAGCGGGTGAAGATCTGGCGCGGCGCCAACCGGATTTCCGGCGTGATCTTGTCGTCCTTGATACGGCGGTTGCCCTCGAGGATGATGCGGTTGATGACCGGATTCTCGCGGACCTGGATAATGAGGTTGCCGGTGTCGGCGCCGGCGATGACGACGTCGGCGAACAATTCGGTCGCGTAGAGGTCCCTCAGCGCCTGGTCGAGCCGCTCCTGGTCGTAAGGCTCGCCGATGCGAAGCGAGGTGTAGGACATCACCGTCTCGGGCTCGAGCCGCTGGTTGCCGGCCACCGCAAGCGACACCACGGTTCGGGTCGGCTGCGGCGGAACCGCGGCGGCAGGCGCCGGCGGCGGCGGAGCGGCTTGGGCCGGCGGCGCCGTGGGCGGTGGGGCGGTTTGCGCCGTTGCGGGCGCGGCGAGGCCGGAGATGATCGTCCCGAGCAGCAGCGCGGAGCACAATTTGCGACCTTTTGGAAATACGTCGTTCGCTGTCACGCGGTCCCGCTTTCGATTAAACGGCCGGGTCCAGCGCCCGGCCTCACTCCCTGTCATCCGTCCGCCCTGCCCCATCATAGCTAGCCGATCAAGCGGCCAAGCCCGCCAAACAGGCCAAAAGAGGCCAAGTCGTTGAATGTCACGAAAATCATCAGCGCCAGCAGCACCGCCAGGCCCGTCCTGAACGCCCATTCCTGGACCTCCGGCCGCAACGGCTTCCGCCTAACTCCCTCAACCACGTAGAACAGCAGGTGCCCGCCATCCAGCAGCGGGATTGGCAACAGGTTGATGAATCCCAGATTAATTGAGACCATCGACATGAACAGGACGAAGTCCAGCCAGCCGAGGCTGGCCTGCTGGCCCGAAAACTGGGCGATCTTGAGCGGCCCCCCCATTTCCTTGAGCGAGCGGGAGCCCGTGATCACCTGGCCGAGCGTCACCACCATCGTTTTCACGGTCTCGCCGGTATGGGCGAAGGCTGCGCCGACCGCCTGCAACGGCCCGAGCCTTACCACCACGACGGTGTCGGTGCGGCCGAGGCCGATCCGTCCGATCCGGGCCTCGTTGCCGAACCGGTCGCGCAGGACCAGCGAGCGCGGCGTCGCGTCGATCGCCATCGGCGCGCCGCGGCGCTCGATCTCGAAATGCATCCGCTGCTCGGGCCGGATCGCGACATACAAGGCGATGTCCTCGAACCGGTCGACGCGGCTGCCGTCGATGGCGAGGATTCGGTCGCCGACCTGGAAGCCGGCGGCCTGGGCGGCGGACCGTTGCTCGATCGAGCCGATGATCGGCGGCGTGCGGGGCTGGCCGTAGGCGGCGAACAGGGCGATGAAGACCAGGATCGCGAACATGAAATTGGTGAGCGGGCCGGCGACGACGATGATGAAGCGCTGCCAGAGCTTCTTCGCCTGGAAGGTCCCCGCGCGCTCGGCCGCGGGCAGCGACAGCCATTCGTCGCTCGGCGCGCTCGCCGGGTTCATGTCGCCGGCGAACTTGACGTAGCCGCCGAGCGGCAGCCAGCCGACCTTCCAGCGGGTGCCGCGCCGGTCGGTCCAGCCGGTGATCTCGCGGCCGAAGCCGATCGAGAAGGTGTCCGCCTTCACGCCGAACCAGCGGCCGGCGAAATAGTGGCCGAGCTCGTGGACGAAGATCAACGGGCCGATGACGAGCAGGAACGCCAGGACCGTGAACGGGATGCCGGGATTGCTCAAGCGTGGATCTTTCCTGTCAGCGCGGCGGCCACGTGCCGGGCCTCGCGGTCGATCTCCAGCACGTCGTCGATCGACAGCGGCGCGGGCGGGTCATAGCGGGCCAGCACCTCGCTGACCAGAGAGGCGATATCGAGGAAAGCGATTCGGCTTTCAAGGAAAGAAGCAACGGCGATCTCGTTGGCGGCATTGAGGATGGCCGGCTTCGCCCCGCTTTGCGCCAAAGCCAGGCGGGCGAGGCCGAGCGCGGGAAAGCGCACCGGATCGGGCGCCTCGAAGTCGAGCCTGCCCAGCGAAACCAGATCGAGCCGCTCGCAGGGTGTCGCCATCCGCTCCGGCCAGGCGAGGGTATGGGCGATCGGGACCCGCATGTCGGGCGCGCCCAATTGGCCGAGCACCGAGCCGTCGACATATTCGACCAGCGAATGGATCACCGATTGGGGATGGACGACGATCTCGATCGCGTCGGCGCCGACCGGGAAGAGGTGGAAGGCCTCGATCAGCTCGAGCCCCTTGTTCATCAGCGTCGCCGAATCGACCGAGATTTTGGCGCCCATCGACCAGTTCGGGTGGGCGACCGCCTCGGCCGCGGTCGCGGCGCGCATCCGTTCGAGCGGCCAGGTGCGGAACGGGCCGCCGCTCGCGGTGAGAATGATCCGGCGAACGCCCTCGGGCCGGGCGCGGTCGAAGCATTGGAAGACCGCATTGTGCTCCGAATCGACCGGCAGCAGCGTCGCCCCGCTGGCCGCTGCCGCCCGGGTCAGCAGCGCGCCGGCCGAGACCAGAGCTTCCTTGTTGGCCAACGCAACCGTGCCGCCGCCCTCGAGCGTGCGCATCACCGGCTTGAGGCCGGCGGTGCCGACGATCGCCGCCATCGTCCACTCGGCGCCGGAAGCGGCCGCCTCGACGATCGCACCCTCGCCCGCCGCGGCCTCGATGCCGGTGCCGGCGAGCGCCTCCTTGAGGCCTGCCAGCAAGGCGGCGTCGCCGATCACCGCCTGCTTCGCGCCGAAGCGTTTCGCGAGCGCGGCGAGGCCGGCGACGTCCTTGTGGGCAGTGAGCGCGACGATCTCGTAGCGCTCCCGGTTGCGAGCGATCAGATCGAGCGTCGAGCGGCCGACCGAGCCGGTGGCGCCGAGGATGGTGACGGTGCGGCGGCCGGTCACGGGGTCCAGAGCCCCGCCATCAGCAGGAGAGCCGTCGCGAACGAGACCGCGAGCAGCCCGTCGAGCCGGTCGAGGACGCCGCCATGGCCGGGCAGCAGGCTGCCGCTGTCCTTGACGCCGGCGCGGCGCTTGACCCAACTCTCGTAAAGGTCGCCGGCCTGCGCGATCACGGCCATCGGCGCGCCGATCCACTGGAACGGAAAGCCGAGATCGAACAGCCAGGCGACGCCCCAGCCGGCAAGGCCGGCCCCGATCATGCCGCCGAGGAGGCCCGCCCAGGTCTTGTTGGGGCTGACCTTCGGCGCGAGCTTCGGCCCGCCGATCGCGCGGCCGGCGAAATAGGCGAAGATGTCGGTCGACCAGGTGACGACCATGACCCAGAAGACGAGGCCGCTATAGGCCCAACTCAACACCACCAGGGCGAAGGCGGGAATCGCTATGTAAATGAAGCCCCATCCGGCCGCGATCCGGCGGGCAAGCGCGCCAAACAGGAGGCCGGCGGCTGCAATCCCGGCAAAGGCTGCCAGAACCGGCGAGAAGGCGTCGGCGTCGAGTTCGTCGTCCGGCGAAGGTATCGCGTCCGGATAGAAATATTCGATGCCCGCGAGCAGCACGACCGCGATCAGAACGGCGCCGATCAGCCCCCACCGCCGCGGCAGGCCGTGCATGTCGCACCATTCGACCAGCATCACCGCCCCAGCCGCCGCCGTGAGGGCGCGAAACGGCCAGCTGCCGTAATAAGCGGCAAGGCAGGCGACGGCTGCCATGACGATGCCGGCGACGAAGCGGGTCGGCAGGTCGGTCATAGGCCTCCGTAGCGCCGTTCGCGCCGCGCATAGGCGGCAAGCGCGTCGCGCAGCGCCTCGCCGTCGAAATCGGGCCAGAGCATGTCGACGAACAGCAATTCGGCATAAGCCGCCTGCCAAAGCAGGAAATTCGACAAGCGGTGCTCGCCGGAGGTGCGGATGACGAGGTCGAGCGGCGGCAGGCCGGCCGTATCAAGCTCGGCTTCGATCGCCGGCTCGTCGATCGCCCCTTTTGCCGCGGCGCGGCGGGCGGCGTTGACGATCTCGGCCCGCCCGCCATAGTTGAGGGCGATTGCCAGCGTCATCCGGCGATTGGCCGCCGTCTTCGCCACGGCGCGGTCGACCATCGCCGCGACGTCCGCCTCGAAGGCCTTGTGATCGCCGAGGATCCTGAGGCGAATCCCTTCCCTGTGGAGGCTGTCGAGCTCGCGCTGCAGATAGAATCGGAGCAGGCCGGTGAGATCGCTGACCTCCTGGGCCGGACGGCGCCAATTCTCCGAGGAAAAGGCGTAGAGGGTGAGGCACTCGACCCCGGCCTCGCCGGCCGCGCGCAGCACGGCGCGGGCCGCCTCGGCGCCCGCGCGGTGGCCGGCCGCCCGCGGCAGCCCCCGCGCCTTCGCCCAGCGGCCGTTGCCGTCCATGATGATGGCGACATGGCGAGGGACGCCCGGCGGCGGTCCCGCGCTCGCCGGCTCCGCTGTCACTTCTGCAGGATTTCCTTGTCCTTGGCGGCGAGCACCTGGTCGACCTCGGCGATCGCCTCGTCGGTCAGCTTCTGGACCTCGATGCCGAGGCGCTTGTGCTCGTCCTCGCTGATCTCGTGCTTCTTCTCGTCGGTCTTGAGCGCGTCCATGCCGTCGCGGCGGACGTTGCGGACCGCGATCCGCGCCTTTTCCGCATATTGGTGGGCGAGCTTGGCAAGCTCCTTGCGGCGATCCTCGGTCAGATCGGGGATCGGCAGGCGGATGTTCTGGCCGTCGACGATCGGATTGATGCCGAGCCCGGCGTTGCGGATCGCCTTTTCGACCGGGCCGACGTTCGACCGGTCCCAGACCTGGACCGAGAGCATCCGCGGCTCGGGCACCGAGATCGTCGCGACCTGGTTCAAGGGCATGTTGGCGCCGTAGACCTCGACCTGGATCGGCTCGACCAAGGCGGTCGAGGCGCGGCCGGTGCGCAGGCCGCCGAGATCGTGCTTGAGCGCCTCGACCGCGCCGTGCATGCGGCGCTGCAGGTCCGCCTTGTCATAGGCCGGCATCTTATCCTCCCTCGTTCCTGACGATCGTCGCGGTGCCGTCGCCGCCGAGCACCCGGGCCAGATTGCCCTGCTCGCGGACGTTGAAAACGACGATCGGAATGTTGTTGTCGCGGCAGAGCGCCACCGCTGTGGCGTCCATTACCTTCAGATTGTCCGACAGGACTTTATCGAAAGTGACTGTTTCATAACGCTTCGCATCGCTTTTTTTCTTCGGGTCGGCATCGTAGACGCCGTCGACGCTGGTCCCCTTGAACAAGGCGTCGCAACCCATTTCGGCGGCCCGCAGGGCGGCGGCGGTGTCGGTGGTGAAGAACGGGTTGCCGGTGCCGGCGGCGAAGATCACCACCCGGCCCTTCTCCATGTGCCGCACCGCGCGGCGGCGGATATAGGGTTCGGAGACCGTCGCCATCGGGATCGCCGACTGGACGCGGGTGTCGACGCCGATCTTCTCGAGCGCGTTCTGCACCGCGAGCGCGTTCATCACCGTGGCGAGCATGCCCATATAGTCGGCGCTGGCCCGGTCGAAGCCTTCGGCGGCGCCGGCAAGGCCGCGGAAGATGTTGCCGCCGCCGACGACGAGGCACAGCGACTGGCAGCGCTCCCGTGCCGCCTTGATCTCCTCCGCGAGCCTGGCAACGGCGCCGGGATCGATGCCGAACTGGCCCTCGCCCATCAGCGCCTCGCCGGAAAGCTTCAGGAGGATGCGGTTGAAGCGCGGGCGCGGCATAAGGCTCCCTAGGGTCGTTCGAGCGAAGACAGAAAGCAGGTGGCGCGCACCTTAATGGCCGCGCGCCACCCTGCCAAGGCGATTAGGCGGCCAGATCGGGCTTCTGCTTGCCGGCCGCCGCGGCGACCTCCGCCGCGAAATCGCTTTCCTTCCTCTCGATGCCTTCGCCGAGCTGGAAGCGGGCATAGGCCTTGAGCGTCACCGGCGCGCCGGCGTCTTTGGCCGCGGCCGCGACGACGTCCTCGACCCTGGTCTTGTTGTCGATGACGAAGAGCTGCGACAGCAGGGCATTCTCCTTGCGGAACTTGGCCATCGCGCCGTCGACCATCTTCTCGACGATCTCGGCCGGCTTGCCGGATTCGGCGGCCTTCTCGCGGGCGATGCCGCGCTCGCGCTCGACCAGCGCCGGATCGAGCTCGTCGCCGCGCAGCGCCAGCGGGGCGGCCGCGGCGATGTGCATCGCGAGCTGCTTGCCGAGCCCCTCGAGCATCGCCTGGTCGGCGCCGCTTTCGAGCGCGACGAGCACGCCGATCCTGCCGAGCCCCGGCGCCGCCGCATTGTGGACATAGGAAGCGATCGCGCCCTCCTCGACCTCGAGCAAGGCGGCGCGGCGGATCGACTGGTTCTCGCCGATCGTCGCGATGTTGCTGGTCAGCTTCTCCTCGACCGTGCCGCCGCCGGGCCAGCAGGCGTCCTTCAACGCCTCGATGTCGCTGCCGGTGGCGAGGGTGATCGCGGCGGCGGTGCGGACGAACTCCTGGAACTGCTCGTTCTTGGCGACGAAATCGGTCTCGCTGTTGACCTCGACGATCGCGCCCTTCCTACCTTCGACGGCGACGCCGACCAGCCCTTCCGCGGCGGTGCGGCCGGCCTTCTTGGCGGCGGCGGCGAGGCCCTTGGTGCGCAGCCAATCGATCGCGGCTTCCATGTCGCCGCCCGTCTCGCCCAATGCCTTCTTGCAGTCCATCATGCCGGCGCCGGTGCGCTCGCGCAGCTCTTTGACGATTGCGGCCGTGATCTCAGCCATGTCTCATATCCTCTTGAATTTGTAATATACTACTCGGCGCCGGCCAGCGCCGCCTCGGCCGGCGGTTCGTCCTGGGCGCCGAGATCCTCGCCGCGCGCCTGCGCGCCGCCCTGCTTGCCGGCGAGCACTGCTTCGGCGATCGCGTCGCAATAGAGGCGGATCGCGCGGCTGGCGTCATCATTGCCGGGGACCGGGAAGGCGATGCCCTGCGGGCTGACGTTGGAATCGAGCACGGCGACGACCGGGATGCCGAGCACATTGGCCTCCTTGATCGCGAGCTCCTCCTTGTTGGCGTCGATCACGATCATCACGTCGGGGATGCCGCCCATGTCGCGGATGCCGCCCAGGCTGAGCTCGAGCTTGTCGCGCTCGCGGGTGAGCTGGAGCACTTCCTTCTTGGTGAGGCCGGTGGTGTCGCCGGCGAGCTGCTCCTCGAGGCTCTTAAAGCGCTTGATCGAGTTGGAGATCGTCTTCCAGTTGGTGAGCATGCCGCCGAGCCAGCGATGGTTGACGAAATGCTGGCCCGAGCGGCGCGCCGCCTCGGCGATCGGGTCCTGCGCCTGGCGCTTGGTGCCGACGTAGAGCACCTTGCCGCCGGCGGCGACGGTCTGCCGGACGAAATCGAGGGCGCGCGCGAAGAGTGGCACGGTCTGCGACAGATCGATGATGTGCACCCCGTTGCGCTCGCCGAAGATGTACGGCTTCATCTTGGGGTTCCAGCGGTGGGTCTGGTGGCCGAAATGCGCCCCGGCCTCGAGCAATTGCTGCATGGTGACGTCGGTGGACGCCATGGTCTTTCTCCTTCCGGTTATGCCTCTGCAGGGCCGAGAAAGCCGGAGCCAGTCAGTGCCTGGCCCGACCACCGGTATGATGGCCCTGCATGTGGAATGCGCGCGAGGTAGCGACGCTTATCGCCGAAATCAAGCGCCTTGCCGCTTGACAACGGAACAAAACACGAACATTGAGTGGGTCCAAGGAGCTTAATGGGTCCTTGGGTCGTTGTCTGTGGATAAAAGAGGGGAAAAGCTGTGACTCATTGGCTCTCGATCGCATTCTTCCTGGGCTTGCTGATCGCGCTCGCCCTCGTTCTCGAATTCACTCTGAAGGCGCATTGGGCGGCGATCTCCGCCGCCTTGCGGGGCGTCCCTCCGGCAAGGATGCCGACGGCGCCGCGGGCGGTGGTGCCGCGGCCAGCGCGGCGCGCTGCCGCCTGACCCTGGCGTAGCTGAGGATGCTGAGCGGAAGCAGCGCGAGATAGACGATCGCCACCACGCTCAGCGTCCCGAACGGGGCGGCGAAGAGCGCGGCGCCGGCGATGGCGATGATCAGGATCGCCTCCAGCCGGACATTGCGCCGCAGCCGCAGCGAGCCCCAGGAATAGGTGGCGACGCTCGAAATGACGAGGAAGGCGACCAGCGCCGTCCACGGCGCGGTCAGGCGGACGTCGTTGAGCCAGGTCCAGCGCCCGCCGCTCGCCAGCCACAGGAACAGCGGCAGCAGCATCAGTCCCGCCCCGGCGGGCGCGGGCACGCCGGTCAGGAAGCCGGCCGATTTGTGCGGCTGGTCCTCGACGTCGATCCGGGCGTTGAAGCGGGCCAGGCGCAGCGCCATGCAGACCGCATAGCCCAATGCGAGCAGCCAGCCGAACGGCGCGATTGCCGGCGATTGCAGCGACCAGAGGTAGAGGATGATCGCCGGCGAGACGCCGAAGGCGATGACGTCGGAGAGCGAATCGAGCTCGGCGCCGAAGCGGGTCTGGCCGCGCAGCGCGCGGGCGATGCGGCCGTCCATGCCGTCGAGCACCGCGGCGATGAGGATCGCGTAGCAGGCCCGCTCCCAGTCCGCGGCGATGGCGAAGCGGATGCCGAACAGCCCGGAGCAGAGCGCGAGCGCGGTCACTGCGTTGGGCACGACCGCGCGCAGCGGAATGCCGGTGCGCGGCGCCGCGCGCCGTTCCTCCCTCATTGGGCGACGCCCTCGATCAGCTCGGAGACGCCGGTGCGGGCGACGATCGTCTCGCCGGCGATGGTGCGCTGGCCGAGCAGGACCTGCGAGGAGGTGTCGGCGGGCAGATAGACGTCGACCCGGCTGCCGAAGCGGATCAGGCCGACCCGCTGGCCCGGCGCGACCCGGTCGCCGACCTTGATCCAGGGCACGATCCGGCGCGCGACTAGGCCGGCGATCTGGGTGAAGGCGACTCTGGTGCCGTCCGCGCCCTCGACGAGGATGTGCTGGCGCTCATTGTCCTCGCTCGCCTTGTCGAGATCGGCGTTCAGGAACTTGCCGGCGATGTAGACGACGCGGGTGATCGTGCCGGCGATCGGGGTGCGGTTGATGTGGACGTCGAACACGCTCATGAAGATCGAGACGCGGACGATCGGATCGTCGGCGAGCCCGCCCTCGCCCCGGAGCTCGCGCGGCGGCGGCACCGTGGTGATCATGGTGACGAGCCCGTCGGCGGGGGCGATGATCAGCCCCTCCGTCACCGGCGTGGTGCGGATCGGGTCGCGGAAGAAGGCGGCGGTCCACAGCGTCAAACCGGCCGCCAGCCAGCCCATGATGTCCCAGCCCAGCACCAGCCAGAGACCGAGCGTGATCGCGCCGGCGATGACGGTGAACTTGCGCCCTTCCGGGTGCACCGACGGCCAGCGCCACTGGACGTTGGTGGTGACCAGATCGGGCTTCTCGAGCGAAGACATGGCCCCGCCTTTAGGCGGTGCGGCCAAGCGAGACAACCGCAAGCCGGGCGGTTGACAGTGGGCCGCCACTCCTTAGGACGGCCCGCAAACGAAGCCCGAGCAGAAAGCGCGCAGCCTCATGGCGAAGATCAAGGTGAAGAACCCGGTCGTCGAGCTCGACGGCGACGAGATGACCCGCATCATCTGGCAATGGATCCGCGAGCGGCTGATCCTGCCCTATCTCGACGTCGAGCTCCGCTATTTCGACCTCGGCATCGAGAAGCGCGACGAGACCGACGACCGGATCACCGTCGAGGCGGCCAATGCGATCAAGGCGGTCGGCGTTGGCGTCAAATGCGCGACGATCACTCCCGACGAGGCGCGGGTGAAGGAGTTCGGCCTCAAGAAGATGTGGCGATCGCCCAACGGCACGATCCGCAACATATTGGGCGGCGTCGTCTTTCGCGAACCGATCGTGATCGCCAACGTGCCGCGGCTGATCCCGAGCTGGACCGACCCGATCGTGATCGGCCGCCACGCCTTCGGCGACCAGTATAAGGCGACCGATTTCGTCGTTCCCGGGCCCGGCAAGCTCACCATGAAATGGGAAGGTGCGGACGGGCAGCTGATCGAGCACGAGGTGTTCGACTATCCCGGCGGGGGCGTCGCCATGGGCATGTACAATCTCGACGCGTCGATCAGGGATTTCGCTCATGCCTGTCTGAACTACGGACTCAACCGGCAGTGGCCGGTCTATCTGTCGACCAAGAACACCATCCTCAAGGCCTATGACGGCCGCTTCAAGGACATTTTCGAGGAGGTCTTCGAGGCGGAGTTCAAGGAGCGGTTCGACGCGCTCGGCATCAGCTACGAGCACCGCCTGATCGACGACATGGTCGCCTCGGCGCTGAAGTGGAGCGGCAAGTTCGTCTGGGCGTGCAAGAATTATGACGGCGACGTCCAGTCGGACCAGGTCGCCCAGGGCTTCGGCTCATTGGGGCTGATGACCTCGATCCTGATGACCCCGGACGGCAGGACGGTCGAGGCCGAGGCGGCGCACGGCACCGTCACCCGCCACTTCCGCATGCACCAGCAGGGCAAGGCGACCTCGACCAACCCGATCGCCTCGATCTTCGCCTGGACCGGCGGCCTCAAATATCGCGGGCGTTTCGACGATACGCCCGAGGTGACCCGCTTCGCCGAGACGCTCGAGCGGGTCTGCGTCGAGACCGTCGAGAGCGGCAAGATGACCAAGGACCTCGCGATCCTGATCGGCCCCGAGCAGAGCTGGATGACGACCGAGCAGTTCTTCGAGGCGATCCGCGCGAACCTGGAAGCGGCTATGGCCGCCTGAGCCCGGCGTCGGGCGAGCGGACATGCTCGCGGCGGACACCGAGGCCGATGACCCGGCCGGGAATCCGGCGAAGCCGCGGGAAGCGGTCGAGCAGGCGGACCAGCAGCGGCGCCTTGCGGATTGGGCCGCCCGGACGGAGCAGCCGGCCGATGACCCGATCTTGGGCGAGCTTCTGCGCGGCCTGGATGACACGGGTCGGGAAGAGCCGCCGCGCCTGCACCTTGGCCAGCAGCGGATCGATGTCCTCGCCGTGGGCGAGCGGACCGGCGAGGACGTTTGCCGCCGCCACCGCATCCTGGATTGCCAGGTTGATGCCGATTCCGCCGATCGGCGACATCGCGTGGGCGGCGTCGCCGATCGCGAGCAGGCCGGGCCGATGCCAGCGCGTCAACCGATCGAGCTTGACGCTGAGCAAATGGAGGTCGGTGATCTCGTCGAGCTCAGCGAGGTCAAGCTCAGGCGCGGCCGCCGCAACCTCCTCGCGGATCGCTTCGATGCCCCGCGCCTGATAGGCTTCCGCCGCGCCCTTGGGGATCAGGAAGGCGCATTGCCAATAATCGCCGCGGTCGATCATCACGAGCAGGCGGCCGCGCTCGACATTGCCGCGCAAGCCGCCCTGCTGGTCCTTCGGCTTGGCGATCCGGAACCAGAACACGTCCATCGGCGCGCCGAGGTCTTCGACCGGAAGCAGCTGGCGGACGATCGAGGCGCGCCCGTCGGCGGCAAGAACGAGGCGGCCGCGAAGCTCGCGGCCGTCCGCCAGCCGGACGCCGGCCACCCTGCCCTGCTCCTCGATGAAGCCGGTGACCGGCGCGCACATCTCCAGCCGGAAGCCGGAATAGGCCGTCGCCGCCTCGCGCAGGAAGCTGAGGAAATCCCACTGGGGCATCATCGCGATGAACGGTGCCGGCGTCTTGAGGTGCGACAGGTCGCCGATCGTCCATTCCCGCCCGGCGAGCCGCAGCCGCGCTTCGGCCACCCGGTTGTGCGGCCGTTCGAGGAATCGCTCGAGCAGGCCGAGCTCGTGGAGAATCTCCATCGTCGAGGGGTGGACGGTGTCGCCGCGGAAGTCGCGCAGGAAGTCGGCATGCTTCTCCAGCACCAGGGTGTTGACCCCGGCCCGGGCGAACAGCAGCCCGGCCATCATTCCCGCCGGGCCGCCGCCGACGATCAGGAGATCGGTATCCATCGGGCTGACAATCGCGCCGGTTCGGGCATAAAGGCAAGATGACGCACGGCGATTTCAGCACTTCGGGCCTCAGCGACGCGCTCGTCATCCTCGGCGCGGCGGGGATCGTCATCCCGGCCTTCGCCCGGATCCGGATCAGCCCGGTGATCGGCTTCATCCTGATCGGCATCCTGGTCGGGCCATCGGGATTGGGCGCGATGGTCGGGCGGCTGCCCTGGCTCAACTATGTCACCATCTCCAACGCCGAGGCGATCGCGCCGTTCGCCGAGTTCGGCATCATCCTTTTGCTCTTCTCGATCGGGCTCGAGCTTTCCTTCCGCCGGCTCTGGGGGATGCGCCGGCTGGTCTTCGGCGTCGGCGCGGCCGAGCTGTTCCTGTCGGCGATCGTGATCGGCGTCGCGATCCACCTCAGCGGCCTGCCCTGGGTGGCGGCCTTCGCGCTCGGCGTCGCGCTCTCGCTCTCCTCGACCGCGGTGGTGCTGCCGCTGGTCGGCACGTCGAGCCCGGTCGGCCGCTCGGCCTTCGCGATGCTCTTGTTCGAGGATCTCGCGCTCGTTCCCATCGTCTTCGCGCTGGGCGCGCTCGCGCCGAACGCGGAGGGCGGCGTCGAAGGGCTGCTGAACACGCTCGGGCTCGGCGCGCTGGTGATCCTGGCGATGCTCCTGCTCGGCCGCTTCGTGCTGCCGCGCCTGTTCGCCCAGGCGGCGCGGACCAAGAGCCCCGAATTGTTCCTGTCGGTCAGCCTGCTCGTCGTCATCGCCGCCAGCCTCGCCACCGCCGCCGCCGGCCTGTCGCCGATCGTCGGCGCGCTCGTCGCCGGCGTGCTGATCGCCGAGACCGAATATCAGGGCGAGGTCGAGGCGATGACGGCGCCGTTCCGTGGCCTCGGCCTCGGCGTGTTCCTGATCACCGTCGGCATGAGCCTCGACCTCGGCTTCATCCTCGCCGCCTGGCCGCAGCTGGTCGCCGCGCTGGTCGCGGTGATGCTGGTCAAGACCGTGGTGACCGCCGCTTTGCTGAGGCTCGGCGGCAAGCGGCAGGCGGTCGCGGCCGAGGCGAGCCTGCTGATGGCCTCGCCTTCCGAGACCACGCTGATCGTGCTCGGCGCCGCCTCGGCGGCGGGGCTGATCGGCCGCGAGACCGCCGCCTTCTGGCAGATCGTCACCGCAATGGGGCTGACGCTCACCCCGCTGCTGGCGCGGCTCGGGCGCGATGCGGCGCGGCGGATCGAGCGGCGCGCCGAGGCCGGCGGCGATGGCCTTATTCCGACCAGCGAGGAGCCCCGTGCGGTGGTGATCGGCTTCGGCCGGGTCGGGCGGCTGGTCTGCGAAATGCTGGCGCTGCACGACAAGCCCTATGTCGCGGTCGATTCGGACATCGACGCGGTCAAGGCCGCGCGCGCCGAGGGCTTCCCCCTCATTTTCGGCGACGCCTCGCGGCCGGAGTTCGTCGACAAGCTCAACCTCGGCCATGCCAGCGCGCTGATTCTGACCATGGACGATCCCGTCCAGGCGGTGCGGATGGTGAAACGGGTGCGCGGCTGGTGCCCCGAACTGACCATCGTCGCCCGCGCCCGCGACCCGGAGCACGCCGCCGAGCTCTACAAGGCGGGCGCCACCGACGCGGTCCCCGAAACGCTCGAATCCTCGCTCCAGCTCTCCGAAGCGGCGTTGGTCGACCTCGGCCTGGCGATGGGCCCGGTGATCGCCTCGATCCACGAGAAGCGGGCGGAGCTGCGCCAGCAGATCATGGAGATGGGCGAGATGGAGCGGGAGCCGCCGCAGCGCGGCAAGCGGCTGCGCGACGCGCTGATGCGATGATGCGCTTAGCCCCTCCCCTCGATGGGGAGGGGTTGGGGTGGGGTGAACCTCGATGACGGCCGCTGCATTTCCGCCGAGTCCACCCCCACCCCTCCCCATCGAGGGGAAGGGCTTTAGACCGTCACCGGTTCGGAACTCAGCGCCTCCCTGACGGCGTCCAAGGCGGCGATCGCCCGCGCTCCATCGGGCCCGCCGCCTTGCGCCAAGTCGGGGCGGCCGCCGCCGCCCTGCCCTCCCACCGCCTCGACCGCCTTGCGGACGAGATCGACGGCGTTTCGGCTTGACGTCAAATCGTCGGTGACGCCGACGGCGACGGTGGCGCGGCCGTCGTTGATCGCGACCAGGGCGACGACGCCCGAGCCGAGCCGCGCCTTGGCCTCGTCGACCAGGCCGCGCAGCGCCTTGGGATCGAGCCCGTCGAGCACCTGGCCGATGAAGCCATGGCCGCCGACCTCTTCGGGGCCCGCCGCTTCCGTCTTGCCGCCGCCCATCGCCAGCGCCTTCTTCGCCTCGGTAAGTTCGCGCTCGAGGCGGCGGCGTTCCTCGATCAGGCCGGCGACGCGGGCGGGGACATCCTCGGGCGACGCCTTGAGCGCAGCGGCGGTTTCCTTGAGCCGGTCCTCGCGCGCCGTCAGCCAAAGCCGCGCCGCTTCGCCGGTCAGCGCCTCGATGCGGCGGACGCCGGCGGCGACCGCGCTTTCGGAGGTGATCTTGAACAGCTGGATGTCGCCGAGCGCATTGACGTGGGTCCCGCCGCAGAGCTCGACCGAATAGCTGACCTCGTCCTCGTCGCCCATCGAAAGGACGCGGACCTCGTCGCCATATTTCTCGCCGAACAGGGCCAGCGCGCCGGCCGCGACCGCCGCGTCGGGCGTCATCAGGCGGATGCCGACTGGCTTGTTCTCGCGGATGTGGCGGTTGACGTCGGCCTCGACCGTCTCGATCTCCTCCCGCGTCATCGGCTTGGGATGCGAGAAATCGAAGCGGAAATGGTCCGGCGCGACCAGGCTGCCCTTCTGGGTGACATGGCCGCCGAGCCGTTTGCGCAGCGCGGCGTGGAGCAAATGGGTGGCGCTGTGATTGGCGCGGACCCTGGTGCGGCGGGCAGCGTCGACCGACAGGTGGACGGCGTCGCCGACCGCGACCGCGCCCTTGCGGATCACCGCCTGATGGGCGTGAAGCTTGCCGAGCGGCTTCGACGTGTCCTCAACATCGGCCTCCAGGCCCTTGTCGGAGCTTATCTTTCCGATGTCGCCGATCTGGCCGCCGCTTTCCCCGTAGAAGGGCGTCTGGTTGGTCAGGATGGCGACCTTGTCGCCCGTCTCCGCGGCGTCGACGCGGGCGCCGTCCTTGATCAGGGCGACGACGACGCCCTCGCCGTCATGGCCGAGATAGCCGGTGAACTCGGTCGCGCCCTTTTCCTCGGCGAGGTCGAACCAGATCTCTTCCGACGCCTTGGCGCCGCTGCCCTTCCAGGCGGCGCGGGCGGCGGCCTTCTGGCCGGCCATGGCGGCGTCGAAGCCGGCGCGGTCGACGCCGAAGCCCTGGGCGCGCAGCGCGTCTTCGGTGAGGTCGTAGGGAAAGCCGAACGTGTCGTAGAGCTTGAACGCGGTGGCGCCGGGCAGGATGTCGCCCGGCTTCATCGACCCGGTCGCCTCGTCGAGTAGCCTGAGGCCGTTGGCCAGCGTCTGGCGGAAGCGAGTCTCCTCCAGCTTCAGCGTCTCCTCGATCAGCGGCTGGGCGCGAACGAGCTCGGGGTAAGCGGCGCCCATCTCGGCGACCAGCGACGGCACCAGCCGGTGCAGCAGCGGCTCGGCGGCGCCGAGGATATGGGCGTGGCGCATCGCGCGGCGCATGATCCGGCGCAGGACATAGCCCCTGCCCTCGTTGGCCGGCAGCACGCCGTCGGCGATCAGAAAGCCCGAGGCGCGCAAATGGTCGGCGATGACGCGGTGACTCGCCTTCTGCGCGCCTTCGGCCCTGGTCCTGGTCAGCTCGGTCGAGGCGGCGATCAGCGCCCGGAAGGTGTCGGTGTCGTAATTGTCGTGGACGCCCTGCAGCACCGCGGCGATCCGCTCCAGCCCCATGCCGGTGTCGATCGACTTGTTGGGCAGCTCGCGGACGATCTCATTGTCCTCCTGCTCGTACTGCATGAAGACGAGGTTCCAGATCTCGGTGAAGCGATCGCCGTCCTCGTCGGGCGATCCCGGCGGGCCGCCCGGAATATGGTCGCCATGGTCGTAGAAGATCTCCGAGCAGGGCCCGGACGGGCCGCTATCGCCCATCGCCCAGAAATTGTCCTTGGTCGGGATGCGGATGATCCGGCTTTCCGGGAGCGAGGAGATCTTCTTCCACAGCTCGAACGCCTCGTCGTCGGTGTGGTAGACCGTGGCTGTCAGCCGGTCTGGCGAAAGGCCCCATTCCCCGGTGAGCAGGTTCCAGGCGAGCAGGATCGCCCGCTCCTTGAAATAGTCGCCGAACGAGAAATTGCCGAGCATCTCGAAGAAGGTGTGGTGGCGCGCGGTATAGCCGACATTGTCGAGATCGTTATGCTTGCCGCCGGCGCGCACGCATTTCTGCGACGAGGCCGCGGTCGCATAGGGCCGCGTCTCGAGGCCGGTGAAGACGTTCTTGAACGGCACCATGCCGGCGTTGACGAACATCAAAGTCGGATCGTTCTGCGGCACCAAAGGCGCCGACGGCACGATCCGGTGCCCCTCGCGGCCGAAATAATCGAGAAAGGCCCGCCGGATGTCGTTGGTCGAGGTCATCGGTCGGATTTAGGCGACGTGCTGCGCTGCGGCAAGCGACGGTTCCTGCGGGGAAGCGGGACGAGCCGTCGGATTCCCCCCTTGCACTTCGTCCCGGAAGGGTGAAGTCTCGACGTTTCCCATAGGGCGCGCGGCCGCGTCTTCTTCGCGGAGCCGCGCGGCGGAGCCAAGGAGACGTATATGCCCACCAGAGCTGCCGGCACCAGAACCATCGCGCTCGTGGGCCCCGGCGGGGCCGGCAAGACCAGCCTCGCCGAGGCCCTTCTTTTTGCCGCCGGCGCAGTCGGGCGGCAGGGCCATGTGGCCGACGGCAGCAGCGTCGGCGACGGCAGCCCCGAAGCGCGCGCGCGCGGCGGCTCGACCGAATTGAACCTGCTGCATTTCGATTATCTGGACGACCGCTACGCGCTGATCGATGCGCCGGGGTCGGTGGGCTTTGCCGCCGACGGCGCGCTCGGCATGGCGGCGGCCGACCTCGCCCTCGTCGTCGTCGATCCGGACCCCGCCCGCGCCCTGCTCGCCGAGCCGACGCTGCGGCGGCTCGAGGAGCTCGGCATCCCGCACATGATCTTCGTCAACAAGATCGATCAGGCGCGCGGCTCGATCCAGGCGCTGCTGGAAGCGCTGCAGCCGATGTCGAAATCGCCGCTGATCGCGCGCTGGATCCCGATCCGCGACGGCGAGAAGATTTCCGGCTTCGTCGATATCGCGCTCGAGCGCGCTTATTATTATCGGCCGGGCCAGCCCTCCGAGCAGAAGGAGATCCCCGCCGACCTCGCCGACCGCGAGGCGCTGGAGCGCACCCACATGCTCGAGCAGCTCGCCGACCATGACGACGTGCTGCTCGAACAATTGCTGATGGACGAGATCCCCGACCGGCAGACCGTGTTCGAGGACCTCGCCAAGGAGACCGGCGAGGGGCAGATCGTCCCGGTCCTGTTCGGCTCGGCGCAGAACGGCTTCGGCGTCAGGCGGCTGATGAAGGCGCTGCGCCACGAGACGCCGGGGCCGGACGCGGCCGCCGCGCGGCTGGCGGCGACCGGTGCCTGCGCGTTCGTGTTCAAGGTCAGCCATGGCGGCGCGATGGGCCGGCTCTCCTACGCCCGCATCTTCGGCGGCGCGCTCAAGGAAGGCCAGGAGCTGAAATCGAGCGGCGGCGAGACGGTGCGGATCGGCACCCTGTTCGCGGTCCAGGGCGACAAGACCGCCAAGCTCGCCGAGGCCAAGGCCGGCGACGTGGTCGCGATCGCCAAGCTGGAGGGCGTCCATGCCGGCGAGTGGCTGGCGGGCGGCGCGATCCCGCCAACGCCCGAGATCGCTCATCCGGTGCGCAACTACGCGCTCGCCATCGCCACCAGGGACCGCAAGGACGACGTCCGCCTCTCCACCGCCCTGCACAAGCTCACCGAGGAGGACCGGGCTTTGCTCTGGGAGCAGGACGAGGCGATGCACGAGACCCGTTTGAGGGGCGTCAATGACGAGCATCTCAAGGTGACGCTCGAGCGGCTGAAGCGGCGCTACGGCGTGCCGGTCGATTCGCGCCAGCCGGCGGTCGGCTACAAGGAGTCGATCCGCAAGACCGTGACCCAGCGCGGGCGGCACAAGAAGCAATCGGGCGGTCACGGCCAGTTCGGCGACTGCGTGATCGAGGTGAAGGCGCTGCCGCGCGGCGGCGGCTTCAAGTTCGACGACAAGATCAGCGGCGGCGTGATCCCCAAGCAGTGGATCCCCGCGGTCGAGGCCGGCGTGCGCGACGTGCTCGCCAAGGGGCCGCTCGGCTTTCCGGTGGTCGATGTGGCGGTGACCTTGATCGATGGCTCCTACCACAGTGTCGACAGCTCCGAGCTCGCGTTCCGGACTGCCGGGCGGATCGGCATGTCGGAAGCGCTTGCGCAAGCCGCGCCGCATTTGCTCGAACCGGTGCAGAAGGTGACGATCACGGTGCCGAGCAATGCCACCTCGAAGGCGACCTCGGCGGTGGCGAGCCGGCGCGGGCAGATGCTCGGCATGGGCCCGCGCGAGGGCTGGTCGCGCTGGGACCTGGTCGAGGCCTTGATCCCCGAAGCGGAGATGCAGGGCTTCGACGCGGAATTGCGGTCGCTGAGCCAGGGGCTGGCGACCTATGAGGCCACGTTCGACCATCTCGCCGAATTGAACGGCTCGCTCGCCGACAAGGTCGTGCACAAGGAGCTCGAACCGGCTTAGCTTCGACAGGGCCGCCGATATTTGATACGCTGCCGGCATGGCGGACGTTTTCTTGTCTTATGGCCGGGCGACGCGGGCGCGGGTCGAGCAGATCAGCGACGCGCTCGAAGGCAGCGGCTACAATCTGTGGTGGGACAAGGCGCTCAACGCCTCCGACGATTACGCGATGGTGATCGAGAAGGAGATCGACGCCGCCCGCTGCGTCGTCGTCGCCTGGTCCAATCAGGCGCGACAGTCGCTCTGGGTGCGGGCCGAGGCCAATGAGGCGCTCGACAAGGGCAAGCTCGTGCAGATCAATCTCGACGCCTGCCGGCTGCCCTTGCCGTTCACCATGCTCCACTTCCTCGACTTCCGGCCGTGGCGGGGCGAGCGCGAGGGATCGCCCTGGACCGAGTTTCACGGGCGGGTCGGCGGGATGCTGCGCGGCGAGGCGTTTGACGACGGCGCGACCGGGCAGCCGGGGCCCGCGCTGCAGGGCTTCGGCAAGATCGCGCTGCTCGGCTGGGCGGCAATTCTCGTCGCGGCGCTGACCGCGCTGGCGGTGGCGATGGTGGCGACCGGGCGGCTGGCGCCGGCGACGTTCAGCGCGCTGACCCTCGCCGCGCTCGCCTTGGCGGCGATCCTGATGGCGCTCGCCGCCTTCGTCCTGATTCGGGTCAGCCTGGCGTCGCGGCGATGAGCGGGCCGACCAATCGCCGCTTCGTCCGCAGCGCCTGGACCCTGCTCGCTTTCCAGTTCGTCGCCGCGGCGGGCGCGACCGGTGTCGCGGTCTGGGCGGCGACCAAGGTCCAGCATCTGGTCGACCAGCGCGACCTGCTCCAGCAGCGAGTCACCGAGCTCGAATCGCACCCGGCGCCGCCGCCGGAGCAAGCGGCGCCGGTCGAGACAGCGCCGGTCGAAGCGCCGCCGGTGGAGAATGCGGTGACTCCGGCACCGCCACCGCCGCCGCCTCCCCCGCCCGTCGCAACGCCGGCGCCGCGACCCCGCCACCTGCGGCCAGACCGCACGCCCGTCATCGTTCAGCCGCCCGAGCCGATCTACGTGCCGCCTCCGCCGCCTCCGCCGCCCCCGCCGCCGGTCAAGATCGAGCCGACGCCGGCTCCGCCCCCGCCGCCGCCAAGGCCGCGGCGCGAGCGCCCGCGAATCACGATCACGCCCTTGTTCCCGGGGATCAATCTCGGCCCGCGCCGCCCCCGCCAGGAGCCGACCCGGCCGAGCGGTCAGCAGCAGCCCGTGGCGGGCTACAACACCACGCCGAACCGGACGGTCGGGCCGTCCCCGACGACCGCGGTCCCGGGCCAGCCGCAAAGCACGGCGCCGGCCCGGACCACCGATCCGCGGCGGCTGCGCCGCGTGCGGCCGCCGCCGACGCAGGAACCCGAACCGCCCAAGTGACCCGCTCGCTTGACCGGCGGGCGACAATCGGCTTCCTCTTGCGCCACCGATCGGGGAGCAGGCCATGGCCAAGAAGCTGACCTATTTCATTCTTGCCGGTCTCCTGCTCGGCATCGTCGCCGGCTGGGCGATCAACCACGCGATCGCCGACGGCACGCCGGCGGGCGATGAAAGGCTGGCGGCGATCGCCGGCTATTTCTCGATCGTCACGACCCTGTTCCTGCGGCTGATCAAGATGATCATCGCGCCGCTGGTCTTCTCGACTTTGGTGGTCGGGGTCGCGCACATGGGCGACACCGCCGCTTTGGGCCGGGTGGGCGCCAAGGCGATCGGCTGGTTCGTCTGCGCCAGCCTGGTCTCGCTGACCCTCGGCCTCATCCTCGTCAACCTGCTGCAGCCGGGCGTCGGCCTCGATTTCCCGATCCCGCCCGCCGACGCTGCCAGCGGGGTCGAGCGCACCGCCTTCAACCTGCGCGACTTCATCACCCATCTCGTGCCGCAATCGATGATCGACGCGATGGCGAACAACGAGATCTTGCAGATCGTCGTCTTCTCCTTGTTCGTCGGGGTCGCGATCACCGCGATCGGCGAGAAGGCCAAGCCGCTGGTCCGCGCCACCGAGGCGCTGGTCGCGGTGATGCTGCAGATCACCAATTACGTGATGCGGGTCGCGCCGATCGCGGTGTTCGCGGCGGTCACCGCCTCGGTCGCCGAGCGCGGGCCGGCGATCCTCGGCACGTTCGGCTATTTCATCGGCAGCTTCTACATCGGGCTGGTGATCCTCTGGCTTCTGCTGATCGGCGTGTGCTTCCTGATCGTCGGCGGCCGCACCGGGCTGCTGGTGCGCTACATCCGCGAGCCGATCCTGCTCGCTTTCTCGACCGCCTCGTCCGAGGCCGCCTTTCCGCGCACGCTGGAGGCGCTCGACCGGTTCGGCGTGCCGCCGCGAATCGCGAGCTTCGTGCTGCCGCTGGGCTATTCGTTCAACCTCGACGGCTCGATGATGTACATGACCTTCGCGACGATCTTCATCGCCCAGGCCTATGGCATCGACCTGACGATCGGCCAGGAGATCACCATGCTGCTGGTGCTGATGATCACCTCGAAGGGGATCGCCGGTGTGCCGCGGGCGAGCCTGGTGATCATCGCCGCGACGCTGTCGCTGTTCAACATTCCCGAGGCCGGGCTGTTGCTGGTGCTCGCGGTCGACCATTTCCTCGACATGGGCCGCTCGGCGACCAATGTCGTCGGCAATGCGGTGGCGAGCGCGGTGGTGGCGCGCTGGGAAGGCACGCTCGATCCGCTCGAGCCGGCCGAGATCGAGCCGCCGCACGCGCCGAGCCACCAACCGACCCCGCCGCCGGAGACCTAGGCCGTGCTGGAGATCGGCGGGATCGAGCTGTTGCCGGCCTGGCCGGTGTTCCTCGGCTTCGTCGTCGCGGGCCTCGCCCTCAACATCGTGCCGGGCGCGGACATGACCTTCGTCGTCGCCAGCGCCGCGCGCGGTGGGCGCCGCGACGGCATCGTCGCGGCGCTGGGGATCGGCGCCGGGACGCTGTTTCATATCGTCGCGGCGACGCTTGGCCTGTCGGCGATCCTCGCCTCGTCGCAGGCGGCGTTCGACCTAATCAAGTGGATCGGCGCGGCCTATCTCCTCTGGATCGCCTTCTCGCTGGTGCGCCGCGGGCACGCGCCGGCGGACGCGCCACGGCCGGGGCGGCGGACGTTCCGCTCGGCGATGCTGGTCAACATCCTCAACCCCAAGGTCGCCTTGTTCTTCCTCGCCTTCCTGCCGCAATTCGTCGATCCGCAAGCGGCGATGCCGTGGCTGCAGATCCTCTGCCTCGGCCTGTGGTTCGACCTGGTGGGGACGCTGGTCAACATCGCCATCGCGCTCGCCGCGGCGGGGACGGCGGCGCGGCTCCGGGACGTGGCCTGGATCGGCACGGCCGCGCGCTGGCTGGCGGCGACGGCGATTGGCGCGCTCGCGGTCCAGCTCGCTTTGGCTTCGCGCCAGAGGGGCTAGACTCCCGCTCGGAGGCGGTCGTGACGGGTTGGCATTTGTTGTCCGGCAAGGAGTAAGGAGGGAGCGATGAAGATTCATCGTGACCGACGCAGCGACGCCGTCCGGGCGGCAAAGGACAGCCCGCCGCTTCGCGGTCGGCCGGGGAAGGCG
>DATHJO010000017.1:0-120535 GCA_035316145.1 Allosphingosinicella sp. | reverse complement strand
GGCCACCGCCTCGCCGCCGAAGCCGCCCGCGATCACCGAGACGAAGCTGCGGTTCATCGCCCGGCACATGATGTAGGAGAGGATCGCGCCCGAGCTGCCGACCAGCGCGCCGGTGATGATCATCGCGCTGTTGTGCAGGGTGAAGCCCATCGCCGCCGCCGCCCAGCCCGAATAGGAGTTGAGCATCGAGATCACGACCGGCATGTCGGCGCCGCCGATCGGGACGATCAGCAGGAAGCCGATCGCGAACGACAGCGCCGCCACCGTCCAGAACACCCAGGGCGCCTGGTCCTGGGTGAAATAGCCGATCAACCCCAATATCGCCGCCAGCGTGCCGAGGTTGATCAGATGCCGCAGCGGCAAGAGGATCGGCTTGCCCGACATATTGCCGTTCAATTTGAGGAACGCGATCACCGAGCCCGAAAAGGTGACCGCGCCGATCGCGACGCCGAGCCCCATCTCCACCCGGCTGCTGAGGTGGATCAGCCCGTCCGGTCCGGCGATGCCGAACGCGTCCGGGTTGAGATAGGCCGCCGCCCCGACCAGCACCGCCGCCATGCCGACGAGGCTGTGGAAGGCGGCGACCAGCTGCGGCATCGCGGTCATCGCGATCCGCCGCGCGGTGACGAGCCCCACCGTCGCCCCGAGCGCGATCGCGGCCAGTATCTCGACCAGCGTAAGATAGTCCGCATTGCCGAGCCATGGCGCGCCGTCGCCGGCTTCGAAGCGCGGGAAATAATGGACCAGCGTCGTCCCGACCGCGAGCGCCATGCCGAACATGCCGAAGCGGTTGCCGCGCCGGCTGCTCTCCGGCCCCGACAGGCCGCGCAAGGCGAGGATGAAGCAGATCCCCGCCGCTAGGTAGGCGAGCATCACCCAGGCGGGCGTTTGCGCGGCCGCGTCGTGCATCAGCCGCGCTCCTTCTTCTTGTACATGGCAAGCATCCGCGCGGTCACAGCGAAGCCGCCGAAGATGTTGATGCTGGCCAGCACCACCGCGATCAGGCCCAGCCATTTCGCCCAGCTTGGCGGCGACTTGGCCGATGGATGCGCCGCCACGGCGTCCATCATTCTCTGAGGAGAGCGGATCGCCGCCTGCTGCTCGGCCGGCGTCAGCAGTTCGCCGTTGACCGACATCTCTCCCGCGCGGCTGACGACGATCTCGTTTCGGGCCGGCGGCCCGATCGCCGCCGCCGCGATCAGCGCGCCGACGACGATCACCGAGGAGATGGCGTTGGTCACCGACATGAGCGGCGTGTGCAGCGCCGGCGTCACCGACCAGACGACGTAATAGCCGACGAAGCAGGCGAGGACGAAGACCGACAGGATCGAGATGAAGTCCATCATTCCTCCCCGGCACGGGGAGGGGGACCAGCCGTAGCCGAAGGCGAAGGCTGGTGGAGGGGGCTCCCCGCCCGCTCCTGAATCCATTCCACGACTGCCGCCGCGTCCCGCAGGACTTCGCCCGCAGGAATGCGAAGCACCCTCAGGCCGCACTCGCGCAGGCGCGCGTCCCGCGCCTCGTCGCGCCGGCTTTGCGCGGGATCGTCATGGGCCGAGCCATCGATCTCGATCGCGAGCCCGGCTTCGCGGCAATAGAAATCGACGACATAGGGCTCCACCGGATGCTGGCGCCGAAACTTCAGTCCCGCAGGCCGCCGCCGCAGTTGCTGCCATAACAGCACCTCCGGCAGAGTCATTTCGCGGCGAAGTCGGCGCGCGGCATAAACGGTTGGGCGCTGGAGCTGCGACGCTCCCCCTCCACCGGGTTTCACCCGGTCCCCCTCCCCGTGCCGGGGAGGAATTCCAGATCTCGTGCCGCCGGTCACACCCCTTCCCTCAGCCCGAGCCGGATCTCGAGCACCCTCAAGAGCCGGCCGTAGCGGTCGCGCCACTGCGCGTCGGGGACGTCGCCGCAGGGCACGCGCGCGATGAAATGGCGGCCGGCCCGCGCCAGCGCCGCCTCGCCGTGCCGCGCCGCCAGCGCGGCGCGTACCGCCGCCTCGCGGGCGCCGAACTCGCGCGCGAAGCTGGCCGAGGCGGCGGCCGGGTTCGCGCCCTCGCAATAGACGTCCTGCTCCCAGGCGACGCGCGCATAAGCGTGCGCCGAGGAGTAGACCGACAGGTCCGGCGCGCGGCTCCAGCCGCTGCCGGCGCCCGCGCATCCGGCGAGCGCCAGCGCCGCGCCGAGGCTCGATATCCTGCTCATGGCCGATACTCCCTGATGCCCGCGGCGAGATCGTCGAGGCTGCGGCTGAACTCGGCGAGCGCGGCGCGGTACGCCGCTTCCCCGGGCGCGCACGGCCGCCGCGCGTCATGCGGCGCCATCCCCGCCCAGTCGTTCTCGGCGAGCTGGAGCGCGCGCAGCGCGCCTTTCTCGAACGCGAAGCGGTTCAATTCCGCCAGCCGCGCGACCTGCTCCCGCGTTTCCGCCCGGGCCCTCCCGCCGGCGCAACCGAGCAGGAAATCGCGCGCCGCCAGGCTGCGGTAGCTCGCCCGCCGGACGGGATCGCCCGTCGCCGCCTTCTCGGATCCGCCGCAGGCCGGCGCGAACAGGATCGCCGCCATCGCCACCGCGCCCCTCATCGGCCCGCCAATCCGAGCCGGGCCTCGAGCGCGTCCAGCCGCCGGTCGTACCAGCGCCAGGCGTTGCCGCGCTCGCGCTGCTGCTGAGCCGGCGTGAGGCGCCGCCCCACCGGATCGTAGGTGCCGAATTGTTCGTCGAACTCCGCCCTCGCCGCCGTCACGACAGCGGCGGTCTCCGCGGACCCATAGCGGCGCTCGAGCGCGCCCGCGACCCGCTCGATCCGGCGCTCGATATCGTGCGGTACGCCGCCCCGGAACAGGGCGCAGCAGCTGGTCCACCAAGTCGCGGCCAGAATCTCGCGATAGATGTCGAGCTCGGCGGACGTGGCCGCGGCGGCGGCCGCCGGCTGGGCGGCGAGCAGCAGCGCGAGGAGGAGCCCGCCGGTCATCCCGCCAGCCGCTCGTGGACGACCTGCTCGCCGCTCCCACAGCCGGGCGCCCACAGGATCGCCGCCACGACTGCCCTCATCGGACGATCCCCAGGCGGCGCTCGAGCTCGGCCGTTCCCCTCAGCAGGTCCGACACGACGAAGCGGATGCGGCGGCAATAATGCGGATTGATGCCGTAGCCGAACAGCAGGAAATCGGCCTGCTCGACATATTGGTCGCCGTAGCGCGCCCTCAGCAGGCGGCTGATGGCGCCATGCCTGGCGTCATAGTCCGGCCCAAGCGCCCGCGTCAGCCGCCGCGACGACGATTCATGCGAAAGGCCGCGGCATCGATAGACGTTGCCGCCATGGTAGAAGCCGTTCCAGCGCAGCCAGCCGTCGATCTGGAGGTCCGACATGCCGGCGAACGCCGCGCGCCCGTTCGGGACGTCCGAAGCGCCCGTCCCGGCCGCGATCGCCGCGAGCAGCAACGCCCACATCATCCGGCCAGCCTCTCGTGGACGATCTTGCCGCCGCGCGTCAGCCTGACCCCCTGGACGATCTCATCCTCGTCGGGCAGCACCGGCGCCTTCGCCTCGGCGTCCCAGAAAGCGGACAGGAAATTGTAGAGGTTGCGCGCATACAAAGCCGAGGCGTCGGCCGCGAGGCGGCTCGGCACGTTGCGGTGGCCGACGATCCTGACGCCGTGCTTCTCGACGATCGCGCCCGCCTCGCTCCCTTCGACATTGCCGCCCTGCTCGACGGCGAGGTCGACGATCACGCTGCCCGGCCGCATCGTCGCGAGCTGCGCGTCCGAGATCAGCCGCGGCGCCGGCCTCCCCGGGATCAGGGCGGTGGTGATGACGATGTCCTGCTTGGCGATATGGGCGGAGACCAATTCGGCCTGCGCAGCCTTATATTCGTCCGACATTTCCGTCGCGTAGCCGCCCTTGCCCTCGCCCTCGATGCCGGCGACGGTCTCGACGAACACCCCCTTGGCGCCCAAACTCTCGATCTGCTCTTTGGTCGCCGAACGAACGTCGGTCGCCGAAACGATCGCCCCCAATCGCCGCGCGGTCGCGATCGCCTGCAGCCCGGCGACGCCGACCCCCATCACGAACACCCGCGCCGCCGCCACCGTGCCGGCGGCGGTCATCATCATCGGAAAGCCGCGGCCATATTCGCCGGCGGCGTCGAGCACCGCCTTGTAGCCGGCGAGGTTGGCCTGGCTCGAGAGGATGTCCATCGATTGGGCGCGGGTGATGCGCGGCATCCACTCCATCGCCAGCGCCTCCAGCCCCGCCGCCGCATAAGCCTCGATCCGGTCGCGCCGCCCGAACGGGTTCAGCGCGCCGACCAGCAGTGCGCCCGCCTTCATGCCGGCGAGCGAGTCCGGCTCCGGCCCCTGCACGACGAGGATGATGTCGGCATCGTCCAGCACTTCGGCGCGCGGGCCCACGCTGGCGCCCGCCGCCTCGTACTCCGCATCGGCGATCGAGGCGCCCGCCCCCGCGCCCGCTTCGACCGCGAGGCTGGCGCCGAGCGCGATGAACTTCTTGACCGTGTCCGCGCTGGCCGCGACCCGCCGCTCGCCCTCTTCGCTCTCCTTGAGGACGGCGATCTTCACCGGGTCAGTTGTAGATGATCAGGATGATGACAAAGGCCGTGAGCACGGCCACCACCGCGGCCCATTTCATCAGCGCGGTGAACCCCGCATAGGTGCCCAGATGGGCCTTCAGATCCTTGGCATCACCCTCGGCAGCCATCTCGCCCGGTCCTCCTGCTTGCGCTCGCGGGGTGCTCTAGCAAGCCCCGGGGGCGGGGGGCAAGCACCCTTCCTCCCCTCCCTGCAAGGGGTCTATATACGTGCGTGACCCATTCGGCGAATGGCAGCTAACGACCCAGTTGCGGCCATTCGCCGATGTCTTAAGATGAGGCATCATTTCGAGGTGGCGGCATGAGAAGCGCGATCAAGCTCGGCATACCGGTCATGGCTGTCATGCTCATCGGCGGCACGGCCTATGCTGCTATCCAAAGCTGGCGCCACGTTATGCCAGAGTTCGTCGTAGACGTTCGTACCGCAGACAACGGCAACAAGACCCCGGCTTTGATGCTCATCTATGGCGAGAATGGCAGTGATCCGTTCCGTGAGGGTCCTCTGGGAGGGGATCGGCGCATTTCACAGTGCCAGACGATCGGCTCACTTTGCGTGAGCAGGGCGGCGCGCAAGGAGTTCGGCACAACCTATGATCGCCCCCAAAGCCTTCAAGTCCGGCTCGTCACCGGAAAGGGAAATCCCGTCGTTGGGGGGCTCCGCTGGACCGGGTCATGGCGCCCCAGACAGGTTCGTGTGACGTGCGATCTGCGTGTTCCGGATGTGCGAAGGTCCTGCGCCGTTTCCGAGGTGATCTCCTAAGATTCGAACCGCAGCTAACCACCACTTTCGGACATTCACGCGATCAGTTTTTGAAATACTCCCGGACGAAATCTAGCCCCTTCCGGGTGATCCTGAAACCGCCCGGGACGTCCTCTGCGTAGCCCTGATAAATGAAGTTGGTTTTCGCGGTTTTGTGCGATTTGAGGTTCCGCACAGGCTGGGAAAACTTCGAATCCTTCCGGCTCTGATTAGCCGTCGCGTGCTCGTCGGAGAGGTGAACGTATTTCGGCATTTCGTCGATCAGATCTGAGGTCGTTATCTCTCCCGCTGGCCGTACGGACGTGAGCTCGACCGCCTTTGGCTTGACAAGTTTCCGATCTGTTCTATATATGTCCTCCCGATTCTGAGTCGGAGACGTGTGGCGTGGCGCCAGCCGACACCAAGCTTGAAATCCGCCGGGATGCCGGCATCGCGCCGCCGAGTTTGCCGCGCGGAAGGGAGGCTCGCCCTCGACGTATCGTCAACTTCGTCAACTTCCAGCCTTCGCCAAGGCTTCGGCTGGCAAGCCGGAGCTGTGGCGATGGCTGTCCGCCGAAGCTCCGTTGGAGCGAAGGAGGAGTGCAATGGCATGTGTTACCTTTGTTACATTCATCGGCCCGCGTCGCGGCGCATTTGGGCGAAGTTCGCGAAATTTCGTGGCCTGCCCTCGCTGCAGCGCCCGCCCCGGGGCAAGTGCGGACCGCGACCGCATGGCATGTGTCCGATCTGTCAGGATATCTCCCGGCGCCGCCCGCTGATCGCGTCCACTTTGTCCACTTTGACCCGCCGCGGCGCCCCCTCGGGACGCTCTTAAGGGCGCCTTTACCCAATTCGGCTAGTCCGTTCCTTCACGCCGGAGCGAGGAGTGCCATGCGGGCGGACCCCAATCGTTGCCTGTTGCTGATCGACGACGAGCCCGCCCAGCGCCGGCTGGTCACCGCCATCGGCGCGCGCGCCGGCTGGTGGGTGCGCGGCGCGTCCGATTTCGACGCCGCCAAGAGGATGTTCGAGGACCCGCAGGAGCCCAAGTTCGACGCGATCCTCTTGGATCACTGGCTGCCCGGCGAGGAAGGCACCGAGCTGATCCGCCAGATCCGCGCGCTCAAGCCCGAGCTGCCCCTGCTCGTCCTCACCGCCCAGAACGACGTGCCCGTCGCGGTCGACGCGATGCGCGCCGGCGCCAGCGACTTCATCGTCAAGCCGCTCGCGCCGGATCGCCTGCTCTCCGCTCTCAACACCGCCACCGACCGCCGCAAGAAGGCCGGCGAGCTGCGCCCGCTCTCCGAGAAGATCGCCAAGGCTTTGGGCTTCGAGGAGATCGTCGGCTCCGCGCCCCAGTTCCGCACCGCGCTCGCCATCGCCGCCAAGGCCGCGCGAGCGCGGGTGTCGGTGCTGATCGAAGGCGAAAGCGGCTCGGGCAAGGAGATCGTCGCCCAGGCGATCCACACCGCTTCGCCCCGTGGCAAGAAGCAGCTCCACACCGTCAATTGCGGCGCGATCCCCGAAAATCTCGTCGAATCGGTGCTGTTCGGCCATGAGAAGGGCGCCTTCACCGGCGCCTTCGACCGCCATATCGGCCGCTTCGAGGATGCCGACGGCTCGACCATCTTTTTGGACGAGGTCGGCGAGCTGCCGCTCGACACCCAGGTCAAGTTGCTCCGCGCCCTCGAGACCGGCGAGATCCAGCGGGTCGGCAGCCGCACCACCCTCATTGTCGACGTCCGCATCATCGCCGCCACCAACCGCCGCCTCGCCGACGAGGTCGCCGCCGGCCGCTTCCGCGAGGACCTCTATTACCGGCTCAACGTCGTCCACGTCGGCATCCCGCCCCTGCGCGACCGGCAAAGCGACATCCCGCCGCTCGCCCGGCACCTCCTCGCCCGCATTGCCGAGCAGCCGGGCATGCGCCCCTTGTCGATCACCGACGACGCGCTCGCGGTCCTGATGTCCTTCGGCTGGCCCGGCAACGTCCGCCAGCTCCAGAACGCGTTATTCCGGGCCGCGGTGCTGTGCGACGGCGACGCGCTGACCGCCGCCGATTTCCCCCACATCGCGACCGAGGCCGCCTGCGGCAAGCGCGCCGACGATTATCACGCCAAGCCCCTCAATGGCGCCTCGCACAGCGCCGCCTTCGCCCACGGCGCCGGCATCACCCTGTTCGAATCCGACGGCAACATGCGCTCGCTGGACGCGATCGAGGCCGACGTCATCCGCCTCGCCATCGGCCACTACAGGGGCCGGATGACCGAAGTCGCCCGCCGCCTCGGCATCGGCCGCTCCACCCTCTACCGCAAATTGGGCGAGCTCGGCATCGGGGATATTGCGGCTTAGGGACAGTCACTTTTGCGACCCGTCCTGCTCAACTGTCCTCCGCCGGTCGGAAAAGTGACTGTCCCCTTTCGGCCTGCTAAGCGCATCCCATGCCCCCCTTCGACAACGCCATCGCCCTCGTCACCGGCGCCGCTTCCGGCATCGGCGCGGCGACCGCGACCCGCCTCGCCGCCGGCGGCGCGAGGAAGCTGATCCTCGCCGACCTCGACGAGGACCGGCTGCGCGACTTCGCCTTCTCGCTGCCGTGCGAGCGGCAGATGATGATCGGCGACGTCGCCGACGAGCAGCTCTGGGCGGACGCGGACCTGACCGGCCTCACCCACGCCGTCGTCAATGCCGGGATCGGCGCCGGCGGGGCGATCGCCGAGACCAGCTTCGCCGAGTGGCGCCGGGTGATGTCGCCCAATCTCGACGGCGCCTTTTTGACCCTCCAGGCGGCGATGCGCGCGATCAGGGCCGGCGGCGCCGGCGGCGCCATCGTCCTCACCGCTTCGGTCGCGGGCCTCAAGGCCGAGCCCGGCATCGCCGCCTACGGCGCCTCCAAGGCGGCGGTGATTCATCTCGCCCGGATCGCCGCCAAGGAAGGCGGCGCCGACCGGATCCGGGTCAATGCGATCGCTCCGGGCGGGGTCGAAACGCCGATCTGGCACGCGGTTCCGTTCTTTCAGGAGCTGGTGAAGAGCGCGGGCAGCGAAGCAGCGGCCTTCCGGGCGATGGGCGCCGCGGGAAGCGCGCTCGGCTCATTCGCCAGGCCCGAGGAGATCGCCGCCCAGATCGCCTTCCTCCTCTCCGACGATTGCGCCAACGTCACCGGCGCCTGCTTCGTCAGCGACGGCGGCTATTCGCTCTAACGATTGGGCGGCTGCCTGTGCGCAAGCGGGACAGGCGGGCGCACGGCGGTTGAACGCGCGGTCCTGAAGGTCAAGAAGGGGCCGATGCAACGATTGCCACGCCTCTTCGCGCTACTGCTGCCGCTGGCGCTGCTCGCCGCCGCCGCGCCGGTCGACGTCGGGCCCGAGATCGCGGCTTTCTATCGGGAGCGCAGCTTCATTCCGGTCTGGGTGACCCGCGCCGGGCTGAAGCCGGAAGGGCGGCAGGCGCTGCGCATGCTGGGCGCCGCCGCTTCGCCGGAACTGAGGCAGGCGGTGGCCGCGGCGCGGGACGGCGACGCCCGCCGGCTGACCCGCGCCGATTTGCTGCTGAGCCGGGATTTCGCCGCCTTGATCCGCGACCGCGCGCAGCCGCCGGCCGCCGCGGCGATGCGCTACATCGATCCGGACCTCGCCCCGGGTCCGCCGCCGCTGCGGGCGATCCTCGACCCGCGTGCGCCCGAGGCGTTCGCGCGGGTCAACCCGGCCTATGACGGGCTGCGGCGCGGGCTCGCCGCCTATCGCGCCCGCTGGTCGCGCCTGCCGCAGGCGCAGCTCCCGCCGCGGCCGCCGGAAGCTGCGCTGCGCCACCGGCTCGGCGGCAATTCGCTCGCCGAATTCCAGCACGTTCACGGCCTGCCCGCGAGCGGCCGGGCCGACCCGGCCACGATCGCCGCATTGAACCGCGGCGCGCCCTATTACGAACGCATGATCCTCGCCAACATCGAGCGCGCCCGCGCCATTCCGGCCCGGCCGGGCGGCCGCTACATCCTCGTCGACACCGCCTCGGCGCGATTGTGGATGGTCGAGAGCGGACGGATCGTCGGCGCGATGCGGGTGGTTGTCGGCAAGCGCGCCATGCCGACGCCGGCAATGGCGGGCATGATCCGCTATGCGGTGCTGAACCCCTATTGGAACCTGCCGCCCGATTTGATCCGCAGCCGCGCCCGCGGCGGCGCCCGCGCGATCGCGGCCGAGCATCTGCAGGTCCTCTCCGACTGGAGCGATCAGGCGCGGGAGCTGGATCCGCGCCGGGTCGATTGGCGCGCGGTCGCGGCCGGCCGCCGCCACGTCAACCTGCGCCAGACGCCGGGCCCCCACAATATGATGGGGCGGATCAAGTTCATGATGCCCAACGATCTCGGCGTCTATCTCCATGACACGCCGCTGCGCGACCTGCTGGCCCGCGCCGACCGCCACGCAAGCTCGGGCTGCGTCCGCCTCCAGGACGCCCCGGGGCTGGCGCGCTGGCTGTTCCGCGGCCGCCTGCCGCAGGCCAGCGGCGCCGAGCAGCAGGTCGACCTGCCCGAGCCGGTGCCGGTCTATCTCGCCTACTTCACCGCGCTGCCCTCGCGCGACGGAATCGTGTTCCAGTCCGACGTCTACCGCCGCGATGGCGCGCCGCGCTCGACGCCGCGCAGGAACCGGATCACGCCGGCGAAATAGCATAACTGGTCGTCGTACATCGCCATGTGGCTGCCTTGCGGGCAGTAGAGATACTGGCCCCGCGGCAGCCGATTGGCCATGGCGTGCATCCAATTGGGGTCCATCGTGTCGTAGCGCGCGCCGATCACCAGCGTCGGCACGTTGATCAGGTGCAGATCGGCGCTGCGGTCCCAGTCGACCAGCCGCCCGCTCGCGCCCAATTCGCTCGGCCCCTGCATCAATGTGTAGACGTGCTGGTTGGCATGGCTGATCGATCGCAGCACCGGCTCCGGCCACGCGGCGAATGGCCGGCGCAGGAAATGCTGCTCGTAATGCATCGGCACCAGCGCTGCCATGTAGCGCGGATCCTCGGTGCGGTGGCTCGCCTCGAGCTCCTGGACCAACGCAAGCTGCCCCCGGTCCATCGCCGGCATCAGCACGTCATGGGCATAGGCATTATAGGCGGGGATCGAATCCATCATGTTGGAGATGATCAGGCATTTGAGATGGTCCTGGTGCGCGAGCGCATATTCCATCGCCAGCATGCCGCCCCAGCTGTGGCCGAGCAGGCAGAAATTGCTGCGGTCGAGGCCCAAGGCGCGGCGCACCTGCTCGACTTCGTCGACGAAGCGGGGAATCGTCCACAGATCGTCGTCGTTCGGCTGGTCGGAATAGGCCGAACCGAGCTGGTCGTAATAATAATATTCGATCCCCTCGCCGGGAAAGAAGCTGTCGAACGCCTCGAAATATTCGTGGGTCATTGCCGGCCCGCCGTGGAGCAGCAGCACCTTCAGGCGCGGATTGCTGCCGACCCGCCTGGTCCACACCCGGAAATCGCCGCGCGGCGTGTGGATCGCGATCATCCTGACGCCGCCGCTCCAGGCGTCGTCATGGCCGGCGCGGGCGTAATAGGCCGGAGCCGGCTGGGCGAGCGCCGGAGCGGCAAACATCACCATGAGGAGGAGGATCAGGCGTCTCATCGAAAGCCCCCTTTCGTCATAGCGGCGTCAGCGCGGCGTCCCTCAACCCGCGCCAGACGCGCAGTGCCTGCAGCGTCTCGGGCACGTCGTGGACCCGCAGCAATTGCGCACCCTGCCCCGCGCCCTTGAGCGCCAGCGCGATCGAGCCGCCGAGCCTTTGCTCCGCCGGCGCCTCGTTCGACAGCGCGCCGATCGTCCGCTTGCGGCTGGCGCCGAGCATGATCGCGCAGCCGAGCCCGTGCAGCACCGCCAGGCCGTTCATCAGCTGCAAATTGTGCTGCACGTTCTTGCCGAAGCCGAACCCCGGATCGACGACGATCCTGTCGCGTGCGATCCCGGCCGCCACCGCCGCCTCGATCCGCGCCTCGAGCCAGTCATAGATTTCCAGCAGCACCGGCCGCTCGTAGCGTGGGTCGTCCTGCATCGTCTCGGGCGCGCCCTGGTGGTGCATCAGCACGACCGGGCAATTCGCGGCTGCGACGACCTCGGCCGCGCGCGGGTCGAAAGTCAGCGCCGAGACGTCGTTGACCATCCCGGCGCCGAGGCCGAGCGCCTGTTCCATCACCGAGGCCTTGCGGGTGTCGACCGAGACCGCCGTGCCGGCGGCGGCAAGTTGCTGGATCACCGGAAGCACCCGGGCGGCCTCGTCGCCTTCCCAGACCGGCTTGGCTCCCGGTCTGGTCGATTCGCCGCCAACGTCGACGATCGCCGCCCCCGCCGCCGCCATCTCGTGCCCCACCTCGCTGTCCCCGACTCGGCCGCCGTCCGCAAAGCTGTCCGGCGTCGCATTCAGAATGCCCACGACCTGCGGCTGGTCGAGCCGGATCGTGCGCGCGCCGAGCGTCAGCGGTGCCCGCGGCGCCGTCAGCCGTGCCCAGACCGCGCGCTCGGCCTCGCCGAGCCGCGCCTCGATCCCTTCGACCGGCACCAGCTCGGCCCCGCCCGGCCGGATCATCTCGACCGACGCGAACCAGCACAGCCCCCCGGCCAGCCGCGCGACCTTGCCGTCATGACCGAACGGCGCATCGACGAACCCGGTCGGGCGGAGATAGGTTCGTTCAGGCATCCGTACTCCGTCATTCCGGCGAAGGCCGGAATCCATAGGAGCTTTATCCCAGCGAGGCGAGATAGGCCTGGCGCAGAACGTCGATGGGCATCAGCGCGCCGTCGCGCTCGACATGCCAGAACATCCAGCCGTTGCAGGCCGGCGCGCCCTGGACGACGGCGCCGATCTTGTGGATCGAGCCCTGCTGGCCGCCATGCTCGATCGAGGAATCGGCGAGGACGCGGGCGGTCCAGCGCTGCTTCGAGTCGGTCAGCATCGTGCCGGGCATGACCATCCCGCAGGCGACCAAGGTGCCGAACGGCACTTTCGGCTGGGTGCCGCGCGAGGCCATCACCTTCATCGCGCTCTCGTCCAGCGCGAGCGTCGAATCGATCCGGGTCCGCGCCACCTCGACGTAGCGGCTCTCGCGCTCGATGCCGATCCAGTTGCGCCCCAGCCGCCGCGCCACCGCGCCGGTCGTGCCGGTGCCGAAGAACGGGTCGAGGACGACGTCGCCCCTGTTGGTGCAGGCGAGCAGCACCCGGTAGAGCAAGGCCTCGGGCTTCTGGGTCGGATGGGCCTTGGCGCCGCCCGCCTTGACCCGCTCGACGCCCGCGCAGATCGGGATCATCCAGTCCGAGCGCATCTGCAGCTCGTCGTTCAGCGCTTTCATCGCGCGATAGTTGAAGGTGTAGCGGCTGTCTTCGCTGCGCGACGCCCAGATGAGGGTCTCGTGGGCATTGGTGAAGCGGGTGCCCCGGAAATTCGGCATCGGGTTCGATTTGCGCCAGATGATGTCGTTGAGGATCCAGTAGCCGGCGTCCTGGAGCGCCGCTCCAACCCGGTAGATATTGTGGTAGGAGCCGATCACCCACAGCGTGCCGTTCGGCTTCAGGATCCGCCGCGCTTCCCTGAGCCAGGCGCGGGTGAAATCGTCATAGGCCGCGAACGTCTCGAACTTGTCCCAATCGTCGTCGACGGCGTCGACCCGCCCGCCTTCGGGCCGGAACAGGTCGCCGCCCAGTTGCAGGTTGTAGGGCGGATCGGCGAAGATCATGTCGATGCTGGCGTCGGGCAAGGCGGCCATCGCGGCGACGCAGTCCTGGCGGATGATCTGGCCGAGCGGCAGTTCGGGCGCGGCGTCCGCCCCCGGTTTCGGCCGCAAGATCGCGGCGACCCGCCCCATCACGCTCATTCCATCCGCCCCCGGCACCAAAAGATGACCATGCTGAGTCACGCGGACTCAACGGTCAAGATCAGTCACTTGCAGGATATGGTTAACGGCTGGTTGAGAGGAACGGGAACGAAACGAGTCTCCGCTACATCTTGTGGTGGGGGCCGCTCTTCAGACTCAATCTGAAGTGGTGTGACGGGAAAGACTCAGAGGTTCAAGGTAAGTTGGCGGACCGGTGCGAAGCTGCGGCGGTGGAGCGGCGTCGGCCCGAGCGCTGCCAATGCGCGGCAATGTTCGGGGGTGGGATAGCCCTTGTTCCGTTCCCAGCCGTAGCCGGGATGCTCCTTGGCATGCTCGAACATGATTCGGTCGCGGGTCACCTTGGCGACGATCGAGGCGGCGGCGATCGAGCGGCACTTGGCGTCGCCGGCGATGATGGCGAGGGAAGGCCGCCCCCATTTGGGGCAGCGGTTGCCGTCGACCAGCACCATGGCGGGATCGAGGCCGAGCGCATCGACGGCGCGGCTCATCGCCAGCATCCGCGCCCAATAGATGTTGAGCCTGTCGATCTCCTCGACGCTGGCGATGCCGACGCCGATCACCGCCACCTTATAGAGCCGGGCGCAGATCGCTTCGCGCACGCTCGCCGGCAGCACCTTCGAATCGTCGATCCCGCGCGGGAATCGGTGGCGGTCGAGAATCACCGCAGCCGCGACCACCGGCCCGGCGAGCGGCGCGCAGCCGGCCTCGTCCACCCCCGCCACCGGATCGGGATGCACCTTCTCGAGCCTGAAGCAGGGCCGCGTCATCGCCTTAGCCTATTGAGACCCCCGCCGTCATTCCAGCGAAAGCTGGAATCTCACTGATCTTTCCTGTGGATATGGTCGAACGGAATGACCCCCAGCGCATGCCCCATCGGGCCGTGCCCACCGCCGAAACCAGGGGCGGCAAGCATGGCGGCGCGGACATAGGCGCGCGCCTGCACGATCGCGACGGACATTTTCATGCCCCGCCCCAGCAGTGTCGCGATTGCGCTCGAGAGGGTGCAGCCGGTACCGTGGTTGTGGCGGGTGTCGATGCGGGGGTCCGACCAGCTGATGCCCGCTCGGCTCGGGCCGCCAGGCACGAAGACGTCGGTGATTTCGTCGCCCGGCAGGTGGGCGCCCTTGGCGAGGACAGCGGTGTCGATGCGCGCGGCCAACGCGTGGGCCCCGGCAAGCAGGCTATCCGGATCGACGATTGCAAGACCCGTCAGGAGCGCCAGCTCGGGCACGTTGGGCGTGACCAGCGTTGCCCGCGCCATCAGCAGCGCGAAGGCTTCGATCGTCTTGGCGTCGGCCAGCACCGCTCCCGACGAGGCGACCATCACCGGGTCGAACACGACCTGCAGGGCGGCGGCGGTCTCATGCCCGGGGCGAACCGGATCGAGCCGCTCCGCCACCGCCTGCGCGGTCGCTGCGTCGCCGATCATCCCGATTTTCACGGCGTCGACGCCGATGTCGGAGGCCACCGCATCGATCTGCGCGAGCACCATCTGCGTCGGCACGGCCATCACCGCGTCGACGCCCAGCGTGTTCTGGGCGGTGATCGCGGTGATCGCCGTCATCGCGAAGCCGCCGAGCATGGTCACAGTCTTGACGTCGGCCTGGATGCCGGCGCCGCCCCCCGAATCGGAGCCGGCGATGATCAGCACGCGGGGCGGGGTCATTGCAGCCCCTTGCGCTCCGTCGAGGGCGGATATTTGGCGAGCAAATGCGCTGGCCGGATCGGCCGCGGCGCGAAATTGCCCGCGCAATTAGGGCAGATCCCGGCGAGCGGTCCGTCGACGCAAGGCCCGCAGAAGGTGCATTCGAACGTGCAGATGCGCGCTGCGGCGCTGTCCGCCGGGAGGTCCCGGCCGCAGCGCTCGCAATCGGGGCGCAATTCGAGCATTCAGGCCGCCTGCACCGCCGCGCAGATCGTCTCGACGATCTCTGCGACGAGCGCTTCGTCCTCCCCCTCCGCCATCACCCGGATCACCGGCTCGGTGCCCGATTTGCGGATCAGCAGCCGGCCGCTTGCGCCGAGCCGCGCCTCGCCCTCGGCGATCGCTGCCTTGACGCTCTCCGCGTCCAGGGGCGCGCCGCCGTTGAAGCGCACGTTCCTGAGCAATTGCGGCAGCGGCTCGAACAGGTTCAGCAGCTCGCTCGCCGGTTTCTCGGTCGCGACCAGCTCGGCGAGAATCTGGAGCGCCGCGACCAGCCCGTCGCCGGTCGTCGCATAGTCGGAGAGGATGATGTGGCCGGACTGCTCGCCGCCGACATTGTAGCCCTTGGCGCGCATCGTCTCGAGCACGTAGCGGTCGCCGACCTGGGTCCGCACCAGCGTCATCGCCTCCGCTTCGAGGAAGCGCTCGAGGCCGAGATTGGACATCACCGTCGCGACGATGCCGCCGCCGCGCAGCATGCCGCGCCGCAACCAGGACGAAGCGATCAGCGCCATCAGCTGGTCGCCGTCGACCGCCTCGCCTTTCTCGTCGACGACGATCAGCCGGTCGGCGTCGCCGTCGAGGGCGAGGCCGATATCGGCGCCCGCTTCGATCACCGTGTTCTTGAGCAGGCCGGGGTCGGTCGAGCCGCAGCCGTCGTTGATGTTGAGGCCGTTTGGCGAGACGCCGATCGCCACCACTTCGGCGCCCAGCTCCCACAGGGCCGAGGGGGCGACGTCGTAAGCCGCGCCGTTGGCGCAATCGATCACCACCTTGAGCCCGTCGAGCCGCAGATGCCTGGGAAAGGTCAGCTTGGCGGCGTGGATGTAGCGGCCGCGGGCGTCGTCGATCCTTTTCGAACGGCCGATCTGCTCGGCGGCGACCAGCTTCGGCTCCCGGTCGAGCAGCGCCTCGATCGCCAGCTCGTCCTTGTCGGAGAGCTTGTAGCCGTCCGGACCGAACAATTTGATGCCGTTGTCGACGAACTTGTTGTGGCTCGCCGAGATCATCACGCCCAGATCCGCGCGCATCGACTGGGTCAGCATCGCCACCGCCGGCGTCGGCACCGGCCCGACCATCACCACGTCCATGCCGACGCTGGTGAAACCCGAGATCAGCGCCGTCTCCATCATGTAGCCGGAGAGGCGCGTGTCCTTGCCGATGACGACGCGATGCTTGTGATCGCCGCGCAGGAAATGGGCGCCCGCGGCCTGGCCGATGCGCTGCGCCATCGCCGCCGTCATCGGCATCTGGTTGGTGCGGCCCCTGATCCCGTCCGTGCCGAAGAATTTGCGTGTCATCGAAAGGCGTGCCCCGAATTTTCTCTTGCCGTCGCATAGAGCCTGATCGTCTGAGGACGAAGCGCTTTCGCGCTTCGCCGAAGGCGTGAATCAGGCTCTCAACCAAAAAACTAGACCAAGATTCACGTTTCAGGCTGTTCAGCCTGAAACGATCTTGGTCTACGGGCATCAACAAGGGCCTGATAGCGCCAAAGCCGAGGAAGGGCGACGCTTTTGAAACTCTCGCAGCCGACCCGCATCCTGCTCGCTTTGGTCGTCGGCCTCGTCGCCGGCATCGTCAGCGCCAAGGCGGGCTTCGCCTGGACGGCGCAGGCCATCGCCGTCGCCGAGCCGGTCGGCGGAATGTGGCTCAACGCGCTGCAGATGACGATCGTGCCGCTGGTCGTGTCGCTGCTGATCACCGGCATCGCCGAATCCGCGGAGCAGGCGCGGGCGAGCCGGCTCGCCGGCCGTGCGCTGATCCTGTTCATCGCCCTGCTCTGGACCTCCGCGATCGCCGCTGCGTTGCTGACGCCGCTTCTCCTCGATCTGTTTCCGCTCCCAGCCGAATCCGCCGCCGCTTTGCGTAACGCCTTGGCCGGCACCGCGCCGGTCGGTGCCGCGCCGAGCTTCGCCGATTTCATCAGCTCGATCGTGCCGACCAACCCGGTCGCCGCCGCCTCGACCAACGCGATCCTGCCGCTGATCCTGTTCATCCTCGTCTTCGCCTTCGCGATGACCCGCCTGCCGGCGGCGCCGCGCGAGAAGCTGGTCGGCTTCTTCCAGGCGATCGCCGACACGATGCTGATCGTGATCGGCTGGGTGCTGTGGATCGGCCCCATCGGCGTGTTCGCGCTCGCTTATGTCGTCGGCGCCCGCGCCGGTGCGACGGCATTCGGAGCGCTGCTCCATTATGTCGTCATCGTCACCGCCGTCGGCACCGTGATCTGGCTCGCCGCCTGGCCGCTCGCCTTCTTCGGCGCGAGGATCTCGCCGCTGCGCTTCACCCGCGCGACCGCGGCGAGCCAGGCGCTCGCTTTCTCGACCCAGAGCTCGCTCGCCTGCCTGCCCGCCATGCTGCGCGCGGCGGGCAAGCTCGACGTGCCGGTCGCCGCTTCAGGCGTGGTGCTGCCGATGGCGGTCGCGGTGTTCCGCGCCACCGGGCCGGCGATGAACCTCGCGGTGGCGATTTACATCGGCTACTGGTTCGGCGTGCCGATGACTCCCGGCGTGCTCGCTCTCGGCGTCGCGGCGGCGGCGACGACGACGATGGGCGCGGTCGGCATCCCCGGCCAGGCGAGCTTCGTCACCTCGATCGCGCCGATCTGCATCGTCATGGGCCTGCCGATCGAGCCGCTCGGGCTGCTGATCGCGGTCGAAACCCTGCCCGATCTCATGCGCACTCTCGGCAACGTTACCGCGGACGTCGCCGCCACCGCCACCGTCGCCCGCCATTCGGGCTTCCGCGCCGACGAGGCGCAGAGCCGTGAAGACAAATTATTGAAGGAAGGCGCATGAAATACCGCACGCTCGGAGACGGCCTCGAAGTTTCGGCGCTCGGCATCGGCTGCATGCCGATGGTCCGCGGCGGCAACATCAATTATGGCGGCGACGCTTCCGAGGACGAATCGATCGCGACCATCCACCGCGCGATCGAGCTCGGCATCACCTTCTTCGACACCGCCGAAATGTACGGCCCGTTCACCAATGAGGAGCTGGTCGGCGAGGCGATCAAGGGCAAGCGCGAGGGGCTCGTCATCGCCACCAAGTTCGCGCTCAAGTGGGTCGGCAACCAGCCGGTCGGCTTCGACGGCAGCCCGGAAAATGCCCGCCGCGCCTGCGAAGGCTCCTTGAAGCGCCTCGGCATCGACACGATCGACCTCTTCTACCAGCACCGGGTCGATCCCAACGTTCCGATCGAGGAGACGATCGGCGGCATGGCCGACTTGGTCAAAGAGGGCAAAGTTCGCCATCTCGGCCTCTCCGAAGCCGCACCCGAGACGATCCGCCGCGCCGCTTCCGTGCATCCCATCGCCGCGCTCCAATCCGAATATTCGCTTTGGGAGCGCGACGTCGAGGACGAGATCCTGCCGGTCTGCCGCGAGCTGGGCATCGGCTTCGTGCCCTACAGCCCGCTCGGCCGAGGCTTCCTGACCGGTCAGATCAAGAGCAGGGCGGACCTCCCCGCCGACGACTGGCGCCACAACGACCCGCGCTACTCGGAGGAGAATTTCGGCGCGAATTTGAAGATCGTCGATGCGATCCGCGCGGTCGCCGACCGGCACAAGGTCAGCCTCGCCCAGGTGGCGCTGGCCTGGCTGCTCGCCCAGGGCGACGACATCGTGCCGATCCCGGGCGTCAAGCGTCGGGCAACGCTCGAGGACAGTGCCGCCGCGGTCGACCTGGCGCTGACCGCGCAGGATCTCGAAGACCTCAAGGCCGCCTGCGCCGTCGCCGGCGCCCGCTACAACGAAGCCGGGATGGCGCGGGTCAAGCTCTAGCGGCTGAGCAGGTCGCCCAATGGCGACACCAAGGGTGCATGGTAGGACGTGGCCAGCGCCCAAAGGACGATTCCGCCGATCAGCGCGACGGCGCCCGGGACCGTATCGCGCCAGCGCACGTTGCCGGCGACGGCGGCAGCAAACGGCACGAACGAGGTCCGTGCTTCCCAGTCGCGCCAGGCTTCGCCGAGCAGCCGCTCCTTCTTGCGGTCCTGGCCGATTGAGCCGAACAGGGCGAGGATGAAGATGCCCGCGGCGACGAGCAAGTTGCGCGGGCTGCCCGACAGCGACGCGTGCACCAGCGCCCACAGGATGAAACTCCAGTTCATCGGGTGGCGGGTGACCGCATAGACGCCGCGCGGCGTGCCGCCGGCCCTGCGACCGGCGCCGGGATGGGCCGGATTGCCGACCAGCGAGCCGATCAGCAGGATGCTGGCGAACAGCATCAGCGCCGAAGCGAACGGCCAATATTGATAAGGGGCAAGCCACAAGGGATCGGCATCGCTACCCTGCCGATAGGCGATGATCATCGATGCGAATGTGGCGAGCGCAACCAGCGAGTAGAGGCCGAGAAACCCACGTTCACCGAGCCGAGCCGCCAAGGCCGGCCGCAGCGGATGCGAGAGCAGCAAATGGGTGCCGACGAACGCGAGCGCTGCCAGCGCCAGCGGCGTCACCGCGGATCGTAAGCGTGCGGCAGCGCGCCTTCCTGCGGCTGGCGGTAGCGGTCGCGAAGCTCGGTCTGGCGGTTGGTCAGCGACTGGCGGACGCCGTCGATCCAGACCGCGTCGACCCCGGTCGCGAGCTCGAGCGGGTCGCCGTCCCAGACCACGACGTCGGCGCGGCGGCCTGGCCTGAGCGAGCCGATCTCGTCGCCCATGCCGATCGCCTCGGCCGGGCCTGAGCTGATCGCGGCGAAAGCCTGGCTCCAGGTCAGCCCGGTATGGCCCGGGACCCGGCCGATGCCGACGAGGTTGCCGGCATATTGCGTCTCGAGCCGCACCTGTCGCGCCTCGTCGTCGTTGATCATGCCGATCGCGACGTTGATGCCGGCCGCGCGCATCCGGCCGATGTTGGACTGAGTCGCGCTGAGCTGCTCGAAGCTCGCCGGCAGATCGACGAGCGCGTTGGCGATCACCGGCACGCGCGCGGCCGCGATCTGCTGGGCGACCCGCCAGCCCTCGGTCGCGCCGACCAGCACGATCCTGAGGTTCGGAAACTCGCGCTTTAATGCCAGCACCTGGAGGATGTCGCTCGCCCGCTCGACATGGACGAGCAGCAATTGCCGCCCCTGCAGCACCGGCACCAAAGCCGCCGCGTCGAAGCGGGTCAGCAGCACGTCGTCGGAGCGCTGCGTTCCCGGCAGGAGATAGGGATTCTCGGGCAGATCCTCGGGCGGCGCGGTGCTCGGCGTGCGGGCCGCGCCGCGCCCGCCGATCGGCAGCCTCAAGTCGCGCGCCTCCCTGAGCGCGTTGCGCAGCAGCACGTGCGCGGCGGCGCGGCTGCCGCCGGCGTCGCCGGCGCCCTCCTCGCCCAATTCGATATATTGGAAGGCGCGGGCGCGGGTGATCGGAGCCATGTCGCCGCCGAGGTCGATGACCGCGCCCTGGCCGGCAAAGATGCTGCGCGCCGTCGCCGGCGACACCACGGCGCGGGTCACTCCGGCGGCGCGGCTGACGGCGATCGAGGTCGCTTCCGGATTGATCGCTGGGGCGACGTCGATCGCGGCGCTGAACGGCGAGGTATTGGCCTGGGTGTCGTTGGTCGCGTCGACCGCGTCGACCTCGACGAGGCCGATCCGCGAGAAGCCGGCGACGACGCCTGTCGTCACCCACTTGCCGCGCGCATCGACGATCGTCGCGCCGGCCGGCACCGCGACATTGGCGCCGGCCGCGACCACCCGGCCGTCGCGGATGACGACGATGCCGTTGTCGATCGGCTCGGACCCGTCGCCGATCACCACCCGGCCGCCGGTGAACGCGGTCGTCTCCGCCATGGCGGGCGCCGCAAGCGCGGCGATGCCGGCGAGGAGAAAAGTGAACGCCCTCAATGCACGTCTCCCTCTGCGGGCTGGCCGAGCTCGAAGTCGGTCACCGGACGCCGGCGCGGGTCGTTCATGTCGTACATCAGGGCGCCGTCGATCCAGACCTGCTGCGGCCGCGTGTAGACGCTGAAGGGGTTGCCGTTCCACAGCACCACGTCCGCGCGCTTGCCGGCGCGCAAGGACCCCGTCTCGCTCTCGATGCCGAGCGCGTGCGCCGGGTTGATCGCCAGCCAGCGCCAGGCGACCTCGTCGGGGATGTTGATCCCCATCCGCCGCCCGTCGGCGAGCGCCTTGGCCGCCTCCTGGTTCAGGCGCTGGATGCCGTTCGGGTCGTCGGAATGGACGATCGCGCAGGCGCCGGCATTGTGGACCAGGGGAATGTTCTCGTTGATCGCGTCATAGGCCTCCATCTTGAAGCCCCACCAGTCCGCCCACATCGCCGCGCAGGTGTCGGCGGCGCGCAGCAAATCGGGGATCTTGTAGGCCTCGACCGCGTGATGGAAGCTGGCGATGTGGAAGCCGAACTCGCGCGCCATGTCGAGCATGATCGCCATCTCGTCGGCGCGGTAGCAATGGTTGTGGACCAGCATCCGCCCGTCGAGCACCTCGACCAAGGTGTCGAGGGCGAAGTCGCGGGCGGTGTTGGGATCGCGGGCGCGGCGCTCACGATATTCGACCGCGCGCTGCCAGGTCGCGCGCATCAAGGCGACATTGCCCATCCGCGTCGACGGCATCTGGTTGCGGTTGCCGTAGACGCGCTTGGGATTCTCGCCGCAGGCCATCTTGAGGCCGCGCGGCGCGCCGGGGAAGCGCATCGACTGGACCGTCCGCCCCGGCACGTTGCGCAGGGTGACGCCGCGGCCGCCGAACAGGTTCGCCGAACCGGGCAGGACCTGGAGGGTGGTGATGCCGCCGTTCGCCAGCGCACGGCCGAAGCCCGGGTCCTGCGGCCAGACGCTGTGCTCGGCCCAGACTTCGGGCCGCACCGGCCCAGTCGCCTCGTTGCCGTCGCTGTGCGCCTCGACGCCGGGGCTCGGATAGTCGCCGAGGTGGCTGTGGACGTCGATCACGCCCGGCGTCACCCACAGGCCGCGGCCGTCGATCCGCGTCGCGCCCTCGGGGATCGCCGTATCGGGCCCGCCGACCGCGCGGATGCGGCCGTCCACCATGACCACCGTGCCGTTCTCGATCCGCCCGCCCTCGCCGTCATAGACGGTCGCGCCGGTGATCGCGGTCGGCACGCCCGGATAGGGGCGATAGGTCGAGGGATAGGGGTCCTCGGGCGGCACGTAGCGCCGCGGGGTCGCGGCGGCCGCCTTCGGCGCCGGCTCGGTCGCGGCCTGGTGGGCGCAGCCGAGCAGCAGCGCGGCCGCCGCGATCGCGAGCAGCGTGCCGCACGCGCTATTTGACGCCATGCATCCACCTCTTGAGGAACGGCGACAGGCCGAGCAGGATCAGGCCGATCACGGCCGAGGCCACGCCGATCTTCCAGAACACGCCGGCATAGGTTTCGAGGCTGACCTGGAGGTTGGTCACCTGGCCGCCGACCGTCTCGACGCTCGCCACCTGGGCGACCGCGCCGGCGACATATTGCGCGACCGAGATGGAGAGGAACCACACCCCCATCATCAGCCCGACGATGCGCGCGATCGACAGCTTGGTGATCATCGACAGGCCGACCGGCGAGATGCACAGCTCGGCGACCGAGTGGATCAGGTAGAGCCCGGCCAACCACCAGAGCGCGACCTTGAAGTCGGACCCGGCATAATGGGTGCCCCAGACCAGGAACAGGAAGCCGGCGCCGACGCCCATCAAGGCGAGGGCGAACTTGACTGGGATGGTCGGCTCGATGTCGCGGCGCGCCATCGCCGTCCACAATATGCTGAACAAGGGGGCGAGCAGGACGATGAAGATCGCATTGAACGACTGGGTCTGCCCGGCGGAGATATTGAAAAGGCCGAAGAAGGAAAGCTCGGTGTTGCGGTCGGCGAACAGGGTCAGCGACGAGCCCGCCTGCTCGAACAGGGTCCAGAAGACGACGTTGAAGACGACGAGCACCATCGCCGCCAGCATCATCTGGAACTCGCGCGTGTCGCCGACCTTGTACGACCAGACCAGGATCGCCGGGATGGCGACGAGGAAGGTGCCGAACAGCACCTTGCCCATGATCGGCAGCGCCAGCAGATAGCCGAGGATTCCCGACCCTGCGGTGGCCGGCGGCGAGTTCATCAGGTTCCAGAACAGGAACAGGACGACGGGGACCGCGATCAATGCGCCCGCATAGATGACGAGGTCTCGGCTGCCGGTCACCCCTTCCGGCCGCTCGCCATAGCCGTCGAGCAGCCCGCGGTCGAACTGGAACAGGCACGCCGCGAGCAGCATCCCGCCCGCCGCCAGGCCGAAGCCCGCCCACCAGCCGACATGATCGGCGAGGAACGGACAGAAGAGTTGCGAGAAGAACGAGCCGAGGTTGATCCCCATGTAGAAGATCGTGAAGCCGGCATCCCGCCGCCGGTCGCCCTGCGCATAGAGCGAGCCGACGATCGTCGAGATGTTCGGTTTGAAGAAGCCGTTGCCGACGGCGACGAGGCTGAGGCCGACCAGCATCAGCATCACGAACAACATGGAGCGGTCGGCGCCCGCCTCGAAGGCGGTGGGCGGCACGGTCCGCGCCACCTGTCCGGCCGGGTCGACCAGCGCGACGGACCCGTCTTCATTGCCCCTGATCAGAAGCCGCTGCGGGCCGATCTGGACAAAGCGCTGCTCCTGGCCGGTGCTGGTCGGGCGATCGACGGCGTTCTCGACCTGCACCTCATAGCGCTGGCCGTCGATGGTCGCGTGCGGCCGCGCGGTGTCGCCGCCGAAGCAGAGGATGAAATAGCCGCAGGCCATCATCACCGCGCCGAATTTCACCGAGCGTTTCGAGCCGAGATAGCGGTCGGCGAGCAGGCCGCCGATCAACGGAGTCAGATAAACGAGGGCGGTAAAGCCGCCATAGAGGCCGTTGGTGGTCTGGTCGGAAAACAGGAAATGCTTGGTCAGGTAGAGCGTCAGCAGGGCGCGCATGCCGTAATAGCCGAAGCGCTCCATCGCCTCGGTGGTGAACAGCCGGGCGAGCTGCCGCGGGTGGCCGAACCAGGTGCCCTTGTCGGCAGGGTTGACGTGGGTGATGTCGGGTTCGCTCGGCGTATCCGCTGTCGGCGTGTCGACCATGCATCTGCTCCCTTGATTGCCCGGCCGTGGAACCCGGCTTTTGCCGCGGCACCCTAACGGCCAAATCTCGCGTGTGAAGCCGGATTGTTACAACGCCGCCGCACTGTTAGCGCTCCCGCCATGCTCAACGATCTCAGCTCCACGCTCAGCCTGCTCGAAACCCGCCGCTCCGGCCGCCCGCGCGACCTCGTCGCGCCCGGGCCGGATACCGCCCAGCTCCGCCGCATCCTCGCCATCGCCATGCGCTCGCCCGACCACGGCAAGCTCCACCCGTGGCGCTTCGTCCATATCCCGCAGGACCGTCGCGATGCCTTTGCGCGGCTGCTCGACACCGCCTACCGGATCGACAATCCGGCGCCGGGGCGGCTGGAGATCGAGGCCAACGAGCGCTTCGCCCGCCAGGCGCCCGAGCTGGTCGTCGCTTTGTCGAGCCCGGCCGAGGGCCACAAGATCCCGCTCTGGGAGCAGCAGCTCTCCTGCGGCGCCGCCTGCATGAACCTCGTCCTCGCCGCCCACGCGATGGGCTTCGCCGCCGGCTGGGTGACCGGCTGGGCCGCTTATTCGCCCGCAATCCTCGGCGCCTTTGGCGCTCCGCCCGAGCGGGTCGCCGGCTTCCTCTTCCTCGGCACGCCCGGTGCTCCGCTCGAGGAGCGGCTGCGGCCGGACTATGACGAAGTGGTCTCGGAATGGACGCCATTCCGGACAGAATCCGCTTGACCCCGGTACTGTATTAGAACAGTATGACGCAATGAACGAAGACCGTCCCGTCTATCTGCGCTTGCGCGATAGCATCGCCGCGATGATCCTCGACGGCCGCGTCCGCGACGGCGATCCGCTCCCCTCGGTGCGCAGCCTCGCCGCCGATTACGGCGCCAACCCGTTAACGGTCGCCAAGGCTTATCAGACCTTCCAGGAGGAAGGGCTGGTGGTGGTCAAGCGCGGCGTCGGCATGTTCGTCGCGACCAACGCGGCCGAGCGGCTGCGCACGGCCGAGCGCAAGGACTTCCTCGAGAATCGCTGGCCCGGCATCGCCAGCCACATGCGCCGGCTCGGCCTCGAGCCCGAGGATTTGGTCGAGCGCGCGCTCGCCTGATCGACCAACCCGACAAATCCGTCGACGGGCACCGTTGCCCGGAAACGACCGCTTTTCTACACAGTCCGCACGCACCAGATTGTCTGCGAGAGGATTTGAAATGCACCCGTTTCGCGCCTTCCTGATTGCCTTCGCCGCCGGCTCGATCGTCTTGTTCGGCGGCTACAGCGCGATCGCCGCAATGACTCCCGCCCCGGCCGGCGACACGATCACCGTCTGAGCGCCTTCGCTTGATTTGACCGAGGGGCTGGCGCACCATCTTCGGATGCTGCGAACCGTTTTGCTGGCCGCCCTGCTGCTCGCCGGTTGCGCCACGCCGGAAGAAGCCGGGCCTGCCGGCATCCCCTATGCCTGCGCCGGCGGCAAAACGGCGCGCGTCTTTTACGAGGGCGGCGGCTATTTCCCGCGGGCGCGCGCGCGGCTCGTCTATGACGGCCGCGAGATCGATCTCGCCGCGGTGCCTCCGACCTACGGGCTGCGCTACGTCAGCGACACCAACCCGATCCTGATCTGGTCCGCGCGCGGCGAGGAGGCCTGGCTCGGCGAATTGGACGCCGGCCAGAGCGAGGAGCGCGAGATCGCCCACTGCACCCGCGTCCGTTAGGGACAGTCACTTTTCCGCACGCCGCTTTCAATTTGAGGCCGGCGGTGGGAAAAGTGACTGTCCCCTGCCATCCCACTGTGGCCGATTTGCCGCAATGTTTCGCCTGTTCAGCGCCAGTCCATTGACTCGGCATTACAATCTGCGGCCTTGCGTCCTATCTGGCGGAAGGTTTGGGGCTCGGGACGGGGTCGGGCAGCATAGATGATGAAAATGATGAGCAGCCTGTCGGTGGCCGCCTTCGGCGCGCTGCTGTTCGCCGTCGCCTCGGCCGCGCCCGCGCAGGACAATAGCGCCGGCACGGCGCCGCCGCCGACGGTCGGCAACCCGCAGCTGCGCGACTTCCAGCTCGCGCCGCAGCGGACCATCGTCACCCAGCCCGCGCCGGCCCCGGTCGTCGTCGCGCCGCCGCCCGTCACCGCCCAACCGCAGCGGACGGCGCCGACGCGGCCGTCCGAAGCGCGGCCGGCGCAACCCCCGCCCCGCCAGCAGGCGCCGGCCTCGCAGCCGCAAGCGCCCGCCACCGCGCCGGTGCCGACGACCCAGCCGGCGCCCGAGCCGGTCACGGAGGCGCCGCCGCAGCAAGCGGCGCCCACGCCGACTCCCGTCGAGCCATCGGGCGGCGGCGTCCCGTGGCTCTACGCGATCCCGGTCGCGGCGCTCGCTTTGCTGGCCTTCGCCTACCTTCGCAGACGCCGGCGCGTGCAGGCCGGGGAAGAGATTGAGGAAGCCCCTGCCGTCGCCGAGCCGGTTGCCCCGCGCCCCGATCCCGTCCCGCGCCCCTGGCTCGAGCTCGCGCTCAAGGCCGAGCGCGCCTCGGCGACCCTCACCGAGACGATTGTCCAGTTCGAGCTCGAAATCTCGAACACCGGCAAGAGCCCGGCGCGCAACCTGCGGATCGACGTCAAGATGTTCAACGCCGGCGCCGAGCAGGACCAGGAGATCGGCGCCTTCTTCCGCACCGCCGGGCGCGAGGCGACCAGGCTCAATCTGCCCGGCATCGGCCCGGACAGCACCGGCGTGATCCGCGGCGAGGTGGCGATGCCGCGCGACGAGATGCGCGCGGTCGTGCTCGAGGACAAATATCTGTTCATCCCGGTGATCGCGGTCAACGCGCTCTACGATTGGGGCGAGGGCCGCACCGGCCAGACCTCCAAATCCTATGTCGTCGGCCGCGAGCTCGAGCAGCCGAGCGCGAAGATGGGCGCCTTCCGCGTCGACCAGGGCCCGCGCATCTGGCGCACGATCGGCCAGCGCCAGCATACGCTCGCCAAGCGGGTCTGACATCGCCGGTTGACGCCTCCCGCATTATGTGACCAAATGGTCACATGTACGCGATCGATCCCACAGCCGAGTCGGCCCCCGACATCTGGCACGCCCTCGCCGATCCGACCCGGCGGGCGCTGATCGACCGCCTTGCCGGCGGCGCCAGGACGACATCGCAATTGTGCGAGGGGCTGCCGATGACCCGGTTCGGGGTGATGAAGCATCTCGGCATCCTGGAGCGCGCCGGCCTGGTGATCGCCCGCCGCCACGGTCGGCTCCGGCTCAACCATCTCAACGCCGCGCCGCTGCGCACCCTGCACACCCGCTGGGCCTCGGCCCGCGCCGACGCGCTTGCCGACGCCGCCCTCGCCTTATCCGAACAGATTGGAGACACGGACATGTCCAATGACCATCCCGCGGGAGAAACCGGCGTCGTCGACGTCGCCCTCGAATGGCCGGTCGAGGCCTCGGTCCAGCGCGTCTGGCAGGCGCTGTTCGAGCGCGTCGAAACCTGGTGGCCCGCCGCCCATCGCGCGGTCGGCGCCGGCGCGGTGATGACCTTCGAGCCCCGCCTCGGCGGGCAGTTGCGGGAGACGCGTCCCGACGGCGGCGGGCTCGCCTGGTACGAGGTGATCGCGCTCGATCCGCTGCGCTCGGTCGACCTCGCCGGCCATCTCGCCACACGCTATGGCGGCCCCGCCTCCTCGCTGCTCCATATCGAGATCGTGCCGGGCGAACGCGACGGCACCAGCATCCTCAAGCTCACCGATTCGGTGTTCGGCCGGATCGGCCCGAACCTGCGCGCGTCGCTCGGCGAGGGCTGGCAGGCGATCGTCGGCGAAGGCCTGGTGGCGCACCTCAGCTGACCGCGAGCGCATCCTCGCCGACCGAATATAGGATATCCGCGCTCGCGCTCGCCGCCGCGGCGAGGCCGCGCGCTTCGGGCACGATCTGGTCGAGATAGAAGCGCGCCGCCGCCCGCTTCATCGCCGCAAAGGCGGGATCGCCGGCATAGCCGTCCAGGGCCGCCAATTGCCGCGCCATCAGCCCGCCGCAAACCGCGACCGAGAGCATGGTGAGGAACGGATAGGAGGCGGCGAGCCGGTCGTCCGGCCCCGCCGTCAGCAGCAATTCCGTGACCGCGTCGCAATCGCCGATCAGGGCATCGAGGCCGTTCTCCCGCCCGCGCAGCTCGGCAAGCAGCCGCCGCAGCACCGCGCCGCCCTCCAGCCCAAGCTTGCGCCCGACCAGGTCGGCGGCCTGGATGCCGTTCGTCCCCTCGTAGATCGGCGAGATGCGGGCGTCGCGATAATGCTGGGCGGCGCCAGTCTCCTCGACATAGCCCATGCCGCCATGGACCTGGACGCCGAGGCTCGCCACCTCCACCCCGACGTCGGTGCCATAGGCCTTGACCAAGGGCGTCAGCAGGTCCGCCCGCGCCCGCGCGCCTTCATCGCCGAGCGCGGCGCGGTCGGTCTGGCCGGCGCAATAATAGGTCAGCGCCCGCGCCGCCTGGGTCAGCGCTTTCATCCGCAGCAGCATCCGCCGCACGTCGGGGAATTCGACGATCCGCGCCGGCCGCCCTTCACGGCTCCCCTGGACTCGCTCCAAGGCGTAAGCGACCGCCTGCTGGGTCGCCCGCTCGGCGATCGAGACGCCCTGGAGGCCGACATTGAGCCGGGCGTTGTTCATCATCGTGAACATCGCCGCCATGCCTTTGTTCTCCTCGCCGATCAGCCAGCCGGTGGCGCCGCCCTCGTCGCCATAGGCCATCACGCAGGTCGGCGAGGCATGGATGCCGAGCTTGTGCTCGATCGACACGCAACGGACGTCGTTCTTCGTCCCGTCCGGCAGCAGCTTGGGGACGAGGAACAGCGAGATGCCGCGCGTCCCCTGCGGCGCATTCGGCAGGCGGGCGAGGACGAGGTGGATGATGTTGTCGCTCAGGTCATGGTCTCCGAATGTGATGAAGATCTTCTGGCCGGTGATCTTGTAGCTGCCGTCGCCGGCCGGCACGGCGCGCGTCTTCAGCGCGCCGACGTCCGATCCGGCCTGCGACTCGGTCAGGTTCATCGTCCCGGTCCATTCGCCGGTGATCAATTTGGGCAGCCAGGCCTGTCGGAGCTCCGGCGTGCCGTGGTGCCTGAGCGCCTCGACCGCGGCCGGAGTCAACATCATTACCAGAGAGAAGCCCATGTTCGCCGAGCCGAGATCCTCCATCACCACGCTCGCCAGCGTCAGCGGCAGCCCCTGCCCGCCATGTTCGGCCGGCCCGGCCAGCGTTCCCCAGCCGCCCTCGACATAGGCGCGATAGGCTTCTTTGAACCCCGGCGGCATGGTCACGCCGGCGGCCGACCATTTGGCGCCGACCTCGTCTCCCACCCGGTTCAGGGGCGCGAACTCGCCCGCCGCGAACTCGCCCGCGCCTTCGACGATGGCGGCAACGAGGTCGCGGTCGTCGAGCAGGCCGGCGATCCCGGCGACATGATCGAGCACGAACTTCTGCTCTTCGATCGGCGGCGCGTAGCTCATCGGGACCCCGCAATTGTTGCGCTGCTGGAGGGGCGGCTATAGCGCGGCGCGGTGAGCGCGCAAAACACCCGCATCCTCCCTTATGGGGTCGAGGCGATCGCCGAGGCGGCGCGGCTGATCGCCGCCGGCCTGCCCGTCGCGGTGCCCACCGAGACCGTCTACGGCCTCGCCGCCGACGCGACCAACGGCGAAGCGGTCGCCCGCATCTACGAGGCGAAGGGGAGGCCGGGCTTCAATCCCCTGATCGTCCATGTCAGGGACATTCGGCAAGCGTCTGAAATCGCACTGTTCAGCGAGGAAGCGACGCGGCTCGCCGAGCGCCACTGGCCGGGGCCGCTGACCCTCGTCCTGCCGCGCCGCGGCGATGCGCCGATCGCCTCGCTGGTCACCGCCGGCCTGCCGACCGTCGCGGTCCGCGCCCCGGCCCATGCGGCGATGCGCGATCTGCTCGACGCGGTCGGCCGCCCGCTCGCCGCGCCGTCCGCCAATGCCAGCGGCCGGATCAGCCCGACCCGCGCCGCCCACGTCCTCGCCGGCCTCGGCGGCCGCATCCCGCTGATCGTCGACGCCGGGCCGACCGCGCACGGCCTCGAATCGACCATCGTCGCGCTGACCGGCGGCCCGCCCCGCCTGCTTCGGCCCGGGCCGATCGACCTCGGCCTCGAACCGGACGGAAGCGGCCGCATCGAGGCGCCCGGGCAGCTCCAAAGCCATTATGCGCCCGCCAAGCCCCTGCGCCTGAACGCGACGAGCGCGGATCCGGGAGAATGGCTGATCGGCTTCGGGGAGATTGCCGGCAACGCCAGCCTCAGCAGGTCCGGCGATCTCATCGAAGCCGCCGCCGGCCTCTTCGAAAAGCTCCACGAGGCCGAGGCCGCCCAAGCCCCGCGCATCGCCGTCGCGCCGGTTCCCGACACCGGCCTCGGCGCCGCGATCAACGACCGGTTGCGCCGCGCGGCAGCCTAGCCCCCGGCTGTCTCGCTCTTCAGCCGCGCCGCGAAGCTCTTGCGCAATTTCTGCAGCTTGGGCGGGATGACGGCGAGGCAATAGGGGCTGCGCTGCCCTTCGCCCCGCCAGTAATCCTGGTGATAGTCTTCGGCCGGCCACCATATGCCGGGCTGTTCGATGGTGGTGACGATCGGCGCCGGCCAGCTCGCCGCTGCGCGCTCGATGCCGCGCCGCGCCGCTTCCTCCTGCGCCGCCGAAGCGGGGAATATCGCCGAGCGATATTGGGTGCCGACGTCGTTGCCCTGGCGGTTCAGGGTGGTCGGGTCGTGGGTGGCGAAGAAGATGGCGAGAATGTCGTCATATGAGATCTGCTCCGGATCGAAGGTGACGCGGATCGCCTCGGCGTGGCCGGTTTCGCCGCCGCAGACCTCGCGATAGCCCGGATGGTCGACATGGCCGCCGACATAGCCGCTTTCGACCGCCGATACGCCGATCAGATCCTTGAACACCGCCTCCGTGCACCAGAAGCACCCGCCCGCCAGAATCGCCCGTTCTTCAGCCATGATGGTCTCCCTCCGAGAGCCGGGGCGGTGCCGAGCGGCGCGGCCGCGCGCGCGGCAGGGTGAAGCGGAAGACGGCGCCGCCGCCCGGCCGGTTCTCGCCCCAGATTTGGCCGCCATGAGCCTCGACGATCGTCCGGCTGATCGCCAGGCCGATACCCATGCCGCTGCTCTTGGTGGTCAGGAACTCCGAAAAAAGGTCGTCGGGATTGTCGACGTGGATGCCGGCGCCGGTGTCGGCGACCTCGATCTCGACCATGTTGCCGCCCGGCCGCGTCGCGATGACGATCTCGCGCCGGGGGCCGTCGCCGATCGCCTCGACTGCGTTGCGGACGAGATTGATCAGCACCTGCTGGATCTGGATCCGGTCGGCGCGGACCCATTGCGCGGCGGGATCGAGCTCGAGCCGGTGGGGAATGCCGTGCGCTTCCGCGTCGATGAAGGCGAGCACGCAGGCCTCGTCGATCAGTTGCGGGAGATGCTCGATCCGCACCGCGACCTTGCCGCGCGAGACCATGTCGCGGACACGGCGCAATATCTCCCCGGCCCGCCGCGCGGCAATCTCGGCCTCTTCGAGCGCCTCGGCGAGCACCGCCCGCGGCGCGTCCGGATTTTCGGCGATGCGCTTGGCGCCGCTGACGAAGTTGCTGACCGCGGCGAGCGGCTGGTTGAGCTCGTGCGCCAGGGTCGAGGCCATCGCCCCCATCGCGCTCAATCGCGAGACATGGATCAGCTCCGCCTGCATCCGCCGGATCTGGGCCTCGGCGCGGTGGCGCTCGGTGACGTCCGAGATCGCCCCGACCGCGCGGATCGCGCGGCCGTTCGCGTCGCGGATGATGAAGCCGCGGTCGAGCACGTCGGCATAGGAGCCGTCGTCCCGCCGAAAGCGGTAGGTCCCCGACCAGCGCCGGCTGCTGCCGCTGATCGCGTCCGAGAGGCTTTGCAGCAAGCTCAATTTCTCATCGGGGTGGATACGCTCCTCCCACCAGGAGGCCGGCGTCCGTCCGAGCCGCGGCCGCGCCACGCCGAGGGTCGCGGCGGCATTGTCGCTCCAGTCGATCGTCTGGGTGCCGAAGTCGTGGTCCCAGATCGCATCATTGGTGGCCTGCGCCGCCAGCCGATGACGCTCCGCCATGTCGAGCCGGTTGATTTCCGCCTGCTTTTGCTCATCGACGTCGGCGGTGATGCCGTACCAGCGGAGTATCCGGTCCTGCTCGTCGCGCAGGGGGACGCCCCGAATGTGGAAGAAACGGTAGCTGCCGTCCTTCATCCGAAGCCGGCATTCGACGTCGAACGGCATGCCGGACTGGAGCGCCCTCCCCCAGCGCTCGATCACCTGGTCGCGTTCGTCGGGATGGATCGAAAGCTCAGCCTCCTCGCTCCCGACGCCGGTAATCTCGCGGTAGCGCTCGCTCATGATCAGGCCGCTGCCGTCGGCTTCGGTCGTCCAGACGATCTGCTGGGTCAGCTCGAGCGTGAGCCGGTGCATCTCCTCGCTCTGGCGCAGGCGCTCATCCGGATCGGGCGAGGCACCGGCCATCGGTCAGGCCGAAGCGCCTGCCGGGGTGATCCCCGCCTCGAGCGCGAGGGTGAGCGCTTCGGCGAGGCTCGAGGCGTGGAGCCGGTCCATCATGTTGCCGCGATGCATTTCGACCGTCCGCAGGCTGATGCCCAGCGACTGGGCGATCTCCTTGTTGGACTGGCCGGCGAGCAGGCTCTGCAGCACTTCCTTCTCGCGCCCGGTGAGCAGGGCGGCCCGTTCGTGCGCCTCGCGGCGGCGGCGCCCCGCGGCCTCGCGGTCCTTGAGCAATCCGAACGCCTGGCCGAAGCAGCCGAGCAGGGCCTGCTCCGAAAAGGGCTTCTCGACGAAATCGACGGCGCCCAATTTCATCGCCCGGACCGCGACCGGGACCTCGCCATGGCCGGTCATCACGATCACCGGCCAGTCGACCTTGCGCTCGACGAGCGCCTCCATCACCTCGAAGCCGTCCATCTGCGGCATCCTGAGGTCGAGCAGGATGCAGCCCGGCTCGAGGTCGGGCAGCGCCTCGAGAAAGTCGAACCCGCTGCCGAACGGGTGGGATCGGATTTCGGCCGCGCCCAGCATGAAGCTCAGAGAGCGGCGGACGTCGCGGTCGTCGTCGATGACGTAAACGCTGTGCTGTTTCAGAGGATCGTCCTTCATTTTTGCGGGCGGTTGTCGGGTTCGCCCCCCAAATGATTGCTGCGGAGGCAAAGCGCAACAAAATCTGGTCCGGAACGGATGGCGAGAGGCGCGGGTTATTCAGGGCTGGAGGAGATCGTCATGAAATCCGTCACATCCCATTCGGAGCCGAGCGAGGTCAATGCGGAGCAGGGCATCGTCATCGTCGAGGGTCCGGACGGCGTGGCGGTGACGCTGACCGCGGACGCGGCCGAGGAAACCGGCAAGCGGATGATCAGGGCCGCTTCGGAAGCGCGACTCCAGCAAGCGAGCTAGGGGCCGCTTCGGGCCTCAGCTGATCCATCCGGCATTGTTCGGGCGCCTTGTCCGGCCGCCAGCGCAGGAACCTGGTGCCGTGGCGGAAGCGGTCGCCGGTGACGTGATCATAGCGGACTTCAGCGACCAGCTCCGGCCTCAAAGGCACCCATTCTCCAGTCCGCTCGGTGCTCCAGCGGCTCGGCCCGCCAGGCGCGTTGCCGGTGAAGCCGGGGGGCGCCGCCAGCGCCTCAAGCTTCCTCGTCAGCGCGGCTTTCTCCCCGGCGGGGATCGCCGAGGTGAAGCCGACATGATCGAGCTTGCCCGCGTCGTTGTAGAGGCCGAGCAGCAGCGAACCGACCTCCTTGCCCTTGGCCGCATAGCGGAACCCGCCGACCACGCAGTCCGCGGTGCGCAACTGCTTGACCTTGAGCATCGCCCGCTCGCCGGGCTGGTAGGGGTCGTCGCGGCGCTTGGCGACGACGCCGTCGAGCGCTCCGCCGGCCAGGTTGAGCCACGCCAAGGCGACCGCGCGGTCGCACGTACAGGGTGACAGCAGCAGATCCTTGCCTCCCACGCGCCGATGAAGCGCCTCGAGCGCCGCGCGCCGCTCGGCAAGCGGCGCTTCGATCAACGCCCGGCCCTCGATCTCCAGGCAATCGAACAGCATCAGCTGCGCCGGCGTCGCCGCGGCAAGCTTGCGCACCCGGCTTTCGGCCGGGTGCAGCCGCAATTGCAGCGCCTCGAACGACAGCACGCCGCCGACCGGGATGATCAGCTCGCTGTCGACCGCGAACCGGTCGACCGGCAGCGCCGAGATGCGGGCGACGACCTCCGGGAAATAGCGCCCGAGCGGCCGCCTCGCCTTGGACTGGAGCTCCACGTCCTTGCCATCGCGGAAGACGAGGCAGCGAAAGCCGTCCCATTTGGGCTCGAACAGCCAGCCCTCGCCGTCGGGCAGAGACTCGACCAGCTTCGCCTCCATCGGCGGCAAAGGCGGCGAGGCTGCAAGTCGCGAAAAGCGGGCCAAAGGCTTACCCAATCCTTCCTCCAGCCCAGACGCCCGTCATTCGCCGCAGTTCCGCCACGCTTCGTCGGCGGAGGTAAAAGCTGCTTAACCGATGGCCCGCCACAATGCGGCGAATGACCCCCTGATCGCGACGAGTCGACTCAATCCGATCGGCCAGCTCGTTGAGGCGCAAGGGGAAACTACTTAGGTTCCCAATCGGACCGGGGAGGGTATTCCAATATGCTGTTGTCACGTCGGCAGATGATCGAGGCTGGAGCCGCCGCCGGCGCGCTCGCCGCAATGTCGTCGCCGCTGCTCGCCGCGGTCACCGATCCATTGAGGCCGGTCCGCCGCGTTCCGGCCCAGCCGCGGGTGATGGTCGATCCGGTCATCGATTCGCGCCTCGTCGCCCGCGCCCGCGCCGCCTTCGACCGGCATCGTTCCGCGCTCGACCAGATCGACATGGTCGGCATCGTCGATTTCGCCAAGGCGTCGGCCGAACCGCGTTTCTTCCTGCTCGATACGAACAGCGGCCGCGTCTCCCGCCACCTCGTCGCTCACGGCCGCGGCTCGGACCCCGACCATACCGGTTTCCTCCAGCGTTTCTCGAACCAGCCCGGCTCCGAGGCGAGCTCCAACGGCGCCTATGTGACCGGCGACTTCTATCCGGGCCATTACGGCCGGGCGATGCGCGTGCGCGGGCTCGACGGCAGCAACAGCAATGCCGAGGCGCGGGCGATCGTCGTCCACTCCGCCTGGTATGCCGAGCCCGGCGTGCTCGCCTCGACCGGCCGGCTCGGCCGCAGCGAGGGCTGCTTCGCTTTGTCCTCCGCGAGCCTCCAGGAAGTGCTCGAACGGCTCGGCCCCGGCCGCTTCCTCTACGCCGACCGACTCGCTTAAGCCTCCGCCGGTTCCTCGGCTTTCACCGCTTCCAGCGGCTTCACCGCTGGTCCGTGGATGACCCCGCCGTCGAGCGCGAAGCGCGAGCCGTGGCAAGAGCAGTCCCAGCTCCGGTCGGTCTCGTTCCAGCCGAGGATGCAGCCCATATGGGTGCAGACCGCCGAAACCGCATGGAGCGCGCCCTGCTCGTCGCGGAACGCCGCGACGTTCCTGCCGTCGACCTTCAGGATCGCCGCCTCGCCGGGCGCGAGCTCGTCGAAGCTGTGCCGCTTGCGCGCCAAATAGCCGCCGACCAGATGCGATGCGGTCGACGCCGTTCCCGCCACGAATTCCTTCGCGCCGGCGACCGGTTTCACCCGCGTCGCGTCGAACAATTTGAGCCAGGGATTGTCGCGGCCTTCGATCAGGTCCGCGATCAGGATCGCGGCGGCGGTGCCGTTGGAGATGCCCCAGGCGTTGAAGCCGGTCGCCACCAGATAGCAGTCGCCGCGTGACGAGGACCGGCCGATGAACGGCACATGGTCCATCGGCGTGTAATCCTCGTTGGTCCAGCGATAGTCGGCGCCGACGCCGAACTGGCCGGCGGCGAACGCCTCCAGATCCGCGAAGCTCTCCCGTTCCGCGTCGACATGGCCGTGCTTGAAGGACGGGCCGGTGAAGATCATCCACTCCCGGCCGTCGTCGTCGCGGTGCCCGCGCATCGAGTGCCGCGGCGTTTCGACGCTGATGTACATGCCGGGCGGCACCCGCGCCGGATCGGCCCGGCCCATGATCACCGGATGCATGTGCGGATAGGCCTCGGCGTAGAACAGGCCGGTCTGGCCGAGCGGCAAATGGGTCGCCATCACCACGTGGCGCGCCTTCACGGCGCCGCGTTCGGTGGCGATCCGGTGCGGATCCCAGTCGATCACCCGCGATTGCTCGAACACCCGGCAGCCGTCGCCGGGCAGAGTCGCGGCGAGCCCCTTCACGTAGCGGGTGGGATGGAATTGCGCCTGGCCGTCCCAGCGCATCGCTGCTTTCACCGCGAACGGCAGGCCGGTGTCGCGGGTCACCGAAGCGGGCAGGCCGAGGCGAATGGCAAGCCCTGCCTCCGCCTCGATCCGCTCCACCTCGTCCTCGTCGCGCGTGTAGGTGAAGGCGTGCTTTCGCTCGAGGTTGCAGGCGATGTCGTGGCGCGCGGCGAGCTCGCAAATGGTGCGCACGCCGGTTTCGTTTGCGTCGGCGTAGAGCCGGGCGCCCTCCTCGCCGAACTTCTTCTCGATGATCGTATAGGCGATGTTGTGCTGCGAGGTGATCTTGGCCGTCGACTTGCCGGTCACCTCCTCGCCGACGCGCCGCGCTTCGACGAGGGCCACCTTGAGCCCGCGGTCGGTGAGCATCCGCGCGGTGGTGACGCCGACGATGCCGCCGCCGATCACGGCGACGTCGGCCTCGATCTCACCCGCGAGCGTCGGAAAGTCCGAAGCGGGCGCGGTGGCGTTCCAGTAGGATTCGTGACGCGCCATAGCGAAGCTCCCGGCTGAACTGCCCCAGCCGCAAGAACCCCTGTCGGGCGGGTTAGTTGCTGGCCTGCCGGACTGTGGCGGAGCCGGCGTTCAGCGCCTGGCGGACCGGCCCGTCGCGATGGTAGATGTCGTTGTAGGTGACGACGTCGCCGTCGCTGGTCGCGGCCGCGGTGAAATAAGCGATATAGACCGGGATCGGCGCGGCGAGCGGCACCGACTGGTTGCGGCCGGTCTCGATCGTGCGGTCGATCTGGGCGCGATCCCACTCGCCGGTGGGCTGGAGCAGCAAAGCGGCGAAATCGCGGACGTTCTGGGTGCGGATGCAGCCATGGCTGAACGCCCGCACCGGCCGCGCGAACAGGGCCTGGGACGGCGTGTCGTGCAGGTAGATGGCGTGCTGGTTCGGCATCTCGATCTTGACCCGGCCGAGCGCGTTGCGCGGCCCCGGCGGCTGGCGCACGCTGATTCCGCTCGCGGTGCGGGTGACCTGATAGCCGGCGCCGAAATGGCCGCCATTTTCGGCGACGATGCTTTGCGGCACGTTCCACCAGGGGTTGAGCGTGACCGCGGTGATCTGGGCGTTGAGCTGCGGCGTCGGCGTGCTCGGCTTGCCGACGACGGCGCGGTGGCGCGCCAGCACCCGGCCGTCCTCGACGAGGGCGGCGGTGAAGGCCGGGACGTTGACCAGGACGTGGCGGGCGCCGAGGCTGCGCGGCATCCAGCGCCAGCGCTCCATGTTGGTGCGGATGAGGTCGCGGCGCGCGGTGTCGCTCTCGGGCGTCGCGGCGAGCGCCCGCTTCAACCCGCCATATTGGGGATGGGTCGGCAGCAGCGAGTCGAGCGCCGCGCCGACGCCGCCGCCGCCGCGGGTGATCTGGGCGAGCAGCCGCTGCTGACCGGCCGCATCGAGCGTCGGATCGCTCATATGCCAGTCGACCCGGCTGCGGCCGCGCACCGAGCCGCCGCTCAGATCCGAAACGAGGCGCAGGAAGATCGGCGTCGCGGCTTGGGAGAGTGCCGCGTCGTCGCTGCCGGCGAGCGCCGCGCGCAGCCGGTCCGCGCCATAATCCGACGGATCGAGCCCCTCCTGGCCGACCTGCTCGATGTAAAGGAGCAGCTCCTGGGCGGTGTCGCGGCGCCAATTGCCGGGGGGCTCCGGCTGCGGGTTCAGGCCCTGAATGACACCGGGCTGGGGTTGCGCCGGAGCCTGGGCCTGGGCGCGGGCGGCGGTCTGAATCGCCCCGGGCATGGTCGGCGACGCAAGCAGAACGACAAGGGCGGAAAGGCGGAGGGCGCGAGTCATGGACCACTCTTACTCCCCGAGGGAAGGCTGCGCTAGACTGTTTATTTTGTGCGACGAACCGAGGCGGCTTCGCGACGAAATGCGAAGCCGCCCGGGATCGTTTCGGCGCCGTTCAGGCGCTGGCGGGGCTGCGGTTCACCCAGCCGAAATAGGCGGCGACGACGGCGAGGCCGGCGTGCAGCCAGATGTCGTTGCCGTACAGCGGGACAAAGCCACCCAGCGAGTCGAGGCTCGGAATGAAGCCGCAGATCGCCAGCAGGGCGTAGATGATCGCGACGCCGCGCGCATAGGTGACCGAACCCGCGGCCGAGCGCGAGGCGGCAAGGCCCCACAGGCCAAACAGGAGATGGACGATATTGTGATACATGTTCACCGGAAACATGCCGAGCAGCATGCCCATGTCCTGGCCGCCCATGTTCATCGCGCCGCCCTCGGCAGGTTGGACCAGCTGCGGCACGAAGCCGGCGACACCGACGGCGAGGAATACGATGCCGAAAATCAGTGCGAATGTCCGGGTGTTCATCCCTGCTCTCCCTCTTCCTGTTTTCTGACGCAGCGGCCGGAAGTGGCGGGAACCTAGTCACGCCGGCGCGCGGGCGCCAGTCCTTTCGCTGCGGTCGGGGAGAGCCGGATCAGGCCGCGTCGGAGATCGCCGACGAGCTTTCCAGCGAGGCGAGGAAGCCGGCGATCGCGGCGGCCGGCATGGCGGGCGCGTAGAGGTGGCCCTGCAGGCCGTCGCAGCCGGCCTCGAGCGCGATCTGCTCCTCCTCACGGCAGGAAATGCCCTCGGCGACGACCTCGAGGTCCATGGCGTGGCCGAGCGTCACCGCGGCGCGGATGATGGCGACGCTCTGGTCGCGCGCGGCGATGTCGATGAACGAGCGATCGAGCTTGATCTTGTCGACCGGGAAGCGGCGCAGGCAGGAGAGCGACGAATAGCCGGTGCCGAAATCGTCGAGGACGATGCGGAAGCCGTCGCGGCGCAGCTCCTGGATGGTCTGGCCGCAGAGCGAGCCATGCTCGATGAACAGGCTTTCGGTGATCTCGAGCTCGAGCTGCGAGGGCTGGACCCCCTCTTCCTCGGCGATGGCGCGCAGCGCCGCCGGGAAGCGCGGCACCCGGAACTGCATCGGCGAGAGGTTCACGGCGACGTTGAGATCCGGCCAGAGCCGCGCCATCCTGCAGGCGTCGCGGAACGCATATTGGCCGAGCTCGTCGATCACGCCGCATTCCTCGGCGATCGGGATCAGCTCGTTGGGCGCGATCATGCCGAGCGTCGGGTGCACCCAGCGCACCAGGCCCTCGAGCCCGGTGACCTTGCCGCGGCTGCCGATGATCGGCTGGAAGTGCAGATCGGGGCCTTCGCCGTCGCGAAGCTGGCTGCGCAGCCCGGATTCGATCTGGTCGCGGCGCTGGACGTCGGCGTCCATCGCCTCGGTGAAGATGCGGAAGCAGTCGCGGCCCGCCGCCTTGGCGCGGTACATGGTGATGTCGGCCTTGCGCAGCAGCTCCGAAGCTTCGGCGACCTCCTTGCTGGCGAAGACGGCGCCGATCGAGACGCCGACCCGCGCCTCGCGGTCGCCGATGATGAACGGCTTGCGGATCACCGAGATGATCCGCTCGCAGAGGCGCCGGACGTCGGCCTCGCCCTTGGGGCTGACCTGGACGATCGCGAACTCGTCGCCGCCGATGCGGGCGACGGTGTCGGTCTCGCGCAGCAGCGAGCGCAGCCGGTCGCCGACCTCGGCGACGAGCTTGTCGCCGGCATTGTGGCCCAATGTGTCGTTGACCTGCTTGAAGCGGTCGAGGTCGAGCATCAGCAAAGCGACCTGTTCGCCCGAGCGGCGATAGCGGGTGAGGGCCTGGGAGAGACGGTCCTCGAGCAGGGCCCGGTTGGCGAGGCCGGTCAACTGGTCGTGCAGCGCCTGGTGCTGGGCGGAGGCCTCGCGCGCCTCGAGCTCGTCGACCAGGTCGACCAGCGATTTGTAGAGGAACGACATGACCAGGATCACCGCCACGGCGGAGGTCAGCGCAATCGGCCAGATCGAGCTGAACAGCTCGAACCGGTTGGTGGCGTCATCCTTGATGATGCTGACGGTGGCGAAGTTCGTCAGGACGAGCGTCGCCACGGCGGCAGATACAATAGGAGGCCCGACTTTGCGCGAATATCTCAATTCAAACTCCCCCGAGCGCCGGTCGATTACCACCCCACCAGTTAACAAATTGCTCAGGGTGACCTGCGGGTGGGAAATTAACCTTTCGGGGCGGACGCCGCGTCCGGGATCGAGAAATCGACGCCCTGCGCGAGCGGCAGGTCGCGGCTGTAATTGATCGTGTTGGTGGCGCGCCGCATATAGGCGCGCCAGGCGTCCGATCCGCTCTCGCGGCCGCCGCCGGTCTCCTTCTCGCCGCCGAACGCGCCGCCGATCTCGGCGCCCGACGGGCCGATGTTGACGTTGGCGATGCCGCAATCCGAGCCGGCGGCGGAGAGGAACGTCTCGGCCTCGCGCAGATCGGTGGTGAAGATCGACGAGGCGAGCCCCTGCGGCACGTCGTTCTGGAGCGCGATCGCTTCCTCCAGCGCCGCGTAGCGCAGCACGTAAAGGATCGGCGCGAACGTCTCCTTGACCATCACCGCGCTCTGCGCCGGCATCTCGACCAACGCCGGCCGGACGTAATTGCCGCCGATCGGGTCGCCGCCATGGACAATGCCCCCCTGCCCCTTCGCTTCGGCCAGCGCGTCCTGCATCGCGGCGACCGCGCCGGCGTCGATCAGCGGGCCGACCAGAGTGTCGTCGGCCAGCGGATCGCCGATCTTCGCGCTCGACCAGATCTGGTTCAGCCGCGGCACGAGAGCGTCGTAGACCGCCTCGTGCACGAACAAGCGCCGGAGCGTGGTGCAGCGCTGGCCGGCCGTCCCCATCGCCGCAAAGGCGATCGCGCGCTCGGCGAGGCCGAGGTCGGCCGAGGGCGCGACGATCATCGCATTGTTGCCACCGAGCTCGAGCAGGGCCCGGCCGAACCGCGCCGCGACGCGCGGGCCCAGCGCCCGCCCCATCCGCGTCGATCCGGTCGCCGAAACGAGCGGCACTCTGGAATCGTCGGCCATCGCCTCGCCGACCTCGCGCCCGCCCTGGACGATTTCGAGCAATCCCGCGGGTGCTTCCCCGAACCGCGCGGCCGCCTTCGCGAACAGGTCCCCGACCGCCGCCGCGCAGATCGGCGTCTTCTCGGACGGCTTCCAGACCACGCTGTCGCCGCAGACGAACGCCAGGCAGGCATTCCAGGCCCAGACCGCGACCGGGAAGTTGAACGCGGAGATAACCCCCACCGGCCCGAGCGGGTGCCAGGTCTCCATCATCCGGTGGCCGGGCCGCTCGGTGGCGATGGTGAGGCCGTACAATTGACGCGACAGCCCGACCGCGAAGTCGCAAATGTCGATCATCTCCTGGACCTCGCCGAGCCCTTCGGAGAGGATCTTGCCGGATTCCGTGCTGACCAGCCGGCCGAGCGTCTCTTTCTCCTCGCGCAGCACCTCGCCCAACAGGCGCACCAGCTCGCCCCGGCGCGGCGGCGGCACCAGCCGCCAGGCGAGGAAGGCGTCCTGCGCCCGGCCGATGGCGGCGGCGACCGCTTCGGCATCGGCAATCTCGACCTGCCCGATCGGCGTCCCGTCGATCGGCGAATGGGAGTCCAGCTTCATGCGAGTCGTCCGATCAGGCTTTCGGCGGCGGCCGGGTTGCGCACCTTGGCGCCGCTGATGAAGAAGAGGAAGACGTCGCGCGGCTGCACCCTGGCCGGCGCGCCGCTGACGTAATCGAGCCCGCTCGGACTCTCCCCCGCCGCCCAGCCCCGCGCCACCTCGGCCCAGCGGTCGAGCTGCGCCGGGCTGTAGCCGGCCGGTTCGTCCTCGCGGGCGCGCTGCAGCCGCGCATAGACGAAATCGGCGCTCAAATCGGCGATCTGCGGATAGGTCTCGTGATCGGCGACGACGATCGCGACATTCGCCGCCCGCGCCATCGCCACGAACTCGCGGCATTTGAAGCTCTCGTGGCGCGGCTCGATCGCGTGGCGCAGCCTCATGCCGTCCCCGCTCGTCGGCAGAAGGGCGAAGAAATCGCTCATCTCCCGCGCGTCGAACCTCTTGGTCGGCATCATCTGCCAGAGGATCGGCCCGAGCTTGTCGCCCAGCTCGGTGAAGCCCTGGGCGCAGAACCTGCCGATGGACTCCCCCGCCTCGCCCAGCGCCCTGCGGTTGGTGCAGAAGCGCGACGCCTTGACCGCGAACCTGAAGCCGTCGGGCACCATTTTGCCCCAGCGTTCGAACAAGGCGGGCGACTGCAGCTTGTAATAGGTGGCGTTGATCTCGGTCGCGGTCAGCCGCTGGCCAAGATGCTCGAGCTGCCGCGCCCTGGCCAGGCCCGGCGGATAGAAAGTGCCGCGCCAGGGATCGAAGTCCCAGCCGCCGACGCCGACGTGAATCGATCCTGCCATCGCGCCCCTTTAGGCGCTTCGGGCGGAGCCGCCTAGCGCCCGCAATGCGCGATTTCGTCGAGGTGGAACTCGGCCCTTGCCCCCGCTAGAAACCCCGCATGAAAAATGTGCTTCTGGTCGGCGGCGGCAAGATCGGCGCCATGATTACCGAGCTTCTGGTGGGTTGCGGCGACTATCGAGTCACGGTGGCGGATCGATCGGCGGCGGCACTTGCCGAGGTGGCGGCGCACGCATGCGTCGCGACGCTCGAGCTCGACGTGACCGACGCGGCGGCACTTGCCGACGCCTTGACAGGCAAGTTCGCATTGCTGTCCGCGGTGCCCTTCTCGCTCACCCGCCACGTCGCCGACGGCGCGGCCGCCGCCGGAGTCCACTATTTCGATCTGACCGAGGACGTGGAGACGACGCGCCACGTCGCCGAGCTGGCGAAGACGGCCGGCTCGGTGATGATGCCGCAATGCGGTCTCGCGCCCGGCTTCATCTCGATCGCGGCCTACGATCTCGCCAGGCGGTTTGAAGAGCTGGACATGTCCGCATGCGGGTCGGCGCGCTCACCGAGCATCCGACCAACCGCCTCAAATATGAATTGACCTGGTCGGTCGAAGGGCTGGTCCACGAATATCTCGCCGAATGCGACGCGATCGTCGACGGGAAGGCGTGCAAGGTCCAGCCGCTCGAAGGCCATGAGACCCTAACCCTCGACGGGGTCGACTACGAGGCGTTCAATACGTCCGGCGGCGTGGGAACGCTCGGCGACACGCTGGCCGGCCACGTCAGGAACCTCAATTACAAGACCATAAGATATCCCGGCCATTGTCAGATCATGAAACACCTGATCGGGGACTTGCGCCTCGACGAGGCCACGCTCGCCGAGATCTTCGGCTACGCCCTCCCCCGCACGTCCCAGGACGTCGTCCTCATCTTCGTCAGTGCGACGGGGAAAAACCGGGGCGAGCTCAGCGAGGAGACCCTCCTGCGCAAGGTCCGTTCGCGGGTCCAGGGCGGCACCCATTGGAGCGCGATCCAGGTCACCACCGCCTCGGCGATCTGCGCGGTGCTCGACCTGGTGGCCGAGGGCCGGCTGCCGCAGCGCGGCTTCCTCCGCCAGGAAGACGTCGCCCTCGGTGACTTCCTCGCGAACCGCTTCGGCCGCAATTACGCGTGACGGATCACGCAAGACCTGGCGAAAATCGGGACACGTAATTTTTGCCCAAAAAGTACCTGCCCCAATTCCCTCCTGCACATCCTCTGCACCACATCAGTGCCGCCCCTCCACGCCGCGCGGATCAAGGCTGAACCTGCGCCTGTCATGGTCGCCGCTCCGCCACCGACAGGGGACGAGGGCCATGACCGTTGCTTCGCCAAGCCGCTACAGCTTCCTCTTGAAGCTCGGCGGCGCGATCCTGCTGGTCGCGCTCGCCGATGCGCTGTTCTGGTTCCAGCGCGCCGGCTCGACGATCGGCCTGTTCGCTTTCGCTTTGCTGGTCGTCGCCGCCTGCCTGCGCCCGGAGATGTTCGCGCGCTGGCCGGCACGGGCGGCGTTCGCCGCCGCGTTCCTGTTCACTTTGGCGCTGGCCGCGGACCCCGGGCCGCTCGCGCTGCTACTCTACTGGACGTCGCTCACCCTCGCCGTGCTGCTGCCGCGTACGGCCCGGTTCGACGACGGCTGGCGCTGGTTCCAGCGGCTGCTGCTCCACGGCGCGCTGAGCCCGCTCGGCCCCTTCCGCGATTTGCTCATCGCCCAGCGCGCCAAGCGCCGCCGCGGCCGGGCCGGCTTCGGCCGCCGCCTGTTCGTCCTGGTCCTGCCGGTGCTCGGCAGCACCGTGTTCGTCATCCTGTTCGCGCAGGCCAATCCGCTGATCGAGGACGCCCTCGCCCGGCTCGACCTTCGCCTCGCCCTCGACGCCCTGACGATCCTGCGCGCGATCTTCTGGTCGGTCGTGCTCACCGCAACGTGGAGCCTGCTGCGCCCGCCGCGGATCGCGCTCGGCCGGGCGGGGCCGGGCCTCGACCCCGATTTCGCCTTGCCCGGCGTCAGCCTCGCCTCGATCACGCTGTCGCTGCTCGCCTTCAACCTCATTTTCGCGATCCAGAATGGCCTCGATCTCGCCTTCCTGTGGAGCGGCGCGCCGCTGCCGGCGGGGATGACGCTCGCCGAATATGCCCATCGCGGCGCCTATCCGCTGATCGCGACCGCTTTGCTCGCCGGCCTGTTCGTGCTGGTCACCCTGCGCCCGGGCTCGGCCACCGCCGCCTCGCGCCCGATCCGCCTCCTGGTCACGCTCTGGATCGCGCAGAATTTGCTGCTGGTCGCCTCCACCATGTTGCGGACCTTCGACTATATCGAAGCCTATTCGCTCACCCAATTGCGCATCGCCGCTTTGATCTGGATGGCGCTGGTCGCGGTCGGCCTCGTGCTGATCTGCTACCGGCTGCTGCGCGGCAGGAGCGGCGCCTGGCTGATCAACGCCAATCTGCTCGCGGCTTTGCTCACCCTCGGCGCCTGCTGCGCGGTCGATCTCGGCCGGATGGCGGCCGCCTGGAACGTCCGCCACGCCCGCGAAACCGGCGGCGCCGGCGCCGCGCTCGACCTGTGCTACCTCAATGAGCTCGGCTCCTCCGCCTTGCTGCCGCTGATCGAGCTCGAGCGCCGCCCGATCCCCGCCGAGCTGCGCGAGCGGGTGACCTGGCTGCGCGTCCGGACGATGGACGCACTGGCGGCGAACCAGGCCGACTGGCACGGCTGGACCCTGCGCGGCGCCGGGCGCCTCGCCGCCGCGAGGGCGCTGGCCGGGCCGCGCCCGCCAAATTACCACGGCGGCGACCGGCTGTGCGACGGCCGCCCGGTGCCGCCGCCGCCCAAGCCTTTGACAGCCCGGCCCGAGCGGTGACAGAGATGTACGCGATGAGCCACCGCATCCTGATCGTCGACGACGACCCGCATATCCGCCAGGTGCTGAGCTTCGCGCTCGGCAAGGCGGGGATGCAGACCGCCGAGGCGGCGGACGGCGAAAGCGCGCTAGGCGCGATCGCCGCCCAGCGCCCCGATCTCGTCGTGCTCGACATCAACATGCCGCGGATGAACGGCCTCGACGTCTGCCGCAAATTGCGCGCCGGCGACGATCTGCCGATCCTGTTCCTCTCCTCGCGCGACGACGAGATCGACCGCGTGCTCGGCCTCGAGCTCGGCGGCGACGATTATGTCGTGAAGCCGTTCAGCCCGCGCGAGGTGGTGGCGCGGGTGAGCGCGATCCTCAAGCGCGGCGGCCGCGCGCTCGAGCAGGCCGGCGCCCGCCGCCCGCTCAGCCACGGCCGGCTGCGGCTCGACCCGGGGGCGTGGGAGGTGTGCTGGGACGCCGAGACGGTCGCCGCGACCGTCACCGAATTCCAGCTGCTGCTGCTGCTCGCCAGCCATCCGGCCCAGGTCTTCACCCGCGACACGATCATCGATCGTCTGCACGGCCCCGGTTTCGCCATCACCGACCGCACGATCGACAGCCATATCCGCAACCTCAGGGCCAAGTTCGCGGCGCTGGGCGGCACCGACCTGATCGAGACCCGCGCGGGCATCGGCTACCGGATCGGACCCTGCCGGGGCGGCGGCGCTTGATCCGAGCGGCCAAGGCGTTCCTCAAGCGCTTCTGGCCCTCGCTCCGCCTGCGCACCATCCTGTTCGCGACTCTGCTGTTCGCCGCCGCCTTGCCCGGCTTCGGCGCCGTCTTCCTGCGCGTCTACGAGAACACTTTGGTCCAGCAAACCGAAGCCGAGCTGATCGCCCAGGGCGCGGTGCTCGCCAGCGCCTATCGCAGCTTCTGGGAGGCCGGCCGGCCCGCCGCCGCGCCGCCGTCGAAAATCGTCCCCGAACGCCCGGCGATCGACCTCAACGCCATGCCGGTCCTGTCGGTGCTGCCGCCGCCCTCCCCCCAAGCCGGCCCACTCGACCCGCGGGCGCTTGCCGTCGCCGCGACGCTGCGCCCGATCGCGGCCGACAGCGCCCGCACCACCCTCGCGGCGATCCGCATCCTCGACCGCAACGGCCGCGTCCTGATCGGGCGCGGCGATCTCGGCGCCAGCTATGCCGGCCTGCCCGAGGTCCGCGCCGCCCTCGCCGGCCGCACCGCGACCGTGCTGCGCCGCCGCGGCGACTATCAGCCGCGCTACTGGCTCGAGTTCCTGAGCCGGGCCTCGGCGATTCGCGTCCACCACGTCCGGCCGATCGTCGCCGGCGGCGAGGTGGTTGGCCTGGTCATGCTGTCGCGCTCGCCGCGCGGCCTGTTCCTCGGCATCTATCAGGACCGCGGCAAGATCGCGCTCGGCGTCGGCCTCATCTTCACCACCCTGCTGGTGCTCGTCGGCCTGTTGTCGCGCGGCATCGCCCGGCCGATCGAAGCGCTGGGCCGCGCGACCGAGAATGTCGCGCGCGGTCCGGTCGCCATCCCCGAGGCGCCGGCCACGGCCGCGGTCGAGATTCGCGCGCTCTATGCGAATTTCGCCTCGATGGCGGCGCGGATCGAGCGGCGCTCGCGCTATTTGCGCGACTTCGCCGCGGCGGTGAGCCACGAGTTCAAGACGCCGATCGCCGGCATCCGCGGCGCGCTCGAGCTGCTCGAGGACCATGCGGAGGCGATGAGCGCGGAGGAGCGCCGCCGCTTCCTCTCCAACGCGACCAAGGACGCCGACCGCCTCTCGCTGCTGCTCGAGCGCCTGCTCCACCTTGCCCGCGCCGACATGGCGGCGGCGCCGGGCGATGCCTCGACCTGGCTTGCCGGGCCGCTCCACGCCGTCGCCGACGCGATGCGCGGCCCGAATCTCGCCATCGACCTTGCCCTCGCCCCATCGCTGCCGCCGGCCGCCGCTGTCGCCGAGCTGATCGAGGCGGTGATCCAGATCCTGGTCGAGAACAGCGGCCAGGCCGGCGCCCGCGACGTCCGGATCGCCGCGGAGGAGCGGGGCGGCCGCCTCGTCATTCGCGTCGCCGACGACGGCGCCGGCGTGCCCGCGGCCGACAGCGAGCGGATTTTCGAGCCGTTCCACACCGGCCGCCGCGAGCAGGGCGGCTCCGGCCTTGGCCTCTCGATCGCCCGCTCGCTGCTCGCCTCCTGCGGCGGCACGATCGCCAGCCTGCCCGCGGAGAAGGGCGCCTGCTTCGAGGTCGCGCTTCCCGCCGCCGCGGTCTGACCGGGGTTGGCTGGGGCGAGGTCAAGAAAAAATCGGGACACAAATCGGGACACAAAAAGACCGGTGCAAAACGAGAGTGGGGCAGCCGCAGGGACCTAGCAATCGATCTAATGGCGCTACCGCGCGATCACGCGGTGAACCCTTTTCTGGACCCTCCCTAGCCCTCCCGGTGGACCCGGGGCCAGACCGAAAATGGGCCGCTCGGGCCATGGCGCTTCCCCGGCTGGAACGTGAAGCTGCGCCGTTTCTGCAACCGAGGACGGCGGTGAAGGTACGCGCGCTGATCGGACCGATGTCGAGCGCCGCTGGGCGGCAGGGCATCGGGCGCCTGCTCGCCGCGGCGCCGCGCGGCGATCGCAGCGCCATCGCCGCCGATCAGTGCGACGCCTGGGAAGATGTCCTCGCGCGTCTCGCGGCCGAGCCTTTCGACGTGCTGATCGCGGAGTTCGGCGCCGGCAGCCCGGCGATCGAGCGTCTGTTCCAGCACCAGCCCAAGCTCTCCGTCATCGAGGTGGACCTGGTAGGGGGCACCACCAATGTCCACGTCTTCGACGTCGGCAGCGAAACGTTGGTGCGACTCGCCGAATGGCTGTCCCGCGAGGCAGGGCTGACCGGCGCCAACGACACGATCGCGCATATCACACACGCCCGGCCACAGCTTTCCGTCGCGGCAAACGAGCCGAGCGAAGAGCCCAATGCGGGACCGGTCCCGGTGCCGGAACCGGAGCCGGAACTGCAGCCGGAACCTGTAGTGGAAACCGCGGCTGCCCCCCCTACCCCTCCCTCTCCGCCTACGCCTCCACCGCCTCCGCCGCCGCCTCGCCCGGCAGCACGCGTCGTGCCGATGCGCCGTGATCCTTATGTCGATGCCGACGAACAGCTGGACGATCTCGCCACCTGGCTGGCGCTGAGGCTCAACCTCGCCCTTGCACGCGCGGAGAGCGAAACGGCGGGCCAGGACGTCTCTAATTGGGCAATGACGGTGGCCCGGGCCCGAGCGTTGCTGGGGCAACGCGCCGCTGCGCTGTCGCTCCCAGAGTTGGCCGCCGAATTCCAGGAAGTCGACTCACGCCTAACCGCCCGCGGCGTTGCCGCGACGGGATTGCCGTTGACGCGCCTCGCAGCCGCGTTCCAACTCGATGAGCCCGAACGTCAGATGCTCTACTTCGCTCTCGCTCCCGAGCTGGACGGCCGCTTCGCGCAAGTGTTCGGCTTCCTCGCCGACGACCTGACCCAGCACCGGCCGAATGCCTCCATCCTAGCGGAGTTGGTCGACGACATGGGGGCCGCCTGGCGCGTCCGGCAGCGTCTCTCCGGCGATCGCCCGGTCGCCCGCTTCGGGTTGATCGCTTCGCTGCGGACCGATCTGCCCGGCGCGCCCGACACTCGGATCCCGCTCGCGCTCCCGCCTGATATCGCTTCCATCCTGCTCGAGCGCCCAACCGCCGGGCCGGGGGAATGGAAGCTGTTCGATCTGGCAGATCCTGCGAAAGTCAGCTTCGACCTCCAGGCGGCGCCGGTTGTCGCCGCGGCCCGCGCCGCGGGCAAAGAGGAAAGCCCGACGCCGGTCGTCCGTCTCGCCGCGGCGGAAGGCGAAGAGCTGTGGCTGGCCGAGCAGCTCGCCGCCGTCGGCATCCCCGCCCTTATCGGCACGCTGACCCCGCCCGCCGACGCGGCCGCTGCCGACCTCAAGGACAAGCTTCGCATGTTCGCGCGCCAGGCCCGCCTCGCCGATGCGATCCTGATCGTCGCTGGGCTCGATTCGGCGCCGGAGGCGCTAAGGCCGGAGCTTTGCGCGTGGCTCGCCGCAACCTTCGCCGCGGAGCTCAAGCTGCTCGTCCTGCAGGGCAGGCATATCGACCCGATTTGGCTACGCGAGGCGCCGGGAGGTGTGCTCGAAATCGGGCGCGACCTCGCCTCACGCGAGGAGCGCGCCACGATCTGGACGCGCGCCGCCTCCTCCCGCGGGCTTATGCTGTCGAGTAAGGCGGCACGCGAACTGGCCGCCACCTTCGCCTTCAGCCGGGCCCAGGCGGAGGCGGCTCTGGCGCTTGCCCTCGGGGGCGGCGGCGCCGACACGCGCGAGACGGCCGAGGAGGCGTTGCGACACGCGGCGCGGCTCGTTTCGAAAGCCTCGGCTCCTCCGTCCGTTCGAAGGGTCGAGACCGGCCTCGGCTGGAACGACATCGTCCTGCCGCCGGCGATCGAGGCGGAGCTGCGCAGCATCCCGTCGCAAGTCCGGCACGCGGAAACGGTGTGGGAACAATGGGGCTTCGGCGAGCGCATTCCCTATGGCCAGGGGATCGCCGCCCTCTTCGCCGGGCCGAGCGGCACCGGCAAGACGATGGCCGCCCAGATCATCGCCCGCGAGCTCGGGTCGGCCCTGTTCCAGGTCGATCTCGCCAAGACCGTGTCGAAATATATCGGGGAGACGGAAAAAGCGCTCGACGGGATCTTCGACGCCGCCGAGGCGGCGAGCGCAGTGCTGTTGTTCGACGAGGCGGACGCTTTGTTCGGCAAGCGCTCAGAAGTGAAGGACGCGCACGATCGCTACGCCAATCTGGAGGTCGCTTACCTGCTGCAGCGAATCGAGGCCTATCGCGGCCTCGCGATCCTGACGACGAACATGAAGGAAAATCTCGACGCGGCTTTCCTTCGCCGGCTGCGCTTCATCGTCAATTTTCCAATGCCCGACGCCGAGAACCGGCTCGTCATCTGGACGAAGATGTTTCCGGAGGACGCGCCGGTCGCCGAGGAGGTCGACGTGTCGCTGCTTGCGCGCCAGCTGCCGCTTTCCGGCGGCAATATCGAGCAGAGCGTCGTCAACGCCGCCTTCAAGGCGGCCGAGAATGGCGGCGTCATTCGCATGAGCCACCTCGTCGCCGCAACGCGGGCGGAACTCGCGAAGATCGGCATGGAAAGCGCCGGGCGAAGCCTGACCCGTCTTCTGCCCGAAGCCGAGGCGGCGGGGATCGAGCCGTGAGCGCCACCGCCCTCTTCGATACGACGATGGCGCTCGCGCGGCGCATCCGCGACGCGACCGGGCTCGAGGTGCACATCGGATCGCCGCTGCGCCGAGAGATGGGTACGGCGCGCGTGGCGCTGACGCTCGTTCACATCCAGCCGAACGCGGCGCTCCGCAACACGCCGGTCTTCCGCGCGCCGCCGCCTTCCGCGCCGGTCACCGCGCCGGCGCCGCCCATCGCTGCCATCCCGTTTGACCTTCACTTTCTCGTCACCTGCTACCGGCCTCCCACGCCCGGCGGCGTCGCGCCGCCCGAGCCTGGCGAGCTGACCAGCCTCGGCCAGATCATCCGCGTGCTGCACGCCCATCCGATCCTCACCGGTTCGGATTTGCCAGAGCAGGACGTGCGTCTTTCGCCCGAAAGCTATAGCCCGGAAGAGATGAACCGCATCTGGGGCCTGTTTCCGGAAGAGCCATTCCGGACCTCGATCGTCTATCTTGCGACGCCGGTCTTCGTAGAAGTCGGCGACGCCGCGCTCTACCCACCCGTCCAGTCTCGCGAGATAGACGGCGGCGTCACCCGGAGCGAGGCGGCATGAGCGGCGCCGGAACCATCCTGTTCGATGCGCCGCCGCGGATTGACCGGGTAACGCTCGCGATCGGCGCCGTCGACTCAGTCACCGGCAGGCTGATCCGCGACGGCGTCAGCGCGCGCATAACCGGGCTGATGGACCGGCCGATTGTCAACGCCTCCGGGATGCTCGTCTTCATCAACCTGCCCGACCAGCCGCAATATGACGTCGAGGTGGACGGCCGCCGCGCCGGCTTCCCCTTCGTCGAGCGCTTCGCTTTCACGCCCCCCGCGCCGGGCAACAAGGACCCGGCCGCACGACGCCGCGACGTGCTGCTGGCGCCGGGACCGGATTATCCGTTCGCGCCGGGAACGACGCTCGTGCGCGGCGTCGTGACTCGGGGCTCCGCGCCCGTCGCGGAAGCCTCGATATCGGCCGCTCCGGCGGCTGGCGGCGCCGCCTTCGCAACGCGCAGCATCGCCAGCGGTGCCTTCGCGCTGGCGCTGCGGCTGCCCCCCTTCGGAACGCACGAGGCAGAAGCGCCGGTCTCGATCGCGATCGCGGTGAGCGAAGGCGGCATCACGCGCAGCTTCGTGCGCCCGCTCACCAACGGCCAAAGCCACAGCTTCCTCGAGCCGATCGACCTCACCGGAAGCAACGATCCCGGCTTTTTCGCGACCTGAACAAGGAGCAAGTGATGGCGCAAGACGATCGCAAGGGGCATCCGCCGGGCAGCCGTGGCAGGGCTCCCGACCCCACCGCCACCGACACCCCGTCGACTCGGGACATCAACGCCCCGCCCTCTCCGGAGCCGCCGGCGACTCAGCCGACGGACGCCGGTCCGCCGGCGGGCGCGGCTGACGGGAATAAAGGAAGCCGGGCGGCGGGCCCCGCTCCGAAAACCGCTGATTCCAATTCGGCGGCCGGTGACGGCGACGAAGACCCGCCCGGGGACAAGACCGACGACCTGAAGGAGGCTGTCGAGGCCGCCAAAAAGGCCCTGAAGGAGAAAGAAGAAGCGCTCGCCCGCTACAAGGAGCAGCGTGAGGCGGACAAGGCGGCGGCCAAATTGGTCGACGATTATGCCGCCGAAGAAGACGCCCTCAAGCTCGCCGATCACGACCTTGAGCAATATCAGCTGGCGGAGACCAGCTTCCTCAGCCGGTTCCTCGATTCCGCGACCATGACCAAGATCGCTGAGGCGGCGAAGACGGCGCAGGCCGAAATCGACGCGCTCGCCACCAAGATCGGCAGCCAGGAGGCGACCGCTGCCGCGAAGCGGAAGGCGCGCGACGACGCCAGGGACAAGGCGGCGGAGGCCAGGCGGGACGCCGAGGCGCTGCAACGTCCCGCGGCCTCGATTAGGGAACGGCTGAAGGCGGCCGACGCGATCCGTTCCGAGGCCAAGAAGGCCAGCGACGACGGCAAATATGCCCTGGCCTACTGGCTGATCATGCCCGGGGGCAAGCTCGACCAGGCAATCAAGGGGGAACCGCGGATCCTCGACCATAAGGACCTGCGCGAGCAGGTGAAGACCACCCGCAAGGCGCAGGAGGACGCCGAGCAAGCGCTCGCCCAACGCGAGGCGGAGCTCAAGAAGGCCGAGGACCTGCTCCGCGACGAGCAGGTCCGGCTCGTCGACCTCAGGGGCAAGTTCGACGCCACCGTCCAGGAAAACGTCGCAGCTCTCAATCCGACCATCGTCAAAGCCGCTTAGGAGGGAAGAACCATGCCCGAATATCTCGCGCCCGGCGTCTACGTCGAGGAAATCGAACGCGGCCCGAAGCCGATCGAGGGTGTCCCAACCAGCACGACCGCCTTCCTCGGCGAGACTGAGCGCGGCCCGACCAAGCCGCGCCTCGTCACCAGCTACGGCGAATATCTGCGAATCTTCGGGGACGTCTTCACCAACGCCACCGGCGACCCGAAATATCTGCCCTACGCGGTCAAGTCGTTCTTCGACAATGGCGGCCGGCGCGCCTACATCGCCCGGATCGTCGGCGCCGGCGGAGTCATCGCCAAGCTGGTCGCCGCCCCCTTCACGATCGAGGCGGTCGGCCCCGGCGCGGCTTCGAACCGCATCTGGGTGAGGTTCGAGCCGGGCTCCACCGCCGACGCGAGCGGCAAGCCACTCGGCTTTCGCCTGCTCATCTTCTACTGGGACCGTCCCGCCAGCAATGTTCCGTTCGATCCGGTGACGGACACGACGACCCTGCCGCGTCCCTCGGCCACCGAATTGTTCGACGACCTGCGGTTCGAAGCCGACTCCCCCAATTACTGGGACAAGCGGGTCAATCACGGCAATTCCGCGCTGGTCACCCTGACCGTCGCCCCGGGGACCACCATGGCGGCGTTCCCCGCGACGCCCCCGACGGTCCCGCCGACCCCGCTGGTCACGCCGGGACCGCTGGCCGGCGGCGTGGATCCGCCTGCAGTGCCCGGGTCGGCCGACTATCTCGGCTACGATGCCCAGATCGACAAGCGGACAGGCCTCTCCGCGCTCGCGCTCGACCCGTATCGCGACATCGCCATCGTCGCCGCTCCGGGCGCGCCCGACGTCGCCGTGAAGGAGGTGATCACCCACTGCCAGAACAACCGTTATCGGTTCGCCGTCATCGATTCGGCAGCCAACGTGGCTGTGTCGGGCAACCTCGATCCGCGCTCGGACCCCAAAATCGGCGACACCAAATATGCCGCTTTCTACTATCCCTGGATCTGGGTTTCGGACCCCCGCAGCGGCGCCCGCATCAAGATTCCGCCGAGCGGGGCGGTGTGCGGCATTTACGGGCTCAGCGACAATACGCGCGGCGTCTGGAAAGCGCCGGCCAACGAGACGGTGGCGGGAGCGATCGACCTCGAGTTCGACGTCACCCACGGCGAGCAGGAAATCCTCAACCCGAGGGGCGTCAACGTCATCCGCCGCTTCCCGGGACGCGGCATCCGCGTCTGGGGCGCCCGAACGCTGTCGAGCGATCCCCTGTGGAAATATATCAATGTCCGTCGGCTGTTCATCTTCCTCGAGGCGTCGATCTACAATTCGACCCAGTGGGTCGTCTTCGAGCCCAACGATCCGAAGCTGTGGGCGCGGGTCAAGCAGACCATCACCCTCTTCCTGCGCAGCCAGTGGCGCGAAGGCGCTCTGTTCGGGGAGAAGGAGGAAGAGGCGTTCAGCGTCGCCGTCGGTCGCGAGACGATGACCGAGGACGACATCCTCAACGGCCGCCTCATCGTCGAGATCGGCATCGCGCCAGTGCGCCCCGCCGAGTTCGTCGTCTTCCGGATCTACCAGAAGACGTCGGAAGCCAAGGAATAGCGCCAGCAACAAGGAGATTCAGCCATGCCCGCCACCGATCCGCTGCGCAATTTCCGCTACCGTCTCGAGATAGACGGCATCGTCCAGGCCGGCTTCTCGGAGGTCGCGATCGGCGACGCGAGCAACGACCCCATCGAATATCGCGAGGGAAACGAGCTCACCACGGTCCGCAAGCTCAAGGGCCTCAACAAATACGGCAACATCACGCTCAAATGGGGCCTCACCGACTCCATCGAGCTGTCGAACTGGCATCGCATGGTGGTCGACGACGCGACGCCGCTCTCCACTGCACGCAAGACCGTGGTCATCCGCATCCAGGACGAAGCCGGAGCCGACAAGGCAGCCTACGAGATCACCCGGGCCTGGCCGACCAAATACAACCCAACCGACCTCAACGGCAAAGGCAACGAGGTGGCGATCGAGTCCCTCGAGCTCGCCAACGAGGGCATCCGTCGCATCCAGTGAAAGGGAGCCTGAACCATGGCGTTCCAGACCGAAGTCGAATTCACTCTGCCCAAGGGCTATCTCGACGGCGACGGCGTGCTGCACCGCGAGGGCGTGATGCGGCTCGCCACTGCGGCCGACGAGATATTGCCGCTGAAGGACCCGCGGGTTCAGCAGAACCCGGCCTATCTCACCGTCATCGTGCTGGCGCGGGTCGTCACCCGCCTCGGCGCTCTGCCGGACGTCAACACCAAGGTCATCGAGGGCCTGTTCGCCTCCGACCTCTCTTACCTTCAGGCGCTCTACGAGAGCCTCAACGGCGAGGGCGGCGAGGAGGCGTCGCCCGCCCTGTTCGAGCGCGGCTCGCGGGAGTTCGGCGTCATGGGGGAAGCATGAAGGCCTATCCCCTCCCTCAGCTCTACGAGGAGATGGCCTTCATCGCCTTCCATTTCCACTGGCCCAGCGAGGAGCTGATGGCGCTCGAACATGGCGAGCGCCGGCGCTGGTGCCGGGAGATATCGAGCATCAACCGGCGGCTCGACGGCCGGCCCGACAATCCGTTCGATATCGGGTGAGAGGACGATGCTCGGCACCGACCCCTATCGAGCCTTCCGCTTCCTGGTGGAGATCCAGGGGCTCCAGGTCGGCGGCTTCCAGTCGGTGAGCGGGCTCGAGTGCCAGACGAAGATCGAGCCCTATCACGAGGGCGGCGTCAACGACCACGAGGTGCAGCACGCCGGACTCACGACTTATCCGCCCCTCAAGCTGAAGCGCGGGCTGGCCGACCCGATGCTCTGGGCGTGGCATCAGGCCGTGATCCTGGGACAAATCCAGCGCATGGTGATGTCGGTGGTCTTGCTCGGAGACGCGCAGATCGAAGCGTGGCGCTGGATCTTCATCGGCGCCTACCCGGCAAAATGGACGGGCGCCGATCTCGACGCGACGCAAAGCGTCGTGGCGACCGAGACGGTCGAGTTCGTCCATCATGGGCTGGTCGGGCTATGAAGGCTCCGATCGCACAGCGCCGGGTCACCGGAGCCCGCCGGATGCCGCGCCGGCGGCGCCTGCGCGGCGCCCGGCCGCCGCTGCGCCAACCCCTTGCCTTGCTTTACCGGCAGTCGGGAAAGGCGCGCACGGCGGCGCCCGCCGCGCTCCGTGCCGCCGACGGACGGGCGGTGCCGCTCGCGCCGCGTCTCCAGATCGCGCTGCACCTGTCGCTCACGCTCAACGAGCTGCACCGCGCCGTCATGATCGCCGCCGCGCCTGACGACGCCGCACCCGTGATGCTCGCAGCGCCGGCAGAGTCGAAAGCCTCGACGACCCGGCGCTCCAATTCCGCCGGGCCTCTGACTCGGGTGGAGACCGCGTTTCGCATGCCTGCCGGCGCGCGCACCGGTCCGCCGCTGCCCTTCGGTCATACGAGCGCGCGCGGGAACGCGGCGCATGCAAGCTGGCGCGACAGGCTCGTCCACGCCCGGTCCGGTTTCCGCGGGATCGCGCTCGCGAGCGGCGGCCGTCCCGGAGACGAATCGGGCGGCCCGGCGGCCGACGCCGGAGTCGCGCCGCCATGGCCGCTGAGCCAGGAGGCGGGCGGCGCCGGGGCTTCGTTCAGCGCAGGGGACTTGCCCGGTGACGGTCGTCTCCTCGTCACCCGGCTCGGCGACCGGCCGGCCGCCGTCCGATACGGCAGGGCCGATCTCGCCCTTCGGCTGATGGAGCGCCGCACGCGGCTGGTCGGCGGCGACCATGGCGTGATCGGGGCGGGAGCAGGCCGGCTGCTCGCGGAGGCGCGGCACGCGCCGGGCGATCCGGTGCCTGACCGCAACATCTTGGGCGCCGGCCGGCAGGGCGCTGGAGCGCACGCCGGCGCGGCGGCGGGCGGCTCGCTCGGTTCACGCGCGCAAGAGCGGTCCATCAAAGGCCGCGGCGACGTCCCGCCGCGGGCGCGCCGCGGCGCCGGCAGACCCGCGGCGGACGTACGTTTCCGCATTCCCCCGTCGCCTGCCGATCGACACGGTGAACGGCCGCCGCTACCGGCGCCGGCGGAGCGGCGGAGCGGAACGGAGGGAACCGCTCTTCAGTCCAGCACGACCGCCCGGGCCGGGCACGCACTTCAGCGCCCCGGCCCGCCATCCTCGCGATCGATCTCACGCCGATTGCCCGGCGCAATGGCGTTCGCGTCCCTGCAGCGACCGCGGCGGGCGGGGCCTCTGCGCGCGGCCGATCGCCTCTCCACGGTAAGCGGCGCGCCAGCCGCGCGCGGTATCCCGGCGCCTCTCTATCTTGCCGAAAGACAAAGCGGACGAACCACGGCGCCCGCCTCCTTCGGCTCCGCATGGGCGCCGCCGCCGCTCGACTTCCGCAGCGCCGAGCCGCCGGCGCCGCCGCCGCCGCCCGCGGAAGCGCGACCTGCCGCGACCGCCGCTCCCTCCGCTGCGCCGGTCGATCTCGACGCGGTCAGCCGCGACGTCATCTCCCGCATCGAAAAGCGTCTGCGCGTCGAGCGCGAACGCCGCGGCCGGTCCTGAGGAGGCGCCGGTGCGGGGACTCGCCAAAGCCAAGATCTGCATCATGGACGGTCCGCGAAAGGGCACCAAGATCGAGGTGCTGTTCAACCCGTCGGAATACAGCCTCGAGACCGCCAACAACTTCAAGGATACGAATACCCCCGGCCTCGACAAGCCGATTACCCAATTCCTGAACGGCCTGGCCGGCAGGCTGACCATGGAGCTCTATTTCGACACCTATACCGACGGGGGCGGCAGCGACGTTACCAAGAAGACCGACGAGATCGGGAAGCTGATGGGGATCGAGGAGCATGCTCCGCCCAAGGTGGAATTTCGCTGGGGCTGGATGGCGTTCTGCGGCGTGGTCGAAAAGCTGACCCAGCGCTTCACGATGTTCCTTCCGGACGGGGTGCCGGTGCGGGCGAAGCTGACGGTCACCTTCAAGGGTGTGAAGGCGCTCTCCGAGCAATTGAAGGACCCCCCCCGGAACTCCTCCGACAAGACCAAGAGGCGCACTCTGACGGCCGACAGCTCGATCTGGCTGATCGCGGCCAAGGAATATGGCGATCCTCGCTACTGGCGGCTGATCGCGAACCAGAACCGCATCGATGATCCTGGCGCGATCCGGCCGGGCACGGCGCTCGTGGTGCCGCCGCTCGACACCAAGCAGCCGGGAGGGTCGCCATGAAGCTCGAGGCGCTCGACCGCGGATATGACGATTTCTACGTCCCAACGATGGTCGTTACCGTGGGGGGGGAGGATGTGCTTCGGGACGGTCTGCTCGCGCTGGAGAGCGTCGAGGTAGACCTCAAGATCAAGAGCCCCGCCCGCTTCTCCTTCACCATCGGCAGCGCCTACGACTGGGAAGAATCCGAGTTCGTCGCCGGGGAGAACGACACCCGGATCGACCTTCTCGATCTGTTTGCGTTCGGTGCCGCGGTGAAGGTCTCCCTGGGCTATGGGGAGCCGTCGAAGCTCGAGCCGATGATCGAGGGCATCATCACCGACGTGGGGGCGGGCTTCACCGATTCCGGAACGCCCACGCTCACGATCAGCGGCTACGACAAGCTCTACCCGCTGCGCCTCAACCGAACCTCGCGCCATTGGGACAAATCCAAGATATCCGACGCGGTCGCTGCGGTGGCCGGCGCCAACGGGCTGTCGGCCAGCGTCCAGAGCACCCGTATCACCGAAGCCAGCGTCGATCAGACTCAGGAATCGGATCTCGCCTTCATCGAGCGCATGGCCGACCTCACCGGCTCGATCTTCTACATGCGCGCCGGCAAATTCTATTTCGGTCCGCGCAGCAGCAGCTCCCCCACGCTGGAAATACCCTGGGGGCAGGGCCTCGAGCGCTTTTCGCCCTCGGCCAATCTCGCCAATCAGGTGTCGGCCGTCGAGGTCCACGGCTGGTCCGCAATCGACGCCGCGGCCATCGTCGGCAAGGCGCAGCGCGGCGACGAGACGGGGCGGGACGGGCAACGCAAGAGCGGCGGCGACTGGCTTGCTGCTGCTCTCGGTGGCGGCCCCACCATCCAGATAAGCGCTCCCGTCCGCGACCAGGCCGAGGCGGACGCGCGCGCGCTCGCGATCCTGGAGGGGCGGGCGCACGAGTTCGTCACCGGTGAAGGCGAGTCCATCGGTGTCCCCGGCATCCTGCCGGACACCCGCCTCACCCTCTCCGGCCTCGGCCGCGTCTTCGGCAAAAGCTATTATGTCAGCGAGGCGACTCACCGGCTCGACCAGAGCGGCTACCGCACCCGCTTCGCCGTGCAGGAGCCGTCGCTATGAGCCTGCTCGAGACCCTCGGCCTCGAGGCGTTGCAGGGCGACGGCGACGGCCGCGTCTTTGGCGTCGCGCGCGGGCTCGTCACTGACAATCGCGACCCCGACGGCATGGGCCGGGTCCGGGTGCAGCTTACCTGGCAGGCGCAGGGCAGCGGCTATTGGGCGCGCACCGCCGCGCCGATGTCGGGCTCCGGCTACGGCGCCTGGTTCCTGCCCGAGGTCGGCGACGAGGTGCTGGTCGGCGCGGAGCATGGCGACCCGGCGCTGCTCTACGTGCTCGGCATGTTGTGGAACGGCAAGGTCAAGCCGCCCGCTACGAACGAAGACGGCAAGAATAATCTCCGTCTGATCAAGTCGCGCTCCGGGCACAAGCTGCTGTTCGACGACACCGACGGGACGCACGTCCTCGAGCTGAAGCTCGCCGACGGCAAGCGCGTCACGCTCGACAAGGACGGGGTCGCGATCGACGACGCGGCGGGCAACACCATCCTGATCAAGAGCAAATCCTCGGAGATCGCCGTCACGTCGAAGGCCAAGCTCACGATCAAGTCCGCGCAGGTCGCGATCGAGGCCGACGGCACGCTCGAGATCAAGTCGGGCGGCACGCTGACGCTCAAGGGCGCTCTGGTCCAGATCAATTAGGGAGGAGTGGGAATGGGAGTACCGGCGGCGAGAGTGGGCGATCAGACGAGCCACGGCACGCCGCTCGGCCCCGGCCCCGGCGCGCCCACGGTGCTGATCGGCGGCATGCCTGCCTGGCGCGCCGGCTCGGACACGCACCTCTGCCCACTTTTCGACGGGCCAAAGCCGCATGTCGGCGGCACCGTCGCCGTCGGCAGCGCCACGGTCCTGATCGGGGGGATGCCGGCCGCCCGCCAAGGCGACACGATCGTCGAAGCGGGTCCTCCCAACGCGATCGCAATGGGCCTCGCGACGGTGCTGATCGGATGAGCAGCCTCGATCGCCTCGGCAAGGAATTCATGGGCCGCGGCTGGGCCTCCCCGTTCCGAATCGAGCCGGCGAGCGGGCGCATCGCCACGGCCGCCGACGAAGAGGACATCCGCCAGTCGATCCTCATCATCCTCAAGACCGCGAAGGGCGAGCGCGTGATGCGGCCCGATTTCGGCTGCGGCATCCACAATCTGGTCTTCGCGGCCATCGACACCGCCATGCTCGCGCAGGTGAAGCGCGACGTTGAGGACGCGCTGCGCAATTACGAGGCGCGCATCGCGGTGACCGGAGTCCAGGCACGCGCCGGCAACCTCCTGGACGGCCAGCTCATCATCGAGATCGACTACAAGGTCCGGCAGACGAACCAGCCGGGCAATCTCGTCTTCCCCTTCTATTTCCGCGAGGGCCAGTGAGCGCCGTCCCCCTCACCGACCCCCGCCGCGCGCAGGCGCTGCGCGATGCGCTTGCGCAAATGGCGCCCTGGCTCGCGCCGGAATGGGCCGGCCTGAAGCAGGAGGGCGACTTCGGAGCGGCGCTGTACGAGATCGCCGCCCGACTCGCCGAGCACAGCACGCTCCGGCTCGATCAGACGGCGCTGCGCGACAAGCTCGCCTTTCTCGACACGCTCGACATCGCCGCCCCGGCGCCGCGGGCCGCGACCGTGCCGATCGTGTTCATGCTGGGCGAGAAGCGCAGCGCGCCCGTCTACGCGCCGCCGCGCGTCCAGATCGCAGCCGCCGGCGACCAGGAGCCGGTGATCTTCGAGACCCGCGAAGCGATCTCGATCAGCCCGGCGCGACCGCTCCGGCTCATCGCCGCCGATCCGGGCGCCGACCGGATCGAGCTCGCGCCTCCGAAAGTGATCGCCCCGCCGCAGCCCTCCCCGCCGCCGGTGACCTATCGACTGGTCAGCGCCGCCGAGCCGGAGGGTACGATGCTTCAGCTCGCCCAGGCGGTCGGCCTTGCCGCCGGCGACCTGTTGAGGATCGCGGGGACCGCCTACCGCATTGCGAAGCGGTCCGGCGAGATCGTGACTCTGCTCGACCCGCTCGAAGCCCCCGCCGCCGCCGGAGCGGCGGTCGAGAAGGTCACCCGCCTCGATTCCTTCGCGCTTCGCAACCTCAGCGAGCATCACGCCTATGTGGGCCATAAGGAGCTGCTGAAGCTCGACGGCCCGGCGACCATCACGCTCCGGCTCGCCCCGCCCAGCCTCGCGCGCCGCCTCACCCAGCTCGACATCGCCTACGAGCTGTGGGGCAAGCCCGACGGTGCCGATTCGGCAGACTGGCAGCCGCTGCGTCTGCTCGGCGGTCGCGACGGCGACCTGCAGCTGGGCAAGGACTGGGAAGGCACGGTCGAAGAGGTGGAGGCGGAGGGGCGCAAGAGCCGCTGGCTGCGGCTGCGCCTGCTGACCGCGATCGCCGACACCGCGCCGCCGGACACGCGCGCCACGTCGGTGGCGCTCAAGGTCAATTCCAACGCCGCGCCTCAACCGAAGGAAGGCAGCCTCTCGATCGTCAGCGCCTTCTACAACGGGCTGCCGCTTCCGCTGACGACGGCCTTCCTGCCGTTCGGCCCCGAGCCGCAGCGCTTCGACACCTTCGCCGTCGCCGCCCCCGAGGCGCTCAGCAAGAAAGGCGCGACGGTCCAGCTCGCAGTCACGCTGGGCGATGCCAGCCTCGGCAGCCTCGCCGCGACGACGGGCGCCCCGGACCGGGTCTATGGCGTCGGCCGCAACGGGCGCCTGCAGGCGATCCGCTTTGACGGGACGGGCCCGCCGCGCTGGCGTCAACTCGACCGACCGCCCCCGGCGTCTTCGGGGACCGGCGGCGGAGCGACGCCGCGCCTCGATTCAGGATCCGCCTTTTACGCCTTCCAGTCGCAGGCCGGGTGGCCGGCGAGCGACGTCGTCGTCGTGCGCGACAAAGAGAAGATTTTGTGGACGGCAGCGCTGCAAGTCGAGGCGCAGACACAGTCGGTCACCAAGTGGACCGCCGTTCCGCCGCCGGGCGACCAGCCCCCGGACAGCTTCTGCGTGGTGCATACGACCGTTGAAGGCACGCCGACCGCTCGCCTCCTCGCGGCGGACGCGGCCGGGCTGCTATACATGCAAACGGTCGACGCCACGGGCGCGGCGCCTCAGAAGTGGCAGACGCTGACGGCGAGCATCGTCAGCGGGCAGGCGCCGAAAGCGCCCTTGCGGCTCGCGCCGGTGACCGACGGCGCCGGTCTCGTCGTCGCGTTGGACTCCGCGGGCGCGGTCCACCGCGGGAAGATTGGCGACCAAACCGTCGAATGGACTGAGCTGCAGACCGACGGCGCCGCGGACTCCAAAATTCAGCCTGCGGCGGTGATGCACAAGGGCAAGGTGCACGTCATCGTCGCGAACCTTTCTTCCCCGACGATCGCCATGCTGCGCGAAGGACAGCCGCCGCTTGACCCTCCGTCCGACGAGATGGCGAAGCTGGGCAAAGCCTTCTCGCTCTCCTGCCTGCCGGCTCAACCGCAAAAGCCCGTTCTCCCGCTCGTGGCGGTCGTCGGTGCCACTCAGGCCATGCTCTGGTCCGACCCACAGCGGGCGACGTTGGCGCCGCTGCCCGTAAATTCCCATGCCGGCAGCATTTGCTCCGTCCTTGCAGCGCCCAGCTCGGCCACCGGCGGCAGGCTCATCCTCGGGGCGCCGGACGAGCGACTGCTCCATGCCGACATCCAAGACGGGACGCAGACCCTGCCCTTCTCGGACTTCGACGCCGTTGCCGTTGATGCCGGCACCGGCCCCGACTGCTTGCTCGTCACCAACAAGTGGGCGACGATCGGGATATCGCCGCTGAAATTCCCGAGCAATTTGTTGATTTGGGTCGCGCCGGGGACGCTCAAGCCCGACACGAGCTACGTCGTGATGGCTCCCGTCGCGGGCGGAGCGGGGACCGGCGAGATTGTCCCCGGCGAACCAAAGCGAATGGTGCTCGACGCCGCCGATATAGTGACCATCGCAGGCGATCGCCTGATGATCGGCGGGAAGCTCTTCGCGATCCAGTCCGTGAAAGAGGATGAGGAAAAGCAGAAGAAAGAGGATGGGGAAAAGCAGAAGAAAGAGGAAAAGCCGGAGACCCCGGATGAAGCGGGGGAGAACAAAAAGATCCGCATAGCAACCCTGTACACAGACGTTCCTGACAAAACGCTCGACTATGTGACCTACAGGGGAGGCGAGAAGCGCGAGTTCCCCGAAGCGAACCAACAAAGGTTACTGAACTTCGGCGAAGCGGCCTTGCCCGATCATGTGAAGCAGCTCGAATTCGATCCGCCGGCCAATCCTGGGAAACAGACTTTCACGCAGCCGTTGACGCAGCCCAAGGGCGAGAATTGGGTGCTCGTTGATGCGGCCTGGTCGACAGCGCCGGCGGACGGCCATGCCGGCTTTACCGTCCAGCGGGATTCGATCGGCGCCTGGACTCAGGTGCCGCTCCCGCGGAGCTCGGAAAACCCGGAGCTCGCCTGGGACTATTTCGATGGGCGCGGCTGGCGCCGCCTCGACCGGGATTTCAGCGACGGCACGGCCAATTTCGCCTCGAGCGGAATAGTGCGCTTCACGGTTCCGGACGATCTGTCGCCAACGGACGTCGCCGGCAAGCAGGACTATTGGATACGCGCGCGGCTCGTCGGCGGCGATTACGGCCGGCCGAGCTACGTCGTCCAGACGACCGCGAACCGCCAGTCGATCAGCGTCGATCGCTCTACTGTGAACCCGCCGGAAATTTTCAGCATCGAGGCCAGCTATGAGCTGCAAAGCTACGCCGCGCCGCAATTGGTTCTCACCGTCAACAACCTCGCCCCCGTAGACCAGACGCAGGCGGCCGCCGCGGCCGGAGCGGAGTTCGATCTTTTCGAGGGGCTGGCGGCCCATACCGGCGACCCGGCGGGGCTCGGAAGGGCGATCTACCTCGGCCTCTCGCGCGCTCCGGGAGTCGATCCGCTGAGCCTCTATATCGACGCCGCCGACGTCGGTGCGCTCGCTTTGCGGCTGCAGGCGGAGGTGCTTCGGCCCGAAGGTTGGGCGCCGATCGTCTGCGATGACGGGACGGCGGGACTGGCGCGGCCGGGGCTGCTCCAGCTCTTCCTCGCCACGGCGCCGGCGCAACTGCCCCTGTTCGGCTGCGCCGCCTGGTGGTTTCGGCTGCGCCCCCTGGAGCCGGCGAGCGCATGGGCGCCGATCGTGAACGGCCTCTACCTCAACGCGGTCGCGGCCGAACAGGCCAAGTCGCTGCGGCAGGAGATATTGGGCTCGAGCCTCGGCGAGCCCGACCAGAGCTACGCCCTGGCCGAAGCCCCGGTGCTTCCCGAGACTCTCGAGCTGAGGGTGAGGGAGTCGCTGAGCGACGAGGAGAAGGCGGCGCTCACCGCCACTGATTCCGGCGCCGTCGCCTTCTATGCCGACGTCGAGGGCGAATGGATACGCTGGTGCGCGACCGACAGCTTCGTCGACCAGGGCGGCGGCGCGCGCGTCTTCCGCCTCGACCCGTCGAGCGGCGAAATCCGCTTCGGCAACGGCCGCGACGGCAAGATCCCCCCGGCGGGCCGCGACTCGATCCGCGCCGTCGGCTATCAGGCGGGCGGCGGCAGCCGCGGCAACGTGCCGGCCTTCGCCGTCGACCAGCTGAAGACGGCGCTCGAATCGGTCGAGCTTGCCATCAATCCGGTCGATGCCGGAGAGGGCGCCGACGCGCCGCCGGAGCAGCGGCTGGCGGAGACGGCGCCGGCGCGTCTGCGCCACGCCACGCGGGCGCTAGCTCCGCCTGACATCGAGGCGCTCGCCACCGGCTCCTCGCCGGACGTCGTCCGAGCGCGCTGCCTGCCCTCCCGCTGCTGCGGGATCGAGCTCGTGGTCGCGATCCGAATGGCCGGCGAGCGCTGCCCGATCCCGTCGCGCGCTCGGCGAGAGGGCATCGCGCGCAACATCGCCGCCGCCGGCTGGGGCGCTTTGGCGCCGGAAGCGATCCGCGTTCGCCCGCCGAGCTATGTCCACATCAGGGTCGAAGCTGTGGTGATCGCTCGCAGCAGCGGCGGCGTTGCTCAGGTCGAGAACGACGTCCGCACGGCGATCGTCGACTTCCTCCACCCGATCGACGGAGGATCGGGCGGCCTCGGATGGCCCTTCGGGCGGCGGCCGTGGCCGAGCGACGTGCAGCGCGTCGCCATGGGCGTGGCCGGAGTCGATCGAGTCGTCGACATCGTCATCGCGGCCCGCGATGCCGGCGCCGATCTCGACCGGCTGGGCCCGGACGCCCTCGTCTGCGCCGACGAAGACGACATCAGCCTCGTCGTCCAGCCGCCGCGGAGCACGCGATGATCCCGGTGCCGAATCTCGACACCATCGCCTTCGACGCTCTCGTCGAGGAGGGCCGGGCGCTGATCCCGCGCTACGCGCCGGATTGGACCGACCACAATCTGCACGACCCGGGCATCACCCTGCTCGATCTCCTTGCCTGGATCGTCGACCAGCAGGTCTACCGCATCGGCGCCGTCGGCGACCCTCATCTCAGAGCCTTCGCCGCGATGCTTGGCGTTCGACCCAAGCCGGCCGAGCCGGCGCTTGGCCTGCTGTGGCCGCCGGCGAAACCGCCGCCGAACGAGAAGGCGCTGCCCGCCGGAACGCGCGCCTGGCCGGTCCACCAGCCGCAGCTGATCTTCACGACCTCGGCGCACGCTCGGCTGAGCGCGGCGACGATCCGGACGATGACCGCGTTGGGCACGAGCAAGGCGGTACGGGTGAAGCCGGACGGGAGCGGCGCCATCCGCCTCGAGCCGCTGACGCAGTCGCTCGAGCTCAGCCTCGACCGGCCGCTCTTTGCCGATGCGACGGATGCATCGACGCTCGCCCTCGGCCTGGAGTTCGCCGGTGCCCTTCCCGACCTCGGGCCGAGCATCCCCGTGCCCATCGCCTTCGACTACCGAACGAGCGATGGCATCTGGCATCGTGCCGACAGCCGCTGGAAAGATGGCGGCGCCCGCCGTTCCGGCGCGGCGCTGCTCGACATCGCTTCGGGCCACGACGACATCGCTGCGCTGCGGCTCGACTTCCGGGGCTTCCCGGTTTCCGCACTGCCGACACGCCTCGCGCTCAACGTGCTGCCGCTGGTGCAGATCGAAACTCTGCTCGGCCTGAAGCTGGGCGAAGGGCTCGGCCTGCCGGATCTCGAGCTGCCGCTCGGCGCCGGGGCGCTGCCGGAGCAGAAAACCGCACGCAATAAGCTCAAAATCCAGACGCTCGAATCCGGCAAAGCGATCGAGTGGACGCGCGTCGAGGATCTCGCGCGCTCGGGGCCGGAGGAGCGCGATTACGTGCTGGATGAAGCGCGCGGTACGATCCGGTTCGGCAACGGCGTCAATGGCCTGATGCCGCCGGCCGGCCGCCAGATCGACCGGGATGCGCTCGACGTCACCGCGGGAGTGCAGGGCAATCTTGCGGTCGGCGTCGCATGGGGCATCGAGGGCGTGCCGTCCGGCGAGGCGTCGTGGACGAACCGCGAGCCGTTGGCTGGTGGGTGCGACGCCTGGGACCGGGAGGCGCTTCTGACGGCGGTGCGGCGGCGCTCGCGGAAGAGGATGGCGATGCTCACCGATGCGGAGCTTCGCGACGCTGCGACAGGCCTGAAGGGTTTCGGCCTCGAACGCGCCGAGGTGCTGCCGCGCTTCCTGCCGACGCTGCCGCACCGGCCGGTCCCCGGCGCCCGCACGCTCCTCCTCCACCCGGGCGACGGAGTCCAGGGCAGCGAAGCCTGGGTCGACGCGATCGAGCGGCGGCTGGCGTCGCGGCGCGTGCTCGGCGAGCGGCTGTCGCTGGCGGCGGCGGAGCTGGTGACGATCGCGGTCGCGGCCGAGCTGCTGATCGCGTCCGGAAGCGACGCGCCGTCGATCAAGGAGGCGGTGGAAACTGTGCTCAAGGCACGGCTCAGCGCTTTCCGGAAGTCGCCGACGATCGAGCCTTGGCCGAGCGGGCGGCCGGTGACGATCGGCGAGCTCGAGGCGCTCGTCGCCGGCGTCGAAGGGGTGGTTGCGGTGCCGCGGATGCGCGTCGGCGGCCGCGGCGATCCGCCCGCCCAGATGTCGGTGCCGCTGGGGCGCACCGAAGTCGCCGTCGCCGGCGCCATCGACGTCGCGCTGCGGGTGGAGCCCTGACATGGCTCATTTCGCCGAGCGCTCCTACCGTTTCGCGACGGCGGCCCAGTGGGAAGCCGGGGCGATGAGCGGTTTCGATCCGGACAATGGCGGATTGACTCTCTCGCCGCCGCTCGTCGCGCGCCGTGACCCCGAGAGCGATTCCGACAGCCTCGCCGCGATCGATCCGTGCGGCCGCCCGGCCTGGCTGCGCAAGGCCACCGGCGAACTGGTGCGGCGTTACGATTTCGGCGCCGAGGTCCAGCGGCGGCTCGACGTGGAAGCGCCGCGGGCGCTGCTCATGGGGCCGACTCGGCTGTGGGTGGAGGGGCCGGGACTTGTCACCCGCTTCGATTCGCGCACGCTCCAGGAGCTCGGACGCTTCGCGCACCCGACGCTCATCGCGGCGGCGAGCGACGGCTGCGACGGGCTGTGGCTGCTCGTCGGCAGCCGGCGAGGCGCCTATGTGCGCCATATCGACGGCCGCGGCTGCCTCGCCCGCACCCGGCTGCATTTGCTTTGCGCCGTCCGGCCGATCGCTTTGGCCGCCGCCGGGGAGGGCGATTGGCTGGCGGTGCTCGACAGCCCGGAGGAGGCCCGCGCGCCCACCGCCAACGACTGGCGGCTGCACATCGTCAATCTCGCCGAATGCCGCACCGCCAAGCCTCTTTGCTTCAAGCTCAGGCCCGACGAGCAGCCGCCGCGTCATCTGGCGATCGACCACCGCGGCCGTATCCACCTGACCGGATCGAACGCGGGGGCGCCGCTGCTCGCGGTCTCGAGCGACGGCGAGGAAGTCTCGCGCCAGTCTCTTCCGCTGCCGCCGACGGCGCCGCCGGTGAGCGGTCTGCTCTGGCAAGACACGTTGCTGATCGCCGCCGCCGACGGGCTCTACCGCCTCGAGGCCGCGACTGCGGAGGATGAGAATGCGGGCGTGTCGCGAGGAGTCTTCATCACGCCCGCGCTCATCTCGCCCGACGGCACTCCCTCCGGCTGGAACCGCGCCGACATCGAGGTGGAGATGCCGGAGGAGGCGACCGTGAAGATCAGCTTCGCCAATTGCGGCGGAGCCGAGGACCGCAAAATCGACAGGATCGACCACGAATTCGCTTCTACCCGAGCCACGCTCTCGACGCGCCTCTCGATCATCGACTCCGAGATCGCCTCGCAGATCGCCTGGAAAAGCGACACGCGCACCTACCACGGCGCCTCCGGCGGCAGGCGGATGCTGCGCTTCCTGCTCGACGGCGCGCGCGAGACTCATCTGTGGCTGAAGCTCGAGTTCGAATGCCCGGCCGGCGCCTCGCCCGTGTCGCTGCTTTCGCTCCGGGTGCGCTACCCCGACCGCAACTGGCTCGACGACCTCCCTGCGATCTACCGCGAGGACGAAGGTTCGGCCGCGCAGCTCCGCCGCTTCCTGGCGCCGATCGAGGCGCTCTACGACGATCTGAGCGACACGATCGATGCGCTGCCTGGCCGGATTGACCCGTTGACGGCAAAAGACGAATGGTTGCCGTGGCTGCTCGAATGGCTCGGCTTCCCGCCGACCGCGGGCCTCGGCGCCGGCGTTCAGCGGCAATTGCTGTCCGAGGCGGGAGCGCTCCTCGAAGGGCGAGGCACGCAGGGCTCGCTCGAGCGCATGCTCGACATCGTGACCGAAGGACGCGCAAGGGTGGTCGACAGCGGCGCCTCCGCCGCCTTCTGGGTGCTGTCGAGCCGGCGCACCCGGCTGACGGCGCGGCTCGGCTGCGACACCCGGGTGGTCGCGCACCTGCCGGCGGATTTCGTGCTGGGGCGCAAGGATCTGCGGCTCGGCAAAGCGCCGCTCGGCCGCAGCTGCACGGATGTCGACGCGCTGCTCTGCGCGAATTGCGGGCTGGTCTCGATCCGGATCGAGCTGGATGCGGAGCGGCGGCCGCTGATCGAACCGATCGTGCGCAGTCTGATAGACATCTTCGTCCCAGCCCATTGCCGGGTCGAGCTCAACGTCGGCGAGGCGACTCGCGCCCCTCCGGCCGGCCGACTGGACGGTACTCTGCCGCTCGACGGCGGGCGGCTCGCAGATCCGCGCGGCCTGGAGCTCGGACGAATCACCCGTCCCGGCGGCTGGCAGCTGCCGCCGAGCGACGTTCCACCCATTCCCATCGACGGGACGGCGGCGCCGGACGGCGCGCGCCGCCTCGCCTGAGCCGAAGCTTGAGGAGAGAGACGATGGCCGATGCCGACCCGAGGGCGCCGACACGCTGGACGAGGCGGCCGCTCTTCTCGCCCAGCCAGATGCTGACGGCCGAACAGCTCAACCTGATGATGGACGAGGAGCGCACTCGGACGCAGCAGCTGATGCGCGGCCTCCATGGCCACGGCGTCATCTTCGGCCTCGCCGTGACCCGCGAGGAGGGGCCGACGCCCTTGAGGGTGAGCTGCGGCATGGCGCTCGATCCTCACGGGCGCCTGCTTTGCTGGGCCGGCGGTGCCGTCACTCTGGTCGAGATGCCCGACTGCGAGGAAACGTTCACGCTCTCGATCCACTATGCGCGGCGCGAAGTCCCGGGGGGCGGCTGCGGCCCCTGCTCCGACCAGCCGCAGTGGATCGAGGAAGGCGTCATCTACAGCCTCCGCCATGAATGCGCTGAGCTCGACCGCGCCTGCGTCCGGTCGAGCGAAGCCTGCTGCATCGGCCTCGACGAATATGTCTGCCTGCGCAACGGCTCCAGGGAGGGGCTGTTGCCGCCGGCCGCCGATCTCCAATGGGGCTGCGGCGCGCCGGGAGCGCTCACCCGGGTCGGCTGCAGCGACATCTTCTACGACGCCGGGGCCGGCATACCGATCGCCTGCGTCGAGGTGCGCAACCTCTGCGAAAATCCGGCCTGCAAGCCCCACTGGGGCTTCGGCGAAGTGCGCGAGACCTGCGAGGTCCGGCCGTGGGTATACCGCACGCCTCTGCTCTACGAGCTGGTCAAGGGCTGTCAGAACGACCTCGCCCGCGTCGAATCGGTGCGCTGGGGTCCGGAGACGACCAGCAGCAGCGACGGCTGGCCCGACGAAGTGCCATGGGACGTGTTCGCGCAGGCGCTTCGGGAAGGCCCGGAAATCGCCTTCAGCAAGGATGTGCGGGCCGACACCGTCCACCCCGGCTCCGTCTTCCTCACGGCGATCCTGTGGGAGCGGCAGGCCGACTATATGCTGACCCGCCGAATCCCGGCCTCGCTTCAGCCGCTCGAAGTCGACGATGGCTATGCGACGCAGTTCCGGTTGCGGGTCAACTCGGACTGGATCCGCAACGAGATCGAAACCCGATCGGAGCTGAAGAGCGGGGGGCGGGTCGAGCTGACGATCCGCGGACAGATGGTCCTCGACCGCTGCAAGAACATGCTCGACGCGGTGCCGCTTTCCTATGAGCCGAACACGCCGCCGCACAGCCGCCCCGGCGGCGATTTCGTCGCGTTGCTGCGCTTCGCCGCGGAGACCCTCGCCCCATCCCCGCCGCCGGAACCGGAGCGCGAAGCGAGCCCGTCCGACGAAGCCTTTTAGGAGTGAACCGCCATGACGATCGAATGGAAGAAGACGCAGCCAGGCTCGACCGAGGCGGTTCAGTTCAGCGACGGAATGCTCGTCACCGCCGCCGACCTCACCGCCGCGATGGGCTACCCGCTCTCGGTGATCCAGGTGCTGCTCAAGGCCTATTTCGGCTGCGGCATCGTCTGCGGTCTCGACCTGACGGACCCAGCGGACACGAAAGGCCAGCGCGATCCCGCGCCCGGCAAATTGACGCCGCCGAAGCATCCGCCCAATTTCGTCCTGACGGTGGAGAAGGGCGTCGCCCTGGGGTGCGACGGCTACCCGGTCGAGCTTTGCTGCCCGCTCAAGCTCGATCTCACGCCCGACCCCTGCCGCCCCCATCCCTGGTCGATGACGATGTTCATCGCGGCTCGGCGCGTGACGGCCGCGGAGGCGTCGGCTCGCCCCTGCGGCTGCGGAACGACCGGCGGCGAGCCGGCCCAGCAATGCACCCGAGTGCGCGACCATGTTCTCGTCCAGGCCTTCGAGGATGAGCCACCGGCCGACGTTTGCCAGGTCGAGGCTTCGTTAGAGAACCAGAATCCCGACGGGACGCCGGCGCCGGGTTCCGAGCAACAGCCGACAGGCGCCGCCGCAGTCTGCAAATGCCTCAAGCAGTGCGGCGAATGCGGCTGCCGCGGCGAACCATGGGTGCTGCTCGGCTCCGTCCTGGTTGGCGAGCAGGGCCTCGGTCCGATCGACCCGAGCGGCCGGCGATACGTGAAGCCGATCGCCTGCATCTGCGCTGCGAGCGAGCGCGACCAAGTCCGGCCGCCGAGTGAGGTGAAGAAGGTCGAAGAGAAGACGACCACCAAAACGGATGCCGCCACGGCCGCTGCGGAGTGACGCCTGCCACTGCTTAAGCAATATCGATGATATACGAGATATTATTTATCGAAAGCGGAGTCGTCATTGCCTGTCTTGAGGACCCGGGACGATTGTTGAGGAACAAATATGACGAGCGGTCGAAGAATTGCCGTCGCATACCCGCGACCGATCCGGTCCGGTTCAACTTTTCCTTGCAAATGGCGCCGCCTTGGCGTCCACTTTGGGGTGCGCCCGGTCGGAAGACTTGGCGACGCGTGTCGCCGTGACGACTGAACGCCAATTTGTCGCGGCATCTTCGGCTGTAGGCTTTTTCCGAGGGCAAGGGGACCAGCCGCCCCGCCGTGCGGGCGCCGAAGGCATCGCGAACGTGGGACGGAGGGGATCGGGTATCTTCGGGGTCGTCGTATATTCGCCTGTGCGGCTGTTCGCGGATGGTGTCGCCGCATGCCTCGACGCTCAGCACGACACCCGCGCCGTCGCCTGCCACGACGTCCAGTCGCTCGGCGCGGAGCTGGAGAGCGGGCGGGCGGATATGGTGTTGGTCGACGTCACCGACCGCCGCGCGCTCGAGCAGGGCCGGGCGCTCATCCACGCCTTCCCCCACGTCAAGGCGATCGCGCTCGCTTTGCCCGAAGTGGCGGAGGACGTGATCGCCTGCGCCGACGCGGGCTTTGTCAGCTACATCCCGCGCAACGCCTGCGTCGAGGACATGTGCGAGGTGCTGCGGCGGGCGCTGAAGGACGAGGTGTTTTGCGACCCGAAAGTGTCCGGCGGCCTGCTTCGCGAGCTGCGCCGTCGTCAGGCGATGTCGGCGCCGGCGAGCGAGCCCGGCGACGAGCTGACCCGGCGCGAACGCGAGGTGCTGCGCCTGCTCGGCCGTCGGATGAGCAACAAGGAGATCGCGCGCCAGCTCTGCCTCAGCACCGCGACGGTGAAGAACCACGTCCACGCGATCCTGACCAAGCTCAACGTCCATGCCCGCTCCGAGGCGCTGGCGCGCCTGCAGGCGGATCCGATGATCGGCGACTGCTCCTTCGCCGGGCGATGAGCCTCGCAAGCGCTGCAGCGCGATCGCGCCGCCCTTCATCACCAGCCGCACCGGCTGGTGATCAGAGGAACTGCTCGGCTGGGGCGGCAGGATTCGAACCTGCGATGCCGGTGCTAAGAACCTGTTGCCGCTTTTGCCGGCCAAACGAATACCCCGCATAGACGACGATCAGGATCGCGCTGATCAGAAACCGACCCTAGTCTTCGTTCTCGCGGCGCATCTGCCTGCGCATCGCCGCGACGCGGTCGAGCGCGGCCTGCTCGGCCCAGAAATTCTGTTCGCCCTTGGAAAGCTCGGACGCGACGCGGGAGGCGTTGAGGCCGCTGACCGACGCGAAGAGCGACAGGATGATGTGCGCGAGCTCGTCGATCAACAAGGCGATGTCGTCATACCAGGGCGGGACGCTGTGGAAGATCATCCTGAGGATCATGCGGATGATCTTCTTGATCTCCTGGAGGTTGCGCGCGAGCCAGATGAGAAAGGCCTCGCTTACCCCCTTGGCCAGCACCGCCGCGGCGGTGCGCTCGGTGTTGCAGGCGATCATGTGCCCCTGCTGCAGCTCGAGGAACTCGTTGACCTCGACGCGGATGCGGGCGTTGACGCCGGCATAGCCGTGCTGAACCTTTTCGGTCATCCGCCGGAACTGCTCGATCAGCGTCTCGACATTGGCTTCGAGCAAAGGGGCGTCGTGCGAATGGCCGCCCGAGCGGGCGAGCGCGGGGAAAGTGTTGGCGACGAAGCAGTTCGATGCGGACAGGAAGTTGTCGAGCGGATTGGCGGGCCGATCGCCGCCACCTTTGGCTTGTTCTACCACGCCTCTTCCCCTTGCTGGCCAAAGCGAAAACATCGGCCGCGGCGCCGGGCGCGGTCAATGAACCGGGGGTTCAATAAGGACCTAGCTAGGGGTCTAGGCGGGGAACTAGCGGCGGCGGCGCCAGATGGCCCGCGGCGGCCCGCTAGTATTCCTCCAGCGGACACCCGCATACCGCCGCGTCGTCGCACGAAGGGTCGGGCTCCGTGCAGGGCTGCCGAGGAGGAGGAGGAGGAGGAGGCGGGACGCACCCGCCGGACGAGGCGCCGCACGACGCGCCTCCTCCCGGACAGGCATGGGGTTGGGAACAGGCGCCGACGGCCGCGGCGTCGCGGCCGTCGCGGCCGTCCCGACCATCCCGGCCGTCGCCGCCGCGCTGCGTGGCGATCAGGGCGTCGACGCGGCTCAGCGTCGCCATCGTCGCGACGCAGCCGCCGATGCCGAAGATCAGGAGCAGCAGCAGGAGGAGCAAGGCGAGCGCGATGAGGATTCCGATCAGGTCCGCGCCGAAGCCGCGGCCGCGAGAGGAATCATAGCGCGCGTCGCGTTCCCGCCAGCCACCGCGCCGGCCGTTCCACCAGCCGCCGCCATAGCCGTCCTCGGCTTCGCGATGGAAGCGCCGCTCCTCATAAGCGCCGTAGCCGTGCACGGCGGCGCCCCGCCGTCCATCCCATTCGATCCCGGCAAGCTCCGACAGCGCCTCCTCGTCGCCCTCGTGAAGCCGCCGCGCCTCGTCGATCCAGCCGGCGGCGACCTCGACGATATGCTCACGTTCGCGGCCCGGGAACAGCATGGCGATCTGCTCGGACGAGCTTCGCTGGAGATCTCCGACCGTACGGATGCCGCCTTCCTCGAGGACGTGGCAGTGGCAGTCGCCAACGCCGCGCACGTCGTGCAGACGCACCACGCCGCCGTCGAGCACCGAGGTCAGCCGGCGGAAGTCGGACCAGCGCCGCTCCGCCAGCAGCCGCGCCTGGAACGGCCACGTCGACGGGTCGCAGAAGCGGAAATCCTCGTAGCGCAGCAGGATGAAGCGCAGCTGCGCGGGCCGAAGGGCAGCGAGCTGCTCGTAGGTGAAGATGCCATGCTCGCGCAGGACCTGCGCGGCGCGCGTGCCGATGCCCTCAATCTCTTCCAGCGCGTCGGTCCGGTCGGGCGCGGCCGGCAGCGGCGGAACGATTGCAGCGCGCGACCCGCCCGTCCCGAGGGCGCGGCGGCGCGGGCGCAGCGCGTCGCGGCCGAGCCGGACGGCGACGACGGCCAGGCCCAGGGCGACGGCGCCCAAGGCGATCCAGAACAATTCGCGCCAGGGCAAAGTGGTGAGAATGGCGTCCACGGCGGCCTTCCTGGACGCTCCGCCCGGAGCCCCCCGCCCATCATGATCGCGCGAGGTCGCGGGTTCCACCGAAAAAGCGGCGGATGGACGCGACCGTGCCGGATCGGGACGCTGGGACGCGCAGCCGTCAGCTGAGCGAGAAGACCGACGCGCGCTGCGCGAATAGCGCGCCGCCGGACCGATCGGCTGACGCCGCGCCGCCTTTTCCCGAGGCCCGGCGCTTTTGGCGCTTTCCCTTCGCCCAACCGGGCAACAGGATGACGCGGCCTTGAGCGCCGGCAGGCGGCATTCGGCCGGAAGCATCCGATGCGCAGGTCACTGTGCCAGGGTCCAGTCACGAGGATTCGGTTGGCTGGGGCGGCAGGATTCGAACCTGCGAATGCCGGTACCAAAAACCTGTAGCCGATTTTCCCGGCCAACCGAAACCCATGGAAATCCATGGGCTTACACATCATAAAACCGGCTGAATCACGGTCAAGAAAAAATCGGGACACAAATCGGGACACAAAAATGACCGGTGCCCAGGGCCGCGATGGTCGCCGATCAGAAAGCGAAGGAAACCCTCGCTCAACGCGCGGTGCATTTCGGGAATGGGCGTGCCGTCATGGCTCTTCCCCCGGGTCGCGCTCATCCCATTCGCGGCGCATGGCTTCGAGCCGCCGCAACTGTTCGCGCAACCTGATATTGTCTCGTATGAAATAGCTAAGTATCAGAACAAATATTGCTGCGAAGGAAGTTAACTTCACAGAGGCTATCGCGAACAAATCTCGAAAATTCATGTATATATGATCAAAGCCGTCGGCAGCGCCTGCCAGCAATAAGCAGGCAATAAACGTTGGTATCCCAAAAGCAGTAGATAGAGTGGATAAGTTTATTTCCGCTCGCACATTTTCGATCGCGGCCTCAAAGAAGACCCTGGGATCATCGATGGCAATCGCGCGCGAGGCCCGGGTAATCTGGTGCCGCCTCCAGACATGCCACACTGGCCCCAGCAGGAGCAGGGCCAGGCCGAGGTTGATCAGCGGCGGTGCCGGGTAGCGCAAGATGGCGAAGCACACCAGGCCAGCGGCCACGAGCGCCAACACGCGATCGAGCAGCCATCTCCGCCCGGCGGTTCGCTTGATCTTCGTCGCCATCGCCTGGAGCTCGGCCAGCTCCTTCGGGTCGATCTGCTCGCGCCACAAGGCGGCATAGTCGGAGAAGGTGTGCGGCGTCATGACAGCGTCTCCATGGCCGTCTTCAGCGCCGTCTTGGCGCGCTGGCACCGCATCTGCGCCGCATGGGTCGAGGTCCCCATCGTCTCCCCGATCTCCTTGAAGCTGAACTCCTCGAGGCAGAGGATCATCGCCTGCTTCTGCGCGAGCGGCAGCGTCTGGACAACCTCCAGCATCCGCGTCTTCAGCTGGTTCCGGGACGCAATCTCGTCCGGCTGGGGGTCGGGACTGACCAGATCGTCCGACAGCGGCGAGGCTTTCGGGTGCCGGACGGCGCGGGCGACGTGCGAGAAAGAGCGCTTGTAGGCGATGCCGGCGACGAAGGTCTTGAGCGAGGACTCATGCCGGAACCGGGGCAGGCCGCTCCAGATCGCGAGCATGATGTCCTGCACCAGCTCGCGGCGGAGCGCCGGATCGGCCTCGTAGGCAAGCGCGATGCGCGAGATCAGGCCGGTATGGCTGGCGACGACGCGATCGAACAAGGCGCCCGGCGAGCCGCTCTCGCCCGCCGCGCCGCGGCCGTCGGCCTTGCCGTTGCTGCCCTCGTTCATGGCCCCGTCTTGTCCGAATGGGCGTCCAGCGGCGAGCGTATTTTTTGCTCCGGCAAAAAAAGTTCGGCCGGCGCGTGACGTTTTGCGCGCGTCAAAGACTAACTCTCTGCGGACCGGCGCCAAAGACATCAACCGGGCGGGGAGCCGGTCCGCACGTTCGTGATTTTTTCGTCGGGCAACTTTGGACTCGGGGAGGCTTCAGGAAACGTGTCGAGCATGAGTCGCGATCCGGCGCCATCTTTGCTGACGCACAGTCGAGCGCATCAAGGCGCGTCTCAACCACGATATTTCAGCGGCCGAGGGTTGCCGATAAGTCAACCACGTTTGACCCTCAACGCAGGTAATTATTTTACGATCCCGTCAGAATGTCGCTTGAAGAATCAAGGCGATGACGGGAGAAAGGACATGCGGACTCGGGTTCGGGGGAAGTCGGTGGGCAATGGCGTGGCGTTTGCAGGGGGGTATTTCTCGGGGGTCGCGCATGCCGCGGTCCGGGACGCCCAGATCTCGTGCCGGCTCCGGAACGTCTTCTCTTTCCGCCGGAAGCAGTGTCAGGCGCAGCATCTGGACGCGGTTGCTGATTTGCGCGGGATTGCCGGTCTCCGCCAGTCATGCAGGAATTCGTCGCACGCGAGCGCACACGGCCAACGATAATGAGCAAGCTCACAACCAATCCGCAGTATTGAGACGAGCCGAGAAGATATGAATATTCGACATCTTATCATAGGCGGTATTCTCGCAGTCATGTGTATAGCTGCAATACTGTATCTGGCAGACCGACCGCATAGTGACGCGTTCTTTCCATTTCGATAGATACTTCAAGGTTAGGTTCTAATACGATTAATATGTAATTTCATGTGATAACAGAGCAAGAGACTCATCATGAAATACATTCTACTAATTGGCATTTTGTTGTCACTTATTGCTGCTTACATACTCTGGAATCGACATACGTATCCAGACTCGGTGTTTGTTCATAATGCTCTGCACGTTAAGTCGTCCAATAGCGCCAACTAGCTCCGGAGAGTCACCCGTGCGACTAAAATTGATAATTTTGGTAGGCCTTATTGTCTTGGGGATACTTATTTTTTTGTATTACGGGCCAATAAAGAGATACGTTCCGGATGTGCCCCCCGCTGGCAACGCAACTGATGAGAGATATCATGATTGATGTGGGCCTAATCGCGCTGGGACACAGGGCAACGAAACCCGGGCAATATCAAAGCTTGATTGACTTAAGCCCGTCAGGGGAGTCGACCCATCATTCAATCATTCGGTCAACGGTATTTCTCTATAGCCGATCCCATCGATCTTCCAGCCGGGCGCGGCACTCTCGCCGCTTTGAACGATGACGCCCGTGACTTTTATCACGGGGGAGGCATCGCCGCGACCCGGATGCCAATCCACGCCCGAGCGCCATTGCAGCGGGAGCGATCTCGGCGGATGGCAAGCGGTGAACCAGACGGATCCGTCCCGCCGCGCCATCACCGCGCCGACGAGCTCGATTCTGGAGCCCGCGAATCTCTGGGGCGATGAAAGCACGTCGCACGTCGCCGGCGATTTCTGGCATGCAGCCAGGAGCAGGGACGACGCCCCCAGGGCAAAGCAGCGCTTCATTGCAACCTCCTACTCCAATCCCAAAGGCCGGCGTCTCACCGAAGGGCAACGCGGGCTGGACGTTCACAAGTCTAATCGACCGGAGGTAAAGGACCTGTGACTACGGCCCACGACGCGACCTGCGGCCACCTCCCGCCCCGAGCTCGCGCGCGAACCGAGGCGCGTCGAGTCCCCGACCCGTCTGACCGAAGCCGTGGCGGTCGCAAACGTGCGCGCGCACACAGTCTGTTCGATCGATCGGCAATGAATGAGAACGGCCTGCGCGATTGGATATTGATGATTAGCCGGGTTATCTGATTGGAAAAAACGGAATTTTCAGAGCTCGATAGGAAATTTTATGCCTGACCCAAGTCTGGTGCAAGAGATCATAACTTCGGCCCAAGCCGGAGGATTAACGCCGATTCCTTTGACGGCCCATTATTCCTTTTTGGCGTCGTTGCCTTCCTACTATGACGATATACCTCCCGGGAACGATCTCTATTTAGAGAAGCAGGCGTTTTACGACCATTCTTCAGCTTGGCGTGCGGCGGTAGTCGATGTGCTAACTGAAATCTCGCATGTCATAAATATAAACTATTCGGAGGACCTGTCGGGGGATTATCATAATTCGACAATACACTACCTCACCTCGCGCTATGCTTTGACAAACCCCGTTGCATTTACAAAGGCGTTCGTGGCCAATGGCACCCAAGCTCCTTATCGTGACGTATGGTTTAACGACACGAGCCTCAGTTGGAATAGCGACCAATGGACGCCGGCTAAGACCATATTGCATGAGACGCTGCACGCGTTCGGGCTGGGTCATACTCCCTCGGGGATCTTCTCGTGGATCACCTACGACAATTACAGCGTAATGTCCTATGGAGTGGCGATTTCGGATCGACCCAATGAAAACCTGGCCGTCTACGATATACTTGCTCTCCAGACTATTTACGGTCTGTCGGCGGTTAACTTTTCGTACAACCCAAAAGACATTTATGTCTTCTCGAACTCGGCCGTCTCGGATTACTATGCGGTTTGGGACGGCGGGGGCACGGACCGTTTCGATGCGAGCAACCAATCTCAGGCGGTCATCATCGATCTTCGTCAAGGACAGCTAAGTGACATAGATTCACTTGCCGGGCACCAATATACGATCGGCGTCGCATTTGGGACGGTGATCGAGGACGCGATCGGTTCTGAATCCGACGATTATATCATTGGCAATGTCGCCTCGAATCATCTTACCGGCGGTGAGGGCAACGACCACCTCTACGCCGACGGCCAGGCTTGGACAGCGAACCGCCCGATCTTGACGTATTTCACCATGCCCGAGACGAGCAGCCAGCCCGAGTTCTGGTGGTATCCCGAACACAATGGAGCAAATCCCAAGGACACCCAAGTCGATCATCTGGACGGCGGCGAGGGGAACGACTTCATCTACGGCGGGGCCGGGACCAACTTCATCGACGGCGGAGAGGGTAACGACATCCTTTTCGGCGGCAGCGGGCATAACAGCCTGTCCGGGGGCGAGGGCGACGACATTCTGGTGTCGCGCGGTATCAACACGACCATGTCGGGAGGGGAAGGCGCCGATGTCTTCCTGGTCGGATCTAACGTCCGCATCATCGATGCCGGTACCGATGACCAGGTGATCTATGCCGGGTTCCGCATTTACGGCGGCACCAAGCAGTGGTGGATGGAAGGGAACGCCGCTTATTGGGCGCCCTTCAGCACGATCATGGCCGCCTTTCCGGTGATCGGCAGCCAGGTCCTCGCGACCGCCGCTTTCTTCATCGACGTCGCGACGATGAAGTTCGCCTCCTTCACGCTTCAAGCCGACGGCGGCCTGCTGATGAGCCTCGGCTGGGGGCATGGCGGCTCGGCGGCGATCAACGACTATCATATGGATTTCGACAGCGGCCTGGGGAGCGGCGGCATCGCCGCATTCGAAGCCGGCCACGGCGATGGCAGCAGCGGCACGCTTCAGCGGATCGAAGGCTTCGTCAACCTCGCGCTCAAGGCCGGGTTCGGGATCGGCCTGCACGGCTTCGATCCGTTGGTGCTCGACCTCGACGGCGACGGCTACGAGCTCACCACCGAGGGCAACAGCCGCGCCTATTTCGAGTTCGACAGCGACGGCTTCGGCGAGCGCACCGGCTGGGTGCGCGGCGATGACGGGCTGCTCGCGCTCGACGCCAATGCCAACGGCCTGATCGACAACGTCACCGAATTGTTCGGCAACCAGAATGTCTCCGGCTTCGCGATGCTCGCCGCCTACGATGCCAATTCCGACGGCAAGATCGACGCAGCCGACGCGGTCTTCGCGGACCTCCGGGTCTGGCGCGACGCCGACCAGGACGGCGTCACCGACGCCGGCGAACTGAGCACGCTGGCCGAGCTCGGCATCGTCTCGATCTCGCTCGCCAACAATGCGCCGGCCGAGCCGACCCAGGTGGGCGGCAACACGATCGCCCGCATCGGCAGCTTCACGCGCGCCGATGCCAGCACCGGCAGCCTCGCCGACGTCGCGTTCGACATCAGCGAGACGGCGACGCGCTGGCTCGGCGATAGCACGGTCAGCGCGAGCGCGGCCCTGCTGCCGCAGCTCAGGGGCTTCGGCGAGGTCAGGGATTTGCGCGTCGCGATGACCGGCGACGCGGCGCTCGAGGGGCTGGTGGCGGATTTCGCCGCCGAGACGACCAACGACCTCGCGACGCTCAAGGCCGACGCCGAGGCGATCCTCTATGCCTGGGCCGGGGTCGGCGCGGTCGCCGCCGAGGCGATCGGCGCGAACGGGTTCGACGCGCGCAAGCTCGCCTTCCTCGAAGCCTATTCGGGCTACGAGCTGATGCCGCGCGACGGCAATGGCGATCCCTTGTTGACCAATCTCGGCGAGATGGAGGCCTTGTGGGCCGACCAGGTGACCCGGCTGACCTTGCGGCTGGTCGTCCAGGGCCCGCTCGCCGACGCGTTCGACGGGATCAGCTACAATGAGGGCCTCGATCTGCTGGTCGCCGACAACGCGACCGCGCTCGGCGACCTTTACGGCCGGCTGCTCGAAGGCCTGCCGTCCGATCCGGCGGCGGCACTCGCCGAATGGCAGAGCTGGGCGCCGTTGCTCGGGGCGATGGCCGACGGGATGCGCCGCTTCGACGCCAATATCGTGCGCGAGGATTATGTCGCCGCCCAGCTGCTCGCCGCCGCCGACGGAGTCGACCAGCCGCTGAGCTTCGCCGAGCTGGCCGGCGCGCTCGGCCTGCACAATCTGCGGCTCGGCAGCGCCGCCGGCGAGACGCTGGCGCGCGGCGCCGCCGACGGCACCGCCATCTACCTCAGCGGCGGCGGCACCGACATCGTCAACGGCGGCAGCGGCCAGGACGTCTACATCTTCGGCCACGCCATCGGCCATGTCACGATCAACGACGAGGAGGCGCGCCCGGCCGGCGACCGCATCCGCTTCGCCTTCCTCGCGCCCGGCGACGTCAGCCTGGTGCGCGACGGCAACGACCTCCTGATCACCGTCACCGCGACCGGCGAGTCGGTCCGCGTCACCGGCCAGTTCGCGCCCGTCGTGGCGTTGAGCTCGGACGTGCTGCTGAGCAGCGACAAGGGGGTCGAGGAGATCCAGTTCGCCGACGGCACCGTCTACGAAATCCCGCAGATCATGACCGCGGTCGGCACCGGCACCGACGGCAACGATCATATGGTCGGGACGATGCACTCCGACGTCTTCCTCGGCGGGCTTGGCGACGACCTGCTCGAGGGCGGCGACGATGCCGACCTCTATGTCGTCAATGCCGGCGAGGGCCACGACGTCATCAGCGACGTCCAGTCGACGGTGCTGCTGCGCGCCGCCGACATGGTCATCTTCGGCGACGGCATCGCGCCCACCGACCTCGTCTTCGCCCGCGCCGGCGACGGCGGCGACGATCTGCTGATCACCATCGGCGCCGGCGGCCAGACGCTGCTGATCGAGGGCCAGTTCGGCTACACCTCATTGGGCTATAACGACAAGTTCGCGCCGAACGCGCGGATCGAGGCCTTCGGCTTCCGCAATTACGGCGACGGCTGGGGCCTCAAGGATCTCCAGCAGCGGATGATCGCCGAGGCGACCACCGCCGGCAACGACACCACCCGCGGCTTCGGCGACGACGATACGTTCGGCAGCAGCGCCGGCAACGATTTGCTGATCGGCATGGACGGGGTCGACACCTATCATTGGGGCGCCGGCAGCGGCAACGACGTGATCGACGAGCAGGCGCGCTACATCGACATCAATGTCGGCCTGGGCGGCCTCAGCCTGACGCTCGGCGCCGACACGATCGTGTTCGGCCCGGGCATAACCTTCTCCGGCCTCGTCTTCTCCCGCCTCTCGGCGGCGCCCGACCTGACGATCACCTTGACCGCGACCGGCGAAACGCTGACCGTCCACAACCAGTTCGCCGGCTTCCAGACCGGCCCGCTCGGCCCGCAATGGCTCGACCGGGTCGAATGGTTCCAGCTCGCCGACGGCACAAGGATCAGCTGGCAGCAGGTGCTCGGCGACATCACCAGCGGCGGCGCCGGCAACGACCAGCTCTGGGGCGACCTCTACGCCGACACGATGGACGGCGGCGCCGGCGACGACGTCCTGACCGGCCTCGGCTATGGCGACAGCTACATCTTCAACCTCGGCTCGGGCCACGACACTTTGGTCGACGGCAATGTGTCGATCCTCGGCGACGGCTTCGTCACCGTCGACACCAGCCCCGACGTGCTTCGGTTCGGCGCCGGCATCGCCCCGGGCGACATCAGCTTCGTGCGCAGCGGCCTCGATCTGACGCTGGTCGTGGCCGGCGGCGCCGACCGGGTCACGCTGCAGGGCCAGGACGATTATTTCCACACCGGCGTGTTCGGCGCGATCTCCTACAACCGGATCGAGGAGGTCCGCTTCGCCGACGGCACGCTGTGGACCTGGCAGGAGCTCAATGCGCGCGTGCTCGCGCTTTCCACCACCGCGGGCGACGACGTCGCGCAGGGCTTCACGATGTCGGACCGGTTCGAGGCGAGCGCCGGCGACGACATCATGAGCGGCGGCGACAGCGCCGACACCTATGTGTTCGGCCCCGGCTCGGGCCACGACATCGTCCGCGAGAGCGTCAGCAATGTCCTCTACGGCGATGAAGACGTCGTCGAGTTCGCGGCCGGCGTCGTGCCGACGGACGTGACCGTGACCCGCGCCGGCGAAAACCTCATCCTCAGCCTCGCGAGCGGCGACAGCCTGACGATCGAGGGCGAGTTCCGTTACGAGAACTGGTTCGAATGGTGGGACGTGGAGCAGTTCCGCTTCGCCAATGGCACCGTCTGGACCAAGGCCGACATCCAGGTCCGGCTGCTCCAGCCGACCGCCGGCGACGATCATCTGGTCGGCTTCGTCAGCGCCGACATGCTCGACGGCGGTGCCGGCAACGACATCCTCGAAGGCGGCGACGGCGGCGATACCTATGGGTTCGGCCACGGCTCCGGCAGCGACCTCATTCGCGAGACGGTGACCAACGCCAATCTCGGCGACGGCGACCGCCTCGTCTTCGGGCCGGGCGTGCTGCCGGGCGAAGTAATGCTGGCGCGCGACGGCGACGACCTGGTCCTTACGCTCGCCACCGGCGACGCGGTGCGGATCGAAGGGCAGTTCCGCTACGAGAACTGGTTCTCCTGGTGGGACGTCGAGCGCTTCGAGTTCGCGGATGGCACCGTCTGGACCGACCTCGAAGTTGCGGTGCGGCTGACCGGCGGCACGCCCGGGGACGACCATATCGTCGGCACCTTCCGCTCCGACACGCTCGACGGCGGCGCCGGCAACGACATATTGGAGGGCGGCGACGGCGCCGACCGCTATCTGTTCGGCCGGGGCTACGGCAACGACATCATCCGCGAGAACCTGACCAACGCCAACCTTTCGGAAGACGATCGCCTGCTGTTCGGCGCCGACGTCACGCTCCAGGATCTGGGCTTCGCCCGCCAGGGCCTCGACCTCATCCTCACCATCCTGCCCACCGGCGACACGCTGACGATCGAGCGCCAGTTCGACTACAGCAACTGGTTCACCTGGTGGGACGTCGACAATTTCGAGTTCGCCGACGGCACCCTGCTCAGCCGCATCGACGTCCAGCAGATCATCCTCGGCCAGGACGCGACCGCCGGCAACGACCATATCTACGGCTTCATGACCGGCGATCTGATCGACGGCGGCGCCGGCAACGACATCCTCGAAGGCGGCGACGGCGGCGACACCTACGTCTTCGGCCGCGGCTCCGGCCAGGACGAGATCCGCGAGACGCTCGGCAATGCCAATCTCTCCGAATATGACACGATCAGCTTCGGCCCCGGCGTCGCCTGGTCAGACCTGCGCTTCAGCCGCAGCGGCGATGCCCTCACCATCGCGATCGACGGCACCACCGACACCCTCACGATCAACCGCCAATGGGAGACGATCAACGATTCCAGCACCCAGACCTGGTGGGACGTCGAGAGTTTCACCTTCGCCGACGGCACCACCAAATCGACCGCCGACATCCAGGTCGAACTGCTCAGGGGCACGGCCGGCAACGACCATCTGATCGGCTTCTACACCGGCGACATTCTCGCCGGCGGCGCCGGCAACGACCTGCTCGAAGGCGGCAGGGGCGCCGACCGCTACGTCTACAATCCCGGCGACGGCGACGACGTCGTCTCCGACTATGTCAATTACTGGAGCAGCGCCGACGACCGGCTGCAGTTCGGCGCCGGGGTCAACCCCGCCGACGTGCTGGTGCGGCGCTCGACCAGCGATTCCGACGACATGGTGCTGAGCTTCGTCAACGCCGCCGGCTCGGTCACCCTCGTCAACCAGATCACCGGCGGCAGCGACTGGACGATCGACTATGTCGACTTCGCCGACGGCACGGTCTGGAACAAGGACATGCTCGCCAATCTGCTGACCAGCGGCGCGGCGACCCCGGGCGACGACGTCATCGACGGAACGACGCTCGGCGACGACCTTCGCGGCGGCGCCGGCAACGACATCCTGCGCGGCTGGGACGGCGAGGACCGCCTCGACGGCGGCGCCGGCGACGACCGGCTCGAGGGCGCCGGCTGGAACGACACCTACGTCTACGCCGCGGGCGGCGGCAACGACATCATCAGCGAATATGTCAATTACTGGGGCAGCTTCGACGTGCTCCAGCTCGGCGCCGGGCTTCTCGCCGCCGATCTCATCGTCCAGCGGGCGAGCCCGACCTCGTCGGACATGGTGCTGACCTTTGCCGGCCAGCCCGGCTCGGTCACTCTCGTCAACCAGTTCCTCAACGACGATTGGGGCATCGACCAGGCGATCTTCGCCGACGGCACGATCCTGACCGCGCAGGATTTGTTCGTCCGCTTCTTCGCCGGCGCGGTCACCGCCGGGGCCGACGTGATCGACGGCAGCTACATGGGCGACACCATCTCCGGCCTCGGCGGCAACGACACGCTGAGGGGCTGGGACGGCGAGGATTGGCTCGACGGCGGCGCCGGCGACGACCGGCTCGAGGGCGCCGGCTGGAACGACACTTATGTCTACGCGCTCGGCGGCGGCAACGACGTGGTCAGCGAGTTCGTCGATTATTGGGGAAGCTGGGACGTGCTCCGGCTCGGCGCCGGCCTCGCCGCGGCCGATCTGATCGTCCAGCGGGCGAGCCCGACCTCGTCGGACATGGTGCTGACTTTCGCCGGCCAGCCCGGCTCCGTCACGCTCGTCAATCAGTTCGCGAACGACGACTGGGGCATGGATCAGGTCATCTTCGCCGACACCAGCATCCTTTCCGCGCAGGATTTGTTCGTCCGCTTCTTCGCCGGCGCGGCGACCGCCGGCGCCGACGTGATCGACGGCAGCTACATGGGCGACACCATCCTGGGGCTCGGCGGCAATGACACGCTCAGGGGCTGGGACGGCGAGGACCGGCTCGACGGCGGTGCCGGCGACGACCGGCTCGAAGGCGCGGGCTGGAACGACACCTACGTCTACGGGCTCGGCGGCGGGAACGACATCGTCAGCGAATATGTCGGCTTCTGGGGTGGCTTCAACGTCCTCGAGCTCGGCGCCGGCATCACTGCCGCCGACCTGCGCTTCACTGCTAGCGCCGCGGACCTGTCCGACCTGGTGATCAGCTTTGCCTCGAGCGCCGGCTCGGTCACGATCGACAATCATATCCTGGGCGGCAGCGAATGGGGCATCGACGAGATCCGGTTCGACGGCGGCACGGTCTGGAACGCGGCCACCATCCTCGCCGAATATGTCGCGCGCCAGGGCACCGCGGCGGGTGAGCTCGTCGGCGGCACCAACCAGGCCGACACGCTGAACGGGTTCGGCGGCGACGACACGATCAAGGCTTTCTCCGGCAACGATACTTTGATCGGCGGCACCGGCAACGACTATATGGAGGGCGCCGACGGCTCCGACACCTACCGCTATGCGAGCGGCGACGGCGATGACATCATCTTCGATCGTTACGGTAGCCGCGACAACCACATCCTGTTCGGCGCGGGCATCACCTCGGCCGACATCATCCTCTCGCGCATGGTCGGGGATTCGACCGACCTTCGGATCACCTTCCGCAACCAGGCGGGCTCGATCGTCATCGATCACGAGACCTGGTCCGACGCCGGGGTCGAGTTCCTCGATTTCGCCGACGGCGGCTCGCTGAGCGGCGCGGCGCTCGCGGCCCGGATCGGCCCGGGTACCGACGGCTCCGATGTCGTCGTCGGCACCGCTTCGGCCGAAGACGTTTACGGGCTCGAGGGAAATGACAATATCGCCGGCGCCGGCGGCAACGACATGCTGAGCGGCGATACCGGCGAGGACAGCCTGGTCGGCGGCGACGGGGGCGACACGCTCTACGGCGGCACCGGAAACGACGTCCTGGCCGGCGACGACCGTGCCGATTCCGGTGCGAATTTGATCGTCAACGGAAGCTTCGAGCAGACCGGCGGCACCGTCACCAACCCGTCCTGGGGGATAACGGCGACCGTGCTCCCCGGCTGGACCAAGACCAACAGCAGCGTCTACGAGCTCGTCAACAGCGGCTATGCCGGAATCCCGGCCACCGATGGCGCCCATTGGCTCGATGTCGACGGCGCCGGCAACAACAACAATATGGACATCAGCCAGGTGGTGAGCGGGCGTACGGCCGGCGAGCTGCTCAACCTCAAATTCGACGCCTCGAACTACACCAGTATCCAGAGCGGCAGCTTCGATGTTTTGTGGAACGGCGTCGTCATCGCGAGCATCAGCGTCACCGGACCGGCGATGCACGCCTTCAGCTTCACGGTGGCGGCCGTCGCTGGAAATAACGTCCTCGGCTTCCGCGGCACCGGCACCGCCGACGGCTACGGTGCCGCGCTCGACAATGTCCGCCTCTATGCGACCGTCGCGGGCGCGGCCGGCGACGACCTCCTCACCGGCGGTCTCGGCAACGACAATCTCCAGGGCGGCGCCGGCAATGACAGCTATTATTTCAACCGCGGCGACGGCAGCGATTCGATCGGCGAGCGCTTGAGCGAGGGCTTCGACAAGATCGTCTTCGGCGCCGGCATCGTTCCGGGCGAGCTCCGCTTCGACCCCGCCGCCAACGGCCTTGACGTCGTCCTGACGTTCACCGGCGGCGGCGAGAGCATCACCTTCATCGGCGGGATGATCCAAGGCGCGCTCGGGTTCGAGGAAATCCGCTTCGCCAACGGCACGATCTGGGACCAGGCCATGATCGAGGCGCAGGTGCCGCGCTACACCGCGGGCCCCGACGTCATCACCGGCACGGCCGCCGCCGAGACGCTTCACGGCGGCGGCGGCGACGACCAGATCAGCGGCGCCGGCGGCAACGACGTGCTCTACGGCGACGACGGCAACGACACGCTCGACGGCGGCATTGGCGACGACCGGCTCGAGGGCGGCGAGGGCGACGACCGTCTCGTCTTCTCGGCCGGGAGCGACGATTATCGCGGCGGCAACGGCGTCGACACGCTCGACCTCAATGCCGCGGCTTCGGCGGCGATCGTCAACCTGGGCGCCGTCTCCAACCAGCTCTCGGTCGGCGGAATTTTCAGCCAGGTCCAGACTGTCGAAAACGTGATCGGTACCGCCTCCGCCGACACGCTCACGGGCGACGCGGGCGCCAACCGTCTCGACGGCGGCGCCGGCATCGACACGCTCACCGGCAATGGCGGCGACGACGTGCTGATCGGCGGCCTCGGCGACGACGTCTTCCAATATTCCGGCGCCGCCAACGGCTTCGACTCCGTCGACGGCGGCGGCGGCACCGGCGACAGGATCCAGGCGCTCGCCGCCGGCACGATCATCGGCCTCAGCGCGCTCACCGGGGTCGAGACGATCGTCGCGACGGGCTTCGCCAATGTCGTCGTCGCCGGTTCGGCGAACGCCGATACGCTCGACTTCACCAGCGTCACCCTGACCAACATCGCGCGGATCGACGGCGGCGGCGGCAACGACGTCGTCACCGGCTCGGCCGGCAACGACGTCATCGCCGGCAGCGGCGGCGACGACACGCTGGCCGGCGGCGCCGGCACCGATTTCTTCGAATATAGCGGCGCTGCCAACGGTTACGACGCGGTCGACGGCGGGCTCGGCACCGACACGATCCGGGCGATGGCGGCGGACACCGTGATCGGGCTGCGCTCGTTCACCGGGATCGAGGCGATCACCGCCAACGGCTTCGCCAACGTCCAGATCAACGGCTCGGCGCTGGCCGACACGCTCAACTTCAGCACCGTCACGCTGACCGGCATCGCCAGGATCGACGGCCTCGGCGGCGACGACATCATCACCGGCACCGGCCTGGTCGACACGATCGCCGGCGGCGCCGGCAACGACACCATCGTCGCGGGCGCGGGCGACGACACTCTGACCGGCGACGACGGCAACGACATCTTCAAATCGGCGGGCGCGGTGGACGGGTTCGACTCGATCGACGGCGGCCTCGGCGCCGACTCTTTGCAAGCGACCGCGGCGAGCGCGGCAATCGGCCTGCGCTCGATCGCCGGTGTCGAAACGATCACCGCCGGCGGCTTCACCGGGGTCTACATCCAGGGCTCGGCCAACGCGGATGCGCTCGATTTCAGCGCCGTGACCACGATGACCGGCATCGGCAGAATCGACGGCGGCGCGGGCAATGATGTGATCACCGGCAGCGGCCTGATCGACCTGATCGTCGGCGGCGCCGGCGACGACACGCTCTCCGGCGGCGCCGGCAACGACACCTTCCAGGTGAACGGCATCACCGGCGGCTTCGACTCGGTCGACGGCGGCGCCGGCACCGGCGATATCCTCCAGGCGATGGCCAACGCGACAATGATCGGCCTCGCCTCGATCGCCGGGATCGAGACGATCACCGCCGGCAGCTTCACCGGCGTCTACATCTCCGGCTCGGCCAATGCGGACACGCTGAACTTCAGCGCAGTGACGACGATGGCCGGGATCACCAAGATCGACGGCGGCGCCGGCAACGACACGATCATCGGCTCGGGCGGCAACGACACGATCCTCGGCAGCGGCGGCGACGACACCCTGTCCGGCGGGGCCGGCAACGACACTTTCCAGTTCACCGGCGCCGCGAGCGGCTTCGACGCGATCGACGGCGGCGCCGGCACCAATACGATCACGGCCCTGGCGGCCTCGAGCGTGATCGGCCTGCGCTCGGTGACCGGCATCCAGACGATCACCGGCATGACCGGCTCCTACATCGCCGGTTCGGGCGGCGACGACATTCTCAACTTCCTCACTGTCACCCTCAACACGATCGCGCGCATCGAAGGCGGCGCCGGCAACGACACGATCACCGGCAACAATATCGCCAACACGCTCTGGGGCGGCCTCGGCAACGACACGCTGAACGGCGACGCGGGCGCCGACACCTTGGTCGGCGACGACGGCGACGATATATTGATCGGCGGCCTCGGCAACGACACGCTGAACGGCGCCAACGGCATCGATACGGTCGACTACAGCGCCGCCACCGCCGCCTGGGTCGTCAACCTCTCGCTCACTTCGGCGCAGGGCAAATCGGGCACCGAGACCGACACGATCACCAACGTCGAGAACGTCACCACCGGCGCGGGCGCCGACACGATCACCGGCACCGCGGTCGCCAACGTGCTGCGCGGCGGCGGCGGCAACGACCGCATCACCGGCGGCGCCGGCAACGACACGATCGACGGCGGCGCCGGGACGCTCGACGTCGCCGTCTTCGCGGGCCTGCAGGCGAGCTATTCGATCGTCACCGGCGGCGGCACGATCCAGATCGTCGACAACCAGCCGACCACCGACGGCAATGACGGCACCGACACGCTGACCGCGGTCGAGCGGGCCGAGTTCAAGGGCGGCGTCCAGGTCGCGCTGGCGGCACCGATCATCCTCGATCTGGATGGCAACGGCGTCAATCTGGTCGATCGCGCCGACGCCCACGCCCGCTGGGATTGGGACGGCGACGGCCGGTTCGACAGGAGCGGCTGGGTCGGCCAGGGCGACGGCATCCTGATCTACGACCGCGACGGCAACGGCACCGTCACCGATGCCGGGGAAATGTCGTTCACCAACGATCGGCCGGGCGCGAAGTCCGACCTCGACGGGCTTGCCGCATTCGACTCCAACGGCGACGGCCTATTCTCGGCTGGCGACGCGGCCTGGGCGGAGTTCAGAATCTGGAAGGATCAGGACGGCGACGGCCAGGTCGATGCGGGCGAGTTTCTCAGCCTGGCCGCGGCCGGCGTGGCGTCGATTTCGCTGGCCGGCGCGGCGACCCATCAGCAGTGGGACTGGGACGACAATATCATCGTCAATAACGGCCAGTTCACCCGCAGCGACGGCTCGGTTTCAGCGCTGGCCGACGTCGCCTTCACTTACGTGCCGGGCGGCGGCGACCCCAGCCCGCATGCGCGGCCGGTGTTGGAGGGGTGGTTGGACGGCCCCAGGGGCTCTCCGGACTTCCTTTTCGACGCTTTGTCCGACGGACCCGGCTTCCTCGGCAACCTGCTCCGCCGCGCGGCGACGCTGGACGAGGCGGACGGGCAGCAGCAATCGGATGGGCCGGCAAGCGAAGTCGCGTCCGATGCGTTCATGGACCTGTCTTCAGAGGCAGTCGTGGCCGACTTGCTCCTGGCAGGCCGGTCGCATGCCTCATGGCTGCCGGATTCATTGTATAGCCAGGCACTGTTCTAGGGCCGAATCTCGAGGATTCGGTTGGCTGGGGCGGCAGGATTCGAACCTGCGAATGCCGGTACCAAAAACCGGTGCCTTACCACTTGGCGACGCCCCAGCAGCGCCCGTGAGCGCGGCTATATAGCCGGCCCCGGCCGGATCGCCAGCCTCTAGCTGTTGGAAATCCGGCGGTTGACGAGGTCGAGATAGTCGCTGCGCAGCTGCAAAATCAGGTCGCCGACCTCGAAATTCCAGGGGCCGGCGGAGGCGACCGGCGCGACCTCGACCGCGGTGCCGGTGATGAACATCTGCTCGAAGCTTTCGAGCTCCTCGGGCCAGATCGCCCGCTCGACGACCGCGATGCCGCGGCGGCGGGCGAGGTCGATCACCGTCTGGCGGGTGATGCCGTCGAGGAAGCAATCGGGCGTCGGCGTGTGGAGCGCGCCGTCCTTGACGAAGAAGGCGTTGGCCCCGGTCGCCTCGGCGACCCGGCCGCGCCAGTCGAACATCAAGGCGTCCTCGAAGCCCCTGGCCTGGGCGGCGTGCCGCGCCAGCGTGCAGATCATGTAGAGGCCCGACGCCTTGGATTCGGTCGGCGCGGTGTAGGGCGCCGGCCGCCGCCACGGCGAGATGTCGAACCTGAGGCCGCGCCGCACCGCGTCCTCGCCGAAATAATTGCTCCATTCCCAGCACGCGATGGCAAGGTGGATCTTCGTCCGCTGCCCGGAAACGCCCATCTGCTCCGATCCGCGCCAGGCGAGCGGGCGCATATAGGCGTCGGAAAAGCCGCTCGCGGCGAGCAGCTCGCGGCAGGCGGCGTCGATCTCCTCGGCGCTGTACGGGATTTCGAAATCGAGCAGCCGGCCGCTCTTGCGCAGCCGCTCGCTATGGTCGGTGAGCCGGAAAATCTCGCCGCGATAGGCGCGCTGCCCTTCGAACACCGAGGAGGCGTAATGGAGGGCGTGGGTGAGGACGTGGACGTTCGCCTCGCGCCAGGGGACGAGACGGCCGTCGAACCAGATCGAACCGTCCCGATCGTCGAACGTGCGCAGATCGGTCATGGAGCGGCGGGATAAGACCGACCGCGCGGTCGGTCAATGCAGGGGTCTGCCTCCCTGTCTGGAGGTGGCCGTGACGGGCTGGCATTTGTTGTCCGGCAAGGAGCGAGGAGGGAGCGATGCTTGACGCATCGTGACCGACGCTGCGACGCCGCCGGGCGGCAAAGGACAGCCCACCGCTCTGCGGTCGGCCGGCTCCAGACAGGGAGGCAGACCCTTACTCCTTGCGCGCCTCGGCGGCCATTTCGAGGCCGCGCGCCCGCGAAGCCGCGAGGGTCCGCGCGACGAGATCGGCGAGGGCGTGGTCGGCGTCGAGCACCTTCAGCCCCGCCTCGGTGGTGCCGCTCGGGCTCGCCACCCGGCGCGCGAGCCGCTCGGGATCCTGGTCCGAGGCGGCGGCGAGCGCGGCCGCCCCCTCGACCATCGCGATGGCGAGCCGCTCGGCCTGATCGAACGACAGGCCGAGCCCTTCGGCGGCCGCCGCGAGCGCCTCGATGAAGCGGAACAGGAAGGCGGGGCCGGCGCCGGTGAGGTGGCCGGCGAGCTGGAAATGCGCCTCCTCGTCGATCCATTCCGCGTGGCCCAAAGTCGCCATCAGCCCGGTGACGAGCGCGCGGGCGGAAAGGTCGGCGCTGTCGCTGGTGAGGCAGACGACGCCCTTGCCGATCCGCACCGGCAGGTTCGGCATCGCCCGGACGATCGTCCGCGGCGTCGCAAAGCGCGCCCTGAGCGAGGCGAGCTCGACGCCGGCGAGGATCGAAACCAGGATCGTCTCGGGATCGAGGATCGGCGCCAGCGCCGGCGCGACGCCGTCGAGCTGATAGGGCTTCATCGCCAGGAGGACGATCGCCGGCACTTCGTCTTCGGGATAATCGGTCGTGACGCGGACTCCCTCCGCCGCCGGCGCCCCGCTCGGCCGGATCACGCTGACATGCGCCGGATCGACGCCTTCCTCGAGCCAGCGCGCCAGCATCGCCCCGCCCATATTGCCGCAGCCGACGAGCCACAGCGGGCCGGGGAGAAGAGGGTCAGCCATCAATCCGTCATTGCGAGAAGCGAAGCGACGAAGCAATCCAGATTACAGCCTTGATTGTGCGCTGGATTGCTTCGCGGCGCTCGCAATGACGGAAGGGGCTAGGCCTCGCCTTGCGTCTCGATCAGCGCCGCGGCGATCGCTTCCTGGGGGGTCTTGTCGGCCCACAGGACGAACTGGAAAACGGGGTAGAAGCGCTCGCATTCCTCGATCGCCGCCTCGACCAGGGTCTCGGCCTGCTGGAGATTCAGCGTCCCGCTCTCCTCGCCGCCCTCGAGCAAGGCGGCGTGGCGGAACAGGACCAGGCCCGAAGTCGACCAGAGCTCGAAATGGCCGAGCCAGAGCTGCTCGTTGATCAGGCCGATCGTCTCGTAGGTCGCGGCGCGCTTCTCGGGCGCGACCCGGACGTCGGGAAGAGCGAGGAATTGCAGCACCTGGTCCTCGGCGCGCCAGATCGCCCGCAGCTCGTATTGCGTCCAGCTTCCCTGGAAGCTCGACACGATCTCGTCCTCGCCGTTGCGTTCATAGGCCCAGCCCAACGCGCTGAAATAGGTTTCGAGCATGTCGATGGGGGCGCTCGCCTCACGCTCGAGTTCGTATTCATCCATGTTCATGAAGTGGCCCCGGTCCTCTTCCGTTCTCGCGAATCTGACGGTTTTCCGCGAAAAGCGCAAGGAAACCGGTCATCGGCCGCGCACAAAGTTGTGGATAGTCAGGCCGCCGCGCCCTTCCCCGTCATCCCGGCGAAGGCCGGGATCTGGTGGAGACCCGCCGTGACGTCTCGTCACGAGACCCCGGCTTCCGCCGGGGTGACGGGCTCGAGTTCAGGCCGCCGCGCCCGGCCGCCCCTTCTTGGCGGAGGACCGCTTTTGCCCGGCTTCGAGCGCTTCGATCCGCGCCCGGAGCGCCTCGGCCTCCTCGCGCGCGGCGATCGCGATCGCCTTGGCCGCCTCGAATTCCTCCCTGGAAACGAGGTCGAGCCCGCCGATCCACTCCCGGGCGCGCTCCTGCATCGCCGCCTGCGCCTCGCGGGTCATGCCGGCGACGGTGCCGGCGGCGCCGTTCATCATCTTGACGAAATCGTCGAACAGCCGGTTCTGGGACTGCATCTTGCGCCTCCTAGGTCAGGTTCAGCGGGATATCGATCGTCGGGGCCCCGGGTACAAGGGTCCCGGCGTCGGGATTGCGCGCCATCACCTGATAATTGAGCGCCGCCGCGAACATCAGCCAGCCGAGATAGGGATAGAGCAGCAAAGCGGCGGGAACGCGGATCCGCCAGATCAGGAAGATCATCCCGACCGTCAGCACGATCATCGCCGCGATCAGCGACAGCGCCAGCTCCATCTTGTGGAAGGCGAAGAAGACCGGCGGCCAGGCGAAATTGAGCGCGAGCTGGAGCGCGAACAGGATCAGCGCCTTCCTGCGGTCCTTCGCGCCGCGCGCGTGGAGGATCATCGCCAGCGACAGGCCGAGCAATATGTAGAGGATCGTCCAGGCGGCGGCGAACGCCCAGCCCGGCGGCATGAAGCTCGGCTTGTCCAGCGCGTCGAACCAGGGATTGCCGGCGCCGGCGCCGGACAGCCGCCCGGAGAGGGTGCCGAGCAGCAGCACTGCCGGCACCGTGAACAGCGCGTAGCGCAGGAAGCTCATCCTGAGCTGCGATTTCGATGCGATCCCGGCCATCGTCTCACTTACTCCGCCGGTTGCGCTTGCGGCGGGCCGGCAAGCTGCCCTTCGAGCCTGCGCGTCACCGCCAGCGGCGATCCGGTGAAACGCGCCAGCCGCGAATAAAGCAAGGGGATCAGGAACAGGGTGATCAATGTCGCGATCGACACGCCCCAGACGATGACGACGCCGATCGCGGTGCGCGCCGCCGCGCCGGCGCCGCCGGCAAGCATCAGCGGCATCGCTCCCGCCACCGTCGCGATCGAAGTCATCAGGATCGGCCGCAACCGCCGCCGTGCCGCCTCGCGCACCGCCGTGTCGATGTCGCGCCCGGCGTCGCGCAGCTGGTTGGCGAACTCGACGATCAAGATGCCGTTCTTGGCGGCGAGGCCGACCAGCATGACCAGGCCGACCTGGCTGAACAGGTTCATCGTCTGGCCCATCACCGCGAGCCCGATCAGCCCGCCCGCCACCGCCAGCGGCACGGTGGTGATGATCACGCCGGGATGGACGAAGCTCTCGAACTGGGCGGCGAGCAGCAGGTAGACGACCAGGATGGTGAGCAGGAACACGAAGTAGATCGACCCGCCCGCCTCCCGGAACGCCTGGCTCTCGCCGCGAAAGCCGACCGCCAGCACTTCGGGCGCGGCCGCGGCCTGCTGCTCGAGGAAGCTCAATGCCTCGCCCAGCGAATAGCCGGGGGCGAGCCCGCCCGAGAGGGTGATCGCGCGCAGCTTGTTGTAGCGGCCGAGGTCGCGCGGCCCGGCGGTGCCGTTGGTGGTGACCAGATTGGACAAGGGCACCAGCGTGCCGGTGCGGCTGCGCACGTAGATCTGGGCGAGATTGTCCTGGGCCGCGCGGGCGCTCGCCTCGGCCTGGATGACGACCTGATATTCGCGGCCGCGGTCGACATAGGTCGAGACCCGCCGCGAGCCCAGGAGGGTCTGGAGCGCGTTCGAGACGTCGGCGACCGAAACGCCGAGATCGCCGGCGCGGGCGGTATCGACCCGGATCTGCAGCTGCGGCTTGTTTTCCTTATAGTCGCTGTCGAGGTTGACGATGCCGGGGTTGCGCGCCGCGGCGGCGAGGATCCGGTCGCGGGCGCGGGCAAGGTCCGGATAGGCGGCGCCGGCGATGACGAAGTTGATCGGCTGGCCGCGGCCGCGGTTCAACGAGTTCCTGACCTGGGCGTTGCCGCGCACCGCCGGGATCTGGGCGAGCTCGCGATTGACTCGCCCCACCATCTGGGCGGTGGTGACGCTGCGCTCCTCCCAGGGCTTGAGGAAGATCGCGATCGCGCCGTTGTTGAAATCGTCGCTCGGCCCGAAGCCGCCCGGCGTACGGACGATCAGCGACCGCACCGCGCCCTGGCCGACCATCGGCAGCAGCCGCGCCTGGACCTCGGTCATGTAGCGGTTCATTTCGGCAAAGCTCGTTCCCTCGGGCGCGGTGATGCTCGCCTGGATGATGCCGGCATCCTCGGCCGGCACCAGCTCCGATTGCAGCAGGAAGAAGACCGAGCCCGAGGCGGCGAGGAACAGGGCGACGATCGCGGCCGGTATCAGCGGCTTCCTGAGCGCCCAATCGAGCCGCTTCGCATAGCCTTCTTCGAGCCGGCGGAAGCGCCGTTCGATCCAGCCCGCCAGCCGTCCGCGCTCCTCGCGCCGGAGCAGCTTCGAGCAGAGCATCGGCGCGAGGCTGAGCGCGAAGAAACCCGAGAAGGCGACCGCGCCGATCATCGCCGCGGCGAGCTCGCGGAACAGGAGGCCGGTCTGGCCGGCGATGAACATGATCGGCACGAACACCGCGCAGACCACCATCGTCGTCGAGATGATCGCGAAGCCGACCTGGCGGGCGCCGTTATAGGCGGCGGCGAGCGGCGGCTCGCCCTCCTCGATCCGGTGATAGATATTCTCGAGCACGACGATCGCGTCGTCGACGACGATGCCGATGCACAAGACGAGCGCGAGCAGCGTCAGCAGGTTGATCGAGAAGCCGGCAAGCCAGAGCACGGCGAAGCTCGCCATCAGGCAGAGCGGCACCGTCACCGCCGGAATCAGCGTCGCCCGCCAGGTCCCCAGGAACAGGTAGATGACGAGGACGACCAGCACCGCCGCCTCGGCCAGCGTCCCCCACACCTTCTCGATCGCGCGGTTGATGAACAGGCTGTCGTCGGTGCCGATCACGATCTCCATCCCCACCGGCAGGCTCGGGCGGACCTGGTCGGCCATTGCCTTGGCGCCGTCGGCGACGGCAAGCGTATTGGCTCCCGACTGGCGGATGATCGCGAGACCGACCGCCGGATTGCCGTTCATCCGGAACGAGGCATAGGGATTTTCCGGCCCCTGCTCGATCCGGGCGACGTCGCCAAGGCGCACCAGATAGCCATCGCTGCCGCGGCCGACGACGAGCTGGCGGAATTGCTCCGGGGTGGCGAACGGCCGCTCGACCCGCAGCGTTACGTTCTGCTGCGACTCGAGGCGGCCGGCGGGCAGTTCGACATTCTGGGTCCTCAGCGCGTTCTCGATGTCGGCCGGGGTCAGCGCGAAGCCGGCGAGCCGCTCGGGCCGGAGCCAGACCCGCATCGCCGGCCGCGCCTCGCCGGCGATGAACACCTGGGCGACGCCGTCGATCGCGCGGAACCGGTCGGCGAGGTTCCTGTCCACCCAGTCGGTCAGCTGCAGCGGCGACCAGCCGGGCTTGGAGACCACCAGGAACATGATCGGCGAGGCATCGGCGTCGACCTTGCGCACCACCGGCGGATCGATCTCGGGCGGCAGCGACCGCGCCGCCGCGCCGACCCGGTCGCGGACGTCGTTGGCGGCGCTGTCGATGTCCCGTCCCGGCCTGAACTCGATCGTGATCGAGGACTGGCCGTCCTGCGAGCGCGAGGTGATCGTCTGCAGGCCGGCGATCCCGGCGAGCTGCTCTTCGAGCACCTGGGTGATCCGGGTCTCGACGACGTTCGCCGCCGCGCCGATATATTGGGTCTGGACCGAGACGATCGGCGGATCGACGTCGGGATATTCGCGCACCGACAAGGCGAAGAAACCGACGATGCCCGCCACCGCGACCAGCATCGCGACCACCGCCGCGAACACCGGCCGTTTGACGGAGAGATCGGAAAGCTGCACGCTTTAGCGCCCGCTCGCCCGGTTGCCCGCTCCCGCCAGGCGCACCTGCATCCCGTCGGCGACCTTGATGATCCCCTCGGTCACCACCCGCTGGCCGGGCCTCAAACCGGCGAGAATCTCGATCCGGCCGTTCAAATGCGCCCCGGTCCGCACCGGCAGGCGGCGGACCCGATTGCCGGGGCCGAGCGCGAACACGAAGCGGCTGTCGCCCTCGCCGAGCACGGCGAGCTCGGGCACCGACAGAGCGGTGCGGCTCGAGCTCTGGATGCCGACCCGCATCATCATCCCGGGCCGCAGCATCCGGTCCGGATTGGGCAGCAGCGCCCTCACCGTCACCGCCCGCGTATTGGGGTCGATCACCGGGTCGATCGTCCGGATCGTGCCGTTGAACGGCCGGTCGGGATAAGCGGCGGCGCGCGCGTCGATCGTCAGCCCTTCGCGGATCGCCGCCAGCATCGTCTCGGGCACGGTGAAGTCGAGCTTGATCGTCGAGAGGTCGCTGACCGTGGCGATCTCGGTCCCCTGGCCGGCGATCGCGCCGACCGAGATGTTGCGCAAGGACACCCAGCCCGCGAACGGCGCGCGGATCACCCGGTCGCCGATCTGCGCCTCGACCGCTTGCGCCTGCGCGCGCGCCGCGGCGGCGGCGGCGACCTGGGTGTCGTAATTGGAGCGGGTGGCGAAGCCGCGATTCTTGAGCGCCTCGACCCGCCTGAGCTGCTGCTGCGCCTCGCGCGAGCGGGCATTGGCCTCGCTCAATTCGGCGTTCTGCTCGGCCTGGCGCAGCACCGCGATCACCTGGCCGGCGCGCACGAAGCTGCCGTCGTCGAAATTGAGACGCACGATCCGCTCGGTGACCGGGGCCGAGAGCGTCACCTGCTCGTTCGCCCGGGCGGTGCCGACCGCCTCGATCCGGTCGGCGAAGACCATCGGCCGCGCCGCCTCGGCCCTGACCAGCGGCGCTTCGCGGCCGCGCTCCTTGGCGCCGCCGCCGCTGCACGCCGCGGCGAACGCGGTCATCAAAAGCAGAAAAGAGGGACGATTTGCCATCTATGGCCGCTCAATGCGCAAATTCCGGGCGGTGTCGAGAGGGCCCCTTGTATCAAAGTGTCTCGATTGGCGAGCCTTTTCGCGCCGCGATCAGGAACTCGACATTGCCTTCGGGCCCGGTGATCGGGCTCGGCGTCACCCCCTCGACCTGCCAGCCGCGCGACCGCAGCCAGGCCGCGACGCCCGCGCAGACCCGGTCGTGCACCGCCGGATCTCGCACCACACCACCCTTGCCGATCTCGCCGCGCTCCGCTTCGAACTGCGGCTTGACGAGGGCGATGAGGCGGCCGCCGGGCTTCGCAAACTCCAGCGCCGTATCGAGCACCTTGGCGAGCGGGATGAAGCTCGCATCGCAGGTGATGATGTCGACTTTTTCGGTGACGATCGCATCGCTGAGGTAGCGCGCATTGGTCTGCTCGTGGACCGCCACCCGCGAATCCTGCCGCAGGGACCAGGCGAGCTGATTGGTCCCGACATCGACCGCGAACACCTTGGCCGCCCCCTTTTGCAGCAGCACGTCGGTGAACCCGCCCGTCGAGGCGCCGACATCGAGCGCCACCGCTCCCGCTACGTCCCAGCCGAAATGGTCGAGCGCATGGGCGAGCTTCACCCCGCCCCGCGACACCCAGGGATGCACCTTGCCCCTGACCTCCAGCGCGGCGTCCACTGCCAGCGCCTGCCCGGCCTTCTCGACCTTGCGCTCGCCCGAAAAGACCAGCCCCGCCAGGATCAACGCCTGCGCCTTCGCCCGGCTCTCCGCGAGCCCGCGATCGACGAGCAGCTGATCGGCGCGAAGTTTCGGCATGCGCTTGTCATAAGCCAAGAAAATTCCTTACATCCACTTTTATGATTGTCGCCCGCATCACCGCAAAGGCGCAAACGACCATTCCTCGTGCGGTTCGCCTCGCTTTGGGCGTCGAGCCCGGCGATGAAATCGCCTATGAGATCGACGGCGATCGCGTCGTCATGCGGCGCGTCGGCGACTCGTTCGACCGGCCGTTCGCGATCTTCAGCGAGTGGGGCGACGACCTCGACGCCGTCTATGACTCGCTTTGAGGCGGACGGCTGGACGGCTGAACTCTAGGCCGCCGCCCTCGGCCTGAGCAGCCACGCGATCAGGGCGCCGCCGACGACATAGTCGCCCAGCGCCACGATCATCTGCCCCGCCGTGTAGGCGATCGGGAAGCCGAACCAGATCGTATAGGACGGGCTGACGCAGAAGGCGGCGGCGACGCCGACCAGCACGGAAATCCCGAGCCTTTTGCCGAAGCTGCCGGCTGCGGCCATGCCGACGATCAGCGCCAGCGCTACGCCCTGGACCAGCTCGGTCAGCGCCTCCCAGCCCATCACGGACCAGCTGAAGCTCATCTGCGGGTGATAAAGCAGCAGTCCCCACGGCCCGGGCGTGGGATTGGGGTTCACGCGCATGTCGGGGTAGAAATAAAGCCCGTCGGCGCTTCCCATATGGGCGGCCAGCGCGGCCCGCAGCGCCGGCTCGTCGGGCAATGTCGAAATCCCCATCTCGCCCAGCGGCAGCGCCATGTGCGCGATCGATTCCCAGACGAACATGGCGAGCCCGGCCAGCACGCCCGCGATCAGGATGCGTCTCATCTGCGTATCCCCCATTCTCAAGAGCTGGAGTCCCACCATATCAGGAATCATCAGCCGAGCAGAGTGAAACGCTTGGCCCTCGACGCTCAATGCCTGGCGTTCGTCTGGCTTTCCGCGATCACCACCCGGCAATGACTGGTCGGTCGAGCCGGAACCCGCCTTTGTTCACGGTAACGCTTGACTGTGGAGTTTTGCGAACAGATAAGGAACGCCTGGCAGGAGAGAACGCATGTCTACATACTTAGAGCATGAGGATCTTGAGGATTTTGCAGGACAATTTTTTGATGTTTCGATAAATCCGTTGGCCGAGGTGCTTACCAAGCTCCTTCATCTCCTTATCTCGAAGGGCGTTATTACCAAGGAGGAAGCAGTCCTTACCCTTGCGTCATCGGTGGGAGTCATCAGCCAAACCGATCATAGCGAGGCTGTGAAGGAGAATGGTGCGAACATGCTCATGCGCATGATCCAGGCAATCGACCCCGCCAGATAGTTCGGAGCGTGGTCTACAGGGGCAATCTATCTGCCCCACAAGCGCATCGCCGCTGAGAATTCGTCTCTCATCGCATCAGCTTGGCGCCATTTCTTGACCGCCTTTCGCCCCGAAGCACTTACCAATGCCGTGACACCGAATTCGAAATAGTCTTCAATCTCAGCCTGCCGCTCAGCAGGCATGCCATGCGCCATCAAAATGGCGCTTAGCTCTGATGGTGAAATGGCTAGCCGTTTTTGCCAACAAACGCGCACGATCTCCGCGATATCATCGCGCTTCCAATGGAATGTGCCGCTACTAAGGCCGCGATTGCAAAACCACACGGCCAACTCGTCCAAGATGAAACTCCTTCGAATGTTGAATGGTGGACACCAGTCAGGAATGGGAGCGAGCGGCAGCACCGCAAATAGGTCGCGATCAACTGAAACTCTTTCCAGGGTCTCCTCTGGTCCGCTCCAACGGCTAGCCAAGAATCCGACTGCGTCGACTGAGTTGGGAGTGTCGCTGACCTTGGCGAGCGAACCTGCGCGCCAGCCGTGCAGGAAGAGGATTTGATCGTCCGCGCGGGGCATCTCCGCACCCCGAGCACCGCAGAATGGGCAAGCCGCCAAAGCGCCTGCAGCCGCAGCCGGAGAACGACTGAAATCACCTCGCTCTATGATGGCGTAGCACTCTGACATGTTAGGCATCCTCGGCGCGATTCTTCGGACCTGCAGAGCTCAACGACGCCTTCAGACCCCTGCCTTCGCATCTTCTGCCAAGACCCGCTCGATCAGGGCTTGTGTCAGCCACTCCTGCTTCGAACGATGCTCAGCAAAATATGGTGAGGAGATAAACCTTCGGTGCTTTCTGACGTCGTCCTCCAAGGCGAACGCCCAACCTGCATCGTGAGGAAAAAGAGCATAGACCCTTTCTCCCGTCATAAGCATGTAGAGAACAAATACGGTATATTTATCAAGCTGCTCTTTGCCAAGATCTTCGTACTCTATATCTCCGCAAGACAATTCTGGGTACTGAAGGCACAGCAAATGATAGCTTTCATAAGCAGATCGAGCGGCAATTTCATTGCTAATTGCAATTTGTCTGTACCCAACATACAGCGCCGTGGCAGCAAAGATAGTCAACAAGACGTTCGTGACTATCGAAACCGTTTCCATATCATCCCGCCCACCTAGGCCCGCGCCCCCTCGATCACTCCCGCGCTGTTGTGCCTGAGCGCCTTCAGCACCGTCTCGACGATCCCTTCGGCGTCCAATCCGGCGTCGGCATATTGCTTTTCGGGCTTGTCCTGGTCCTGGAAGCGGTCGGGCAGGCGCATGGTCCGGAGCTTCAACCCGGCGTCGGTCAGGCCGGCGTCGCTGGCCATGGTGAGGACGTGGGCGCCGAGGCCGCCGATCGACGCTTCCTCGACCGTCACCGCGACTTCGTGGCTGGCGAGCAGGCGGCGGATCAATTCCTCGTCGAGCGGCTTAGCGAAGCGCAGGTCCGCGACCGTCGTCGAAAGGCCGCGCCCGTCGAGCATCTCGGCCGCCTTGAGCGCCTCGGCGAGCCGGGTGCCGAGCGAGAGGATCGCCACCTTCTTGCCTTCGCGCACGATCCGGCCCTTGCCGATCTCGAGCCGCTCCGGGATTTCGGGCAGGGCGACGCCGGTGCCGTTGCCGCGCGGATAGCGGACCGCGATCGGCCCGGCATCGTGCAGCGCGGCGGTATGGACCATGTGGACCAGCTCGGCCTCGTCGGCCGCCGCCATCACGACGAAATTGGGGAGCGTCGCAAGATAGGTGACGTCGAAGCTGCCGGCATGGGTCGCGCCGTCGGCGCCGACCAGGCCGGCCCGGTCGATCGCGAAGCGGACCGGCAGGTTCTGGATGGCGACGTCGTGCACGACCTGGTCGTAGGCGCGCTGGAGGAAGGTCGAATAGATCGCGCAGAAGGGCCGCATCCCCTGTGCCGCCAGCCCCGCGGCGAAGGTCACGCCGTGCTGCTCGGCGATGCCGACGTCGAACATGCGGTCGGGAAAGCGCTCGCCGAACTTGTCGAGCCCGGTCCCGGCCGGCATCGCCGCGGTGATCGCGACGATCTTGTCGTCGCGCGCGGCCTCGGCGATCAGCGCCTTGGCGAACACGCCGGTATAGGAAGGCGGGCCCGGCTCGGCCTTGGCCTGCTCGCCGGAAATGACGTCGAACTTCTGGACGCCGTGATATTTGTCGACTGCGGCCTCGGCCGGGGCATAGCCCTTGCCCTTCTTGGTGACGACATGGACCAGCATCGGTCCCTCGTCGGCGTCGCGGACGTTCTCGAGGATCTTGACCAGCCGCTCGACATTGTGGCCGTCGACCGGGCCGACATAATAGAAGCCCAATTCCTCGAACAGGGTGCCGCCGGTCCAGAAGCCGCGCGAATATTCCTCCCAGCGCCGCGCCATGACATGGAGGCGCCTGGGCAGCTTGCGCGCGAAGCGCTGGGCGAGGCTGCGCAGCGTCAGATATTTGCCCGACGAGACCAGCCGCGCGAGATAGTGGGAGAGCCCGCCGACCGGCGGCGCGATCGACATGTCGTTGTCGTTGAGGATGACGATCAGCCTATTGCCCGCCGCCTGGGCGTTGTTCATCGCCTCATAGGCCATGCCGGCCGACAGCGCGCCGTCGCCGATCACCGCGATCGCCCGGCCGGGCCTGCCCTCGAGCTTGTTCGCGACCGCGAAGCCCAGCGCCGCCGAGATCGAGGTCGAGCTGTGCGCCGCCCCGAACGGGTCATATTCGCTCTCGCTCCGCCTGGTGAAGCCGGAGAGGCCGCCGCCCATCCTCAACGTGCGGATGCGGTCGCGGCGGCCGGTGACGATCTTGTGCGGATAGCATTGGTGGCCGACGTCCCAGACCAGCCGGTCGCGCGGCGTCTCGAACACATAATGGAGGGCGACGGTGAGCTCGACGACGCCGAGCCCGGCGCCGAGATGACCGCCCGTCACCGACACCGCCGAGATCGTCTCCGCGCGCAATTCGTCGGCCAGCTGACGGAGCTGGCCGCGCTTCAATTTGCGCAGCGATTCCGGGGTCGCGATCGTGTCGAGCAGCGGCGTCTGCGGACTCTCACTCATGGCGCCGCCTCCTAGCGCCCGCGCAAGCGTCTGTCGAATGTTGTTCCCGTGCAGACGCGGTGCACGGTATAGGGCCCACAAGGGAGGGCCACGCATGCGCTACGACATATCCGGAACCGTGATGCAGACCGTCTCGATCGACCTCGAGCGCGGCGAGCAGGTCTACAGCCAGACCGCCGCCATGGCCTGGATGACGCAGGCCATCGTCATGGACACCCATACCGGCGGCGGCCTGTTCGCGGGCCTCAAGCGGGCGATGTCGGGCGGCACCCTGTTCGTCACCGATTTCACCGCCGAAGCGGCGCCCGGACAAGTCGCCTTCGCGCCGCGCTTCCCCGGCAAGATCCTGGCGATGGCACTGGCCGCGGGCCAGTCGCTGATCTGCCGCAAGGAGACCTTCCTCTGCGCCGAGAAAAGCGTGAGCCTCGAAATCGCCTGGCAGCAGCGCTTCGGCGCCGGGCTGTTCGCCGGCGAAGGCTTCATCCTCCAGCGCGTCACCGGCCCCGGCACCGCCTTCCTCGATTTGAGCGGCGAAGTGATCGAAAAGACGCTCGGCCCCGGCGAGACGCTGCGCGTCCATGCCGGCCATATCGGCATGCAGGAGCCGAGCGTCTCGACCGACATCCAGATGGTCCGCGGCTTCAAGAACGTCCTGTTCGGCGGCGAAGGCCTGTTCCTCGCCACCCTGACCGGCCCCGGCAAGATCTGGCTCCAGTCGATGCCGATCATGAACCTCGCCGAAGAGATCTTCCGCCACATGCCGGCGAGCGAAGGCGGCGGCGACAGCGACAGCATGGGCGGCGCCGTCGCGACTGGCGTGGCGGGGGCGGCGATCGGCGGCATATTGGGCGGGATGTTCGGCGGTGGGAGCGACGACGACAGCTGAGGCGAACGGGACCGCGGCGGAGCAGCCGCCAGGTTCCTTCCCTCCCGCCGGGGAGCCTTGACAGTCCCGGCTTGCGGTCGTTGCCTAATTCGTCCAGCCTGGCTCGACGGGGAGCGGCCCATGGCAAGAAAAGCGGAAGATATCGGCCTGTTGGTCGTCCACGGCATGGGAGAGCAGAAGAAGCTCGAGCATTTGACCGGTTCGGCGCGGGAGCTGGCCTCGTTCATCGCCACCGATCCGGACCTGATTCGGATGAACGTCGACGACGAGTCCGACGGCGACGGGACGATCACGATCGACGGCATTTTCAACCGTGGCGATGGCGAAGAGCAGGTCCGGCTCCATATCCGGGAAGTCTGGTGGGCCGATCTCGGCATCCGCGGCGGGCTGTTCGAGCAGGCGAAATTCTGGTTCTGGGGGCTCGGCCAGTGGGCGGCGGAAGCGATCCGCAAAGGGGACCCACACCGCAACACGGTGAAGCTGATGGCGATGCCGCGCTTCGCCTATCAGAAGACGCAGATTCAGCGCCCGGGCGCGCTGCGCCAGCTGCCGTCGCGGCTGCTGCTGGGCGGCGCCGGCCTGCTCGCCTTTCTTACCTTCTTCAGCTGGTCCGCGGCCAAGCGGGTCGTCTCCCTCTTGGCGAACAAGCTGCCCGAGCCGAGCCTCATCTTTCTCTTTCTCGGCGACGTGAAGATCTACCAGCAGGCGGGCAGCCCGGGAAAGGGAAGCATGGTCGATCCCGACCTGCCGATCCGGACGACCATCCGCCGGCGAATGGTGAGCGCGATGACCGAAGTGGCGGCGCGCGAGGATTGGAATCGCTGGTACATCTTCGCCCACAGCCTCGGCACCGTTCCCGCCTTCAATGCGCTGCAGGAAACCGAGCTGGCCCTGCCCAATTATCTTACCGAGGCGGAATGGGCGCGCCTGCCGGCCAGCTTCAAGACGGACTGTCCGTTCAAGCCCGAAGGCCAGCACCCCACCACCGACAAGATGATGCCCCGCCGCCCGCCCTGGCTTGCCGACAGCGCGGGGATCAGCCGGCGCCGGCTGTTCGAGCGCTTCGCCGGCTTCGTCACCTTTGGCTCGCCGCTCGACAAGTTCGCCGCGATGTGGCCGCGGGTGGTCCCGCTCAACCTCCAGGCGGCGGTCTTCCCCGAGGGCTGCGAATGGGTGAACCTGCACGATCCGACCGATCCGGTCGCGGCCCGGCTCGATGCCTTCGCCGAACCGCTGGAGCGCGCGGACGGCGACGTGCAAGACCGGATCGCGCTGGTGCCGCGGAATTTCGCGGCCCGCGCAAGCCTCCTTTTCGGCCTTTCGCACATCCGTTATTTCAAGCCGCGGCGGACGCGGGCGAAGGTGATGCCGGCCGAGATCGCCGCGGCCCTGGTTTCCGGCGGACGGAGGACGTTGGCGGCGGCGGCCGCGCGCGCCGTCATGTCGCCGGCTGAGGCGTGGGCGAGAGCGATCCTGGCCCTGGGTCAGGTCGCCGCCCTGGCCGCGGCGCTCGCCGCCGCCGCCGGCGCGCTGCTTCTCGCGATCGGCAGGATCCTGCCGGACCGCGCGACCGATCTCGTCAAGCACGCGATCGGCAGCATCAGCCCGAGGCTGCTCGAAATCCTTCAGCAAGGCGGTTGGCCGGCGCTTGTCGCGGGCGCGGCGATCATGATCGCCCTCGCGATCGTCGCGGTTCTCGGCTCGGGCCTGCTGCGGATCGTGACCGATCCATTCAGACGCCCCCACGGCTAGCGTTGCCGCCTGCCCGGCCATGTAGGAACAGAGCAAGAACTTTTCGCTTGCACTGTAGGATTATTCCTGCTTTGTTGACCGCTTCGCGAGTCGGAAAGGATGGCGGCGGATGGCAGCGGAGGGAAAGGCGCGCGAACGCCATGACGGCTTTTCGGCGGAGCGCAAGCAGCTCTTCCTGACGGCGCTGCGGAGCGGCGAGAGCGTGCTCGACGCCTGCGCGCTGGTCGGCGTCTCGAACCGCACCGCCTACAATCATCGCGACCGCGATCCCGTCTTCGCGCGCGACTGGGGGCTCGCCGTGCGGATGCACCGGGCGCCGCTCGAGCTCGCCGCCTACCGGCGCGGCGTCGACGGAATCGAGGAGCCGATCTATCGCCACGGCAAGCAGGTCGGCACCCGCCGGCACTATTCCGATGCGCTGCTCAAGCTGCTGCTCGCCGGCGAGAAGCCGCGCAAATATGGCCGGCGCGCCGGGCTCGTCGCCGACCGCAAATGGCTGACGAAGACGATCGCCGCCGTCATTGCGCCGTACAAGGCGGGGCTCGACGCGGCGCTCGCCGAGGTCGCGGCGCTGAAGGCCAGGGCCGCCGAAGCGGCGCCGCCGCAAATCGTGAAGTTCGTGAACCCCCGTCCGCGCCGCCCGAAGGCTTCCGCGGCGCCACTTCGCCGAGAGAACGTGCGGCTCGAGCCCGCGCCTCGACAGGCTGCGGGAGCCCCCGAAATTTCGAATTTTTCGCGACCGCAATGAACTTCGTGCCGGGCGCACGCCCGGCGGGCTCTTTCTCAGAATGAAGATGGTGAGAAACGGACAGCTTGTTCGCACTGATGGTCAGGTCGAAGGGCCAGGGGGCGGAAAAAGCCTTTTCAGGCGTCCACTTCGTCCACTTTGAGGCGGGCGGACGCGCGAAAACACGCTCTCAGGCGTCCATTTTGTCCACTTTGGCCGCGGCGAGGTCCTACTGCCCCTCGCATTCCCCGCAGGTGCCGCGGACCTCGATCACCGGGCGGGCGTGGGTGAAGCCGGCGGCCTCGGCCGCCTCGCGGACGCCGCTCGAGAGGCGGTCGTCGTCGATATGCTTGGCCTGGCCGCAGCTGTCGCAGATCAGGAAGATGCAGTCGTGCAGGCAATCGGGATGGTCGTTGGCGACATAGGCGTTGACGCTCTCGACCCGGCGGGCGAGGTTGGCGCCGACGAACAAATCGAGGATCCGGTAGACGCTGTTGGCGGCGATCCGGCGGCCCTCGTTCTGCGAGACCTTCTCGGCGATATCGTAGGCCGAGGCCGGCCGCTCGAAGCCGGCGAGCGCCTCGAACACCGCCGAGCGCATCGCCGTCCATTGCTCGCCGGCCTTCTCCATGGTCGCCTTGGCGGCCTTGGAAAGATCGGCGCCCTTATGGCTGTGGTGGACGTGGGCCATGGCTGAAAATGTAGTCCTTTCGTCCCGCCGTCACAAGGACCCCCGCCCCGTCATTGCGAGTAGCGCAGCGACGCGGCAATCCAGCGCTGGATTGCTTCGCTGCGCTCGCAATGACGTCTGAAGTCAGTGCCCGGCGCGGCGGTTGAGGTCGTGGCCGAGGGCGAGGACGAGCACGCCGAAGACCGAGATCAGGACTTCCTCGGCGCCGTGCGGGAAGGTCAGCGAGGCGGCCATCGTGCCGAGGCCGATGCCGCCGATCGAGGAAGGCATCATGAAGCCATGGTCGAAAATGCCGCGGCCGAGGCCGAGCGCGCCGAGCCCGATCGCGCAGGCGAGGCCGATCTCGTGGATGCGCGGATCGACCAGCAGCCCGCCCGCCGAGGCGAGCATCAGCACCAGCACCGCCGTGGCGACGCAATGGACGAGGCACAGGCCCGACAGGCCGATGGCCAACCGGTCGATCCTGCCGTTGCCGATGACGCTTGCAAGCACTTGCGGTCGAATCCTTTCCGGTTGTTTATAGGGCGAGTCGCATGAGGTTACAATATAACATTTGCCGAAAAGCTGCATCTGGCTCCGGTTGGCAACGGCCCGCCGCTCGGCCATAGGCGCTGCGATGCTGTCCCGCCCCGCCGCGCCCGAGCCCCGCCCCCGCGCGATCGCCGCCTGGCTGCTGGCCGTCGCCGCCCTGGTCCTGCTGATGGTCGTCGTCGGCGGCATCACCCGCTTGACCGAATCGGGCCTCTCGATCACCCGCTGGGAGCCGTTTTCGGGCGCGATCCCGCCGCTCAATGCCGCCGACTGGCAGGCGCAGTTCGAGCTCTACAAGGCGAGCCCGCAATATGAGCAGCTGAACCACGGCATGACGCTCGCCGACTTCAAGGCGATCTTCTTCTGGGAATATCTCCACCGGCTACTCGGACGGCTGATCGGCCTCGCCTTCGCGCTGCCATTGGCCTGGTTCTGGTGGCGCCGCGCGATCCCGGCGGGGTTCGGCTGGAAATTGGGCGCGATCCTGGCGCTCGGCGCGCTGCAGGGCGCGATCGGCTGGTGGATGGTCGCCTCGGGCCTCATTGACCGCCCCGACGTCAGCCACATCCGCCTCGCCATCCACCTGCTCGCCGCGCTCTTCATCTTCGCCGCTTTGGTCTGGGTCGCGCTCGACCTTTCGGCGCGGGCGCGGCCGCCGATCCTGGCGATCTGGGCGCTCTGCCTCTTGTTCCTCCAGTTCATGTTCGGCGCCTATGTCGCCGGACTCGACGCCGGCTACGCCTTCAATTCCTGGCCGAAGATGGGCGCGGACTGGTATCCGGCCGGGGCGGAATGGCTGCGGCCGGCCTTGCGCAACTTTGCCGACAATCCGGTCACCGTCCAGTTCGTCCACCGCTGGCTCGCCTTCGCCGTCGCCGCGCTTGCCATCTGGCTCGGCCTTCGCGCCTGGGCGCGCGGGCTTCGGGCGGAAGGCGCGGCGCTGGCCGGCGCGGTGCTTGCCCAGCTGACGCTCGGCATCCTCACCCTGCTGTCGGGCGTCCGGATCGAGATCGCTGTCGCCCACCAGGCGATGGCCGTGCTGCTGCTCGCGGCGACACTCACCGCCGCCCACCGGCTCGGGGAGACTTAAGGCATGACCGACATCGTCACCGTCTACGCGACCTTCGCCGACGCCCCGGAAGCGGAGCGGATCGCCCGGCTCGTCGTCGAGGAGCGGCTCGCCGCCTGCGCCAACATCCTCGGCCCCTGCCATTCGATCTACCGCTGGCAGGGCGAGGTCGAGCGGGCGGACGAAGTCGCCGCCCTGTTCAAGGCCCGCGCCGACAAGGCCGAGGCGCTGCTCGCCCGGATCGCCGAGCTGCACAGCTACGCGGTTCCGGCGGCCGTCGTCTGGCCGATCTCGGCGGCGCTGCTGGCCTATCGCGACTGGGTGGCCGAACAGGGCTAGGTAATATAATACCTCTCACGAAACGCCCGCTTTTCCTTGACTTTCACGCCTTCCTCCGCCATTTGCCCGCGGTCCGCGCCGCTCGGCTTGAGCGGCGCTGCTCATTTGAAAGAGGTCTCGGGCCCATGAAGGCGCTGATGAAGACCACCCGGTCGGCCAAGCCGCGCGAGGTGGAGAAGAAATGGCATCTGATCGATGCCGACGGGCTGGTGGTCGGGCGGCTCGCCGCGATCGTCGCCAACCTGCTGCGCGGCAAGCACAAGCCGAGCTACACCCCCCATGTCGATTGCGGCGACCATGTCGTCATCGTCAATGCCGAGAAGGTGCAGTTCACCGGCAAGAAGATGGCGGACAAGATCTATTACCGCCACACCGGCTTTCCGGGCGGGATCAAGCAGACCAACCCGGCGAAGATCCTCGAAGGCCGCTTTCCCGAGCGCGTGCTTGAAAAGGCGATCGAGCGGATGATCCCGCGCGGGCCGCTGGGCCGCGACCAGATGCGCGCGCTCCACCTCTATGCCGGCGCCGAGCATCCGCACGGCGGCCAGAATCCCGAACTTCTCGATGTCGCGGCGATGAACCGCAAGAACAAGGTGGGTCAATGATGTCAGACAACCGTCAATCGCTTTCCGATCTCGCCAAGCTGACCCAGGCCGAGCCCGAAGCCGAAGCCGCGCCGCCCGAGGCGGCCGACGAAGCCGCTGAGACCGCCGAAGCTCCGGCTGAAGCCGAGGAGGCCGAGGTTTCCGAAGAGGTGCCCGCCCAGGCGGTCCCGGAGGCGGCGCCGGCGCGCGAGCGTCCCCGCGGCGACGGCCGCGGCCGCGGCCGCGACCGCGACGAGACGCCCGACGATCATGGCGTCTCCACCCAGGGCCCGCAGATCCAGGCGATCCTCCGCGAGCAGCAGCTCGACAAGCAGGGCCGCGCCTACGCCACCGGCCGCCGCAAGGACGCGGTCGCCCGCGTCTGGCTGAAGCCCGGCACCGGCAAGATCACCGTCAACGGCCGCGACCAGGAGGTCTATTTCGCCCGCCCGACGCTGCGGCTGATCATCAACCAGGTGTTCGACGTCGCCGACCGCAAGGGCCAGTATGACGTCGTCGCCACGGTCATCGGCGGCGGCCTCTCCGGCCAGGCCGGCGCCGTCCGCCACGGCATCAGCACGGCGCTGACCCGCTACGAGCCGGGACTGCGCACGACCGTCAAGCGCGAAGGCTTCCTGACCCGCGATCCGCGCGTCGTCGAGCGCAAGAAATACGGCCGCGCCAAGGCCCGCCGCTCCTTCCAGTTCTCGAAGCGCTAGGCGGCACCAAGCGAACAAGGAGGCGGTCCGGACCCTGGCTCCGGGCCGCCTCATTGCGTTCAGCGATCGTCAACCCCTGCCGGGCATAAAGATTCCATGCGCATCCTGATCCTCGCCGCCCCGCTCTCACTGCTGCTGTCCGGCTGCCTCGCCCGGACCGCGGTCGACATCGTCACCCTGCCGGTCAAGGTGGTCGGCGCGGGCGTCGATGCGGTCACCACCAGCCAGGCCGAGGCCGACCAACGCCGCGGCCGCGAGCTGCGCGAGGAGGAGGAGCGGCGCGGTCGTCTTGCCCGCCGCTGCGAGCGTCACCCCGACCGCGAGGAATGCCGCAACCTGCGCCCGACCGAGGACGAGCCGGACCGCTGATCCCGGCCCGCGCCAAAAAACAAAATTTTAAGAGGGAGGCGCTATTGGCGGCCCTCATGGGAGGCATCCGCAGATATCGCGATCCGGTTCGCGCCGAAACCGCGGGACGCACGTCCCTCGGCCGTCTCCTCGTGCAGGATTTCCGGCGCACCGAGGAGGACCAGGAGGAAAGCGCCGCGCGCGAGCGCAACCGGGCGCTCGATCACGTTCCGTTTTTCTTCCTCACCGTCCACATCGTGTGCGCCGCCGCGATCCTGCTCGATCTGCGCACCGGCGCGCCGGCCGCGGTCGCGATCCCTTTGGGGCTGATGCTGGCGGTCGACGTCGTCGGCTGCCTCTGGTTCCGCAAGCGGCCGATTTCGAGCCTCGCGCCCCACGTCGCGACGCGCGGCGCGGCCGCCTACGCCTTGCTCGCCAACGCCTTGTGGTGCGCCGTCGCGATCGCGGCCGCCCCCGCCTCCGCCAACACCCCGCTCCTGCTCGACATCGCCCTTGCCGGCGGCGTGCTTTCCATCCCGCTCGCTTTCCTGACCTTCCCGGCGCTGACCCTGCTCGGCTGCCTCGGCCTGACTGCGAAGACGTTGCTGCTGTCGCGCAATCCGGCCGCCGCCGCCGCGGTCGGGCTGCTTTCCCTTTGCCTCGTCCGGCTCAGCCTGGCGCGCGCCGCCGATCATGCGCACCAGCTCAGGCGCCGGATCGAAGTGGGCTGGGCGGCGCAGCGCGCCGCGCGCTTCATCGAGGAGTTCGAGCAGGCCGGCCGCGGCTGGTTTTGGGAGACGACCGGGCGCGGTGCCCTTTCCTACGTCTCGGAGCATCTCGCCGCCCATCTTCAGATCAGCGCCGAGGATTTGCTCGGCCGGCCCTTTTCCGAGCTGATCGGCGCCGACGAGGGCGGCGAATCCGAGCGGACGCTGGGCTTCCACCTCTCCGCCCGCCTGCCCTTCACTGACATCACCGTGCGCGCCAACACCAGCGCCGAAACCTGGTGGTCGCTGTCGGGCACGCCGAGCTTCGATGAACATGGCCGCTTCCTCGGCTTCCGCGGCATCGGCACCGATCTGACCCAGCAGCGCCGGTCCGACGACGAGATCAACCGCCTCGCCAAATATGATTCGCTGACCGGCCTGCCCAACCGGATGCTGATGCGCCGCACCCTGGACGAGGCGCTGCAGAACCAGAAGGGCAACGCCGCCGGCTGCGCCCTGTTCCTGATCGATCTCGACCGGTTCAAGAACGTCAACGACACATTGGGCCATCCGATCGGCGACGCGCTGCTGAAGCAGGTCGCCCAGCGCCTCACCAACGTGATCGGCGACAAGGGCCAGATCGGCCGCCTCGGCGGCGACGAGTTCGAGGCGGTCTTCCCGGCGCTGAACGACGGCGGCGGCCTTGCCAGCCTCGCCGAGCGGCTGATCCAGCAAGTCTCGATGCCTTATTCGATCGAGGGCCACAACATCTCGATCGGCGCCTCGGTCGGCATCGCCATCGCGCCGCCGGTCGGCACCTGTGCCGACGCCCTGATCCGCAACGCCGACCTCGCTTTGTATTCGGCCAAGGCCGCCGGCCGCGGCACCTTCTGCTTCTTCGCCCCCGAAATGCATTCGGAGGCGCAGGACCGGCAAATGCTGGAGAACGATTTGCGGAAGGCGATCGGAAGGAGCGAGCTGCAACTCGTTTATCAACCGGTCGTGAACGCGCAGACCGAGGAGCTGTCGGGCTTCGAAGCGCTCGTCCGCTGGCACCATCCGGCGCGCGGCATCATCAGCCCGAGCCTGTTCATCCCGCTCGCCGAGGAAAGCGGCCTGATCCCGCAGATCGGCGAATGGGTGCTGCGCACCGCCTGTGCCGAGGCGTCCAAATGGCCCGAGCAGATCCGCGTCGCGGTCAACCTCTCGCCGATCCAGTTCGTCGACCCCAATCTGCCGGCGATCGTGATGAGCGTGCTCGCCAATTCGCAGATCCAGCCGCGCCAATTGGAGCTCGAGATCACCGAGGGCGTGTTCCTGGTCGAGAGCGAATCGACCGACGACATGTTCGCCAAGCTGAAGTCGCTCGGCGTCCGCCTCGCGCTCGACGATTTCGGCACCGGCTATTCCTCATTGGGCTATCTGAAGAAGGCGCCGTTCGACAAGATCAAGATCGACCAGAGCTTCGTCCGCGGCGCCGCCAAGTCGGGCAGCCGCAACGCCGCGATCATCCGCGCCATCGTCACTCTCGCCGAGAGCCTCGGCATGGACACCACCGCCGAGGGCGCCGAGACCCATGACGAGCTCACCCTGATCCGCGAATTGGGCTGCAGCCACATCCAGGGCTATATTTTCGGCCGGCCGATGAGCCCCGAGGATGCCGGCGCGCTCGCCGCCCAGAACAAGACCGTGACCGCCGACGGCTTCCAGTTCAACCGGCCGCCGCGCCAGGGCCTGCTCAAGGTCGCCAACCTGCAGTGGAACGGCATGAACATCGCGGTGCGAGTCCGCAACATCTCGACCGGCGGCGCGCTGGTCGAGGGCGACCGCGTGCTGCCCTCCGAATCCAAGGTCCAGCTCGATCTGCCCGGCTGCGGCAGTATCGGCGCCGAGGTGCGCTGGTCGGAGGGGCGCCGGATGGGCGTCCAGTTCGAACAGGAGTTCGACCTGCGCCGGCTCGCGCCGGGCAAGGACCGCAGCTTCGGCGCCAAGCTGAGCCCCTATACCAATCTCAAATATGCCGATGCCGCGGCCGACAAGAAGGCGCTCACCCCGGGTGACGTGCGCTATGGGAGCACCTCCCGATAAAGCAAATCCGCGCTCCCGGCCGCTCTCGACAAGCCGGGGAGCCCTGCCTAGATACGGCTGCCGCGCGGGTGTAGCTCAATGGCAGAGCAGAAGCTTCCCAAGCTTACGACGAGGGTTCGATTCCCTTCACCCGCTCCACCCCCGATCTTCGGTCGAACCCTCGAGCGCGCGCGGCGCGCACATGGTGCACCGCGTCAGAGGGCAGTTCGAACCAAAGGAGCCAAAATATCTAACTCGAGAGGCCGGGCGCGTTCGCTCCGCACTTTGTTCCGACGCATCGCGGGAGCGAAAGGTGGCACGAGAGCGCAAACTCCGGGTCATCTAATTGGCGGCAAGCCACCAGAAATGCCGCGGCGCGACAAGACGTATTGATGCACGCTGATAGTGCGCGACCTGAACCCTCCGGCGCTTGCAAGGTAGTGGTACTTCCACATGCGGCAGAAAACCTCAGGGTCCATGCCGAGCTTCTTTTTCCCAAGCGCCTTCACATTCACCCAGTGCTCCTCGAATCGACTCATCCATGCGATGAGAGTGCGGTCATAATGGGCGCCAATATCGTGTACGTCTTCCACATGAAAAAGTCCGTGAACGGCGGAGCAAATTTGGCCAGGCGTAGGGAGACAACCTCCGGGGTAGATGTATTTGTCCATCCACGGGTCAATATGCTTTGAAGGAGTATGGCTCACGATCGTATGAAGGACCATGCGTCCCTCGGGCCTAAGCGAACGGTGTGCGACTTCAAAGAACGTACGAAAGTTATCGGAGCCTACATGCTCGAACATTTCTGCCGAGATGACAGCGTCGACAGAGTTCGAAAGCTTTGTATCTCGATAGTCATGCACACGCACATCAACTGCGTCCCCGTAGCGCTGCCTGATGTACTCGCGCTGGCTGTCTGAGACGGTTACCCCAATGGGCCTAGCGCTGTACTTACCCGCCGCATACCCAGAAAAAGCGCCCCACCCTACGCCGATGTCGAGTAGTGATTTTCCTGGGCCGATATCTGCCTTTCGAAGTGTCAGATCAATCTTTGCTTCTTGCGCCTCATCCAACGTTTCGGCTCCCGTCCGATAGTAGGCGCAACTTCCGGTCATCCGCGAGTCAAGCGTCCCCTCCCATACTTCCTGGGGAATGTCGTAGTGAAATCTACCAAGCGAGAGCGCCTGCCCTTTGCTCTGACGGTTGGTGAGCACGGACCTGATGAACAGGAGGACGTTGGCAGGCGTCAAACTTACGGCCTTGCTGACGCCTCCGCCCGTTATGCGAGCGAAGAATTCGACAAGGTCCTCACATTCCCAGCGCCCCTGCATGTATGCTTCCCCGAGGCCAATGCTCCCCCGCGCGAGGATTCCTGCAAAGACATCCGAGCTCTTCATCTGTGGATCCCAGGGGTTTTTCCCATTCACCTCGAGGCCCACTTTCTCGAGCGCTATTCGCACCGCTCGCTCTGCGTTTAGCATATGAAAGAGTATCCCTTTGCAGCGGCTTTAGGCCGCATCTAAATCCCGAAGAGCGCGCCGCTTGCGACTTTACATTCATTGCAGGGCGTTTCAATTACCGGTTATTCTAACAAGGCCTCACGTTGTGCGTCTTATGCGTCCGGTGTAGGATCTGGGTTCGCTATGCGCATATAAGATGCAAGCGTATGCCTAGCTCCAACTCGAATCTACGCATTGCAAAGCGTAACTTGGAATGCTTTTTACGGAGTTGACCCGTAGAGTCGCTTGGGGTCCAAAATGCCAGCACGAATTGAGAAAATCATGCTTGCGTTGGCGATAGCGGTGCTCGCTGGCGCTGCGATCGCCTCAGAGACGATCACTTACAGCTATGACGCGCGCGGCCGGCTGGTGAAGGTGGTGCGCACCGGCAGCGTCAACAACAACGTCTCGGCAACGTACAGCTACGACAAGGCCGACAACCGCACCAACGTCAACGTCGTCTCGCCCAATTCGCCGCCGCCGTGACGCGAGGCCGTCGCCGGCCGATGGCCACGGATTTACAAGCGAATGGGGACTGACTTGAACTTGCTTCTCAAAACCGCCCTCGCCGCGATCGCGATCCTCGGCTGCACGCGAGCCGCGCTCGCGCAGCCAGTTACCTCGGGAATGGTGCCGCCGCGACGCGTGACCGATGCCCGCGGCGTCGATCTGGTCAGCGGCGATTTGCCGATTAATATCCCCTTGGTTTCATTTGGCGAGAACGCGACGACACTGTCGGCCTCCTTCGAGATACTGGCCACCAAGATCAGTGCACCGCCGGGCAATTTCATGCTGTATGCTGGTGGTGCGCTAGCCGCCGGGCTCAGGCCGCAGGCGCAGACCATGGGAGCGGACGGATCTCCCGACGAGTTCGGCCCCTTCGAGAATATCATCTTTCCCAACGGAGCAGGCTTCGCGCTGTCGCCCGGGCAATATTCTTGGTCGTACCATACGAACCTGGACGGGTCGCGTTACACGCATAGTTTTGGAACGACGCATTTCACGCGTTTCCAATCCAGCGACCCCAATCTCGTCGGGGTTTACGACGCAGCGGGCGACCGGGGAATTCCTGCGCAGCAGCAGGTGGGAGCTTATGATCTGCTTGACAGGATCGTCATGGCCAATGGCGAGGAGTGGCGCTTCTACCGGCAAGTCATTACTGTTCCCTGCACGTTCACGCCCCCGGCAGTTTGCCAGACGCCGACCTGGCCCCTTGCCCGCCTGCGATTTGTCACTTCCTCGCGCGGCTATGGGATTCAATTTCTCTATATGAGCGACACAACGCCGGCATCCAATGTCTCATCCGGCAACTGGATCGCTCCCCGCCGCATAACCGGATATAATAAGGCATCCGTCTACTGCGATGAGAGCGCGCTGCAGGAATGCGCCGCGGTTTCGTCATTGCCTTCGGCGGATGTCAGCTACAACAGCGCGGCTGCGACGGCGACAATCAGACAGCCGGGGGCCGCAGACGGTGTCGAGATCACTTTCTCGACAGGCTGGCAAATCCCCTCTTCAATGCGCCATACAGCGGTGCCGAACTCGACCGTGACCTTCCAATACGGCTCCGACAATGTGAGCCAGCTATACGTCTCCAGGATCGCAGATTCCGACGGGCAATGGAATTATTCGCGGCTGACCTATGTCGATGACAGCGGGCACATCCCGTATATGACTGCGTCTTCGACCAACCCAGCTGGCAGTGCGGTGGGAATCTTCGGATATGGTATTTTCGGCACCATCCAAACCTTTACCGACGAGCTAGGGCGTTCCTACTATTACAGCGACGGCTATCCGTTCCGGGATTGGGGCCGGTCGGAGCCGGAATCGGATGAGAATCTGATCGATCGAGACGAACGCAACAACGTCACCGCGATCACGCGCTATCCCAAGCCGAACACGGGCCTGCCGCCGCTTACTCTCTACACAGCCACTTTCCCGGTCGATTGCACCAATCCCAGGACCTGCAACTATCCGATCACGGCTACCGACGCCAATGGCAACGGCTGGAGCTACACCTACGCGCCCGAGCATGGCGGCGTCCTGACCGAGACCGGACCGCTGACGCCGACCCGCCAGGCCGACGGCTCGATGGCGAACGTGCGGCCGCAGAAGCGCTACGAATATGCCCAGCGCTACGCCTGGATCGCCAACGGCTCCGGCGGCTACATGCACGGGCCGACCGCGATCTGGCTGCTGACCCGCGAGCGCCGCTGCAACGCCACCGCGGCCGCGGGCGCGGGCTGCGCCGGCGGCGCCGCTGACGAGGTCGTCACCGATTACGATTACGGCCCGGATTCGGGCCCCAACACCCTCATCCTGCGCGGGATCGCGGTGACCGCCTACGTCGCCGGCGCCCCGGCAACCCTGCGCACCTGCTACGGCTATGACGCCGCCGGCAACCGGATCAGCGAGACCCAGCCCAGAGCCGGCTTGGGGAGCTGCCCATGAACAGGCTCCCCATCCTTTTCGCTCTCGCGATCCTGGCGCTCCCGGCGAGCCTCTTCGCGCAGGCGAGCCCCTCGCTGTTCACGAGCGGCACCCGCTACGATGCCGTGGGCCATGTGACGGGAACGATCTCGGCCGATCCCGACACGGTCGGAAGCGGGAACCCGTTCATCGCCGTGCGCAACACCTACGACGCCGCCGGACGCTTGACGAAGGTCGAGACCGGGACGCTCTCCGCCTGGCAGTCCGACTCTGTCGCGCCGACGAGCTGGACAGGCTTTACGGTCTTCCGCACGCTCGAGACGGCTTATGATGGGAGATCGCGCGAGATTCAGGATACCGTGCGCGAGGGCGCGGCCGGCACGATCCGGACGGTGACGCAATACAGTTACGACGTGCTGGGCCGGCTCGAATGCACCGCAGTCCGGATGAACCCGGCGGTGTTCGGCTCGCTGCCAGCTTCCGCTTGCACATTGAGCACCCCGGGGAGCGACGGTGCGGACCGAATCACCCGCAACATCTACGATGCCGCCGGTCAGCGGCTCCAACTGCGCGAGGGCGTCGGCACGAGCGACGAGGGCACCGAGGCGACCTGGGCGTACAGCCCGAACGGTAAGGTGACGACCGTGATCGACGGCAACGGCAACCGTGCGGAGCTGCGCTACGACGGCCTCGGCCGCCAGGACCGCTGGTTTTTCCCGAGCACCACCCGGCCCGCCGCGTTCGACGACAGCAGCCCGGCGAGCGCGCTCGCCAGCGCGGGCGGCGTCAATGCGGACGACTGGGAGGGTTATGGCTATGACGCGAACGGCAACCGGCTGCAGCTGCGCAGGCGCGACGGACGGGTCCTGGTGTTCGATTACGACGCGCTCGACCGCGTCACGATGAAGCGCGCCTGGCAATTGGGTGTCGGTGTCACGTCCGAGACCGATTACGCCTACGACCTGCGCGGCCTGCAGCTTTCGGCGACGTTCGGGGCCGGGGGGCCGGGAATCTTCAACGCCTATGACGGGTTCGGCCGGCTCGCCTCGAGCACGACGACGATGGGCGGAGTCGGCAGGACGCTCACTCACCAATATGACGCGAACGGCAACCGCACCCGGATCACCCATCCGGACGGGCAGGTTTTCACCTATGGCTATGA
>DATHJO010000016.1:0-133505 GCA_035316145.1 Allosphingosinicella sp. | reverse complement strand
CGCCTTCCCCGGCCGACCGCGAAGCGGCGGGCTGTCCTTTGCCGCCCGGACGGCGTCGCTGCGTCGGTCACGATGAATCTTCATCGCTCCCTCCTTACTCCTTGCCGGACAACAAATGCCAACCCGTCACGACCGCCTCCGGTCATGGGTCCAGACCCTAGCCTACATGTTGGGATAATTCGGCCCTCCTCCGCCTTCGGGGACGACCCAATTGATGTTTTGGGTCGGGTCCTTGATGTCACAGGTCTTGCAGTGGACGCAATTCTGCGCGTTGATCTGGAGACGCACGCCCGCCCCCTCCTCGACGAACTCGTAGACGCCGGCCGGACAGTAACGCTGCTCCGGACCCTCATAAAGCGGCAGGTTGACTTCCACCGGGATGGCGGGGTCCTTGAGGGTGAGGTGGATCGGCTGGTCTTCCTCGTGGTTGGTGTTGGAGACGAACACCGAGGAGAGCCGATCGAAGCTGATCACGCCGTCCGGCTTCGGATAGTCGATTGGCGGGACGAGGTCCTTGCGCCACAAGGTCGTGTGGTCGGGATGATGCTTCATCGTGAACGGCAGGCCGATCCGCAGCTGACGCATCCACATGTCGGCGCCGGCGAGCAAGGTGCCGAGGAGACCGCCCCATTTGGCGACCAGCGGCTCGACGTTGCGGACCAGCTCGAGCTCCCCGGCGACCCACGAGCCGCGCAGGGCCGGCTCGTAATCCTCCAGCACGTCGCCACCCCGATCGGCGGCGATCGCGGCGAAGGCCGCCTCGGCGGCGAGCATGCCGGACTTCATCGCGGTGTGGCTGCCCTTGATCCGCGGCACGTTGACGAAGCCGGCGGCGCAGCCGATCAGCGCGCCGCCCGGGAAAGCGAGCTTCGGCACCGCCTGCCAGCCGCCCTCGTTGATCGCCCGCGCGCCGTAGGAGACGCGGCGCCCCCCTTCCAAAAACTGACGGATCGCCGGATGCTGCTTCCAGCGCTGGAATTCCTCGAACGGCGACAGCCACGGATTCTTGTAGTTGAGCGCGACGACGAATCCCAGGGCGACCTGATTGCCCGCCTGATGGTAGAGGAAGCCGCCGCCCCACGCGTCGGCCAATGGCCAGCCCTGGGTGTGGATGACGCGGCCGGGCTCGTGCTTTTCGGGGTCGACGTCCCACAGCTCCTTGAGGCCGATGCCGTAGACCTGCGGCTGGCTGTGGGCGTCCAGCTCGAAGATCCGCTTCAATTCCTTGGTGAGGTGGCCGCGCGCGCCTTCGGCGAACAAGGTGTAGCGGCCGTGCAGCTCCATGCCGGGCTGGTAATCGGGTTTGTGGGTGCCATCACGCGCGACTCCCATATCCCCCGTCGCCACGCCCTTCACCGAGCCATCGTCGTTGAACAGAATTTCGGCGGCGGCGAAGCCCGGGAAGATCTCGACGCCCAAGGCCTCGGCCTGGCCGGCGAGCCAGCGGCAAAGGTTGCCGAGGCTGAGCGTGTAGGTCCCCTTGTTCGACATGAAGGGCGGCATCAGGACGTGCGGGAAAGGAAATCTCTTCTTCGCCGTCAGCACCCAATGCTCGTTCCTGGTGACCGGCACGGTGAGCGGGCTGTCCAGATCGCGCCAGTCGGGCAGCAGCTCGTCGATGGCGCGCGGATCGACGACCGCGCCGGAGAGGATGTGGGCGCCGACCTCGGAGCCTTTTTCCAATATGCAGACGGAAAGCTCGCGGCCCGCCGCGGCGGCGCGCTGCTTCAGGCGGATCGCGGCGGCGAGGCCGGCGGGGCCGGCGCCGACGATGACCACGTCATAGGGCATCGACTCCCGCTCAGCCATTCACCCGCTCCGCCGCTCCTGTCGTCGCTTTTCACCAACCGTCCGGCAGATAAACAGCCCGTCCCCGATTGACCAGCCCGCGCCGGGCCGGATGAAGGGGGACGGATAAGCGGGGTAAGGCATCATGGCCTCGAGCTGGGCGGCGAGCGCCCTCGACTGGTGGGAGGAAGCCGGCGTCGACACGATCGTCGGCGAGACGCCGCGCGACTGGCTCAATCCCCAGGCGAAGATCGTGCGCGCGCCCGCCGAGCCTCTGCCGGCACCCCTTCCGGACACGCTCGAAGCGCTTCTGGACTGGCTGGCGACGAGCGCGGAGCTGCCGTTCGCCACGCCCTCGGCGCAGCGCGCGGCGCCGGCGGGAGATCCCGCGTCCGGCCTGATGATCCTGGTCGACATGCCGTCGGCCGACGGCGGCCTGCTGTCGGGCGAGGCCGGCGCCCTGTTCGACCGGATGCTGGCCGCGATCGGGCGCGGACGCGATTCGGTCTATCTCGCGCCGCTCTCGCCGATCCGTACCCCAACCGGCGCGATCGACGCGACCAGCGCCGACCGGCTCGCCGAGATCGCCCGGCGCCATATCGGCCTCGCCGCGCCGAAAGCGCTGCTGCTGTTCGGCGACATTTGCGGCAAGGCTTTGGTCGGCGCGGCGGTCGCCGGCGCCCGCGCCAGATGGCACGACGTCGACGGGATCAAGACTTTGGTAACCATAAGGCCCGAAAAGCTGCTGACCCAGCCGGCGCTGAAGACGCTGGCCTGGGCCGATCTGCAGATGCTGAGGGAGGCGCTGAGTTGACGAAGGGGCTGAAGGCGGCGCTGCTCGCCGCGACCATGATCCTCGCCGTTCCCGCCCGGGCGCAGGAGGCGCGCGCAGTCTCCGCGCCGGCACAGCTGACCGCGTCCGAGCGCGACGGCTACCGCGCCGTCTTCGCCGCCTTGCGCGCCCAGGACTGGGCCGGCGCCGCCGGCCGGCTCGACGGCATGCAAAGCGGGCCGCTGCACGATCTCGCCCGGGCGATGCTCTACACCATGCCGGGCTCGCCCAGGGTTGAGAGCGGGCCGCTCACCGAGCTCATCGCCCGCGCCCCCGAGCTGCCCCAGGCCGACGATCTCGCCCGCCTCGCCCGCGCCCGCGGCGCCGAGAGCCTGCCCGAGCTGCCCCAGGCGCAGCGCTTCTACGGCCTCGCCGGCCAGCCGCGCCGCGCCCGACCGCGGCCGATCCGCGGCGATGCCGTCGCCGACCAGCTCGAGCCGCTGATCCAGCCGCTGATCCGCGACGACCGGCCGGTCGAGGCCGAGGCCCTCCTGAACACCCGCATCGCCGAGCTGTCGGATGAAGCCCGCACCGCCTTCCAGCAGCGCATCGCCTGGGTCTATTACCTCAACGGCTACGACGCCGACACAAGGCGGATCGCCGACCTCGCCCGCAACGGGCCGACCGAGCATGCGCTCCACGCCGAATGGGTGTCCGGCCTCGCCGCCTGGCGGATGGGCGATTTCGCCGCCGCCGCCGAACATTTCAACGACGTCGCGTCGCGCTCGACCGACATCGAGCTTGCCGCCGCCGGCCATTATTGGGCGGCGCGGGCCGACACCGCCGGCGCCCGTCCCGAGCGGGTGCAGGCACATCTCCGGTCGGCGGCGCGGCTCGGCGAGACCTTCTACGGCCTGCTGGCGCAAAGCGCGCTGGCGTTGCGCGCGCCGCCTGCCGACATGACCACCTTCACCGAGGCCGACTGGCGGGCGCTGTCGGGCCTGCGCAATGCGCGCACTGCGGTCGCCTTGAGCGAGATCGGCGAGAACGACCTCGCCGCCGAGCTGATCCGACGCCAGGCCCAGATCGGGCGCCCGGGCGAGCACGAACATCTCATCCATCTCGCCGCGCGGCTGAACCTCACCGCGACCCAGATGTACCTCGCCCATAACGGCCCGCGCGGCAGCCGGTTCGGGCCGAACGACCGCTACCCGGCGCCGAGCTGGCGGCCGACCCGGGGCTGGCGGGTCGATCCCTCTTTGGCCTTCGCCCACGCCCTCCAGGAATCGCAGTTCCGCACCGACGCGGTCAGCCCGGCCGGCGCGCGCGGGCTAATGCAGGTCCGCCCCGGCACCGCCGGCGACATGGCCCGCGCCCGCGGCGAGGCGTTCAGCGCCGCCTCGCTGAACGTGCCGCAGGTCAACATCGAATACGGCCAGACCTATCTCGAGCAATTGCGCGACATGGCGAGCACCGGCGGCCTCTTGCCCAAGGTGATCGCCTCCTACAATGCCGGCCCGGCGCCGATCGCGGAATGGAACAGCCGCTACGACCAGAGCGACCCTTTGCTCTACATCGAATCGATCCCCTATTGGGAAACGCGCGGCTACGTCCCGATCATCCTCAGGAACTACTGGATCTACGAAGCGCGCGGCGGCGACCGTTCGGCCAGCCGGCGGGCGCTCGCCCAAGGCTTGTGGCCGCGTTTCCCCGGCCTGCCCGGCCCGACCGCGGTCCGGATCGCGCCGCGGGCCCGGCAGACCGCGATGGGCTCGGACTGACCCTACCCGTCATTCCAGCGAAAGCTGGAATCCCTTTGCCGTGAAAAAGAAGTGAGATTCCAGCTTTCGCTGGAATGACGATTTAGTTCTGGCTTTGTTCTCACCGGGAAGCTATCTCGAAGTCATGCGACCCGATGCCCGTTCCGGCCGGGGTGCGCCCGAGAACCGCACGCCGACCCGCTTCAACCTGCCGACCCGCGAGGCCGACGGCGACTGGCTCGATGCGCGCGAGGAGCTCGACGGGGGCCTGCCGCCGCTCAGGACGATTGTGACGGTCGAGAAGCCCAAGACGATCATCACCCGCAACCAATCCCCCGACATCGGCTTCGACCGCTCGATCAACCCCTATCGCGGCTGCGAGCATGGCTGCATCTATTGCTTCGCCCGCCCGACCCACGCCTTCCACGATCTCTCGCCCGGGCTCGATTTCGAGAGCAAATTGTTCGCCAAGCCCGACGCCGCGAAATTGCTGCGCGCCGAATTGGCGAAGCCCGGCTACAGCGTCCGCCCGATCGCGATGGGGACCAACACCGACCCCTATCAGCCGATCGAAGCGACGTGGCGGATCACCCGCTCCGTGCTGGAGGTGCTGGCCGAGACGAAGCACCCGGTAACGATCACCACCAAGTCGGACCGGGTGCTGATGGACCTCGACATTCTCCAGGAGATGGCAAAGCAGGATCTGGCCAGCGTCGCCTTGTCGGTAACCTCGCTGGAGCCGAAAATCTCGCGCACGCTGGAGCCGCGGGCGCCGGCGGCGCGCAAGCGCCTCGCGGCGGTGAAACGGCTCGCGGAGGCGGGTGTGCCGGCCTGGGTCGCGATCGCGCCGGTGGTGCCGGGGATCACCGACCACGAGCTCGAGCATATCGTCGAAGCCGCGGCGGAGGCCGGCGCGACGGGCGTTTTCTATCTGCCGGTCCGCCTGCCGTTCGAGGTCGCGCCCTTGTTCCGCGCCTGGCTCGACGAACATTATCCCGACCGCGCCGCCAAGGTGATGCACATCATCCAGTCCCTGCGTGGGGGGAAAGACAACGACCCGAATTGGTTCAGCCGGATGCGCGGGCAAGGGCCGTGGGCGGACCTCTTGAAGGCGCGGTTCGAGCGGGCGGTGAAGAAGCACGGCCTCAACCTCGACAAGCGCCCGCTGCGCCGCGACCTGTTCGAGCCGCCGCAGGGCGCGCAGCTCAGGCTGCTCTGAGCGCAGTTACGGCGCCGGGGTCGTCGGCCCGGCCTCGGCCGGGGCCGGCGGCGCGAACGGATCCTCGCCGGGCCCGAGCAGCGGCATATGGCCGATCGGCGGCAGGCCGAGCGCACGGTTGACCAAAGCGCGCAGGAAATTGTCGAAACGGACGTCGGGGACGAGCTCGGCCCGGGTCACGGTGAAGGCGGTGATCGCCGCGGGGAGCGCGTCGCCCTCGGCCGGCGGGCGCACCAGCACCGCGTCCGACATGACGATGTTCATCAGCGTGCCGAACGAGGCGAGATCGGGTGACAGGCGCGAGGCGGCGATTTCCGGGATCGGCGACTCGCCGTTCTGGCGCCCGGTCAGCACGGTGCCGACATAGGTCATCTCGCCCGCGCGCACCTCGAAGCCGTAGCTGCCGAGGGAGAAGGTGGTGGCGCCGGCGCCGCCGACCACCCAGAAGCCGGGATTGACCGGGACGACGTAAAGGCCGGTCTGGCCATCGACGGCCCAATGGTTGCGGCCCGAGATCTGGGCGCCGTCGAGGACCCGGCGGCTGTCGATATTGCCGGCGCCGAACGACCACAAGGCGGTGTGCTTTTCGCGGTCGACGCGGACGAAATAGACCATAGGCGCGCCGCCGCCGCTGCCGAGCGGGCCGACCCGCACGACGATATAGCCGAGGTTCGGATCGAGCGCGAAGCGGCGCTGGTCGACCGGGCGGTTGGCGCTCGCGGCGGTCGCGCCCAACAGGGCCAAAGCGAGGAGCGCGACAAGGCGGCGGAAGCTGCGGGTCATGGGTCGAGCCTTTGCGTCGTCGGAGCGGGACCGGAGGCGAAGCGGGCGAGCCGCTCGATCACCACCGGATCGGGCTGGCCGTTGTCGGCGACGACGATGTCGCCCTCGTTGACCAGCGCCTTCCATTCGGGCTCGGGGACCAGGTAGCGGGCATAGCCGATCAGGCCCATGCACTGCCGCATCGCGGCGTTGCGCATGCGCAGCCGGTCGATCTCGGCCATGCGGGCGCCGATCATCGCGCCGAGCAGGCCGCCGCCCGAATTGCCCATCTTGTCGCGCAGCGAAAGAATCGGCCGCGCCTGCTGGATGCAGAAGACGTAATCGGCGCGCGCCTGCTCGTAGGTCACGTCCGCCATGTGGAACAGAAAGAATTTGGCGGGATCGTCCTCATGTTCGCCCGCCGGCGTATCGGTGCGCGCCTGGCCCTGCGCCGCCGCCGGATCGCACAAACCGCCCGCATGGAGCAGCAATACGGCCGTCACGGCCGCCAGCGTCCCGTTCTTCATTCGATCCCCCATCATGCCCCGCGCCCCGCGGCGCGTGCCAATCATGGGACATCCGGGCCTTGGTCTGCAAGATGTTTGGCGTGGCGGGGTTTGGAAAGGCGGGCCGGACGGGGGGAGGTCCCCGGCTCGCCCTTCGGTCTGGCGGCGCGCGCTTCGGGCGCGCGCCAGCCGAGACGAAAGTGGCCGGGCCCGACCACTGCATGGCCGCGGTCGACGGTCCGCGGCACCCAGGGGAGATCGCCGACGAAGGCGATCAGATAGCGGAAGGTGGCGAAGAAAATCAGGTAAGCGAGAAGCCCGAACAGCAGATAGAATGCGCGCGCCATCGCCGCCCTCCCCCTGGCTGGATGCGGCGGCAGGTCAGCAGATCGGGCGCGGCAGGAGTAGCAGCCTGACGAAACAAGGGCGGCGCCGCGGAAAATCCGCGGCGCCGCCCTCATCGTCCGCGACGGTCAGAGGACGAAGTCGGTGTTCACCAGCAGGATGTTGGTCTGGATGGTGAAGTCGGCGACGCCGTCGCCGTTGACGTCGCCGGCAACGAAATAAGTGCCGCTCGAGCTGTAGGCGCGCAGCTGCCCGGCGACATTGCTGAAGGCGGCGCCGCCGATGAAGGTGAACGCATTGTCGGCGCCACCGGCGACGGCGTCGATCAACGTCAAGTCGAGCTTGTCGTTGACGTGCTGGAAGTCGGTGATCCGGTCGGCGCCGCCGATCTCCGAGAAGGAGAAGACGTCGTTGCCGATGCCGCCGGTCAGCACGTCGTTGCCGGCGCCGCCGTTCAGCGTGTCGTTGTTGTTCCCGCCCGACAGCGTGTCGGCGCCGGTGCCGCCGTTCAGCATGTCGTCGCCATTGCCGCCGTTGAGCGTGTCGCTGCCGGCGTCGCCGTTCAGCGTATCGGCGTCGTTGCCACCGTCCAGCGTATCGTTGTCGTCGCCGCCGTTGAGCAAGTCGTTGTCGTTGCCGCCCGTCAGGGCGTCGTTGCCGGCGCCGCCGTCGATCGTGTCGGTGCCGCTGCCGCCGGAGAGGGTGTCGATGCCGCCGAGGCCGGACAGCGTGTCGTTGCCGGTGCCGCCGGTCAGCGTGTCGTTGAACTGGCTGCCTTCGAGCTTTTCGATGCTGTTGAAGGTGTCGCCGGCGGCCTCGCCGCCGCTGCCCGTGTTGGTCGCGAGCGAGGCGACGACGCCCGCCGTCGCGAGCGCGTAGCTGGCGGTGTCGAAGCCCGCGCCGCCGCGCAGCGTGTCGCTGCCGGCGCGGCCCATCAGGACGTCGTCGCCATTGTTGCCGGTGAGGATGTTGGCGCCGGCATTGCCGATGATCCGGTTGGCGAACTCGTTGCCCTGCAGGTTGATGGCCGTGGTGTCGTTCGGATTGAGCGCTTCGAGGGTCTCGACCTCCGCGCCGGCCATCAGGACGTAGGACACCGAAGCGAGGACGCGGTCATTGCCTTCGCCGACCGCCTCGATGACCGTGTCGCCGGCCGAATCGACGTAGAAGGTGTCGTCGCCGGGGCCGCCGGTCAGCGTGTCGTCGCCGCCGAGGCCGTCGATCACGTCATTGCCGCCGAAGCCGTTGATCGTGTCGGCGCCCGCGGTGCCGAACAGCCGCTCGGAGAAGCTGCGGAAGTCGAACGAGGACAGGCCCGGATCGTGGTCGGAGAGCGGCGTCGGGTCGGACGCGTTGAAGCCGGTGTTGATGTGGACGACGTCATAGGTCGCGACCGCGCCGAGCGTGGAGTTGACGATGATATGGTCGATCGCCTGGCTGCGGCCGTCGAAATTGTAGGTGTAGCGTTCCGCCTCGGCGAGATGGAGGGTGAGGTTGTCGAAGCGGGCGCCGCCGACCCGCGCGGTGCCGTCCGCCATGGTGTAGCCGGTCACCGTCGTCAGCGGCCGGTAGAAGTAGAAATCGTTATAGTCGCCGCCCGAGACGATGCCGCTGCCGGGCGCGCCGCTCTCGATCAGGTTCAGCATCGAATAGACGTCCTGGGCGACCGCGTTGCGCGACGTCCAGCCGGCATTGGTCGGCTCGCCGGTCGCCGGATTCTGGTTGAACTGCCAGAATTCGTCGGAGCCGCCCTTGGCCGGGAAGTGGTTGGCGGTGACGAAGACGGTGTTGCCGTTGAAGGTGAACTGGCCGAGCAGCGAGCGGCGCGTGTTCGACCAATCGGCGGTCTGGATCTCGGCGCCGAGCATGTCGTCGGAGAATTGGATGAGGTCGCCCGCGTCGCGGACGCCGTCACCGATCCGGTCGGTGTACATGCGGCGTTCGGCCAGCGTCGCATTTGCGTCGAGATCGCCGAGCTGGACCCGATCGGTGTTGTAGAGGAAGCCGACGCGGATGTTGCCGCTCTGCTCGCCGCCCTCGGCATTGTAGATCGGCGCCTGGTCGACCCACTGATAATGGGCGCCGGTCAGCGTGTTGAGCGCGTCGACCAGCATTTGCCAGGTGATCGAGGCGTCGGTGCCGGTCGGCGAGATGCCGTCGCCGGCGGCCGCGCCATTATTGTCCTGCATCTCCTCGATCGAGAGGATGTCGGGCATGTTGAGGTTGTTGGCGATCGCAGCCGCCAAAGCGGCGAAGCGCGCGGCGCCGTCGCCCGGATCGAGATTCTCGACGTTGAAGGTAGCGACCGTCAGGCTGCGGCTGTCGTCGCCGAGGACCGTGATTTCCTGGGTCGTAACGTGGTCGACGAACGAGCCCGCATCGATGTCGGTGACGAACAGCTTGCGGTCGGTGAAGTCGAATTCGACGATGCCGGTGACGTCGCCGAGATAGTCGCCCATCGAGGCGGAATTGGTGAGGCCGGCGGGCGCGTCGATCGCGAAGCCGGTGAAATCGATCTCGATGATGTCGGGGTTGACGTCGCCGTCCGAGAGATGGCGGCCGCCGGCGATCGTGTCGTCGACCGTTTCCGGCGTGTGGAGCTGGCCGACCGGCGGATCGCCGGCGATGGTGTAGCCGCCGCGGCCGTTGATCTGGTCGGCGTCGGCATGCTGCTGCGAGTAAGCCTGGAAGATGGGCTGGCCGCCCGAGGTCGAGACGAAGCCGTCGGCGACGACCATGTCGGGAATCGTCACCAGCATCCCCTCGACCGTCTCCCAGAAGGAAAGCGCGTAGAGCGAGGCGTCGAACGTGTCGCCGACGCCGTCCGACGAATCGGTATAATCGGGCTGGACGAGCGTCATGATCGCGGTCGGCATGGGATGGCTGGCGTCGAGCAGCAGCGCCGGCAGCGTGTTGCCGCTGCCGTTGACGACGATCGAGCTCGGGTTGGTCAGCGCCGTGATCGGCATGTTGTTGGCGAAGCCCTGATATTCCATCACGTGGGCGGTGACGGTGACGAGGTCGCCGACCGCGACGCCGGCGACGGCGGTGCCGATGCCGGCATCGTTGCGGGTCATCACGAAGATGCCCTCGGAGGTGAAGTTGTTGCCGTCCCAGTCGGTGATTTCCTCCTGGAGGTAGAAGCCCTGGCGCGGGCCGTCATTGTCGACCGCGGTGATGATGGCGCGGACGGTGACCAGCCCCGCCGATTGGGTGTTGAAGGTCGTGATCCCCTCGGCGGCGAGGATCGGGCTGAAATAGGACGTGCCCTGGATCATGTGGATGTAGATCGGATCGTCGGCGGCGATCGTGCCGATGCCGGTGCCGTCGGTGACCAGGGCGAAATTGGTAGCACCCGAAAGCAGCACCTGGAGCGTCTCGTTGAACTCGGCGTCGGTGTCGCCGTTGATGGTGATGCTGATCGTGTCGGTCGTCTGGCCGACGCCGAAATGGAGGGTGCCGCCGGCGGCCGCATAATCGCTCGGCGCGGTGGCGCTGCCGTTGGCGGTCTGCCAGTCGACGTCGAATGCGCCGGTGCCGCCGGTGCGGGTGACGGTGAAGGTCATCAGGCTGGTGCCGCCATCGCCCTCGGTGACGGTGACGTCGTTGATCGAGACCAGCGGCGGCGTGCCGTCGTCGTTGACGATCGTGCCGGTGGCGCTGCCGTCGGCGATGGTCGCGCCGCCGCTGGCGTTGGAGAGAAGGACGGTGAAATTCTCGTCGCCTTCGGGGCCAGTGTCGCCGTTGACGCTGAGCGTGATCGTCGCGCTCGTCTGGCCGTCGGCGAAGCTGACCTGGCCGGTGAGCGGCCCGGTGAAGTCCGCCGCGTTGGCGTCGAACGGGCCGCCGCCGAATGCGACCGCATAATCGGCCGTCACGGCGCCCGTGCTGCTGCCGCCGCGGGTGACGGTGAAGGTGATCAGGCTCGGCCCGGCATCGCCCTCGAACACGGCGGTGTTGGCGATCGACAGGACCGGGCCGCTGACCGCGCTGGAGACGATGATGTCGTCGATGCCGACCCATTCGTCATTGCCGACCGCGTTGGTGGTCATGATCCGGATTTCGAGCGTCGCCGCATTGTCGGCGCCCGCCGGCAGGGTGACGTCCAATGCGGTCACCTGGGTGGCGAGGCTGGGGCCGGTGGTGACGTCGGCGAAATAGCCGCCGGGGACGTTGGTCCAGGTGCCGCCGGGGCTGGTCCGATACTGGACGTTGATCTGCTGCGGGGCATTGTCGGCGGTGCCGTCGATGTCGCGCAGATTGGCCTGGAGCCGGACGCTGCTGCGCCCGGTCGCGTCCATGTAGAGGACGAGGCTCGGCGCATCTGCCGTGCCGGAGCCCTGCAGGCCGACCACCGGGTTGGCGATCTGGAACTCGCCGACGCCGCCGGACGTGCTGGTGGTGGCGGTGAGATTGGCGATGACGTCGATCGCACCGAGGTTGGCGCCGGTCAGCGTGCGCGGATCGACGTTGGTAGTGGCGCCGGAGGGGTCGATGTCGCCGAGATAGCCGATGATGTAGGGGACGCCGCTCCAATTGTCGTCGGCGGTGATCTGGCCGGTGTTGGTCCAATTCTGGCTGAACGAGCCGCCGGCGAGCGAATAATAAAGCGCGCCGTCGTCATTGGTGATGGTGCCGGTGCCGCTGCCGTCGGCGATGGTGGCGCCAACCGGGCTGGAAAGGGTGACGGTCAGCGTCTCGTTATTCTCGGCATTGTCGTCGCCGATGATCGGCACCCGGACGGTCTGCACGGTCACGCCGGGAGCGAAGCTGACCTGGCCGGCGACGTCGACATAGTCGCTGGCCGCGACCGCGCTGCCGTCCGACGCGTCGAAATTGACGGTGACCGTGCCGGCCGCGACCTTGGACAGGCTGACGGTGAAGACCATGTAGGTGACGCCGTCGTCGCCCTCGACGAGGCTGGAGTCGCCGATCGAGATGGTCGGCGGCGCGTCGTCGTTGGTGATCGTCGCGGTGGCCGAGCCGTCGCCGATGGTGGCGCCGCCGGTCGCGTTGGAGAGCGCGACGGTGAAGGTCTCGTTGGGCTCGTTGGTGACGTCGCCGTTGACGGTGAACGGAATCGAGGCGGTGGTTTCGCCCTGGAGGAAGGTGACGGTGCCGGTCAGCGGCCCGCTGACGTCGGCGCCGTCGGCGCCGCCGACGCCGCCCGGCAGGGTGATCACATAATCGACGGTCACCGTGCCGGTGACGCCGCCGGTGCGGTGGACGGTGAAGCTGCCCGCGGTGGTGCCGGTATCGCCCTCGGCGAGCGAGACGTCGTCGACGCTGATCGCGCCCGCGGCGTCGTCATTGGTGATGTTGCCGGTCGCCGTCAGGTTGGCGCCGATGTTCGCGGTGACGGTGCCGTCGGTGTTGCTGACCGAGGTGAGGGTGAGCGTGAACGCCTCGTTCGGCTCGATCGTGAAATCGCCCTGGACGTTGACCGTCACCGTCGCGCTGGTCTGGCCGGCGAGGATCGAGCCGCTGAAGGTGGTCGGCGCGGTGCCGCCGACATAATCGGCATTATCGGTGCTGCCGGCCGCGATCGTGCCCGAGAAGTTGAGCTGGCCGAGGGTGCCGCCGGTGCGGGTGACGGTGAAGGAGTAGGCGGTGGTGCCGGTGTTGCCCTCATCGTGGGTCACCGAAGTAGGGTTGAACTGAACTGCCTGCGTCTCGGCCGGCGGCGGCGCACTGGTCGGCGTCAGCGAGAAGTCGTCGATCGCCAGGCCGTGGTCGTTGCCGGCATCGTTGACGTCGACCCAGCGGATCCAGAAGGTCGCGCCGTTGGCGATGGTCAGGCTGGTGATGTTGGACGAAATGCTCACGCGGTTTGCAGCCGCGTTGCCGTCAAGCGCCGTGGCGGGCGCGGTGGTATTTATCAGGCTCAGGAAGTCGAGGGCGTTGACGTCGGTCCAGGTGCCAGTGGTGAGGCTGGTCGCATTGAAGCTAATCTGGAAATCGAGCTTCTGCTGGGTCGCGTTGCTGCCGTTGCGCCACTGCTCCCCGAAATAGCTGATTGCCAACTCGGTGATCGTTGAGCCGGTGTTGTTCACAAAGAAGGTGCCGATCAGGACCTGCGTTACCGTGCCACTGCCGACGCCTCCGAACGCACGGTCCGTGATGGGATTCGTTCCAGCAACGCCAAAGCTCCATGTGTCGCCCGTGTTGCTAGATCCGGTCCCCACCGAATATGTCGTGGGACCAGAGCCGCCTGTCTCGCTGAACGTCCAATCGGTCGGCAAGGAGCTCCCCGTTGAACCCGTGCTCGCCAGCGCGTCGAAATTCTGGGTGTAGGCGACGCCCGAGGTTGTCAGATTGACTGACACCGGCCCGGTCTGCGGCGCCTGCGCGACTTGCGGCATCGGCGAGAACTTGCCGACCAGCCAGTTGTCGGCGCGCAGCGACTCGAGGAAATCCGGATTCTGGAGCCCAAGGCGCGTGGCGAGCAGGTTCGATTTCATCGGAATTTCCCCCTAGTGGAACGCGCTGGCCGGAGCGATTCGGCGGCCGCGCGACTCTTGTGATGGTTAACCGCACGATGTCAGGCCGCCGTGACAGCGGCAAGACTCCAAATGCGCGAATTGTGGGGATATTTCGGGGGCATCGGGCGAGCGGCTAGCCCAGCGCCTTCCTCAGCAGCTCGTTGACCACCTGCGGATTGGCCTTGCCCGCCATCGCCTTCATCACCTGGCCGACGAAGAAACCGAAGAGCTTGTCCTTGCCGGAGCGATATTCGGCGACCTTGTCCGGGTTGGCGGCGATCACCGCGGCGATGGCGGCGTCGATCGCGCCGCTGTCCGAGGTCTGGCGGAGGCCGCGCGCCGCGACGATCGCGCCCGCCCCTTCGCCGGTTTCGAGCATGATCTCGAACACCTGCTTGGCGAGCGTTCCCGACAAGGTGCCGTCGGCGGTGAGCGTGAGCAGCTCGGCGGCCTGGGCGACCGTGACCGGGCTGTCCTCGATGGCCTTGCCGAGCCGGTTCAAGGCCCCGAACAGTTCGGAGGTGAGCCAGTTCGACGCGCGCTGGGCGTGCTCGGGGCCGAGCAGGGCGAGCAGCGCCTCGAACCAGCGGGCGGTGGTGACGTCGGCGGTCAGCACGCTCGCATTGTAGGGGCTGAGACCGAAAGCGCTTTCGTAGCGCACGCGCTTGGCGTCGGGGAGCTCGGGCAGCGACGCGCGGCATTCCTCGAGGAACGAGTCGCTCAGCTCGAGCGGCAGCAGGTCCGGATCGGGGAAATAGCGATAGTCGTGCGCGTCCTCCTTGGAGCGCAGCGAGCGCGTCACGCCCTTGTCGGGATCGAACAGGCGGGTTTCCTGGACGATCGTGCCGCCCTCCTCGATCACATCGACCTGGCGGCGCGCCTCGTGCTCGATCACGGCCATGATGAAGCGCACGGAATTGACGTTCTTGGTCTCGGTGCGGGTGCCAAGCGCGTCGCCGGGCCGGCGCACGCTGACGTTGACGTCGGCGCGCATCGAGCCCTGCTCCATATTGCCGTCGCACGAGCCGACATAGCGCAGGATCGAGCGCAGCTTGCGGACATAGGCGCCGGCTTCCTCGGGGCTGCGCATGTCGGGCCGCGAGACGATCTCCATCAAGGCGACGCCGCAGCGGTTGAGGTCGACGTAGGAGAAATCCGGGTGCTGATCGTGCATCAGCTTGCCGGCGTCCTGCTCGACATGGATGCGCTCGACGCCGATCGTCTTGGTCGCCCCGCCCTCCAGCGCGACCTCGATCATGCCCTCGCCGACCAGCGGGTGGTAGAGCTGGCTGATCTGGTAGCCCTGCGGAAGGTCGGCGTAGAAATAATTCTTGCGGTCGAAGCGCGACCATTTGTTGATCTTCGCTTCCAGCGCCATGCCGGTGCGCACCGCCTGGCGGATGCACTCCTCGTTGAGGACGGGAAGCATGCCGGGAAAAGCGGCGTCGACCAAAGCGACCTGGCTGTTCGGCTCGGCCCCGAACTCGGTCGACGCGCCGGAGAAGAGCTTGGCCTGCGAGACGATCTGGGCATGGACCTCGAGGCCGATCACGACCTCCCATTCGCCGGTGGCGCCCTGGATGCGGTAGCCGCTCACCACCAGGCCTCCGCGCGATGGGTGAAGCCGGCGCGTTCCTCGAAGGCGAGCGCGGCGTTGAGGATGCCCTGTTCGTCGAGCGCCCGGCCGATGATTTGCAGGCCGAGCGGCAGGCCCTGCGCGTCGAGGCCGGCGGGGACCGAGATGGCGGGGAGGCCGGCGAGGCTGGCGGGGACGGCGAAGACGTCGTTCAAATACATCGCGATCGGGTCGGCGGACTTCTCGCCGAGGCCGAAGGCGGCGCTCGGCGCGGTCGGGGTGAGGAGCAGGTCGCAACTTTCCCAGACCCGGTCGAAATCGCGGGCGATCAGCGTACGCACCTTCTGCGCCTGGTTGAAATAGGCGTCGTAGAAGCCGGCCGAGAGGACGTAGGTGCCGATCATGATCCGGCGCTTGACCTCGGGCCCGAAGCCGGCGGCGCGGGTCGCCTCGTACATGTCCTGGAGCCCGCCCTGCGCGGGCTGGACGCGGAGGCCGTAGCGGACGCCGTCATAGCGGGCGAGGTTGGACGAGGCCTCGGCCGGGGCGATGATGTAATAAGCCGGCAGCGCATATTTGGTGTGCGCCAGCGAGACCTCGACGATCTCGGCCCCGGCGTCCTTCATCCAGGCGATGCCCTGCTCCCAGGCCGCGTCGATCTCGGCCGGCACGCCGTCGATGCGATATTCTTTCGGGATGCCGATCCTTTTGCCGCGGACGTCGGCGGCGAGGTTCGCCTCCCATTTGGGCACCGGGAGATCGAGCGAGGTCGAATCCTTGGGGTCGAAGCCCGCCATCGCCTCGAGCAGGATCGCGCAGTCGCGGACGTCGCGCGCCATCGGCCCGGCCTGGTCGAGCGAAGAGGCGAAGGCGACGATGCCGTAGCGCGAGCAGCGGCCGTAGGTCGGCTTGATCCCGGCGATGCCGGTGAAGGCGGCGGGCTGGCGGATCGAGCCGCCGGTGTCGGTGCCGGTGGCGCCCGGCGCCAGCCGCGCCGCGACCGCCGCGGCCGAGCCGCCCGAGCTGCCGCCCGGGGTGAGCGAGACATTGCCGCCGTCCTTGCGGCGCCAGGGCGAGAGCACCGGGCCGTAGCCGCTGGTCTCGTTGGACGAGCCCATCGCGAACTCGTCCATGTTCAATTTGCCGAGCATGCCGGCGCCGGCGGCGAACAGATTGGCCGCGACCGTGGCGTCGTAGACCGGCTTGTAGCCTTTAAGGATGCGCGAGCCCGCGGTGGTCTGGACGCCGCGCGTGCAGAACAGGTCCTTGATCCCGAGCGGGACGCCGGAGAGCGGCTTCAGCGCGCCCGCGGCGCGGGCCTTGTCGGCTTCGTCGGCGGCGGCCAGCGCATGGTCCGGCGTCTCGACGACGAAGGCGTTGAGGCCCCGTCCCTTCTCGACCGCGCCGACATAGGCCTCGGCGACCTCGCGGGCGCTGAATTCGCCGCCGGCGACCCCGTCGCGAAGCGCGGCCACCCCAAGATCGGTCAGCGCGGTCATTCGATCACCTTGGGGACGGCGAAGAAGCCGTGCTCGGCGACCGGCGCGTTGGCGAGGATCTCGCTTTGGCGGTTGCCGTCGGTGACGACGTCGTCGCGCAGCCGCAGCTTGTTGGGAATGACCGCGGTCATCGGCTCGACGCCGGCGACATCGACCTCCCGAAGCTGCTCGATCCAGCCCAGGATGTTGGTGAGCTCGGGCGCGAGCGCCTCGACTTCCGCGTCGCTGACGGCGATGCGGGCAAGCTTGGCGATATGGCGGACAATATTCGTGTCGACAGACATGGTGGGGGCGCGGCTAGCATTCCTGCTGCACTGCGGCAACCGCGCTTGCATCGCGCGCCCGCATGCGCTTGGAGGCGCGGATGGCGAAGAAAAGATCCCATCCGGCGGTGCGGTTCCTGTGGGTGATTGCGGGCCTGACCGTGCTCTTCATCCTCGCCGCGCTCGCCTATCGCCTGTTCGAGAAGCAGCTGATGCGCTGGGCGATGGTGCCGAGCGTGGACTTCCGCGCCGTGCCGATGCCGGCCGGTGCCGATTACCGGCAGGCGCGGCTGTGGATCGCCCGGCCCGACATTGCCGGCAACCCCTCGCTCTGGGCGCCGCCCGGATTCGCGCCGACGCGCACCCCGCGCGCCTCGGTCTTCTTCGTCCATCCGACCAGCTTCCTCGAGTCTTCGGCCTGGAACGCGGCGATCGACGATCCGGACTCGCGGAACCGGGCGGCCCTGTTCGTGCGCGGCCAGGCGAGCGCGTTCAATGCGGTCGGCGCGGTCTGGGCCCCGCGCTACCGCCAGGCGACCTTCGGCGCCTTCCTGACCGGCGAGGTGAATGCCCGGCGCGCGCTCGACTTCGCCTATCGCGACGTCCTCGCCGCCTATGAGGAGTTCCTGCGCGAGGCGCCGCCGGACCGGCCGATCATCCTCGCCGCGCACAGCCAGGGCAGCGCCCATCTGATGCGGCTGCTGCAGGAGCGGATCAGCGGCGCGCCCGAAGCGCAACGGCTGGTTGCCGCCTATCTGGTCGGCTGGCCGGTCTCGGTCACCGCCGATCTGCCCGCTCTGCCCCTGCCGGCCTGCGAGACGCCGGACGAGGCGGCCTGCATCCTCTCCTGGCAGAGCTTCGCCGAGCCCGCCGAGCCGAGCCAGGTCACCGACGTCTACGACCAGAGCGCCGGCCCCGGCGGGGTGCCGCGAGCGGGTTCGGCGATGCTCTGCATCAACCCGCTGACCGGCACCCGGGGCGGCGGCGCACCCGCCGCGCGCAACCTCGGCACGCTCGTCCCCAATGCCGAAATGACCGCCGCCGAGTTCCGCCGCGGCGCCGTGCCGGCGCGCTGCGACCTGCGCGGCTTCCTGCTGATCGGACCCAGCGACGCGCTGCCGGCGATGGGCCCCTATGCGCTGCCCGGCAACAATTACCACGTCTACGATTACGCCTTGTTCTGGGCGAACGTCCGCGCCGACGCGACCCGCCGGCTGGCGGCGTTCGAGGGGCGGCGATGATCGGCGTGAGCACCGCGGACTTCCGCGCAGCGCTGCCCGCCGGCGGCCGGCTGCTCGGGCTCGACGTCGGCACGAAGACGATCGGCACCGCTTTGTGCGACGCCGGCTGGACGATCGCGAGCGCGGCAGGGCTTATCCGCCGCACGAAGTTCGCCAGGGATCTCGAGCGGCTGAAAAAGACGATCGCAGGCGAGCAGGTCGCGGGGATCGTGATCGGCCTGCCGCTCAACCTCGACGGCAGCGACAGCGCGCGCACCCAGAGCGTTCGCGCCTTCGCCCGCAACCTCGCCCCGCTCGGCCTGCCGATCCTGCTCTGGGACGAGCGCTGGTCGACCCAGGCGGTCACCCGCGCCCTGATCGACGCCGACGCCAGCCGCGCGCGCCGCGCCGAGCTCGTCGACAAGATGGCCGCCGCCTACATCCTCCAGGGCGCGATCGACGCATTGACGATGGGCTGACCCGAATCGGCACGCGGCCGGATTGAACCTCGGCGAAAACTCTGTATCCCCAACGCTCCACCAAAGGGGGATGACATGATCAAGAGGACCTATCTCACCGGCCTGCTCGCTTCGGCGTTCGCCATCGCCGGCTGCGGCCAACCGGCCGCCACCAACAATGCCGCGGCGCCGGCCAACGCGGCCGCTCCCGCAGCCCCGGCCGAAAATGCCGCCGGCGGCGAAGCCACCGAAGCAGCCGCTCCGGCCGGCGACCAGACCAACCAGAACTTCACCCTGGTCAACAATACCGGCCACACCGTCGTCACCCTCAACGTCTCGCCGAACAACGAGAACGCGTGGGGTCCCGACATCCTCGGCGCCGACACGCTCGCCAACGGCCAGACCGCGACGATCAGCTTCCCGCGCGGCGAGGAGCAATGTTCGTGGGATATCCGCGCCACCTATGACGATGGCGACACGACCGACGCGCGCGGCGTCGATCTGTGCCACATCGCGACCGTCACGCTGACGGCCGGCGAATAGCCAGCCGGCTTTTCGCGAAAGCCCCGTCGCCCGCGCGGGCGGCGGGGCCCTCGCCTTTCGGCGGCCGCGGGAGGGACCGTCGGCCGGCCTTGCCGCCGAGCCGCTTGAGCGGCGGCGCCGCGCCCGCTAGAGCGCGGCTTCGATGACCGCCCCCTTCCCGCACCGCCACCTGCTCGGGATCGAGGGGCTTTCGGCTTCCGACCTCCTGACGATCCTCGATGCGGCCGAGCCGTGGATCGCGTTCAACCGGGGCGCGCGCAAGGCCGACGACCGGCTGGCGGGGCTGACCCAGATCAACGCCTTTTTCGAGAACTCGACGCGGACGCTCTTTTCGTTCGAGATCGCCGGCAAACGGCTCAGCGCCCAGGTCTCCAACTTCCATCCGGCGGCGTCGAGCGTGCGCAAGGGGGAGAGCCTCAACGACACCGCGCTGACGCTGAACGCGATGCGGCCCGATATCCTCGTCATCCGTCACGAGGCCGTCGGCGCCGCGGCGGAAGTCGCCGCGCTGATGGATTGCCCCGTCATCAACGCCGGCGACGGCACCGGCGAGCATCCGACCCAGGCCCTGCTCGACGCGCTCACGATCAAGCGGCGGTTCGGACGGATCGCCGGGCTCACGGTCGCGATCTGCGGCGATATCAGGCACAGCCGGGTCGCGGGATCGAACATGCGCGCGCTCCCCCTGCTCGGCGCGAAGGTGCGGCTGGTGGGTCCTTCGATGCTGCTTCCCGGGGATTCGCCGCTGCCCTGCTACACCGATTTCGATGACGGCATCGCCGGCGCCGACGTGGTGATGATGCTGCGCATCCAGCGCGAGCGGATTGAGCAGGCGGTGGCGGGATCGCTCGGCGATTTCCACGCGCTCTACGGCCTCACCCGGGCGCGATTGGACGCGCATGCCCCCGGGGCGATCGTCATGCATCCCGGACCGATGAACCGCGGCGTCGAGATCGACGGCGCGCTCGCCGACGATCCGGGCCGTTCGGCGATTCTCGAGCAGGTCGAGCTCGGCGTGGCGATTCGGATGGCCTGCCTCGACCTTCTCACCCGCGACCGCCGCTGAATCGAAAAGGGCGGCGGACCTTGGCCGGTCCGCCGCCCTCTCAGAGGGGACGCTTGCGTCCCGAAAAGGATCAGGCGTTGCGTGCCCGCGGGTTGGCGTAGCGCGCGGCCCAGCGGATCGAGGCGTCGCCGGCCTGGCCGCGAACGAAGCAGACGCCGCCGCGGCCACGGATCTGGCCGCACAGGCGCTGGGCGTCGCCGGCCGCGGCGAAGCCCGAAACCGAGACCCGGTGGAAGCGGCGGCCGTTGATGGCGATCGTCGTCGTCAGCGGGGCGCGGCCGCCGAGGCCGTAGCGGCCCGACGCCTGCAGCCAGGCGCGCTCGGCATTGGCCTCGCTGGAGAAGGCGCCGAGCTGGACCACGATCGGGGCCGAGCCGCTGCGGATCGTAACCTGCGGACGGGCGCGGCGGAAGACGGGCGCGGGCACGCGGGTGACCGCGTCGGCGCGGATCAGCACCGGCTCCGGCGCGACCAGGCTGCGCGCGGCCGACGCATATTGGGCGCGGACCTCGGGCGGCGGCGCGGCCGGCTCGGCGGGCGCGTCGGCGGCCTCGACCGGGACTTCGGCCGGGGCCTGATAGGATTGGGCGGTCGGCACCCAGAAAGCCGGCGCTTCGGCGGGCCGCGCCGCGGCGACCTGGACGGGCGCGGCGACGGCTGCCGGCGACTCGACCGGCGCGTCGACCGGCGCGGGCGCCGCCTCGGCGAAGGCCTGGGCCGGCGGCGCGGCTTCGGGGGCGAGGGCGAGGCTGACGGGCTGGCCGGGATCCTCGGCCGGGCTGACGCCGAGCAGGGCGGCGACCTGGGTCGCGCCGGCGCCGGGCCGGGCGAAAGCCGCCCATTGCTCCATCCGCGCGGGCAGCTCGGCCGGCGACAAGTCCTGCGCCGCCACCGCGCGGGCGCGGCGCCAGTCGCCCGAAATGGCATAAGCGAGGGCGAGATTCTGGCGGGTGCGGGGCGTGGCGCCGGGGGCGCGGGCGGCCGCCTCGAGCAATTGCACGGCACGGCCGGTATCGCCGGCGAGCGCATAAGCGAGGCCGACATCGGCCGCCGGCGCGCGCTCGGCGAGATCGTCGAGCCGCGAGACCGCGGCGCGCGGATTGCCCTGCGCGATCTGGATGAGGGCGATGCTGAGCGCCGCGCGGACGTTCGAGGAATCGAGCTCGAGCACGTCCGCATAGGTGGTCCGCGCCGAAGTGAAGCGGCCTGACTTCAGATAGATGTCGGCGAGCATCTGGCGGTAGCCCGCGTCGCGCGGGCTCAGCGATACCGCCTGCTCGATTGCGGTGCGGGCCGCGTCGAGCTGGCCCGACTGCAGCGCCTGCGCGGCCTGCTCGTGCAGCTGCGCGGCCTGGCGGTCGTTGCGCGAGGTGGCGCGGACCGGATCGTTGAAGCGGCGCGCGGCGCCCGACGGGGCGCTGAAGCCCGTCATCGTCAGCGCGACGATCAGGGTCGAGGCGGCGGCTTTGAAGGCAGTCCTGGTCATCGCTTCGGCCTTTTCTGGTCAGCTTCTTTTGCCGCCCGAGGCGGGAACCCGCTCGGCCAGCGCTTCGACTTCGGGAATGGAGGCGAGGAACCGGTCGAGCGCTTCGGTCACGATCTGTTGCGCCGAACGGCCGGTGACGGCGTTGGCGAGGCGCAGGCGAAGATGGCGATCGCCGTCGAGGCGCAAGGTGAACGCGGCCTTGCGCCCACCCGTCTGCGCGGCGGGGGCGGCGGCGACGGCCGGCCGCTTGGGCAGCCTCACCACCGGCGCGGGCGCCTGGACCGGCGGCGGCGCCTCAGCCTCCTCCGGCTCGAAGCTCTCGGCGATCGCGCGTTGCTGGGCGACCACCTCCGGCTCGGGGCTGTCAGCCTGGACCGGATGCTTCGGCGCCGGGGTCAGCGCCGCGATCGAGCTCGGCACATGCTCGGGCAGCTCGCCGTCGATCTCTTCGCTCGGCTCGTGGCCCATGTCGTTCCAGCCGAGATCCTCAAAGCCGCCGGTGAAGCCCTGCGGGCGCATCGCCGGCTTGGCGGCGCCCTTGCGCGCCAAGAGGCCGGAGGAGAGCGAGGCGAAAGGCCGTGCTTCGTTCATCATCGCCTCCCCCTCACTGGCCGATCACGCGCCGGCCGAAGCCGGGCGCGGGACGTTGGGCGAGCGGATGCGGAATCTGCCCGGGCGCAGAAAAGACGGTGCGGCGGAAATTCTTTTCGAGCCGGTCGGCGATATAATCCCACAGCTCGACGATCTCGTTGGCCGAGCGCGACCTGGGATCGACCTCCATCACCGTGCGGCCGTCGATCATCGAGGCGGCGAAATCGGTGCGATGGTGGACGGTGACCGGGGCGACGGTGCCGTGCTGCGAGAGCGCGACCGCGGCCTCGTAGGTGATCTTGGCCTTCGGGGTGGCGCCGTTGACGACGAAGATGAGCGGCTTGCCGGCGCGTTCGCACAGATCGACGGTGGCGCCGACGGCGCGCAGATCGTGCGGGCTGGGACGGGTCGGGATGACGATCAGCTCGGCGACCTGGATGACCGACTGGATCGCCATGGTGATCGCCGGGGGCGTATCGACGACGGCGAGGCGGAAGCCCTGCTGGCGGAGCACTTCGAGGTCGGCGCCCAACCGCGCGACCGTGGTCTGGGCGAAGGCGGGCATCTCGTCCTCGCGCTCGTTCCACCAATCGGCGAGCGAGCCCTGCGGGTCGATGTCGATCAGGCAGACCGGACCGTAGCCTGCCCGTTGCGCCTGCACGGCAAGATGGCCCGAGAGGGTCGTCTTGCCCGAGCCGCCCTTCTGAGAGGACAATGCCAATACCCGCATGAATAATCCCTCGGTTCCCACGCTTGAACCAAGGCTTTGACCCCAAGCTTCTAAAAATCTGGTTAACGTCGGGGCCATGAATCCGAGCCGGCGCGGGACGCTGCGCACATGGCCAAGACGCTGATTTCAATGCTAAGGCCGCGTTAAACAATGGGCGCTAGGCAGGGACGGAAATGCCTTTTCGGTGGAAGGGACTTTTTCGATGAAGATGAAGACACGCGCCTGGCTGCTCGCCGCCGCCTGCACTCTCGCCGGCACCGCCGCCGCTCAGCCGCCCGCCCCCGCCCCGACAGCGCCGCCGACCGTCGCTGCGCCCAGCGTGCGCGCCGGCATCGAAGCCTGGGCGGCGGAGAATTGGCCGCTCGCGATCGCCAATTTCCGCCCGCTCGCCGACCGCGGCGACGCCGACGCCCAATATGCCATGGCCCAGGCCTATTTCCTCGGCCGCGGCGTGCCGCAGAATTCGAACCTCGCCGAGCAATGGTATGAGCGCGCCGCGCGCCAGGGCAATGAGGAGGCGCAGGCCAATTACGGCTTGCTGCTGTTCCAGAACGGCCGTCGGCGCGAGGCGATGCCCTGGATCGAGCGCGCCGCGGGCCGCGGCGATCCGCGCGCGCAATATGTGCTCGGCACCGCTTTGTTCAACGGCGACCTGGTCGGCCAGGACCTGCCGCGCGCTTATGCGCTGATGACCCGCGCCGCCCAGGCCGGCCTGCCGCCCGCAATCAGCCAGCTTGCGGCGATGGAGCCCCATATTCCCGCCGCGGACCGGGCGCGCGGCGCCGAGCTGGCCCGCAGCCTGCCGAGCGCGCCCGCGCCGGTGCAGATGGCCGCGGCGACGCCGCCGCGCGTCGCGACCGCGCCTGCCAGTCCGCCGCCGCCCGCCCCGCCGCAGCGGATCGTCCGGACGCCGCCCGTGCGGATCGCCGAGCGCCCGCCCACGCCCGCGCCCGCCCAGCCGCGGGTTGCCGCCGCCGGCGGCCGCTGGCGGATCCAGCTCGGCGCGTTCAGCAGCGAAGCCAATGCCCGCCGCGCCTGGAGCGCCGCCGCCGGCCGGTTGCCCGGCCTGCAGCCTTCTTATGTCCGGGCCGGCAGCGTCGTCCGCGTCCAGGCCGGGCCGCTGCCCGACCGCGCCGCCGCGCAGCGGGCCTGCGGTGCGGTCGGCAATGGCTGCTTCCCGGTCGCGCCTTAACCTTATCTTTGCCGCGCCCGCCTAAGACGCCCTCATGGCGAGGACGCAGACTCTCGAAAGCCGCACCGGCATGGCGACGCGCTGGCGCCGCCGCCGGATGTGCGTGCTGATCGCCGACGCGCCCGCGCCGGCGGCGCTGCGCGAGGTTTCGGCCGCGGGCGCCTTCCTCGAGACCAATGCCCGGCCCGCGCTCGGCGCCAGCGTCGAATTGCGTCACCCCGAGGCGGGGACGATCTTCGGCGAGGTGCGCAGCCTCGCCGACGACGGCATCGGCATCGCCTTCGAATGCGGCGAGCGCTCGGTCGCCTTCGCGCTCGCGGCGATCGCCGCCGACATGAGCCGGCCGGCGGCGTAAAAGAGGCAAAGCATAGCGCGATTCCTCCCTCCCCTTGATGGGGAGGGCTGGGGAGGGGTGAACCTCCAAGGCCCCCCGCGGCGGAGATGTTCACCCCCACCCAAACCCCCACCCAAACCCTCCCCCATCAAGGGGGAGGGCTATTCTATCCAGTCCTTTCGCGCATAACCCTGCGCGTAGAGCAAGGCCGTCAGATCGTTCGCTTCGATGCGGGCGTCGGCCGCGGCCACGACCGCCGGCTTGGCATGATAGGCGACGCCGAGCCCGGCCGCCTTCAGCATCGGGATGTCGTTGGCGCCGTCGCCGATCGCGAGCGCCTCGCCGAGCGGGATCTGGCGGGCGGCGGCCGCGTCGAGCAGCGCCTGGCGCTTGCCGTCGGGGCCGACGATCGGCCTCGCGACCTTTCCCGCCAGCAGGCCGCCCTCGATCAGCAATTCGTTGGCAACCGCGGCGTCGAAGCCGATCTCGGCGGCGACGCGGTCGGCGAAGCGGCTGAAGCCGCCCGAGACGAGCAGGCAATAGGCGCCGTTCGCCGACATCGTCTGGACCAGCGCCTCGGCACCGGCGGTGAGGCGGACGCGCTGCTCGTGGCAATGATCGATCACCCGCGCGTCGAGCCCCTTCAGCAAGGCGACGCGGGCATCGAGCGCGGCCTCGAAATCGAGCTCGCCGCGCATCGCCTGCTCGGTGACGGCGGCGACTTCCGCCCTCAGCCCGGCATAATCGGCGAGCTCGTCGATGCATTCGACGGCGATCATCGTCGAATCCATGTCGGCCACCAACAGCCGTTTGCGCCGGCTCGCGCGCGGCTGGACGACGATGTCGACGCCCGTCAGCAACCCCTCCAGCGCGGCGCGCGCGCCCTCGGCATCGTCCACGGGCAGGTCGCAGGCGATCCCCTCCTCGATCCATTGCGCGCCGCGCGATCCGCCGAGCGCGTCCTCGGCGGCGGAAATATCGCCGCGCGTCAGCCGCTGCTTTGCTATCAGGGTCGCGATGAACATGGCTTCCACGGGCAAACCCCCTCTCGCGCTTATCGCGGGGCCGACCGCGAGCGGCAAGTCGGCGCTGGCGCTGGCGCTGGCGCAGGCCGCGGACGGGATCGTGATCAACGCCGACAGCGCCCAGGTCTACCGCGACCTCAGGATCGTCTCGGCGCGGCCCTCCGCCGCCGACGAGGCGCGGACGCCGCACCGGCTCTACGGCTATCGCGACGGCGCCGACGCCTGCTCGGCGGCGGATTGGGCGGCCGACGCCAAAGCGGCGATCGGCGATGCGCACGCGGCCGGCAAGCTGCCGATCCTGGCCGGCGGCACCGGGCTTTACATCCGCACCCTGATCGACGGCATCGCGCCGGTGCCGGAGATCGATCCCGCCGTTCGCGAGGCGGTCCGGGCGCTTGCCGTGGGCGAAGCGCACGCGGCTTTGCTCCGCGAGGACCGCGCGGCGGCGGCGCGGATCCGGCCGGGCGACACGACGCGGACGGCGCGGGCGCTCGAGGTGGTACGTTCGACCCGCCGGACGCTCAAGGCGTGGCAGGCGGAGAAGGTCGGCGGCATCGGCGATGACGTCGCACTCAGGCCGCTCATCCTGCTGTCGCCGCGCGACTGGCTCCATGCGCGCTGCGATGAGCGGTTCGAGAAAATCTTTTCGGATGAAGGAATTGAAGAGGTTCGCTTACTCTTGAGGCGAAGCTTGCCCGCGCTCGCGCCGGTGATGCGCGCGATCGGCGTGCGCGAGATCGCCGCCTTCCTCCACGGCGAGATGGGGCGCGAGGCGGCGCTGGCGGCGGGCAAAGCCGCGACGCGCCAATATGCCAAGCGCCAATATACCTGGTTCCGCCGCCAGCCGCCGGCCGATTGGCCGCGCTTCGAGACCGCGCTGGAGGGGGAGGCGATCGAGAGGGCGTTCCGGATGCTCCAGCTTTCTCCTCCCCCTTGATGGGGGAGGTTGGGTGGGGGTGAGCGTCTCCGCCGGCACCGAGTGGGTCGCGCAGGTTCACCCCACCCCAACCCCTCCCCATCAAGGGGAGGGGGGCTTTTACGGGCGGCGCTATTCCCCTACCCCTTCCTCATGCGGGTCTATCTCGATGCCGATGCCGATCTTGCCGTCATCCGCGCGAAACGGGTGGCGATCCTTGGCTACGGCAATCAGGGCCGCGCCCAGGCGCTCAACCTCGGGGATAGCGGCGTCGACGTCACGGTCGCCCTGCCAAGGGAGTCCGCGAGCCGCGAGAGGGCGCGAGCGGACGGCTTCGACGTCATGACGTCAGCCGAGGCGGTCGCCGGAGCGGATCTGGTCGTGATGCTCGCCGCCGACGAGGATCATGGCCGCATCTACACCGAGGAGGTCGAGCCCCATCTGCGCGACGGGGCGGCGCTGAGCTTCGCCCACGGGCTCAGCATCCGCTTCGGCCTGGTCGAGCCGCGGCCCGACCTCGACGTCTTCCTGGTCGCGCCCAAGGGGCCGGGAACGGCGCTGCGCCGCGACTTTCTCGCCGGCTCGGGCCTGATCTCGCTGTTCGCCGTGGCGCAGGACGCAAGCGGCGGCGCCGAGGCGCTGGCCCTCTCTTATGCCGCGGCGATCGGCTCGGGCCGGGTCGGCATCCTGCCGACCAGCTTCGCCGAGGAATGCGAAGCCGATCTGTTCAACGAGCAGGCCGTGCTCTGGGGCGCGATCCCCGAACTGATCCACGCCGGCTTCGAGACCCTGGTCGAGGCCGGCTTCGCCCAGGAAATCGCTTATTTCGAATGCCTTACCGAGGTGAAGCTGATCGCCGATCTCATCTACGAGCGCGGCATCGCCGGAATGCGCGAGGCGATCTCCAACACCGCCGAGTTCGGCGCGCTGAAGGGCGGCACGAGGATCGTCACCGCCGACACCCGCACCGAGATGCGCCGCATCCTGCGCGAGGTGCGCAGCGGCGCCTTCACCCGCGAATTGATCGCGGACGCCGAGGCCGGCTACCCGAGACTGCGGGCGTCGCGCGCCCAAGCAGCTTCACATTCAATCGAAGAGGTAAGGCGTAAGCTGTTAAAGCTGAAAGAATAGGAGAGCGAAAATGGCGAAGGTGCTCTGCGTCCTCTATGCCGATCCGGTCGACGGCTACCCGACAAGCTATCCGCGCGACGATCTGCCCCGGCTGGACCGCTATCCGGACGGCCAGACGCTGCCGACGCCCAAAGCGATCGATTTCCAGCCCGGCGCCCTGCTCGGCAGCGTCTCCGGGGAGCTGGGCCTGCGCAAGTTCCTCGAGGATGCCGGCCACACCCTGGTCGTGACCGCGGACAAGGATGGCGCCGATTCGACGCTCGACCGCGAGCTCGTCGACGCCGACATCGTCATCTCGCAGCCTTTCTGGCCGGCCTATATGACCGCCGAGCGGATTGCCCGGGCCAAGCACCTCAAGATGATCGTGACCGCGGGTATCGGCTCCGACCATACCGACCTCCAGGCGGCGATCGAGCGGGGCATCACCGTCGCCGAGGTGACCTATTGCAACTCGATCTCGGTCGCCGAGCATGTGGTGATGATGATCCTCTCGCTGGTGCGCAACTATCTGCCTTCGCACCAGGTGGTGCTCGACGGCGGCTGGAACATCGCCGATTGTGCGATGCGCTCCTACGACGTCGAAGGGATGCATGTCGGCACGGTGGCGGCGGGGCGGATCGGGTCCGCGGTGCTGCGGCGCCTCAAGCCGTTCGACATGCATCTCCATTATTACGACCGCCACCGGCTGCCCGCCGAAGTGGAGGAGGAACTCGGCGTCACCTGGCACGACAGCGTCGAGGACATGGTGGGCGTGTGCGACGTCGTCACGATCAACTGCCCGCTCCACCCGGAGACCGAGAATCTGTTCGACGCGGCGATGATCGGCCGGATGAAGCGCGGCGCCTATCTGGTCAACACCGCGCGCGGCAAGATCGCCGACCGCGACGCGGTCGCCGCCGCGCTCGAAAGCGGCCGGCTGGCGGGCTATGCCGGCGACGTCTGGTTCCCGCAGCCGGCGCCGCAGGACCATCCCTGGCGGACGATGCCCCATCACGGCATGACGCCGCACATTTCGGGCACCTCGCTCTCGGCCCAGGCGCGCTACGCGGCGGGCACGCGCGAGATCCTCGAATGCTTCTTCGAGGGCCGGCCGATCCGCGACGAATATCTGATCGTCGAGGGCGGCCATCTCGCCGGGGCGGGGGCGCATTCCTATTCCGAAGGCAACGCCACCGGTGGCTCCGAGGAAGCGGCGCGGTTCAAGGGGTGAGCGAGACCTGGATCTGGGACCGCTACTGGCACTTCGACCGGATCGCGTCCTGCTTCGACGGCGCCGGCGCGGCCAATTATGACGACAGCGTCGCCGCCGGCTGGCGCGCCTTCTTCGGCGGCCTGCCGGACGGCTGCCGAATCCTCGATCTCTGCGCCGGCAACGGCGCGGCGGCGCTGATCGCCGCCGAGGTCGGGCGGCGACAGGCGAAAGGCTTCGAGATCGTCGCCGTCGACCAGGCCGCCATCGATCCTCCCGCCTACGTGACCCGCCACGCCGAGGACCTCGCCGCGATCCGCTTCGTGCCGGGGACGAACGTCGAAGCGCTCCCCTTCCCGGACGCGAGCTTCGACGCCGCGATCAGCCAATATGGCATCGAATATTCGGGTCTCGCCCGGTCGCTTCCCGAGGCGGTGCGGGTGATCGCGCCCGGCGGTCGCCTGCGCTTGGTCGTCCACGCCGCCGAAGGCGCGGTGGCGGCGGGGGCACGGACGGTGATCGCCGAGGCCGATCTGCTGCTCGACGAGATCGACCTCACCGGCGCCGCAGCGCGCTGCTTTGCCGCGCTCTGGACCGTGGAGCGCGAGGCCGAGCCGGGCCGCCGACAGGCGGACGAAGCGTTCGCCGCTTTCCAGGAAGCGCTGGAGCGGACGGCGCGCCACATTCCGCAGGCGCACGATGCCACCATGTTCAAGAATTCGGGCGCGGTGCTGCTCGATACGTTCAAGCGCCGCGGCCATTTCGACCTCGAGCAATTGCTGGCCAAGGCGGAGCAAGTCGAGAGCGAGATCCGTGCCCATCGCGGCCGGCTGGTCGCGCTGGTCGAAGCGGCGCTGGACGCGGCCCAGGCGGAGTCGCTCGCGGCGCAGCTCAGTTCGGCCGGCGCCGAGGAGGCCGATTCATCGCCGCTGCGCAATGCCGACGAGCTGATCGGCTACGTCGTCGAGGCCCGCTTCGCCTAGCCGTCGCGGCAAGCGGTTACGCCGACAAAAAAGGCCGGCAGGCGTGCCGGCGGAGCGATCATCGCCAACGGCAGCAGCATCAGGATCAGGGCGAGGTCGAGCAGCCGGTTCTTGAGCAGGAAGCCGCGCCAGACGTGGACGTCGTCGATCCGGGCAAGCAGCGCCCGCGCCCGCGCCGCGTCGGCGGCATGGACGCGCAGCTCGACGCCGCCCAGCGCCACCGTCCAGGTCCACTGAACCGAGACATGGCCGCGCCCCACCGGCGCCACCCAGATGTCCTCATCTTCGAGCAGCGACAGCAACACCGCCAGCTCGGGCTGGCTGTAAACATAGGCGATGGTCTCGAAGACGTCCGGGTCTGACGCCGTCATTTCCGCCCGAACAGCTTCTCGATGTCGCCGTGCGCCAGCTTCACCCAGGTCGGGCGGCCGTGGTTGCACTGGCCGCTGTGCGGGGTCACTTCCATCTCCCGGAGCAGCGCGTTCATTTCCGCCACCGAGAGCAGCCGGCCGGCGCGGACCGAGCCGTGGCAGGCCATGGTCGCCGCGACATGTTCGAGCCTCTCCTTGAGGCTGAGCGCGGAATCGAACGCGGCGAGCTCGTCGGCGAGGTCGGCGACCAGCCCCTTGACGTCGCCGGCGCCGAGCATCGCCGGGGTGGCGCGGACCAGGATCGCGCGCGGGCCGAAGCGCTCGAGCTCGAGGCCCATTTCGTCCAATTCGGCGATCCGCGCCTCGATCCGGTCGCAGGCGGGCTCGTCGAGCTCGACCACTTCGGGCAGCAGCAGCGCCTGGCGGGCGACGCCGCCGCCGGCCATCGCCCGGCGCATCCGCTCGAGCACGAGCCGCTCGTGGGCGGCGTGCTGGTCGACGAGGACGAGGCCGTCCTCGGCTTCGGCGACGATGTAGGTGGCGGCGACCTGGCCGCGGGCGACGCCGAGCGGGAAGGCCTGCGCCCGAGGAACCGGCGCGACCGCCACCTCCCCGCGCGCCTGCGGAGAATAGGGTTCGTGGCGGTCCCAGACCGCGGCCTGGCCGGGCGCCGGCAGCGGGAAGCTGGGCGAGCGCGCCGGTTCGGCCTGCCAATTGCCGAGCGCCGCCGCCGAGGGCCGCTGCGCCGAGCGGTGGCCGGCTTCGTCGAGGGCGTGGCGGAGGCCGCCGACGATCAGGCCGCGGATGTTGCCGGGATCGCGGAAGCGGACCTCGGTCTTGGCCGGGTGGACGTTGACGTCGACCTCCTCGCCCGGAAGGTCGATGAACAGCGCGAGCACGGGGTGGCGGTCGCGGGCGAGCAGATCCTGATAGGCGGCGCGGACGGCGCCGATCAGCAGCCGGTCCTTCACCGGCCGGCCGTTGACGAACAGATATTGATGGTCGGCGACGCCGCGGTTGAAGGTCGGCAGGCCGGCGACGCCGCCGAGCCGGGCCGGGCCGCGGGCATAATCGATGGCGAGGCTGTTCTGCGCGAGCTCGCGGTCGGTCAGCGCCGCGACCCGGGCCGGGCCGTCCTCGCCGGGCTGGACCGACAATGTCCGGCGGCCGTCATGCTCGAGGGTGAAGCCGATGTCGGGCCGGGCCATGGCGAGCCGCTTCACGACGTCGAGGCAGGCGCCATATTCGCTGCGCTCGGAGCGCAGGAACTTGCGCCGCGCCGGCACCCTGGCGAACAGCTGCTCGACGGCGACCCGCGTGCCGGGCGGCAGCGCCGCCGGCCCCTCCCCTGCGAGCTTGCCGTTGTCGACGATCCGCGACCAGCCGTCGGCGCCCCGAACCCGGCTTTCGATGGTCACCCGGGCGACGCTGGCGATCGACGGCAGGGCCTCGCCGCGGAAGCCCAGGGTGGTGACGTCCTCGATCGCGTCGCCCGGCAGCTTCGAGGTGGCGTGGCGTTCGAGCGCGAGCGCGATTTCCCCGCGCGCCATGCCGCTGCCGTCGTCAGCGACCTCGATCCTCTCCAGCCCGCCCCGCGCCAAAGCGACCGAGATTCGCGACGCGCCGGCGTCGATCGCGTTTTCAACGAGCTCTTTCAACGCACTGGCCGGTCTTTCCACCACTTCACCGGCGGCGATGCGGTTGACGACGTGCTCGGGCAGGCGGCGTATTGACATGGCTAAACCTCTATACGATGCGAAGCCGCCCCGCGAGAACAAGTCTCACTCTTTGGTGGACCGGGGGCGCGGGGTGACCCTATAGGAAAAGTTATCGGGAAAAGGCCGGATTCCCGGCCGCCCGCCCAGCCAAGTGAGCTTAAACCATCATGGGCTTTTTCAATTTTCTGAGATTTCCTTCCCACGACATGGCGATCGACCTCGGCACCGCCAACACCGTGGTCTACGTGCGCGGCCGCGGCGTCGTCCTCAACGAGCCGTCGGTGGTCGCGATCGAGACGATCAACGGCGTCAAAAGGGTGAAGGCGGTCGGCGACGACGCCAAGCTGATGATGGGCAAGACCCACGATGCGATCGAGGCGATCAGGCCTTTGAGGGACGGTGTCATTGCAGACATCGACGTCGCCGAGCAGATGATCAAGCATTTCATCCAGAAGGTGCACGGCAAGAGGCGCTTCCCGCGCTGGCCCGAGATCGTGATCTGCGTGCCTTCGGGATCGACCTCGGTCGAGCGCCGCGCGATCCGCGACGCGGCCTCCAACGCCGGCGCCCGCCAGGTCTGGCTGATCGAGGAGCCGATGGCGGCCGCGATCGGCGCCGACATGCCGGTCACCGAGCCGATCGGATCGATGGTCGTCGACATCGGCGGCGGGACGACCGAAGTTGCCATCCTGTCGCTGCGCGGGATCGCCTACAGCACGAGCGTACGGAGCGGCGGCGACAAGATGGACGAGGCGATCTCCTCCTACGTGCGCCGCAACCACAATTTGCTGATCGGCGAGGCGACCGCCGAGCGGATCAAGAAGCAGGTCGGCATCGCCAAGCCGCCGCCCAATGGCGGCGACGGCGAGACCGTCCACATCAAGGGCCGCGACCTCGTCAACGGCGTGCCCAAGGAGATCACCATCAACCAGCGCCAGATCGCCGAGGCGCTCAGCGAGCCGGTCGGCACGATCGTCGAGGGCGTCCGGATGGCGCTCGAGAACACCGCGCCCGAGCTTGCCGCCGACATCGTCGACCAGGGCATCGTCCTCACCGGCGGCGGCGCGCTCCTCAAAGGCCTCGACGAGGTGCTGCGCGACGAAACCGGCCTTCCCGTCACCGTCGCCGACGATCCCCTGACCTGCGTCGCGATCGGCACGGGCCGGGCGATGGAAGAGGAAGTCTTCCGCGGCGTCCTGCAGACGGCCTAGCCGAAGGGCCGGCAGTCGGTACAGGAGGAGGCCGTGACGGGTTGGCATTTGTTGTCCGGCAAGGAGCGAGGAGGGAGCGATGTCTTATGCATCGTGACCGATCGAGCGACGCCGTCCGGGCGGCAAAGGACAGCCCGCCGCTGCGCGGTCGGCCGGGGAATGAACAGGTGCGACCATCCCCCGGATGTTCGCAGCCGCGCCGGGGGCGCGGCGACCTGTTCATGGCTGGCGGCGTCGAGCGCCTCGGACGGGTATCCTGACCCGCCCGGCGGCGCTCTCCTTCCCAGACGCCTTCCCCGGCCGATCACGGCCACCTCCTGTACCGACTGCCGGCCCTAGGATGGCGGGGCCGAAGAACCGGCGCCCCGGCTTTTCCCGGCGGGCGCAATTCGGCCTGTTCCTCGGCTATGTCATCGCCGTCGGCGGGGCGCTGGTCGCCGTGCTGCTGCTCGCGATCGCGATCGTCGACCCGCGCGGCTTTGCGGCGCTGCGCGGCGCTTCGGTCGACGCCACCGCGCCGCTCGCCGGCGCCGGCCGCTCGGTGGTCGGCTTCTTCAGCGGCATCGGCAGCGGCGTCTCCAATTATTTCCGCGCCGGATCCCAGAATGCGCGGCTGCAGCGAGAGCTCGCCGAGACCCGGCGCGAGTTGATCCGCCGCGAGGCGCTCGATCATGAGAATCGCCGCCTGCTCGCCATCCTCGGCCTCGCCCGCGCGACCGGCGACGAGGTGACCGTGGCGCGGATCGTCGGCTCCTCCTACGATTCGCCGCGGCGGCTCGCGACGCTCTCGGCGGGGAGCGCGGCCGGAGTCGCGCCGGGGCAGCCGGTACGCTCGGCGGACGGCCTGATCGGCCGGGTGCTCGAGACCGGCCGCTGGGCGGCGCGGGTGATGCTGGTCACCGACGGCGCCTCGAACGTGCCGGTGCGGCTGATCCGCAACGGCACGCCGGCGCTCGCCGTCGGCCGCGGCGACGGCACGATCGAGCTGCGCACGCTGGAGGTCGGCCAGAATCCGTTCCGGCGCGGCGACATTCTCGTCACCTCCGGGGTCGGCGGTATCTTCCCGCCCAACATCCCGGTCGCCTTGGTGACCGCATCGGAGGGCGACACTGCGATCGCGCGCCCGGTCGCCGACCCGGCGCGGATGGATTTCGCGATCGTCCAGCGAGTCTACCAGCCGGCCGCGAACGGGCCGCTCGAAGCCGCCGGCCCGGCGACGCCGGCAGGGCCGGTGCCGCCGGCAGCGACGCCGCATCCGGGCCAGCAGAACAACCCGCGCTACCAGCCCGCGCTGCAGCAGCCCCAGCCCGGCATGATCGGCGGAGGAACGCCGCGATGAGCCGGATCGCCGGCTCCGACACCGAGGTCGCGATCCGCGACCTGCGGCGCCGCTACGTGCCCTTGCTTTCGACCGTGGCCGCGATTTTGCTGAGCGCCATATTGCCGGTGGTCGCGGCCTCGCCTTGGGTGCCCAATCTCGGCTTCCTCATCCTCATCACCTGGCGGCTGGTGCGGCCCGAAATCTGGCCGGCGCAGGCGGCTTTGGGCTTCGGTCTTGCCGCCGACCTGATCCGCGGCACTCCGCTCGGCCAGTCGATGCTGCTCTGGACGCTCGTCTTCCTCGCCTTCGATTCGCTCGATTCCTGGCTCGGCGTGCGCGATTATTGGCTCGACTGGGCAGCGGCGGCGGCGGCTTTGCTCTTCCACAGCCTCGGCGTGTGGTACATTGCCCTGCTGATGGGCAGCGACACCGCCTTCTGGATCATGGTCCCCCAGCTCGCGTTGAGCGTGCTCGCTTATCCGCTCGCGGCGCGGCTCGTGCTGGCGCTCGACCGCTGGCGGCTTTCCCGATGAAGCTCTGGAAAGCGCGCAACGCGCCGCTGATCACCGAGAGCAGCCAGGCGGCGACCTTCTCGCGCCGCGCCTTCGTGCTCGGCGCCGCCCAGGCCGGGGTGGCGACGCTGCTCGCCGGGCGGATGGGCTATATCGCGATCGCCGAGAACCAGCGCTACAGCGCGATGGCGGAGGAGAATCGCGTCCAGATGCGACTGATCCCGCCGCGCCGCGGCTGGATCATCGACCGCTACGGCAACCCGATCGCGATCAACCGCGGCGACGTCCGCATCGACATCATCCCCGACCTCCTCCAGGACGAGGAGCGCGTCATCCGCGAGCTCGCCGCCCTGCTCGATCTGCCGCCGGAGGAGGTGCAGCGGATCCGCCAGGGGATCGCCGCCTCGTCGGGCTACCAGCCCGTGCCCGTCGCCGAGCATGTGCCGCCCGAGCAATATTTCGCGGTCTCGGTGCGCCAGCCCGAATTGCCCGGCGTCGCCCCGCTGCGCGCCTTCACCCGTTACTATCCCGAAGGCGCCGCGGTCGGCCATCTGGTCGGCTATGTCGGCATCCCGAATCGGGAGGAATACGAGGCCGAGCAGCGCAACCCGCTGCTGATCACGCCCGGCTTCAAGGTCGGCAAGGAAGGGCTCGAGAAAATGCTCGAGCCGCGCCTGCGCGGCCGGCCCGGCGCGGCTCGAATCGAAGTGACCGCGCGCGGCCGGCTGGTGCGCGAGCTGCAGACGCTGCCCGACGTGCGCGGCGCCCCGCTCCGAACCACCATCGACGCCGGCTTGCAAAGCTATGCGGCGCGGCGCGCGGGCGAGCAATCGGCGGCAGTCGTGGTGATCGACGTGCGCAGCGGCGACATCCTCTGCCTGTGCTCGATGCCGAGCTATGACCCGAACAGCTTCTCGGACGGGATCAGCCACAGCGAATGGGACATGATGGCGCAGGACGAGCGCCATCCGCTGATCAACAAGGTGCTCGGCGGCCTCTACCCGCCGGGATCGACCTGCAAGCCGATGAACGCGCTCGCCTTGCTCGGGGCCGGCGTCGATCCCGAGGAGCGGGTGGTCTGCAATCGCACCTATCGGGTCGGCAATGCGATCTTCCACTGCGACACGACCCATGGGCCGATCGCGATGCACGATGCGATCTCGCGCAGCTGCGACATCTATTTCTACCATATGTGCCGGCGCGTCGGCATCCAGGCACTCGCGCCGATGATGCGTCATCTGGGCTATGGCCAGCACTTCGATCTGCCCTTCCCCAGCCAGCGCTACGGCACCGTGCCCGACCCCGCCTGGCTGCAGCGGCGCGAGCATCGCGAGTGGCAGGACTATGACACGATCAACGTCTCGATCGGCCAGGGCTATCTGATCGTCAATCCGCTGCAGCAGGCGATCCAGGTGGCGCGGATCGCCAGCGGCCGCGCGCTCCACCCGCGGCTGCTCGCCAGCGATCCGGTCAATGCCGGCGACGCGCTGCCGATTCCGCCCGAGCATCTCGCCTTCGTTCGTTCCGCGATGGAGGCGGTGGTGAACGGCAACGGCACCGCAACCGGGGCCAGGCTGCCGGTCGAAGGCGTGCTGATGGGCGGCAAGACCGGCACCGCCCAGGTCCGCCGCATCTCGCTCGGCGAGCGCGCCGGCGGCGTCCGCTCGAACGAGAGCCTCGCCTGGCGGATGCGCGACCACTCCCACTTCATCGCCTTCGCGCCCACGGCCAATCCGCGTTACGCCTGCGCGGCGATCGTCGAGCATGGCGGCTGGGGCGCAAGCGCGGCGGCGCCGCTGGTCCGCGACGTCATGACCTATTTGTTCGACAAGGACCGGGCGATGGCCGCCCTGGCGCCGCTGGAAGCGCAATGGGGCGGCTCGATCGCCCAGCGCATGGCGCAGCGCAGCCGCGAATGGGCGGCGCGCGGCCCGGCCGGCGCGGCCCGAGCGGAGCCGGCCTGATGGCGCTCGCCTTCATGCCCAAGCCGGTCAAGGAGTTGCCCTGGCTGATGCTGGCGCTGGTAATCGCCATCGCCGGCTTTTCGACCTTGGTCCTCTATTCGGCGGCCGGCGGCCATATGACCTGGGCGCTGCCCCAGGGGCTGCGCTTCATCGTCTTCCTGGGGATGGCGGTCGCGATGTCGTGGCTTCGCCCCGAATGGATCAAGCAGGCGGCCTTCCCGGCCTATGTGATCGTGCTGCTGCTGCTGATCTTCGTCGAGGCGCTGGGCTTCGTCGGCGGCGGCGCCCAGCGCTGGCTCGATCTCGGCCCATTGAACCTGCAGCCGTCCGAGCTGATGAAGCCGGTCATCGTCCTCGCGTGCGCCCATTTCTACGCGCTGCTGCCGGCGCGCGAGATCAGGGGCCGCAGCGCGCTCTGGCCGGCCGCTTTGCTGATCGGCATTCCCGCCGGGCTGATCCTGATCCAGCCCGACCTCGGCACGGCGATGATGGTCGTGCTCGGCGGGGCCACGATCATGTTCCTCGCCGGCATTCCCTTGCGGCTGTTCGCCGGGGCGGCGGCGGCGATGGCGGTGGCGGGGCCGATCGCGTTCAGCTTCCTCCACGATTACCAGCGGCAGCGGGTGCTGATCTTCCTCAATCCCGAGGCGGACCCGCTTCACACCGGCTATCACATCACCCAGTCGAAGATCGCGATCGGCTCGGGCGGGCTGACCGGCACCGGCTTCCTCCAGGGCACCCAGAGCCGCTATTCCTTCCTGCCCGAGAAGCATACCGACTTCATCTTCGCGACCATGGCCGAGGAATGGGGGCTGGTCGGCGGCCTGTTCCTGATCATCGCCTTCCTCATGATCCTGCGCTGGGGGATGAACGTGGCGACCGAGTCGCGCGACCGCTTCTCGCGCCTCGCCGCGGGCGGGCTGACGATGACGATCTTCTTCTACGTCGCGATCAACCTGATGATGGTGATGGGCCTCGCGCCCGTCGTCGGCGTGCCGCTGCCGCTCTTTTCCTATGGCGGCTCGGCGATGATGACGGTGATGATCTGCCTCGGCCTGCTGATGGCGTTCGAGCGCCAGAATCGCCGCGACGTGCGGCGCGGCTGAGGCGGTTGCAATCGGCGGGGCGCGCCCCTAGATGGCGCCTTCGCCACGCGGGATGGACGCATAGCTCAGTTGGTAGAGCAGCTGACTCTTAATCAGCGGGTCCCAGGTTCGAGCCCTGGTGCGTCCACCACTTTTCAGGCGAACACGTCGGCGAGTTCGTTGACGGTGGCGCCTTCCCTGACCTCGCGCAGCTCGACATAGAGCGCCGCCGTGACCACCGCGATGATCATCGTCGAGAGGCTGGCCGAGACCCCTTCGGCAATGCCGGCGATCGCCGGGTCCGGCATGACCGGTTCGGCGAGGCCGGACAAAGCGGTCCTGAAGAGTCCGACCATGCCCTGGATGACCGCCGCGACGATCCAGCAGATCGCGACGAGCCCGAAGACCTGCCAGCGCGTTCCCCGGGTCAGCGCGCGGCTGCGCTCGACGCTCTCGTAGAGGCCGCAGCGTTCCTCGATCAGCGCCGGCACCGCGACGGCCGTCGCGCAATAGATCATCACCCCGGGCACGATCAGCAGCACCAGGCCGATCCCGACGACCAGGGCGAGGAGCAGCGAGAGACCGATCAGCGCCGGCAGCAGGCGCAGCGCGAGCAGCGCGCTCGCCCCAGGGGCGGGATCGCGCCCGCTGAGGTGAAGAATCGTCGAGCGCACGAGCATGCCCTGGAGCAGGGCGCTGGTGACGAGGCTGATCAGCAGGCTGCCCCAGACCCGAGAGAAGCCGGGATCGGCGAGCTCGATACTGCTCGATACCCAATATTGGGTGGCAAAGGCCGGCCCGCCCACGAGCACCAGCGAGATCGCGAGGAAGGGCAGGAAATTCGCTCCGAGCGTGCCGAAGCCGCGACCAAGCACGCTGCCGACATCGGCTTTTGCATCTGGCGGCGCGCTCGCCACGCCCATCCCCCTGTCCGTACGGCCAGTCTCGTCAGGCGGCCATGCCCTGTCCACAAGCAAATTAGTCTGCGCGCTTAGGCCCTTGCGGCTTGCGCGGGCGGGCCGGCCCTGCCTAGACTGAGCGGCGGGCGATGGCGCCGCAAGGGGGATAGTCTGGATGTATGCGAAGCCGCCCGCAGCGTCGGCGCCGGTCGACGGCGATGCCTTCGCGGCGGCGCACCGGCAGCTGCTCGGCGACGCCTCGATCCAGTTCGACCTGCCCCGGCTCGAGCCGCCGCCGCCGCCGCCCGATTTTTCGGGCTCGGTGCCGCTGCTTCAGGGCTTCTTCTGGATCGTCGTCGCGGCCATCGTCCTGGTCCTGCTCTACCTGATCGCGCAGCGGCTCTCGGGCGCGGAATGGCCGTGGCGGCGCCGGGCCGAGGAGGAGGGCGAGGCGGCCGGCGCCGGCTGGCGCCCGGAGGCCGGCGAAGCGCGCGAGCTGCTCGGCGAGGCGGACGCGCTCGCCGCCCAGGGCCGCTTCTCCGAAGCCGCGCGCCTGCTCCTGTTCCGCAGCATCGGCGACATCGACTCGCGCCGGCCCGATCTCGTCCGGCCGGCGCTGACCAGTCGCGACATCGCCGCGCTGGAGGCGATCCCCGGCCGCCCGCGCTCGGCCTTCCTGGCGATCGCGATGCTGGTCGAGCGCAGCCTGTTCGCCGAGCGCCCGCTGGCCGCGGGCGACTGGCGCGATTGCCGCGCGGCCTATGAGGATTTCGCTTTCGCCGAAGGATGGCGCGGATGAATGCGGCGAGCCAGGCGCAGCAGCCGTTCAGCGTCCGGCTGGTCGTCGGCCTGGTCGCGGCCGGGCTGGCCGCGTTCGCGGCCCTCGTCTTCCTGCTCGCCTACGGCAGCCGGCTCGCGCCGGTGCGCGGCGAGGGGGCGCCGGCGCTGTCGGTCGGCGCCACCGGCTATAAGGGCCTGATCACCCTGGTCGGACATTTCCGTCCGACCAACATGGTCAACCGGCCGGCCGACCTCGAGACCGGCAATCTTCTCGTCGTCGCGCTGGCCCCGCAGAACCGGCCGGCGGACGTCGCCCGGCTGCTCGAGCTGCGGCGCGGGCGGGCGACGCTGCTGATCCTGCCCAAATGGGTGACCCGGCCCGATCCCTCGCATCGCGGCTGGGTCCGCGCGCTCGGCCCGATGGCCGGCGCGACCGGCGCCGAGATGATCGGCGCCAAGGCCGCGATCATGGTCCGCCCCGAAGCCGTGCCGCTCGACCGGTTCGCCAGCGGCGAGGACATCCTCGACGGGATCGAGGTGCCGGTACCGGGCAATGTCCAGACGATCAGCGGCGAGCTCGCGCCCCTGCTCACCGTCCCGAACGGCGACATCCTGATCGCGCGGCTCGGCGACCAGCCCCATTATGTCGCCGCCGATCCGGACCTGTTCAACAATCACGGCCTCAAGGATCCCGCCCGCGCCCGGGCGGCGCTGGCGCTGATCGACGCCCTCAATGCGACCGGCGCGAGCGGCGTCGCCTTCGACCTCACCGTCAACGGCCTCGCCAACGACAATTCGCCGAGCCTGCTGCGCACCGCATTGGAGCCGCCCTTCCTCGCGATGACCCTGGCGCTGCTGTTCGCCGCTTTGCTCGCCGGGCTGCACGGCGCCTTCCGCTTCGGCCAGGCGCGCCGCGAGGAACGCGCGATCGCCTTCGGCAAGGCGGCTTTGGTCGAGAACAGCGCCGGCCTGATCCGGCTCGCCCGGCGCGAGGCGCGCCTCGGCGGCGCCTATGCCGATGTCGTCCGCCAGGACGCGGCCCGGATCGCCGCGGCACCGCCGGCGCTGCAGGGCGAGGCGCTCGACACCTATCTCGACCGCCTCACCCGGGGCGACACCCCGCCCTTCAGCTATCTGGCCTCGCGGCTCGCCGCCGCGCGCGACCGGCACGAGCTGGTCGCGGCCGCGCGGGCGCTTTTCTCATGGAAGAAGGACATCATCCGGTGAACGTGAACGACGTCAAAGCCCTCGCCGATTCGCTCAGGCAGGACGTGGCCAAGGCCATTGTCGGTCAGGATGAGGCGGTCCAGCTGCTGCTGATCGCCTTGTTTTCCTCGGGCCACGTGCTGCTCGAAGGCCCGCCCGGCACCGCCAAGACCTTCCTCGCGCAATGCTTCGCGCGCGCGCTCGGGCTCGATTTCGGGCGGATCCAGTTCACCCCGGACCTGATGCCGGGCGACATTCTCGGCTCCAATCTGTTCAACTTCCAGACCAGCCAGTTCACCCTGACCCGGGGGCCGATCTTCTGCGAATTGCTGCTCTCCGACGAGATCAACCGCACCCCGCCCAAGACCCAGGCAGCCCTGCTCGAGGCGATGCAGGAGCGCTCGGTGACGATCGACGGCGAGACCTACCGCCTGCCCGACCGCTTCATGGTGATCGCCACCCAGAATCCGATCGAGCAGCAGGGCGTCTATCCCTTGCCCGAGGCGCAGCTCGACCGGTTCCTGTTCAAGCATCTGATGGGCTATCCGTCCGCCGAGGAGGAGAAGCGCATCGTCACCAGCCACGGCGCCCGCTTCGGCGCGCCCAGGCCCGAGGATTGGGGAATCGAGCCCCGGGTCGAGCCCGCCCGGCTCGCCGAGGCGATCGCCGCGGTCGAGGCGATCCCGATGGTCGGCGACGTCACCGATTATGTCGTCGCTTTGGTGCGCGCGACCCGCGAGGCGCCGGACCTCGAGGGCGGCGCTTCCCCACGCGCCGCGGCGATGCTGGCCGGCGCCGCGCGCGCCCGCGCCGCATTGGACGCGCGCGACTATGTCATCCCCGACGACGTCAAGGCGCTGGCGCCGGCGGTGCTGCGCCACCGCGTCATCCTTTCCGCCGCGGCCGAGATCGAGGGCCGGCCGGTCGAGAGCGTGATCGCGCGGCTGATCGACGAGATCGGAGCGCCGCGTTGATCTACCCGACGCGCCGCACCATCCTCGCCGCGGCCGCGGTCGGGCCGGTGGCCCTGGTCATCGGCCTGATCGCGCCGGCCTACTGGACCGGCGGGCTGGCGCTGCTCGCCTTGCTGCTGGCGCTCTGCGTCGTCGACGTCCTCGCGGGCACCGGCCTGCGCAGCGTCGAAGTGGCGTGCGAAGGGCCGCGCGCGGTCGGCGTCGGCGAGAGCTTCGCGGTGACGGCGCGGGCGCGGTTCGCGAAGGCGGCGCCGGGCGGCGTCGAGGTCGCGCTCGGCGTCTCGGGGCCGGTCAGCGCGCCGTTCGGCCTCCGCGCGAGGGCCGAGGCCGAGAAGGGCGTCCCCGCCGCGGCGCTGGTGCTGAAGGCCGACCGGCGCGGCACCGCGCGGCTCGATTGCGTGTGGGTCCGCTGGACCGGTCCGCTCGGCCTCGTCTGGAAGCAGCGGCAGCTCGCGCTCGGCCAGGGGATCGCGATCACGCCCGACATCCGCGCGATCGGCGACAAGAGCGTCCAGATGATGAACCAGGAGGCGATGTACGGGATCAAGGCCCAGCTCCAGGTCGGCGAGGGCGCCGAGTTCGAGGCGCTCGCCGACTATCGCCAGGGGATGGACCGGCGGGCGATCGACTGGAAGACCTCGGCCCGCCACACGACACTGGTCGCCAAGGAATATCGGACCGAGCGCAACAACAACATCGTCATGGCGATCGACGCCGGCCGGGCGATGTGCGAGCCGATGGCCGGCGTGCCGCGCGTCGACCGCGCCGTCTCGGCGGCTTTGCTCACTGCCTTCGTGGCGCTCAAGGACGGCGATCGGGTCGGCCTGGTCGCGTTCGATTCGAGGCCGCGCGCGGCGAGCCAGCCGATCGCGGGGGCGCGCGCCTTCGCGATGCTGCAGCGGGTCGCCGCCGGTATCGACTATTCGGCCAACGAGACCAACTACACTTTGGCGCTGGCGACGCTGGCGAGCGACCTGACCCGCCGCTCGCTGGTCATCGTCTTCACCGAGTTCGCCGACACGATCAGCGCCGAGCTCATGCTGACCGCGGTCGGCACCCTCCTCAAACGCCACCTCGTCCTGTTCGTGGTGCTCAAGGACGAGGAGCTCGAGGCCTTCGCCGCCGCCGAGCCGGCGGGCCCCGACGACATCAGCCGCGCGGTCACCGCCGCCGCCTTGCTGCGCGAGCGGCGGCTGGTCATCACCCGCCTCAGGCATCTCGGCGTCCACGTGCTCGAGGCGCCGTCCGCCGAGGCGGGGACGGCTTTGGTCAACGCCTATCTCAATTTCAAGCGCAGGGCGCTGATATGAACGCGCCCGCCGACTCGCGCCGCTTCCGCGCCGCCCGCGAGGGCGAATGGCGCCGGCTCGAGGAGATCCTGACCCGCTGCGAGAAGCGCTCGGTGCGCGCACTCGACGACGAGGAGCTGCTGGCGCTGCCGATCCTCTATCGCGGCGCCCTCTCCTCGCTGTCGGTGGCGCGCGAGACCTCGCTCGACCTCGAGCTGATCACCTATCTCGAGGGGCTGTGCGCGCGCGCCTATTTCTTCGTCTACGGGGTGCGCACCTCGGCCGGCAGCCGGCTCGGCGCCTTCTTCGCGCGCGATTGGCCGCGGGCGGTGCAGAGCCTGTGGCGCGAGACGCTGGCGTCGCTGGCGATCACGATCGTCGGCGCGCTCGCCGGCTATCTGCTCGTCGCCGGCGACCCCGCCTGGTACAGCAGCTTCGTCGCGCCGGGGCTCGCCAACGGCCGCGACTTCAGCGCCACCACCGAGTTCCTGCGGAGCACGCTCTACGACAATCCCGGCGCGGGCGGCCTCACCGCCTTCGCGACGATCCTGTTCAACCACAACAGCCAGGTCTCGATCATGAGCTTCGCCCTGGGCTTCGCCTTCGGCGTGCCGACCGCGATGCTGCTGATCGCAAACGGCGCGATCCTGGGCGCGATCCTCGCCCTCTACGCCTCGCACGGGCTCGGGATCGAGCTCGGCGGCTGGCTGATCATCCACGGCTCGACCGAGATCTTCGCGATCGTCCTCTCTGGCGCGGCGGGCTTCAGGATCGGCTGGAGCGTCGTCTTCCCGGGCGAGGAGACGCGGCTCGAATCGGCGACCCGGGCGGGGCGGACCGCGGCTTTGGTGATGGCCGGGGTGGTGGCGATGCTTGCCGTCGCCGGCCTGCTCGAGGGGATCGGCCGGCAGCTGATCACGCTCGACGCGGCCCGCTACGCGATCGGCCTTATTATGCTCGCCCTCTGGCTTGCCTTCTTCTATCTGCCGCGGCGGCCCGAAAATGTCTGACCTCGCCCTCCACAACCAGATCGAGGCAAGGAAGCGGCGCAGCCTGGTCACGCCCGAGGGAGTCGACCTCAGCCTCAAGCTCGCCGACATGGGCCAGCGTATCGGCGCGTTCATGATCGACCTTGTCATCATGCTCGGCATCCTGATCGGCATCACCCTCACCGCCATCGCCGCGGTCGCCGCGCTCGGCCTGGAGCGGGCCGAGCTCGCGGTGGTGATCTGGCTGCTCGGCTTCTTCCTGCTGCGGAACTGCTATTTCATCCTGATGGAGATGGGGCCGCGCGCGGCGACCTTCGGCAAACGCGTCGGAGGGCTGCGCGTCGTCGCCCGCTCGGGCGAGCGGCTGACCGCCGACCGGGTGATCGCCCGCAACCTGATGCGCGAGATCGAATTCTACCTGCCCTTGTCGTTCCTGTTCTTCGACGCCGCCGACGGCACGGCGGGCGGCCTCGCCGCTTTGGCCGGCCTCGCCTGGACCGCGATCTTCTTCTTCTTCCCCTTCTTCAACAAGGACCGGATGCGCGTCGGCGACCTGCTCGCCGGCACCTGGGTGATCAGCGCGCCGCGCAGGAAGCTGACCGTCGATCTGCGCGCCGCCGACGCCGGCGAGGGCCGCTTGCGCTTCAGCGAAGCCCAGCTCGACGTCTACGGCGTGTTCGAGCTGCAGACGCTCGAACGGGTGCTGCGCGACGGCCAGATGGAAGCGATCGCCACCGTCGCCGACGCGATCCGCAACAAGATCGGCGCGTCCGACGAACAGTCCCACGGCGACGATCACGAGTTCCTGCTCGCCTATTACGACGCGATCCGCGCCCGCATGGAGCGCGGCCTCCTGTTCGGCAAGCGCCGCGCCGACAAGTACGACCGCTGATGCCCCTCCCCTTGATGGGGAGGGGTTGGGGTGGGGTGAACTTTGGAGGCCCGCGAAGCGGAGACGCTCACCCCCTCCCCTCCCCCATCACGGGGGAGGGGGAGCGACGCCCGGAGAAACTTCGCGTCAGCGCGCCTCCGCGACGATCCGTTCAGCTTCGGCGAACAGGGCCGGATCGACGTTCGCGCCCGAGGCCGCGGCATTGTCGTCGACCTGGGCGGGGCGCGAGGCGCCGGTGATGGCCGAGGCGACGTTGGGCTCGCGCAGCACCCAGGCGAGGGCGAATTGGGCGAGGCTGAGGCCGGCTTCGGCGGCGAGCGGCTTCAGGCGCTGGACCGCTTCGAGCACCGGCGGCCGCAGCCAGGCGCCGATCCAGTCGCCCATTTCCGCGCTGGCCGCGCGGCTGTCCGTCGGGACCGGCGCGCCCGGCGCATATTTGCCGGTCAGCACGCCCTGGGCGAGCGGCGACCAAACGATCTGCGAAATGCCGTTGGCGGCGCAGAGCGGGATCACTTCCTTTTCGGGCGCGCGCCAGAGCAATGAATATTGCGGCTGGCTGGAAACGAAGCGCTCGACGCCGGCCATCTCGATCGCCGCGCGGATCTTCTCCGCCGGCCATTCGGAGAAGCCGATATAGCGCGCCTTGCCGCTTTCGACCGCGCGGGTCAGCGCCCGCATCGTCTCCTCGAGCGGGGTCTCCTCGTCGTAGCGGTGGCACTGGTAGAGATCGACATGGTCGGTCCTGAGGCGCTTCAGCGAGGCGTCGAGCTGCTTTTCCACCTGGGCGGCGGAAAGGCCGCGGTCGGTTTCGGTCATCGGGAAGAACAATTTGGTGGCGAGGATGTAGGACTCGCGCGGGCGCGCCGAGAGCGCCTCGCCGAGGAAGGTTTCGGCGGCGCCGCGGCCGTAGATGTTGGCGGTGTCGATGAAGTTGATGCCGACCTCGAAGGCGCGGTCGAGGCAGGCGCGCGCGGCATCCGCCTCGACCCCGACGCCGTAGGTCAGCCACGAGCCCAACGAGATTTCCGAGACTTCGAGGTCGCTCGCGCCCAGCTTGCGATATTTCATCTTCCGTCTCCTCCCGGCACCAGCACAGCCGCGCCTTCAATCCTGCCGGCGCGCAAAAGGTCCAGCGCCTCGTTCGCACAGGACAGCTTAAATGTCGTGGTCGCCGTCTTCACAGCCGCCCGCGCCGCGACTTCCAGGAACTCGGCGCCGTCGGCGCGGGTCAGGTTGGCGACCGACAGGATCGACCGCTCGCCCCAGAGATCGGCATAGGGAAAGGCCGGGATGTCGCTCATGTGGATGCCGGCGCAGACCACCCGACCGCCCTTGCGCACATGCTTTAGCGCGGCAGGGACGAGCGCGCCGATCGGCGCGAACAGGATCGCGGCGTCGAGCGGCTCGGGCGGCGGCCGGTCCGAGCCTTGCGCCGAGGCGCAGCCGAGCGAAAGCGCGAAGGCCTGCGCCTGTTCGTCGCCGGGCCGGGTGAAGGCATGGACCCGGCGCCCGGCGATTTGCGCCAGGATATGGGCGGCGGCGCCGAAGCCGTAGAGGCCGAGCGCCTCCCCCTCCCCGGCCAGCTTCAGCGCGCGCCAGCCGATCAGCCCGGCGCAGAGCAAGGGCGCGGCCTCGACGTCGCCGAACGCGTCCGGGATCGGGAAGCAGTAGCGCGCATCGGCGACGCAGTGGCTGGCGAAGCCGCCGTCGCGGGTGAAGCCGGTGAAGAGGGGGTCGTCGCACAAATTCTCGCGGCCGCTCCGGCAATAGGGACAATGGCCGCAGGTCCGCCCCAGCCAGGGCACGCCGACCCGCTCGCCGCTATTCACGACGCGGCCGACGATCTCGTGGCCGGGAATGATCGGCAGCGGTCCATGGATGTCGCCGTCGACGACATGGAGGTCGGTCCGGCAGATGCCGCAGGCCAGGACCTCGATCAGCAGCTCGCCCGGACCGGGCTCGGGCATCGGCCGCTCGACCATGTGCAGCCGCTCGCCCGGCCGATCCAGCTGCATCGCGCGCATCATCGGGTGACTCTACCCTCCCCCGTCATTCCCGCGAAAGCGGGAATCCAGCTTCTTCTTTCAGAAGCATGAGGAAGGCAGCTGGATCCCCGCTTTCGCGGGGATGACGACAGCGATGGGATGACTTGGCGCGGGCACTCCATTACGCAGGCGGCATGAGCCTGCCGCCCCTGTTCGACCGCCTGCGCCTGCCCGCGATCGGCGCGCCTTTGTTCATCGTCTCCAACCCGGACCTCGTCATCGCCCAGTGCAAGGCGGGGATCGTCGGCGCGTTCCCGGCGCTGAACGCGCGGCCGCAGCCCTTGCTCGACGAATGGCTGCACCGGATCAGCGAGGAGCTTGCCGAGTGGGACCGCGACCATCCCGAGGCGCCGTCGGCGCCCTATGCGGTCAACCAGATCGTCCACCGCTCCAACCTCCGCCTTCAGGAGGACATGGCGAGCTGCGCCAAATATGAGGTGCCGATCGTCATCACCTCGCTGGGCGCGATCGTCGAGGTCAACCAGGCGGTCCATGGCTGGGGCGGGATCACGCTGCACGACATCATCAACGACCGCTTCGCGCGCAAGGCGGTCGAAAAAGGCGCCGACGGCATCATTGCGGTCGCGGCGGGCGCCGGCGGCCATGCCGGGCGGCTCTCGCCGTTCGCGCTCATTCAGGAGATACGCGACTGGTTCGACGGGCCTTTGATCCTGTCGGGCGCGATCGCCACCGGCCGCGCCATCCTCGCCGCCCAGGCGATGGGCGCGGATCTGGGCTATATCGGCTCGCCCTTCATCGCCACCGCCGAGGCGAACGCGACCGACGCCTACAAGCAGGGCATTTGCGATGGCCGCGCCGACGACATCGTCTATTCGAGCCTGTTCACCGGCGTCCACGGCAATTACCTTCGGAAATCGATCGAGCTGGCCGGGCTCGACCCCGCCAATCTCCCCGAGGGCGACATCAAGACGATGGATTTCGGCACCGGCGACGGCGCCAAGGCCAAAGCCTGGCGCGACATCTGGGGCTCGGGCCAGGGCATCGGCGCGATCACCGAGGTGCTGCCCGCGGGCGACTATGTCGCGCGGCTGATCACCGAATATGCGAAGGCGAAGGCGGCGCTCTGCGCGAAGTGAGAAAATCCTCCCTGTCGCGAAGCGATGGGGAGGGGGACCACCCGAAGGGTGGTGGAGGGGCTAGGCTGCGCAGGCATTCAGGATGTGCTGGAGAACACCCTCTGCATTCCCCCGCAATTCGCTGGCGGGAATCCTGAGCACCCGATAGCCGCGATCCCGCAGCCATTGGTCGCGCCGCTCGTCCCGCGCCGGGTTATCCCCCATCTCATGGGCGATGCCGTCGATCTCGATACCCAGCTTCTTCGCCGCGCAATAGAAGTCCAGGACATAAGGTCCGGCAGGATGCTGATGACGGAATTTGAGTCCGGCTGGACGCGCGCGCAGAATTTGCCAGAGCCGCACTTCCGGCGGTGTCATTGACCGACGCAGCTTGCGGGCTTTCGCAACCGTGGCCTTCGTCGTCTGCCGCATTGCCCCTCCACCAGCCTTCGGCTGGTCCCCCTCCCCATCCGCTGCGCGGACAGGGAGGAAAAGCCTATTTCCGCCGCTCCCAGCGCCAGACCAGGCCGTCCTCGGGATCGTCGACCTCGCCCGCATAGGCATAGCCGTTGCGCCGCAGCGCCGTGTTCGACGCGTTCTCCTCCGGCAGCGTATGGGCGATCGGCATTGCGTCCCCGGCTTCGGCAATGACCGTCAGGAGGCCGATCATCTCGGTCGCATGGCCGCGTCCTTCGAAGGCGGGGAAGGTCATGTAGGCGATCTCGACCTCGCCGTCGCCGTTCGGCGCCGACTTGAAGGCGCAGATGCCGATCGCCTGGCCGTCGAGCCGGGCCAGATACGAACCCCAGGGAGCGGGGCGCGGGTCCCCGGCCAGCAGGGTGATCGTCTGTTCGAGGATCTCGCGCGCTGGCTCTTCGTCGCCGCCGAAAGCGGGTGCCAACTCCGCGGCGAACCGCGCCGGATCGGTGCCGATCGCGATCGGCTCCAGGGCGAGCGTCACGCGGCCTTCTTGAGGTGGCGGCGGCCGAGCAATTCGGCGATCTGGACCGCATTCAGCGCCGCGCCTTTGCGCAAATTGTCGGAGACGACCCATAGCGACAGGCCGTTATCGACGGTCGAATCCTCGCGGACGCGGCTGACATAGGTCGCATATTCGCCGACGCATTCGATCGGAGTGACGTAGCCGCCGTCCTCGCGCTTGTCGACGAGCATGATCCCGGGCGCTTCGCGCAGGATCGCCTGCGCCTCCTCGGCGGAGATTTCGTTCTCGAACTCGATGTTGATCGCTTCGGAATGGCCGACGAAGACGGGAACGCGGACGCAGGTCGCGCTGACCTTGATCTTCGCATCGAGGATCTTCTTGGTCTCGACGACCAATTTCCATTCCTCGCTGGTCGAGCCGTCGTCGAGGAATTCGCCGGCATGGGGGATGACGTTGAAGGCGATCTGCTTGGGAAAGGTTCTGGCCTCGGCCGAATCGCCGACGAAGATGTTGCGGCTCTGCTCGAACAACTCGTCCATCCCCGCTTTGCCGGCGCCGGAGACCGACTGGTAGGTGGCGACGACGACCCGCTTGATCGTCGCGGCGTCGTGCAGCGGCTTCAGCGCGACCACCATCTGGGCGGTCGAGCAATTGGGGTTGGCGATGATGTTGCGCTTGGCGAAGCCGTCGATCGCCTGCGGGTTCACCTCCGGCACGATCAGCGGCACGTCCGGATCCATCCGGAAGTAGGACGAATTGTCGATCACGGTGCAGCCGGCCGCGGCGGCGATCGGGGCATAGCGCTTCGAGACCGCGCCGCCCGCCGCGAACAGGGCGATGTCCCAGCCGGCGAAATCGAAATGCTCGATGTTGCGGACCTTCAGCTCCCGGCCGGAATCGCCGAAATCGATCACCCGGCCGGTCGAGCGCGGGCTCGCCACCGCGGCGATCTCGTCGGCGGGGAATTCGCGCTCGGCGAGGATGTTGAGCATCTCCCGCCCGACATTGCCGGTCGCGCCGACCACGACCACCCGGTAGCCCATTCTCTCTCTCCGCTGAAGCCAAGCGCCGCCCCTATCGCATGATCGCGGCGGAATCGATATGGCATGCGCGAACGCGGGGACAAGGGAGGGGCGGATGAAGCGCGCGGTCGGCACGGTGGCGCTCTTCCTGCTCCTGCTCGGCGCGATGGCGCTGAAGAATTCCCTGCTCACCCTCCCCGCTCCCGCGACGACCGGATTCCAGGCCGATCGCGCCGCGGAGCGGCTGGCGCGTATCCTCGGCGACCAGCGGCCCCATCCGGCCGACAGCGCCAATGGCGATGCCGTCCGGGAGCGGCTGATCGCCGAGATGCGCGCGGTCGGCCTCGAGCCGCGCGTCACCGACGATTTCGCCTGCAACGCCTTCCGCCGCAGCCGGACCATCGCCTGCGCGCGGGTGCGCAACCTGGTCGCGACGATCGGCCCCGCCGAGGGGCGGCATCTGCTGCTCGTCTCGCATTACGATTCGACCTTCGCCGGGCCGGGCGCGGCCGACGACGGCATCGGCGTCGCGACGATGCTGGAGATCGCCGCCAATCTGCGCGGGCGGGCGCTGGCACGGCCGGTCACCTTCCTGTTCGACGAGGGCGAGGAGCTGGGGCTTCTGGGCGCCCGCGCCTTCCTCGAGCGCGATCCGCTGGCGGCGCGAGTCGATACCGCGATCAATCTCGAGGCGCGCGGCGTTTCCGGGCCGGCGATCATGTTCGAGACCAGCCGGCCGAACGGGCCCGCGATCGCGCTCTACCGCGCCGCCGCCGCGCGCCCGGTCGCTAATTCGCTCTCGACCGACCTCTACGCCCTCATCCCCAATTCGACCGACGTCGCCGTGTTCGATGCGCGGCCCTGGACGATCCTCAACTTCGCCGTGATCGGCAACGAGACCCGCTACCACAGCGCCGGCGACACGCTCGCGAGCCTCGACCGCCGCAGCCTCCAGCATATGGGCGCCCAGGCGCTGGCCGCGACCGAGGTGGCGGCCTCGGGAGCCATGCCGGCGGCGGCGGGCGCGCGGCTCTACACCGACGTGCTGGGCCGCTTCCTGGTCGTGCTGCCGCTGACGTTCGGGCTGGTGCTGCTCGGCATCCTCCTCGTCTTCTTGCTGGTCGAAGGTTGGCGGCGTCGCGCGCTCGGCATGCCCTTGCTGGCGATGGCGGCGGCCATGGCGGGATCGGGCGCACTTGCCTTCGCCGGCCATGTCCTCGTCCAGCTGCTGCGGCCGGGCGATTATTGGCGCGCGTGTCCGCTGGCGACGACCAGCGCCGTCTACGCCTCGGCGCTCACCGCCTGCGTCCTCGCTTTGCTGTTCGTCGCGCGGACACGCGAGCGCACCCGGCTGCGCGCCGCCTTCTGGCTCATCTTCACCGCGCTCGGCGCGGCGCTCTGCCTCGTCGCCCCGGGTGCGGCGATCTATTTTCTGCTGCCGCCGCTCGCCGCCGGACTCGGCATGGCGGGCAGGAGATGGTTCGCCCGCTCCGAGCAAGTGGGCGCGATCCTCGCCGCTTTGCTCCTCTACGTCACGTTCGGACCGGCGCTCGCCCTGTTCGAGGAATTGATGAACGGCGGCCCCCTCTGGGCATTCGCACCGCTCGGCGCCGCGATCCTGCTGCCCGCATTGATCGAGCTCAGGCCGCTCATCACACGGACGGTGCCGGCCGCGGCGCTCGCGCTGATCGGGTGGGGCGCGGCGGCGCTGGTCCCCGCCTACAGCGCCGACAGGCAGCAGCTCTTCACCATCGAATATGTCCGCGACGACACCGCCGGCACGGCCCGGTTCGCGGTCAACAATGACGGTGCGCCGGTGCCCTTCGCCGCGCCCTGGGAACGCACGGAAATGCCCTACACCACGCGCCGGCGCTGGGCGGCGCCGGCACCCGCCGTCCCGGTCGCGGCGCCGGCGGTCACGCTCATCGCCCAACAGCCGGTGCCCGGCGGGCGCCGGCTGCGCCTCAGGATCGCGGCCAACGGCGCAGAGACGATCGCGCTGATCGCCGCGCCCGAGGCGCGCCTCCGGGCGGCGGGCGCCGGCGCCTTTGTCCGCCGTTTCGAGCGCGGCCGCGACACGGACAAATATTATCTGCGCTGCATCGGCCGCGCCTGCGACGGCGCAGTGCTCGACCTGATCGTCGGCAGCGCCCGGCCGGTCGCGTTCACAATCGTCGGCTCGCACAGCGGCCTGCCGCCCGCCGCCGCGCCGCTCGTCCGGTCCCGGCCCGCGTTCGCGCGGCCGCAATACGGCCCGGACGCGACGATTGCGATTGGGCGGGCGCGGTTCTAATTGCCGCCAAGTGGCTGATCTCTTTCAGAACGACCCGCGCCCGTCCGGCGCGCCCGCGCCGCCGGACGACAATGCCCCGCTCGCCGACCGCCTGCGCCCGCGACAGCTCTGCGAGGTCGTCGGCCAGGAGCATCTGACCGGCCACGACGGGGCGATCGGGCGCATGGTCGCGGCCGGCAAGCTCGCCTCGATGATCCTGTGGGGACCGCCCGGCACCGGCAAGACGACGATCGCCCGGCTGCTTGCCGACGCGGTGGGGATGCGCTTCGTCGCGATCTCGGCGGTCTTCTCGGGCGTCGCCGACTTGAAGAAGGTGTTCGCCGAGGCGCGCGAGCACAGGAAGCTCGGCCGCCAGACCTTGCTGTTCGTGGACGAAATCCACCGCTTCAATCGCGCCCAGCAGGACGGCTTCCTGCCCTATGTCGAGGACGGCACCGTCGTCCTGGTCGGCGCGACGACCGAAAATCCGAGCTTCGAATTGAACGCGGCTTTGTTGTCGCGGGCGCAGGTGCTGATCCTCAATCGGCTCGACGCCGCGGCCCTGGGCAAATTGCTCGACCGCGCCGAGGCGCTGACGGGACGCCCGCTCCCGCTCACGCCGGAGGCGCGCGACGCCCTGGTGGCGACGGCGGACGGCGACGGCCGCTTCGTCCTCAACCAGGCGGAGACCCTGTTTTCGATCGAGGTCGACAAGCCGCTCGCGCCGGCCGAGCTGGCCGCTCTGCTCCACCGCCGCGTCGCCGTCTACGACAAGGACCGCGAGGGCCATTACAACCTCATCTCGGCGCTGCACAAAGCGATCCGCGGCTCCGATCCACAGGCGGCGCTCTACTATCTCGCGCGGATGCTGACCGCCGGCGAGGAGCCGCTCTATCTGCTCCGCCGCCTGACCCGCGCCGCGAGCGAGGATATCGGCCTCGCCGACCCGAATGCGCTGGTCCAGTGCATCGCCGCCAAGGACACGTACGACTTCCTCGGCAGCCCGGAGGGCGAGCTGGCGATCGTCCAGGCCTGCCTCTATCTCGCCACCGCGCCCAAATCGAACGCCGTTTACATGGCCCAGAAGGGCGCCTGGCGCTCGGCGCGGGAGACCGGCTCGCTGATGCCGCCCAAGAACATCCTGAACGCGCCGACCAAGCTCATGAAGCAGATCGGCTACGGCAAGGACTATCAGTACGATCATGACGCCGAAGGCGGCTTTTCCGGCGACAATTACTGGCCCGAGGAGATGGAGCCGCAGACTTTCTATGCGCCGACCGACCGCGGCTTCGAGAAGCGCGTCGCCGAGCGCATGGCGTGGTGGGACGAGCAGCGGAAGGCGAAGGACGATGGTTGAGCCGATCGATTCGTGGGAGAAAGCGGTCGCCTATGCGCTGACCCTGCCCGACACCGAGCTTTCCACCAGCTACGGCAAGCCCGCGGTCAAGGTCGCCTCGAACGGCCGCGCCTTCCTCTATACCGGTCACGAGCAGCAATCGTCGTTCGGCGTCGGGATCGACCTCGACACGGTCGAGATCCTCAAGGAGACCGATCCCGACACCTTCTGGCAGTCGCCCCATTATGAAGGGTGGCCGGCCGTCCTGATCCGCTTCGCCAGCGCCGATCCCGGACGGGTCCGATCGGTGATCGAGCGCTCGCGCGACTGGACCGCCGCCAAGCCCCCGCCAAGGCCGCGGAAGCGGAAGTGACGCCGCGCTTCGAGCGCTTCGCCGCGATCGACTGGTCGGGCGCCAAGGGCAGGAAGCAGCGCGGCATCGCCTTAGCGGTTTGCGAAGAGGGCACGGCCGCGCCCCAACTCGTCGAACCGGTGGACCGGGCCTGGTCGCGTGGCGAGGTGCTCGAGTGGATCATTGGGCAGGCGAATGAGCCGACCCTGATCGGGCTCGACCTCTCGCCCACTTTCCCATTCGTCGATCGCGGCACCTATTTTCCCGGCTGGGATCGATCGCCGGGCGATGCTCGCGGCCTTTGGGCGCTTGTCGAATCGCTGAGCGCGGACGATCCTCATTTGGCCGCGACGAGCTTTGTCGCACACGCCGAAGTTCGGCGTCATTTCCGCCAACTGCGCGATTGTGGAGATCTGTTTCCGCAGGGCGCCGGACGCTTCCGCCGCTGCGAAGAAGGCCAGCGCGAGATGGGCCTTTCTCCCTACAGCTGCTTCAACCTGGTCGGGGCGGCGCAGGTCGGCAAATCGAGCCTGACCGGTATGCGCGTGCTCCACGCGCTCGCCGGCAGGATTCCGGTCTGGCCGTTCGATCCAGTGCCCGCGCGCGGCGCGCTGATCGTCGAAATCTATACAACCATCGCGGCGCGCGATGCCGGAATCCCCAAGGGCAGCAGCAAGATTCGCGATGGCGAGACGCTTGATCGCGCGCTTCGCGAACTGGGCAGCGATCCGCACATGCCGTTCGCCCGGCGCTATGACGATCACAGCACGGACGCGATCCTGACCGCGGCTTGGCTGCGCGCCAACGCCAGGCGCCCAGAGCTCTGGAAACCGAAGGATATGAAGCCGAACATCGCCAGCACCGAAGGCTGGACGTTCGGCGTCCGCTAGAGCCAACTCTTGTCGTGCGCCCGGTGCGCGTCGGTGAGGCCGGTCTGGAAGAAGCGGTCGTAATATTCGATGTCGACATTGTGCACCTGCAGCCAGATGCCGGGCACGTGGATGGCGTCGGTATGCGCCGGGAAGCGGCCGTGCGTCTTGTAGATGTAGGTGCAGATGTCGCGGCAGCATTCGATCACGTTGGACGAATAGTCGCTCGCCTCGCGCAGATATTCCCGGCCGAAATCGTCCTTGTAGATCCGTCCGAACATCGCCTCGTCGCGGTAGATGCCCTGCGGCCCGAACTTTTCGGCGATCACCGCGTCGACCGCCGCCGACATGCTCTCATAATAAGGCGGGCAGCTGCCCTTGATCAGCTTTTCGCCCTTGTGGCGCAATCCGACCGGGTGGGCGCGCAGATTGGCGAAGCGCGGCAGCGGCACCTGCCAGCGGAAGAGATCGGCGAACTTCCATTTCGGGGTGACGAAATCGAAGCCCAGCATCTGGCCGTATTGCTTGGTGAACTTGGGATCGCCGAGCATCACCGGCGGCGAGATCGCACCGTGGATCCAGGCGCCCAGCCCCATCGCGTCGGCGATCAGGAACAGGGTCTGGATCAGCAGGTCTGCCTCGATCTGGGTGCGCATCGAGGCGATCGACCCCAGAGGCAGCTTGATGTCTTTGTTCAAAAAGCCGTTCTTCACCCACTTCTTGACCCCGGCCTTCATGTAGAAGTTGCGGTCGTCGACGATCGTCGGCCGCGCCCCGTCGGGCTGGGTCAGCAGATACATCATGCCGTTGATATATTGGTGGGAGAGGTCGACGACCGGGAACAGGATCGTCGTCCCCGGAAGGTTCGACAGGAAGCGGTTGGAATCGAGATAGGCGGGAAAGTCGCGATTGCCGTTCGGCACGTCGATGCGATGGTCGAGCAGCTGCACCTTCGCCTGACGGGCGCGGTCGAGCAGCGTCGCGGGCGCGAACGGTTCGTCCGGCGCCGGCGGCAGCGTACGCAGGAACCAGGTGCCGGCGTCGTTGATCATGAAGAAATGGGTGCCCTGCGCATTGTCCGGGCTGCCTGCCGTGCGTCCCGCCATGTTGACGTTGGGCTTGGACATGATCGGCACGCCGTTGCGCGGATCGTTGAACGGCCGGTCGGGCATGGTCAGCCCGGTGCAGCCGGTCGCCGCGATCAGGATCGCTTCCTCGAGCTCGGTCAGCGGCGCCCGCTTGTTCTTGCTCTTATAGGTCATCGATCCGGCCGAGACCTCGCTGCCGCGGCTCACCCGGTGGGTGCGCCGGTGCCAGATCGTTTCCATGAGCGGGCGCTTCAGCAGCGCGTCGAGCCCGGGGTGCGAATCATCTCTGGGGTCTGTCATCACATCCTCACAAAGCGGCAACGGGAACGGGCCGCCACGGCGAAAAAGCGGTGGCGTCGCGCGGCAGCATCGACGCGAGCTCGGGGCAGTGGCGCAGGATCACGCTGGTCATGTTGTTCTGCTCGATCCAGTCCATGCCCACCGGCGAATAGATTTCCGGCCGGAAATCGACGGTCAGGAAGCGGTCGCTCTGCATCCGGCGCGACGCCATCAGGATGAAGATCCTGAAGGCGGTGTCCGAGAAGCCGAATCCCGCCGGGACCGGCTCGGCGAACAGCCCGACCATCGTGTCGACCTGGTCGATGTCCTTGTAGAGCTCCTTCATCAGCCGCACCGATTCGGGATCGTCGCTCAAGTCCTCCCAATGCTTGATGCGCGGCTTGTGGAGGCCGGTGCGGAAGCCGTTGTAGCGCGGCACGCCGCGCATTCGGGTGCGGACAAGATCGACCACGGCGAGGTCGATCCGCTCCTTTTCCTCGCCAACGCCCTCGCCGGTGCGGACGAAATTGCGCAGCGAATGCGGAAAATTGTGCAGCACGATCGCGCCCGGGTGCGAGATGCCGAACGAATAGAGCGTGTTCCTGAGGCGCAGCGTGTGCATTACGCCGCCGGTGTTGCGGCCCTGGATCTCGAGAAAGGTCTTGTCGCAGATCCGCTTGCCGCTGCTATGATCGTAAAAGACATAATCGTCGGGGATCAAAGGGTGGAGCCGGTAGACGGTCGCGAAATCCTCGGTCAGGCAATAGGGCGCGCCGCCATGGTCGGGCTGGGTCTTCGGGATGCCGACCCTCGAATCCATGTCCATCAGCCATAGGCCGAGCTTGGTGCTCCAGGAGGCCGGGCCATACCAATTGTTCTTGAGGGCGATGTCGATCGCCTTGGTGCCGAGGATCGCCGGGGTCCATTCGACGGTGTGGATCTTGGCGATCAGCGCCGACACGATCAGCCGCGCCGTATGGTAGATCTGGTCCTGCGGCCAGAGCGGATAGTTGCGCATCAGTTCGTCGCACAGCACGTTATGCTCGCGCGCGAACAGGGTCTGGAGCGCAGAGATGCCCAGCCACCAGCTCTGGTTGAAGCCGGTCATCTCCATGCTATTCACGTCGTCGGGCAGATGGTTGTCGACAAGGCGAATCTTGGCGCCTTTGCCGCCGTCCTCGCGCAGGCCGTACGCCTTCTTCTTGTCGGAGCCGTAAATCTCCGATCCGTCCCACCAATGCGAGGCCTGGTTGGCGAACAGGCGTTGAGTGCCGTCGGCCGCGTCCTTGGTTGCGTTGACGTTGCCGGCGATGCGCATTTCTCGCAGCGGCTCGCCGTCGGTCGCGCTTCGCCAATCGGGGAAATTTTCGGGGAGCGGCACTCGGACGTCGTTGACGCCGAGCGGGTTGCGGGCATGGTCGACCCAGTCGTGGACCTGGAACTGGATCCAGGCGCCGGCCAGGTTGTTGAGCGAGCGCGCCGGGATGAAGGCCTTGCGCTTGAGCAGCAGCTCGCTGATCAAGACCGGGTTGGGCGTGCCGAAATGCTCGGGCTGATAGTCGGCCTTGAGGTTGCGGCCGAAGGGCCGGTTCACCGCCCCCATCTCCGGCGCCGAGAGGTCGTTGCAGTAGCCCTCGAAGCTGCGCTGGGTGCGCAGCTCCTCGTTCGGCGCCGGCGGCACCGGCCGGGCCGTGGGCGGCGCGTCGGGCGGATCGGTGTCGATCAGATTGTCGCGGCGCAGGATGTGGCGGAATACCGCCAGGTTGAGCAGGCTGAGAAAGAGGGGCAGCTTGTGCCATTCGACGAACCGGTTGAGTATCCCGTAGCCGCCGCGCGCCAGGCCGCCGAAAATCTTGTTGCGCAGCGGCAGATCGTGGTGCCAGCGCATCGCCTGGCGGTGCGCGGCGCTCGCGTCATAGGCGACCTTGCGGGCGCGGTTGAGGTTGCCGAGCGGCTTGAACTCGTCGGTCGTGTTCCACGGATTGAAGGCGAGGCCGTCGATCGCCCGGCTGTTCGCCCGGGCGGCGGCGCAGCCCACGTCCATGCCGCTGATGGTCAGCGTCGCGACCGGGATCGGCGGCGACACGCCGGTCTTCCATTCGATCGCCGTATCCTCGATCGGCGTCTTCTTCCGGTCGACGAAGCGCTGGACGCACAGCTCGAAGGCGATGTCGCCGCGCGCCAGCCTGAGCGCGGCCTCCTTGGCCAGATATTCGGGGTCGGTCTTCGAAGGGTCGGGCGCCGACGCCGCGCCGGGCACGGGGCGGAACAGGAAGCGCACCGCCCGGTCCTTGCCCCAGCACATCGCGCCGCGGCTCCAATAGGTTTCGAGGGCGACGCTGCGCACCTTCTTCTTGCGCCCCTTCGAGACGTTGCCGATCATCCGGATCGTCTCGAACAGGCCGACGGTGAAGATCAGCTTCAGCAGGCCGAACAGCCGCGACAGCGTCCCCCCCGCGGTCGCGACCGCGAACGCCACGAACTGATAGGCGTTGCGGGCGTGCGAGACCGGATAGTTGGTGGCGAGCAGATCGTGCTGCACCTTGGGCGAAACGGTGACGCGGACGGCGATGCCGCGAAGGTCGGGTTTGTAGTCGGGCTGGCCGCGATTGGCGGCGTTGGAGATGCGGACCACGCACGGATAGGCCTTGCCCGGCTGGGCGAAGCCGACCCTGAGATCGTCCGGCAGATTATCGTCGAAGCGCAGCTCCGCTTCCTCCACCGCGAGCACCGCCTTGGCGTGGAAGGCGCGGTCGACGCCGCCGATGCCGGCCGCGCGCCTGGCCTTGAGCTGGGCGCGCATGATGTCGACGGCAAGCCGGTCGAATTCCTTGTGCTCGGCCTCGGCAGAACCGCCGGAATAGGTCTCCCACTGCGTCGCCATCGTCGGCCTCCTCCCCTCCTTCAGCGGCTATTCGCCCCGGAACCGCTTCTCCAAGCCCTCGACGAGCGCCGCGATCTTCCCTTCGGGTGACGGGCTGTAATGCGGGATCGCCCAGCGCGTGATCTTGGCGTCGATAACGCAGGGGCGGTTGGAGGCGAGCGCGTCCGCGAACGCCGCCTCGAATTCGTCCTCGTCCTCGACGCGATAGCCGTTTGCGCCGCAGGCCTTGGCATAAGCGGCGAAATCGGGGTTCTGGAACTCGACCAGGCCCGATTCGTGAAATTCGGAAAGCTGGTAGAGCTTGATCAGCTTGAACTGGCTGTCGTCGAAGATGATCCAGATGACCGGGATGTCGTGCTCGACGGCGGTCATCAGCTCGAAGCCGGCGAGCGAATAGCAGCCGTCGCCGCAGCCGACGATGACCGGCCGATGCGGATTGGCGACCTTGACGCCGATCGCGCCGTTGGTGTGCCCCGCCATCGGCCCGAACTCGCCCGCCTTGCGAAAATTCTGCCCCTCCTCGAGCTCGACATAATAGCCGAGCCAGCACAGGTGGGCGCCGGCGTCGGCGAGCAGGATCGCGTCAGGTGGAAGCATGCGGCCGATTATCTGCGCCATCCGCCCGGGATGGATGTCCATCGGCACACCGACGATCTTGCGCGCCTCGTAGTCGCGGCCGTCGACCTGCGCCGGCGGACGCGCGCCGACCTGCGGCTCGAGCGCGTCGCTGAGCGCGCGGACGGCAAGCCTGGCGTCCGCGACCACGGCATGATCGGCCTTGTAGGCCTTGTCGATCTCCATCTCGGAGATGTTGACGTGGATCAGCGTCTTGCCGTCGAACAGCTTCGGCCAATAGTTGAAGGTCGCGTGCTGGTTGAAGGCGTTGCCGATCGCCAGCACCACGTCAGCGTCCATGAACGCCTTCCAGGCGCTGGGATGGCCGCTGTCGCAGAACACGCCGATCGACAGCGGATGGTTTTCCGAGACGATGCCCTTGCCGTCCAGGGTGGTGACGAGCGGGATCTGGAATCGCTCGATCAGGTGGCGGATCGCGGCGCCGGCGCCGCTGCGGATGGCGCCGAACCCGACCAGCGCGACGACCGACTTGCCGCCGTTGATCGCCTGGGCGAGAACCTGCGCGGCCTCGTCGATCCGCGCCTGATCGGGACGCACCGGCTCGATCTCGAGACGAAGATCGCGGTAATTGGTGACCTGATGGTCCTTGTGGGCAAGATTGCCGGGGATGGAGATGTGGACCGGCCCCGGCCGGCCCTCATAGGCGCAGTTCACCGCCGCCTCGAGCACGTCCATCGTGTCGGCGACGTCGGTCAGGTGCCAGCTGCCTTTGCAGCAGGCCTCGAACATCTTCTTCGAATCGGGCGTCCGGTTGCGGCCCGAGGTCTCGTTGAGCGAGCACTTCCCTTCCCATTCGTCATTGGCATAGCCGGTGATCGCCAGCATCGGATAGGAATCGGACATCGCCATGCCGAGCCCGTTAAAGAAGTTGAACGCGCCGGGCCCGGCCGTCGCCCAGCAGACCCCGAGCTTGTTGGTGTACATCGCATAGCCGCACGCCATGAACGACGCGGCCTGCTCGTGGCGGGTGATGATGCCGCGGATCTTCTTCGAATGATGGAGCGCCATCATCATCCCGGCCGCGGTCTCGCCGGCGCCGCCGAAGGCCGCATCGACGCCGATGCTCTCGAGTCCCTTTACGATCGCCTCATAGACGCGCATGGGCAGACCCCCCGACCGAATCCCGACAAGTTGCGGTAAAGCAAGTGCTAGCGCAGGCGCCACTGGCGCGCAAATGGACTCTGGAACAGCACCGAAGAAATCTGGTCCGATTTCAATGCAATGCGTGCGAGTCTGTCCAATTTGACCGAGATCGCCTTGCCCAATCCTTTTAAGGCGCTGGCAGCAAGTCGAAAAATCGGCGTCGATTTTTTCCGCGGCGTCGCCTTCCGTCAAGCCCCCGGGCGAGGGCTGGACGTTCGCGGTTCGTTAGACCATTTGAGGCTAGGGCGCGCCGCCGGGTTAGCTCAGCTGGTAGAGCAACCGCCTTGTAAGCGGTAGGTCGTCGGTTCGAGTCCGACACCCGGCACCAGATATTCTCGCGACCGGCGCCCTTGCATCACCCCGGCGTCCGTGCCCGGTCAGGCGCTGGCCGGCAGGTCTCCGCCGTCATTGTCGCCGATGAGGAAGATGGCGGCAATGACCACGGCAAAGAAGGCGAGGGGCCACCATATGATCCCTGCGGAGGTCGTTCGCATGGCCGAGCGTCGCACCGCTGCGTTCGACGGAGGTGACGACCGAAAGTGGCGCCGCAGATTGCGCCAACACCGGCGCCCCGATCATCGAAAGCGCGACCGTGGCGGCTACGGCCATTCCCTTGAAGCTCATCCCTGGCCTCCGTCCGGCATCAGCCGGGCGTTGAAGATGTCGCCCGGTCGCATCGGAAATTGTCCGCGAATGCAGTTGTTCCGTGCCAAGCCCTTGCGGAATGGTGTTGACGAGCGAGCCGCTCACCCGGCACCACCCGGCTCGGGACGACAGGAGCCAAGGACATAGCGCGGGATCATCTCGACCGGCTGGAAGCGGAAGCGATCCAGATCCTCCGCGAAGGCGCCGCCGAGGCGGAGCGGCCGGTGATGCTGTTCTCCGGCGGCAAGGACAGCTGCGTCATGCTCCACCTCGCGCGCAAGGCCTTCTTCCCGGCGCCGCCGCCCTTCCCGCTGCTCCACGTCGACACCGGCTGGAAGTTCGCCGAGCTCTACGCCTTGCGCGACGCGCTCGCCGCCGAAGCGGGGATGGCGCTGATCGTCCACCGCAACAAGGAGGCCGAGGCGCGCGGCATCAATCCGTTCGACCATGGCGCGACCCTCCACACCGAGCTGTGGAAGACCGAAGGGCTGAAGCAGGCGCTCGATGCCGGCCGCTTCGACCTCGCCTTCGGCGGCGCCCGCCGCGATGAGGAGATGAGCCGGGCCAAGGAGCGGGTCTTCTCGATCCGCTCGGCCGGCCATGGCTGGGACCCGAAGCGCCAGCGCCCCGAACTCTGGCGGCTGTGGAACACGCGATTGGGACCGGGCGAATCGCTGCGCGTGTTCCCGCTCTCCGATTGGACCGAGCGCGACGTCTGGACCTATGTCGGGCGCGAGAAGATCGCGGTCGCCTCGCTCTATTTCGCCGCCGAGCGGCCGACCGCCGAGCGCGACGGCACCCTCCTCATCGTCGACGACGAACGGCTGAAGGCGACGGCGACAAGGCGGGTGCGGGTACGGACCGTGGGTTGCTGGCCGCTCACAGGGGCGATCGAGAGCGAGGCCGCGACGATCGACGCGATCCTCGACGAGATGGCTCGAGAAGGCACGTCGGAACGGGTCGGCCGGCTGATCGACCGCGACCAGAAGGCCTCGATGGAGCGCAAGAAAAGGCAGGGCTATTTCTGATGGCCGATTTGCTGCGCTTCCTCACCTGCGGCTCGGTCGACGACGGCAAGTCGACCCTGATCGGCCGCATGCTCCACGATTGCGGCGCGGTGGCGAAGGACAGGCTCGAAGGGCTGACCGATTTCTCGCTGCTCGCCGACGGGCTCGAGGCCGAGCGCGAGCAGGGCATCACGATCGACGTCGCCTATCTCTATTTCGCGACCGAGCATCGCCGCTTCATCCTCGCCGACTGCCCGGGCCACGAGCAATATACCCGCAACATGGCGACCGGCGCCTCGAACGCCGAGCTCGCCTTGGTGCTGGTCGACGCGACCAAAAGCGTGCTCGCCCAGACCCGCCGCCACGCGATGATCGCCCGCCTGCTCGGCATCGAGGACTTCGTCTTCGCGGTCAACAAGATGGACCTGGCCGGCTTCGACGAGGCGCGGTTCAAGGCGGTCCGCGACGACGTCGACCGGTTGGCGGGCGCGCTCGACCTCGATGCGTTCCAGGTCATTCCGGTCAGCGCGATCGACGGCGACAATGTGACCGGCCTGTCGCCGCGCACGCCCTGGTATGACGGACCGGCGCTGCTGCCCTGGCTGGAGGAGGTCCGGCCGTTTTCGACCGGAGCGCTCGATGCCTTCCGCATGCCGGTTCAGCAGGTGATCCGCGAAGCCGACACGCGTTTCTACGCCGGCATGGTCGCGAGCGGCGCGGTGAAGCCCGGCGACAAGGTCACGATCGCGCCCGCGGGCACGCCGGCCGAGGTCGCGCGGATCGTCACCATGGACGGGGACCTGGCCGAGGCCGAAGCGGGCCAGCCGATCGCCCTCGCCTTCGCGGCCGAGGTCGATTGCTCGCGCGGCGATCTGATCGCCGCCGCCGACCCGGCGCCGCACGTGGCCGACGCGTTCGAGGCGGACCTGATCTGGATGGCCGAGGAGCCGCTGCTGCCCGGCCGGCAATATCTGCTGAAGCTCGGCACGCGGACCGTGCCGGCGACCGTGCAGGAGCCCAAATACAAGCTCGGCATCGACACGATGGAGCAGCTCGCTGCCAGGACGCTGGCGCTGAACGAGATCGGTGCCGCGGTCATCCACACCGCCCAGCCGATCGCCTTCGAGCCCTATGCGGCGAGCCGGGCGCTGGGCGGCTTCATCCTGATCGACCGGCTGACCAGCGCCACCGTCGCCGCCGGCCTGATCCGTTTCGCGCTGCGCCGCTCGGAGAACGTTCACGCGCAGGTTCTCGACGTCACGCCTGAACGGCGCGCGGCGCTCAAGGACCAGAAGCCGAAGCTGCTCTGGTTCACCGGCCTTTCCGGCGCCGGCAAGTCGACCATCGCCAACCTCGTCGAGGCGCGGCTGCACGCGCGCGGGCGCCACACCTTCCTGCTCGACGGCGACAATGTCCGGCTCGGGCTCAACAAGGATCTCGGCTTCACCGCCGCCGATCGGGTCGAGAATATCCGCCGCGCCGGCGAGGCGGCGAAGCTGATGATGGACGCGGGCCTGATTGTCCTGACCGCCTTCATCAGCCCGTTCCGGGCCGAGCGGGCGCTGGTCCGCGAGATGGTCGGTGACGCCGATTTCGTCGAGATTTTCGTCGACACGCCGCTCGCCGAAGCCGAGCGGCGCGACACCAAGGGCCTCTACAGGAAGGCGCGCGCCGGCCAGCTGGCCAATTTCACCGGCGTCGATTCGCCCTATGAGACCCCCGAACAACCCGACATTCGCATCGACACGATGACAATGGACGCCGAAGCGGCCGCCGAGCTGATCGTCCGCCGTCTGGAGAGTGAATGATGGCGAGAAAGAAGAGCGTCGAGGCCCCCGCGGTCGCCGTCGAGGAGGCGCAGGCGGCGCCGCAGGCCGCGCAGCCGGCCGCTGACCAGACCCGGATCAGCGTCTCGCGCGGCTTCGGCAACTGGCTGGCGCGCAACCGCTGCAGCCTCGCCTTCACCTCCTACCAGACCGGGCAATTGTTCCTGGTCGGGCGGCTGCCGGGCGGCCAGGTCTCCTTCCACCAGCAGAATTACGTGCGCGCGATGGGCGTCCACGCGACCCCGGCGCGGCTCTACGTCGGCTCGCTGTTCCAGATCTGGCGGCTGGAGAACGTGCTCGCGCCGCACGAGCGCGCCAACGAGAATTTCGACCGGCTCTACGTGCCGCGCAACGCCCAGACGACCGGCGATATCGACGCCCACGAGCTCTCCGTCGACCGCGCCGGCCGGGTGATCTTCGTCAACACCAAATTCTCGTGCCTGGCGACGACCAGCACCACCCACGGCTTCAAGCCCTTGTGGAAGCCGCCCTTCATCTCGCGGCTCGCCGCCGAGGACCGCTGCCACCTGAACGGCCTCGCCATGGACGACGGCGCGCCCGCCTACGTCACCGCGGTCAGCCGCTCCGACATGATCAACGGCTGGCGCGACCGGCGGCACGAAGGCGGCGTCCTGATCGACGTCCGCGACGAGAGGATCGTCACCGACCAGCTGTCGATGCCGCACAGCCCGCGGGTCGCGGCCGACGGCGTCTATTTGCTCGATTCCGGCCGCGGCATGCTGGCGCGGGTCGATCCGCAGAGCGGCGCGCGCACCGACATCGCCTTCTGTCCGGGCTTCCTGCGCGGCCTCGCCCTCGTCGGCGGCTATGCGGTCGCGACCGTGTCGCTGCCGCGCGACGGCGCCTTTTCGGGCCTCGCCTTGCAGGACGAGCTGAAGAAGCGCGACGGCGAGCCCTGGTGCGGAATCTGCATCGTCGACTTGCGCACCGGCGACCTCGTCGACTGGATCCGCCTCAACGGCGCGATCAAGGAATTGTTCGACGTCGCGGTGATCCCCGACACGCTCTGCCCAATGGCGCTCGGCGTGAGCTCCCCGGACATCCAGAGCCTGATCTCGTTCGAACCCGAATTCGGCGCGCTCGAGGCGCCGGCGCCCTAGTCCAGCCGGAAGTCGCGGAACCAGCGCAGGCGGATCTGGCGGGCGTCGGGGGTGAAGCCGACCAGGTTGAAGCGCGACTGCGGCCAGCACGGCAGCTGCTGGGCGGCGAGGAGCTCGCGCGATTCGAGGATGCCGCCGATGCCGGCGACCCGTTCGCCGGGATTGGCCGCCGCCCAGGCTTCGAGAATGTCGAGCGCCCTGGGGAACATTGCGATGCCGACATGGGCGCGGCGGAACTCGGGGTCGACCGAGCCGCGCAGCATCGCGACGCGTGCGCGGACCTGCTCGAACAGCCCGAGCGAGGCGGTGATGACGCCGACCATCCGACCTTCGCCATAGGCGGCAACGACGATTTCCTTGGCGCGCTCCTCGGGCGTCGCGCCGGCCGGCAGATTGCCGAGCCGCCGCCAGAAGGCGATCGCATCGCGCGCGATTTCGGGATCGTCCGACCGCCATGCCGGGCGCAGCTCGATATCGGGCGGCGGCCCCTCTGGCAGGCGCGGCAGCGAGGGCTTCTCGCCGCCGCTCTCGAAACGGAAATCCTCGAACCAGCGGACCCGGATCTGGCGGTCGTGCTGGTCGTAGCCGACCAGCGCGAACTCCGATTCCGGCCAGACCGGCAGCCGGGTGAAATCGCCCCATTCGCCGCGGTCGACGAAGACGATGGCGCCGGCATATTTCTCCTCGGGATGGTCGCGCGCCCAAGCGTGCATTGCGGCGCGGCCCGGCGCCGAGAGCGACAATTGGGCATGGCTGCGCCGGAATTCGGGCGCGGTCGCGCCGCGGATGATGGCGAAGTTGGCGCGCAGGAAATCCATCCGGCCGATGGTCGCGGTGGCGACCGCGGCCAGCTGCCCGTCCTTGTAGGCGGCGGCGATCAGCTCCTTGGCGCGCGCGGCGGGGTCGACGCCCTCGGGCAGCAGCTGGTTGCGGCGCCAGAAATCGATCGCGTCGGCCTCGATCGCGGGATCGTCGCGCCGCCAGGCGACGCGCACGTCGAAACCGAACGGACCGTTCAGAAGCGGATCCTGAGGCCCGCCCGGCCCTGCAGGCCGTCCCGCTCGCCGCCGAAGTCGAGCTCGCCGCGGACGAACGCCTCGACCGAGCCCGACCGCAATGTCGCGCCGGCGCTCAGCTCGCCGAACGTGCCCGGCGCATCCTGCTCGAGCCCGATCGTCTGGCTCAGGGTGAAGGTGTTGCGGACAGTGCCTTGGAATTCGTCGACCGCGGCGATGCCGATATAGGGCGAAAGCGAGCTGTGCGGGCCGGTCTGGAAGTCGCCGCCGAAGCGGATGCCCGCGGTGCCGCGGAAGCTGTGGATGTCGTCGAACGCCACGGTCGCGCCGCCGCTCGTGTAATCGTCGATGTCGACATTGACCCAGGAGAGGCTGACCGCGGGCTCGACGAAGGCGCGGCCCATGTTGAAGCGGAAGCCGGCATTGCCGCGCAGGCCCCAGGCGGTCGCGTTGAAGCTGGTCGAGAGGCCGGCGCCCGGCTCGGCGTCGGCGTTGATCCAGTCGATCTTGGCAAGCCCGTTGAAGAAGAAGCTGCCGGACTGGAAGACGGCATAGGCGCCGACGTTGCCGCCGTCGAGATTCATGCCGTTGAGGCTGGCGTCGAAATCGACGTCGGACCGCTCCAGGCCGAAGGTGATACCGAGGATCGCGCCGCCGCTCTGATAGTCGAGGCCGGCCTGGACCCCTTCGAAATTCTGGTCGTAGCTGGTGTCGAACACCGTCGTCGTGCCGCCGCTGGTGAAGCTCTGCGACGCGTCGCGCTCGATCTTGCCCGCCCGCAGCTGGACCCAGCCGCCGAACCGGCCGCCGCCGGCAAGGTAGCTGCCGGGCGGCGGCGACAGCGCGTCGCGCGCCGCCTGGAGCTGCGCGGTGACCGCATCGGCGCTGTTGTACCAGAAGTTGATGAACGCCTCGCCCGCCATGATCGATTCGAACACCGGCTGGGTCGGCAGGCCGACGAGCAGGAAATTATTGTTCGGCGCGTCGAACAGCAGGTTGAGGCTGACATAGGGGTTGGTGGTCGTCGTGCTGGCGAGGGCGAAGGCGGTCGAGCTGGTGCCCCCGGTCGCATCGACCACCAGCGTGCCGATCAGGTCGAAGACCGGCGGGGCGACCAGGGTGACGTCCAGCACCGTCGAGCCGCTCGAGACGCCGGTGATGAGGACGTCGGCCTGCCGGCTGATGAGATTGGCGTCGACGCCGAGATGGCTGCTGCCCGAGCCGGTGAAGCTGCCGGTGACGTTGAGCGTGTCGCCGACCGCGCCGTCGCGCATCTCGACCCGGCCGCTATTGTTGAACGTCTCCAGCCCGGCGAACACCGCCGCGCCGTTGAACGAGGTGACGAGGTTGCTGTTGTTGAAGATGTCGACGCCCGCGCCGAACGGGCTGGTGCCGATCGCATCGAACGTGCCGGCGTTGTTGACCCGGTCGGCATTGTCGGTGAGGTCGATCGCGCCGCGGATGACGCCGCTCGCCGTGGTGTTGACGGTCGCCGCGCCGCCATTGGCCTGGACCTCGAAGCCGTTGGTCGCCTGGACGAGGCCGCGGATCGTTATCGTACTGGTGGTGGCCGAAGAGACGAAGATCGCGTCAGAGGTCGCGCCGGTCGTGCCGACGTTCACCGCGTCGACCGTGACGAAGCCATTGTTGCTGGTCGCGACGATGCCGCGCGCATTGGCGCCGCCGGTGGCGACGCTGCCGGTGCTGAAGATCTCGACGTCGCCACCTGCGGCCGAAGCGTCGATGCCGGTCGCGCCGGCGCCGCTGGTGGTGACGCTGCCGCTGGTGATGCTGACGCCGCCGTTCGGTCCGAGCACCGCGGCGGCGCCGGGGATGATGCTCGCCGGGCCGCCCGGCCCGCCGGTTTCGTTCGCGACGATGCCGATCGAGCCGGCCCCGGTGGTGGTGACGGTGCCCGAAGTGATCGTCACCCGGCCGGGGGCGGTCCCCGAGATGCCGATCGCGTTGGCGCCGGTGGTGTTGACCGTCGTGCTGGTGATCGTGGAATTGCCGGTGGCGTCCGCGAGGATGCCGGTGCTGCCGCTGCCCGAGGTGGTGACGCTGGTGCTGGTGATGACGGCGTTGCCGCCGACGGCGAAGGCCTGAATGCCCTCGGCATTGTTGCCGGTGGTGATGACGATGTTGCTGGTGATTGTCGCGTTGCCGCCATTGGCGATGGCGGTGATGCCCTCGGAATCGGCGGTGCCGCCGGTGCGCACGGTGCCGGTGCTGGTGACGGTGGCGTTGCCGTTCAAGGCATAGGCAAAGATGCCGTTGGCGTCGGTGCCCGACGTAGTGACGCTGCCGCTGGTGATCACGGCATTGCCGGTATCGGCCTCGGCGGTGACGCCGTGGCCGCGGGTGCCGGTGGTGGTGACGATGCTGCTGGTGACGGTCGCACTGCCATGGCCCGCATGGGCGAGGATGCCGGCGCTGTCGTTGGCACCGGTCGTGGCGACGGTGCCGGTGCTGGTCACGGTGACGCCGCCGCCGCTCGACCGCGCGTTGATCCCGATGCTGTTCGCCCCGGCGGTGGCAACGCTGCCGCTGGTGACGGTGACATTGCCGGCGCCCTGGGCGAGGATTCCGGCCGAATTGGCGCCGGTGGTGCTGAGTGTCGTGCTGCCGACCGTGACCGTCCCAATTGTGCTGCGGGCGTCGATTCCGGTCGCGCTGGCGCCGACGGTCGAAAGCGTGCCGCTGGTGACGCTGGCATTGCCCGCGCTCGATGAAGCGGTGATGCCGTCGGCGTCGAGGCCGGTCGTGCCGAGCGTACCGCTGGTCACTGCGACATTGCCCGCGCCGATCGCCAGGATGCCGTCGGAATTGGCGCCGCCGGTGGTGAGCGCGGTGCTGCCGACGGTGACGGTGCCGACGGTGCTGCGCGCGTCGATGCCGACCGCGTCCGCCCCGGTGGTCGAGAGCGTGCCGCTGGTCACCGCCGTGATGCCCAGGCTCGAGGTTGCGGTGATGCCGTCGGCGTCGAGCCCGGTCGTGCCGAGCGTACCGCTGGTCACCGTGACGTTGCCCGCGCCGATCGCGAGGATGCCGTCTGCATTGGCGCCGCCGGTGGTGAGGGTCGTGCTGGCGACCGTCACCGGGCCGGTGACGCTGCGCGCGTCGATGCCGACCGAATTGGCGCCGATGGTGCCGACCGTGCCGCTGGTCACCAGGACGTCGGTCTGGCCCCGGGCGGTGATGCCGTTGCTGCCGGTGCCGCCGGTGGTGACAGAGGTGCTTGTGATCTGGACGAAGCCATCCGCCGACTGGCCGAGGATGCCGATGCTGTTCGGGCCGGCGGTGCTGACGCTGCCGCTGGTTATGGTCACGCCCGGGCCGACCCCGACCACGCCTTGCGCGCCGAACGGCGGGACGAACGAGGGGACGAACGGCCCCGGCGGCGGCGCCGGCACGGCGGCGGTCTGGATCGCGGTGATGCCATTGGAATTGTTGCCGAGCGTGCTCACCGTGGTCGAGGTGACGACGACGTTGGTGGTGCCATAGGCGCCGATGCCGACACTGTTATTGCCCTGGGTGTTGACCGTCCCGCTGGTCACGGTGGCGTCGCCGTGGCGCGCGTCGGCGATGATGCCGGCGCTGTCGATGCCGGCGGTGCTGACCGTGTCGGTGCTCGTCACATGGACGAAGCCGTCGCGCGAATAGCCGACGATGCCGCCGCTATTGTTGCCGAGCGTGGTGACGAGGCCGCTGGAGATGGTGACGCCGATCGGCGGCGCCACCTGCGCGGGCCCCGCCGGCGGCGCGAGGGCGTCGCAAAGCGAACAGGATTGCGGCGCGAAGGTGGTCTGGATGCCGGTGATGCCGGGCGAATTGTCGCCGTAAGTGTTGACGGTGTCGCTGGTGATCGCGACGCTGGTCGAGCCGAGGGCGTAGATGCCGCCGCTGTGGTCGCCGACGGTGGCGACGAAGCCCGACTGGACGGTGAGCGTCGTCGCGCCGGCGCCATAGATATCGGACAAGGCGATGATGCCGCCCGCATATTCGCCGTGGGTGACGACGACGTCGCTGGTGACGCCGACATTGCCGGCTTCGGAATAAGCGAAGATGCCCGGCGAAAGGTCGCCGGTCGTGTTGACCGTGACGCTGGCGACGGTGACGCCGGCCGTGCCGCCTGACACCGCAATGATGCCGGGGCTCGCCTGATAGCCGGTCGTGGCGACGGTGCCGGTGTTGGTCACCGCGACCGCCCCTGCGTAGGAAGCGGCGTAGATGCCCGCGGAATAATCGCCGGCGGTGGTGACGTTGCCGCTGGTCACGGTGACCGGGCCGGTGAAACTGCGGGCGCCGATGCCGTCGCTGTCGTAGCCGGTGGTGGTGACGCTCGTGCTGTTGACGGTGATCGCGCCGGCGCCGCTGAGGGCGACGATGCCGTCGGCATGATCGCCGGTCGTGCCCACCGTGCCGCTGGTGACGCCGACCGTGCCGCTGCCGGTGCTTCTGGCATAGATGCCGGTGCTGAAATCGCCCGAGGTGCTCACCGAAGTGCTGGTGACGGCCACCGGCCCGCCGGCGCTGCGGGCCGTGATCGCGTTGCTGTAGTCGCCCCCGGTGACCACGATATTGCTGCCGACGGTGACGGCGGCGCTGCCGCCGGTGACCGCGACGATGCCGGGGCTTTCATAGCCGCCCGTATAGACCGACCCGTAGTTCGTCACGGCGACCGTGTTGGTGCCGGAATTGGCGGAGATGCCGGTGCTGAAGTCGCCGCCGGTGTAGACCGAGCCGCCGGTGTCGATCGAGCCGATCGTGATCGAGATGGCGCCGATGTCCGAGACCGCGTCGATGCCGACGCTGCCCTTGCCCTCGGTGGTGATCGAGGTGCTGGTGATGTCGATATTGTTGTGCGCGGTGGCGTCGATGCCGTCCGAATAGTCGCCCGACGTGTGGATCGTGCCGCTGGTGATGAGGATGCCGTTGGCGGGCGGCAGCACGCTGCTCGGCGGCGCGACGTCGCTCGGCGGGGGCGGCGGCGGTGGAGGCGGCGGCGCGGAGGTCCGCTGGGTCACGCTGATGCCCGCGGAATGATCGCCGCTGGTGGTGACCGAGGTCGAATCGACGGCGACCTTGGTCGTGCCGATCGCGCTGATGCCGATGCTGTCGTCGCCCACCGTGGTGACCGTGCCGCTGGTGATGTCGACCGAGCCCGGGCCGGAATCGGCGTGGATGCCCTCGCTCGCGAGGCCCTCAGTGGTGACAGTGCCGCTGTGGATCACCACGTCGCCGCCCGGCGCGTTGGCGGTGATGCCGGTCGAATCGTCGAGGAGCGTACCGACGGTGGTGCTGGTGATGTCGATCGAGCCGGTCTCAGAGTAAGCGACGATGCCCGGGCTCGTGTCGCCTTCGGTATTGACCGTTCCGCTGGTGATCTCGACGTCGTCGAAGGCGTCGGCGTTGATCCCGGTCGAATAATCGCCGGAGGTGTGGACGGTGCCGCTGGTGATCTGGACCCATCCATCGGCGGATTCGCCGTTGATGCCCGGGCTGTGATCGCCGGTGGTGGTCATCGAGGTGCTGTTGACGACGACGCCGGGGCCGATGCCGATGTCGGCAACCGGGCCGGCCGGACCGACGATCTGCGCGTTGCCGTCCCCGCCGGCCGAGGGAGGGACATAGGCGCTGTAGCCGCTCTGGCGCGCGTCGATGCCGGGCGAATTGTCGCCCGAAGTGACGACCGCGCCCGAGGTGACGGTGACCTGGTTCGCGCCGGAAGCGTAAATGCCGGCGCTGCTGGCGCCGCTGGTGCTGACCGTGCCGCTGGCGATGGTGACGTTGCCGTCCTCGGCGTCGGCATGGATGCCGGGGCTGTTGGCCGCGTCGGTTGTGACGTCGGTGCTGAGAATGTCGATCGAGCCGATCGGGGCGTTGGCGTTGATGCCGGTGCTGAACGTGCCGCTGGTGTGGACGGTGCCGCTGACGATGGCGATGTCGCCGGCGGAGCTGGTCGCGTCGATGCCGGCGGACAGGGTCGCGGTGGTGACGACCGAGCCCGAGGTGATGGTGATGTCGTTCTGCGCGGTTGCGGTGATGCCGTCGGCGTCGCTTCCAATGGTGTGGATCGAGTCGCTGCCGATCTCGACCGTACCGATCGGATTCCTGGCGATGATGCCGTCGCTGAGGTCGGTCGCGGTGCTGATCGTACCGCTGGTGACGAGCAAGCTCGGCCGCGTCCCGGGCAGGGAGGTCGGGCCGGTGACGGTGGCGACGATGCCGGGGCTGTACTTGCCGGTGGTGGTGACGTCGTTGACTCGGACGATGGTGCCGTCGGAGCTGTCGGCGGAGATGCCGCGCGAAAAGGGGCCGCTGGTCGAGATCGAATCGGCCGCGACGTAGACGGTGCCGGCGCCGGCGTCGATGTTGACGCCGGAACGGAAGAAGGTGTTGGTGGTGATGCTGGTGTCGACGGTGCCTTCGATGCGCAGGTCGACGCCGGCGGTGTTCGAGGTGACGGAGACGGTATTGTGAATGTCGTCGGTCGGCTCGAGGACGACGGTGAGATCCTCGACCACGCCATTGTAGGTGATGCCGTTCGGATAGGGGTTGCCCGAGGGCGGGCAGGTGACAAAGCCGCCGCCCGGCGGGGGCGCGCCGCACTCGTTCTGCGCCAGCGCGGCGGACGGCAGCGCCGCGTAGACCAGGACGGAGGTGCCGATCAGGAAGGCGGCGCGCCGTGCCCGGTTCGGGCCGCGGCAGGCTGGATCCTCGAAAGCGCTCGCGAGCAGGTTGGCCCCAATCATGTCCGCCTCCACCGGCTATCCCCAGAATCGAACGTTCTGGCTTAGTTGCGGAGGCGTAACGCATTGTCCTCGCCTTGCCTAGGCTTCGCGATAGAGCGGGCCTTGTTTTCCCTCTGGATTCGCGCCCAAATCGCGGCTTTGCTTGACCGCGGCCCAATCCGGGATATTTTAGGCCTAAAGCATCTGGAGGCGCTCATGCGCATCGCATGCCTCGGCGGCGGCCCGGCCGGACTCTATTTCGCGATCTCGATGAAGCTGCGCGAGCCGGCGCACGAGATCGACCTCTTTGAGCGCAACCGGCCCGACGACACGTTCGGCTGGGGGGTGGTCTTCTCCGACCAGACGGTGGAAAATCTGATGGCCAACGACCCCGTGTCCGGCGCCGCGATCCGGGACGAGTTCGCCCATTGGGACGATATCGAAGTCCACGTCCACGGCGAGACGATCCGTTCCTCCGGCCACGGCTTCATCGGCATCGGCCGCAAGCCGCTTTTGAGCATCCTGCAGGAGCGGGCGCGCGCGCTCGGCGTCAACCTCCATTTCGAGCGTGAGGTGGGCGCGGACCTCGCCGACTGGGCCGGCTACGACCTCGTCATCGCCGCCGATGGCGCCAACAGCCGCATCCGCGACCTTCATGCCGAGCATTTCGGCGTCGACGTCCAGGTCCGGAAGAACAAGTTCTTTTGGTTCGGCACGAGCAAGGTGTTCGAGGCCTTCACCTTCGCCTTCGAGAAGACCGGGGCGGGCTGGGTCTGGGCCCACGCCTACCGCTTCGACGATAATCTCTCGACCTTCATCGTCGAGATGGATCCCGAGACCTGGGCCGGGCTCGGCCTCGATGCGATGGACCAGCCGGACGCGATCGCGCTGTGCGAGCGGATCTTCGCCCGCTATCTCGACGGGCACGCGCTGGTCTCCAACGCGACCCACCTGCCCGGCCCGCACGCATGGCTCAATTTCCGCCGGATCGTCTGCGCCACCTGGTCCTACCAGAATCTGATCCTGCTCGGCGACGCCGCCCACACCGCCCATTTCTCGATCGGGTCGGGCACAAAGCTCGCGCTCGAGGACGCGATCAAGCTCGCCGAGGTGCTGAACCGGCCCGGCCTGACCCGCGACGCGGCGCTCGCCGAATATCAGGCCGAGCGCAATTTGGAGGTGCTCAAGCTCCAGAACAGCGCCCGCAACTCGACCGAATGGTTCGAGACGCTCGACCGCTACCTCCATTTCGAGCCGATCCAGTTCGCTTACTCGCTGCTCACCCGCTCGCAACGGGTCAGCCACGAAAATCTGCGGCTGCGCGACAAGGCTTGGCTCGAAGGCGTCGAGCGCTGGTTCCAGTCCCGGGCGGCCGGCAAGGCGGTCAACGAGCCGGCGCCGCCGATGTTCGCCCCGTTCCGGCTGCGCGCGATGGAGATGGTCAACCGGATCGTCGTCTCGCCGATGGCGATGTATTCGGCCGAGGACGGCATTCCGAACGATTTCCACCTCGTCCATTACGGCGCCCGCGCCCAGGGTGGCGCCGGCCTCGTTTACACCGAGATGACCTGCGTCTCGCCCGAAGGCCGCATAACCCCGGGCTGCGCGGGCCTTTACGCGCCCGCCCACGTCCCGGCCTGGCGGCGAATAGTCGAGTTCGTGCACGCCAACGGCGCCGCCAAGTTCTGCCTCCAGCTCGGCCATTCGGGACCCAAGGGTTCGACCAAGGTCGGCTGGGAGGGCTATGACGTGCCGCTGGCAAGCGGCAACTGGCCGGTCATGGCAGCGTCCGACGTGCCGTGGAGCCCCGACAATCAGGTGCCGCGGCCGATGACGCGCGACGACATGGACGCCGTCATCGCCCAGTTCGTCGCCGCGGTGCGGATGGGGCTGGAGGCCGGCTTCGACATGGTCGAGCTCCACGCCGCCCACGGCTATTTGCTCTCGAGCTTCATCACCCCGCTCACCAACCAGCGGACCGACCGATATGGCGGCGGCCTCGACAATCGCCTCCGCTTCCCGCTCGAGGTCTTCGCCGCGATGCGGGCGGCATGGCCGGCGGACAGGCCGATGTCGGTGCGCATCTCGGCCAACGACTGGATGGGCGATCTCGGCGTCACGCCGGGCGAGGCGGTCGAGATCGGCCGCGCCTTCGCCGCCGCCGGCGCCGACCTGATCGACGTCTCGGCGGGCCAGACCTGGGCCGACTGCGAGCCGGTCTACGGCCGCATGTTCCAGACCCCGTTCGCCGACCAGGTCCGCAACGAAGGCCGGCTCACCACGATGGCGGTCGGCAACATCTACGAGCCCGACCATGCCAATTCGATCCTCGCCGCCGGCCGCGCCGACCTCGTCGCGCTCGCCCGCCCGCATCTGATCGACCCGATGTGGACGCTGCGCGCCGCCGCGAGCCAGGATTATCGTCCGGTCGCGGTTCCGCCCCAATATCTCGGCGGCATGGCCCAGCTCGCCCGCAACCTGGCGCGGGAAGCGGAGCTCAAGGCATGAGGCTCGCCGGCCGGCACGCGCTGGTTACCGGCGGCGGCACCGGCATCGGCGCCGCCATCGCCGCCGCGCTCGAAGCCGAGGGCGCCAAGGTCAGCCGCGTCGGCCGGCGGCCGGAGAGGCTCGGCGCCGACGGCTTCGTCGCCGACGTCACCGACCGCGCCCAGGTCGACGCGGCCTTCGCCGCCGCGCGCGCCGCGCACGGGCCGGTCTCGATCCTCGTCAACAATGCCGGCGCGGCGGCCGGCGTGCCGTTCGCGAAGGTGACGGCGGCGCTGTGGCGTGATCTGCTCGCGGTCAATCTCGACGGCGTTTTTCACTGCTGCCAGGCGGCGCTGGCCGATCTGCTCGCGGCCGAAGCGGGTCGGATCGTGACCGTCGCCTCGATGGCCGGCCTGCACGGCTTCGCTTATGCCTCTCCCTATATCGCCGCCAAGCACGGCGCCGTCGGGCTGACCCGCGCGCTCGCCGCCGAATATGCGGCCACGAACCTTAAGGTGAACGCCGTCTGCCCCGGCTTCGTCGACAGCGACATGACCGTGGCGTCCATCGCGAACATAAGCGCCAAGACCGGCCGTGGCGAGGACGAGGCGCGGGCCGAGCTCGCTCGCCTCAATCCTTCGGGGCGGCTGATCGCGCCCGCCGAGGTCGCACAGGCCGTCGTCGCGCTCGTCCTGTCGGACCGTAACGGCGAGGCGGTGGAGATCGCATGAGCGAGGCGCTCGCCATCCGCGAAAAACATGACGGCGCGCTCGCCGACCGCTCCAGCGTGCGGCTCTGGCTCAGGCTGCTCTCCTGCACGATGACGATCGAGAAGGACGTGCAGCGGCGCTTCACCGCGCGCGGCGCCACGCTCGCCCGGTTCGACGTGCTCGCCGCCCTCGACCGCCACCGGCAGGGCATGACGATGGGGGCGCTCTCGCGCGCCCTGCTCGTCTCCAACGGCAACGTCACCCAGCTCGTCCAGAAGCTCGCGAAGGACAGGCTGGTGCGGATGACGACCCCGCCGGCCGACCGCCGCGCCTCGATCGTCCGGCTGACCGCCAGGGGGCAGGCCGAGTTCGCCGGCCTCGCCGCCGCCCATCACGACTGGATCGACGCCCTCGTCGCCGGCATGGATGCGGGGAGCCGCGAAAATCTCTATTCTGCGCTGGGCGATTTGAAGCGCTCGATCGCGAAAGGACAGGCCGTTGAATCCTGACAGCTTCCAGCCGGCCCATTTCAAATGGGGCTTCGCCGACGGCGTCGCGACCGTCACCCTCGATCGGCCCGAGCGGAAGAATCCGCTGACCTTCGAAAGCTATGCCGAGCTTCGGGATCTGTTCCGGGAGCTGGTCTACGCCAACGACGTCAAAGCCGTGGTGATCGCCGGCGCCGGCGGCAATTTCAGCTCGGGCGGCGACGTCCACGAGATCATCGGCCCGCTGACCGGAATGGAGATGCCGGAGCTCCTGCAGTTCACCCGGATGACCGGCGACCTCGTCAAGGCGATGCGGGCCTGCCCGCAGCCGATCGTCGCCGCGCTCGACGGCGTCTGCGTCGGCGCCGGCGCGATCCTCGCGATGGCGTCCGACGTCCGCGTGGCGGCGCCCGATACGAAGACCGCGTTCCTGTTCACCCGCGTCGGCCTCGCGGGCTGCGACATGGGCGCCTGCGCGATTCTGCCGCGGATCATCGGCCAGGGCCGCGCCTCGGAATTGTTGTTCACCGGGCGCACGATGAGCGCCGATGAGGGCCTCGCCTGGGGCTTCCACAACAAGCTCGCCGACGATCCGCTCGCCGAGGCGCAATCGGTGGCCCGCAGCCTCGCGAGCGGCCCGACCTTCGCCCACGGCATCACCAAGACCCAATTGAACAGCGAATGGGCGGTGAGCCTTGAAACCGCGCTCGAAATGGAGGCGCAGGCGCAGGCGATCTGCATGGCGACCGGCGACTTCCGCCGTGCCTTCGAAGCCTTCGCCGCCAAGCGAACGGCCGAGTTCAAGGGCGACTGATGGCCGACCGCTCGTTCCTTGACTGGCCGTTTTTCGACAGTTCTCACCGAGAGTTGTCGGAGAAACTTGAAAGCTGGTGCGAAGCGAATCTGACGCTGGCGCATGGCGAGGACATCGACGCCGAATGTCGCGCCCTCGTCGCGAAGCTCGGCGCCGGCGGCTGGCTGCGCCATTGCGTGCCGGCCGCTTATGGCGGCGTTGACGACAGCCTCGACGTCCGCGCCCTCGCCTTGATCCGCGAGACGCTGGCGCGCCATTCGGGCCTCGCCGATTTCGCCTTTGCCATGCAGGGGCTGGGATCGGGCACGATCAGCCTGTTCGGCACCGAAGCTCAGAAAGAATCTTATCTGCCGGCGGTGGCGAAAGGCGAAAAGATCGCCGCCTTCGCGCTGACCGAGCCCGGCTCCGGCTCCGACGTCGCCGCCATGGCGACGACCGCGGAAGAAACCGGCGACGGCTATGTCGTCGACGGCGCCAAGACCTATATCTCCAACGGCGGCATCGCCGATTATTACATCCTGTTCGCCCGCACCGGCGAGGCGCCGGGCGCGAAGGGGATTTCGGCCTTCATCGTCGATGCGGGCACCGCCGGGCTCGACGACAGCGAGCGGATCGAGGTGATCGCGCCGCACCCGCTGGCGACGCTCAAATTCACCGCCATGGCCCTCCCCGCTTCCGCCTTGCTCGGCGAGCGCGGCCGCGGCTTCGCCCAGGCGATGGCGACCCTCGATCTGTTCCGCACCACGGTCGGCGCGGCGGCTTTGGGCTTCGCGCGGCGGGCGCTGGACGAGGCGACGGGCCGGGCGCTGACCCGCAAGCTCGGCGCCGGCACCCTCGCCGACAATGCGATCGTCCAGTCGATGCTCGCCGAGATGGTGCTCGATGTCGACGCCTCGGCTTTGCTCGTCTACCGCGCTGCCTGGCTGCGCGACGTCAAAGGGCAGCGCAACAGCCGCGAGGCGGCGCTCGCCAAGCTCCACGCCACCGACAGCGCGCAACGCGTGATCGACAAGGCGGTGCAGATTTTCGGCGGCCTCGGCGTGACCCGCGGGGTTGTGGTGGAGAGCCTCTACCGCGAGATCAGGGCGCTCAGGATCTACGAGGGCGCCTCGGAGGTGCAGAAGGTCGTCATCGCCCGCAACCACCTGGCGGAGTTCGGCCAATGAAGACGCTGCTCCCGCCCGGCTGGCCGCGGCCCAAGGGCTATGCGAATGCCGTCTCGGCGACCGGCCGGCTTGTTTTTACCGCCGGCATCATCGGCTGGGACGAGCGGGAGCGGCTGGTCGCCGCCGATCTCCCCGGCCAGTTCCGGCAGGTCCTGCTCAACACGCTGGCGATCCTCGCCGAGGACGGGGCCGGCCCCGAGCATGTCGTGCGGATGACCTGGTATGTCGTCGACATCGAGGAATACCGGTCGGGCCTTGCCGAGATCGGCGCCATCTACAAGGCGATCATGGGCCGCAATTTCCCCGCCATGGCGGTGGTGCAGGTGTCCGGCCTGGTCGAGCCCGCGGCCCGGATCGAGATCGAGACCACGGCGGTGGCGCCCGAATGATCGACGCTTTCATTCGCGACCGTCTGCCTGCGCCCGAAGCGCAGCCCGATTTCCTGTTCGACCTCCCCGAGCTCCTTTATCCCGAGCGCCTCAACGCCGCGGTCGAGCTGATCGACAAACGGGATCCGCACGCGCTCGCCGTGCTGAACGATGCCGGCAGCTGGACTTACGGGGAGATGAAAGAGCTCTCCGACCGTATCGCCCGTCTCCTGGTCGAGCGGGAGGGCCTCGTCCCCGGCAACCGCGTCTTCCTGCGCGGCCCCAACAACGCGATGCTGTTCGCCTCCTGGCTCGGGGTTCTGAAAGCCGGCGGGGTGGTCGTGACGACCATGCCGATGCTCCGCCCGGGCGAGATCGCCACGATCCTCGAGCGCGCGCGCATCTCGCATGCCATCGTCGACGCCCGCTTCCGCGACGATTTCGACGCGGCCGGCGGCGTCGGCTCGCTCATCACCTATCACGGTGATTACGGGTTCGAAGGGCTGGAGGATGTCGCCCCCGGCTTCGCGCCCGTCGACACGCGTAGCGACGACGTCGCCCTGGTCGCCTTCACCTCGGGCACGACCGGCAGGCCCAAGGGCTGCGTCCACTATCACCGCGACATCCTCGCCCCGGCCGACAGCTTCGCGCGCCACATTCTCAAGCCGGAGCCGGGCAGCCGCTGGGCCTGCTCGGCGCCGATCGCATTCACCTTCGGGCTCGGCATGCTGTTGATCTTCCCGTGGCGGTTCGGCGGCGCGGCGGTGACGATCGAGACGCCGGGGCCCAAGCCTTTGCTCGATGCGATTGCGCGCCACAAGGTCACCAATCTCGCCACCGCACCGACCGCCTACAAGGCAATGATCCCGATGCTCGGCGACCATGACATTTCGTCGCTGCGCACCTGCGTTTCCGCGGGCGAGCACCTTCCCGCCGCGACCTGGCATGCGTGGCAGGAAGCGACCGGGATCGGCATCGTCGACGGCATCGGCGCGACCGAGATGATGCATATCTTCATCTCGGCGAGCGGCGAGGACATCCGCCCGGGCGCGACCGGCAAGGCGGTGCCCGGCTATCTCGCCACGGTGCTCGACGAGGCGGGCGAGCCGGTGGCGAGCGGCGCCGGCCGCCTCGCCGTCAAGGGGCCCACGGGCTGCCGCTATTTCGACGACGAGCGCCAGGCCGATTACGTCCAGGGCGGCTGGAACGTCACCGGCGACACCTACCGCCGGGACGAGGACGGCTATTTCTGGTACGTTGGCCGCTCCGACGACATGATCGTCTCGGCGGGCTACAACATCGCCGCGCCGGAAGTGGAGAATGCGCTGCTGGCCCATCCCGCGGTGCAGGAATGCGCGGTGATCGGCGCCCCCTGCCCCGAGCGCGGCCAGAAGGTGAAAGCGTTCGTCGTCCTCACTCCGGGCCACCCGCCCGGCGCGGCCACCGCCACCGCGCTCCAGGACCATGTGAAGGCGGCGATCGCGCCCTATAAATATCCGCGCGAGATCGAATTCGTCGAAGCGCTGCCCAAGACCGCCACCGGCAAGCTCCAGCGATTCGCGCTCAGGAACCTCTAGGCCCGCAAAAGGCCACAATTCCTCCCCCGCGCCGCCGCAAAGCCGGCCGAGCATGAGCGTGAAAAGGGGAGCAAAATCAATGAAAAGACTGACGATCGGCGCGTTCGTCGCGGCGCAATTGCTGGCCGGCGCGCAGCCCGCCTTCGCGGCCGATTTCGCGGACAGCCGCGAAATCCGCGGCGGCGCGTTCGGCGGCGTCCAGCTGCGAATCCCGCTCGGCGGGGCGCCGCGCCAGCAGCGGGTGCGCGCCGGCCTCACGCTCGCGCCGACGCTGCAAAGCCGCGCCGCGACCGGCGAGGTACGGACGCGGATCGGCGAGGGGCTCGAATTCGGCTATCGCAGCGGCCGTCCGATTTCCTTCTCGGTCGCGGGCCGGGACTTGCAGCCCCGGCGCCTCGGCGCAGCGCAGGACAATGACGACGATCATCGCGGCCTCTCGACCGGCGAGATCCTGCTGATCGCCGGCGGCGTCATCGTCGTCACCGCAGGCGTGGTGGCGGTCGTTTTCATCGACGCGATCAACGACAATTCCGAATGAGCTAGGCGTCCATGGGCACGAAGCCGGGCGCTGCCGCGACCCGGCCGAGCCAGGCCTGTACGTTCGGATAATCGCCGAGCCGGAAGCCGCCGCTCTCGGCGACGTGGGTGTAGGCGTAGAGGGCGATATCGGCGAGGGTCGGGCTTTCGCCGACGAAGTACGGCCGGCCCGCCAGCTGCTCGTCCATCAGCTTCAGCGCTGCCTCCCCCGCAGAGCGCTTGCCCGGAAGCTGGACGCGCTGGGCGTCGGTGAGGTTGGCTTCGCCGATCCAGCCGGACCAGAAGCGCAGGGTGGCGACGTTGGGCTCGTGATTATACTGCTCCCAGAACATCCAGCGCAGCATGTCGGCGCGATCGAAGCGGTCGGCGGGGATCAGCGGCGAGCCGTCGGCGAGATAGCAGCAGGCGGCGTTGCTTTCGGCAATGAAGCGGTCGCCCGCCTGAAGCACCGGGATGCGGCCGTTGGCGTTGATATTGGCCAGAAATTCCGGCGTCCGCGTCTCGCCCTTCATGATGTCATATTGGCGCCGTTCGAGCGCCAGGCCGAGCAAGGCGGCGGTGAGCCGGACCTTGTAGCAATTCCCCGACGCGGCATATTCGTGGAGGACCAGCCGCTCGCTCACGCCACCTCCAGCACGATCTTGCCGACATGCTCGCCCGCCTCCATCCGGCGATGGGCTTCGGCAGCCTCGGCGAGCGGGAAGGTCGAATCGATCACCGGCTTCAATTTGCCGGCCTCGACGTGCGGCCAGACCGCGCGCGAAAGCTCGTCGGCGACGAGCGACTTGAACTCGGTCGAGCGCGGCCGCAGCGTCGAACCGGTGAGGGTCAGCCGGCGCTGCATCACCTTGTGGATGTTGAGCTCGCCGACCGGCCCGCGCTGGACCGCGATCGAGACGTGGCGCCCCTCCTCCGCCAGGCAGTCGAGGTTGCGCGCCAGATAGTCGCCGCCGACCATGTCGAGGACGATATGGACGCCGGCGCCGCCGGTCAGCCTTTTCACCTCCGCGACGAAATCCCGGGTCTGGTAGTTGATCGCGGCCGACGCCCCGAGCGCCTCGGCGCGGCGGCATTTCTCGTCGCTGCCGCAGGTGACGATGATCCTGAGGCCGAACAAATCGGCAAGCGCGATCGCCATCGTGCCGATGCCGCTGGTGCCGCCATGGACGAGCGCGGTCTCGCCCTCGGCCGCGTAGCCGCGCTCGAACAGATTGGTCCAGACGGTGAAGAGCGTCTCCGGCATCGCCGCCGCCTCGACCATCGTCAGCGCGGCCGGGACCGGCAGGCACTGGCCGGCGGGCGCCACCGCATATTCGGCATAGCCGCCGCCCGCGATCAGCGCGCAGACGCCCTGGCCGGCCATTTCGGGCGGCACGTTTTCTCCCAGCGCGACGATCCGGCCGGCGACTTCGAGCCCGGGAATCGAGGGGGCGCCGGGCGGCGGCGGGTAAAGGCCGCGGCGCTGGAGCACGTCCGGCCGGTTGACGCCGGCGGCGGCGACCTCGATCAGCACCTCGCCCTCGCCCGGCCGGGGCACCGGCCGCCGGACGAGCTCCAGCACTTCGGGGCCTCCGGGCTCGGCGGGGTCGATCGCATTCATCTCGTCGGGCAGCGCGGTCATGGCGGCGTTTTTATTGACTTAGGCGGGGCTTCGGTCAACTTTGCGGCCATGGACCTCGAGGAACTCTTCCCGGACCAGCCCGACGATCCGCTCAAGCTGCTGACGAAGCAGGATCTCGACCCGCTCTCGGTCGAGGAGCTGGAAGCGCGGATCGCGCTGCTCGAAGCCGAGATCGTTCGGGTGAAGGCCAAGCTCGACGCCTCGGTCACCTTCCGCGCGAGCGCCGACGAGCTGTTCAAGAAGTGAACGGCCTTGTGACTCATCGCGGCAACACTAAATTAACCATCCCGGCCCCATCGAGTATGACGGGGTCCCAAGGAGTATCGAATGCCTTCCTTTGCCCGTGAGCTCGAGCAGACGCTGCACAATGCCCTCGCCGAGGCGAGCGGCCGCCGTCACGAATATGCGACGCTCGAGCATCTGCTCCTCGCTTTGATCGAGGACGTCCATGCCGGCCGCGTGATGGAGGCCTGCGGCGTCAACACCGGCGAATTGCGCGACGCCGTGCGCCACTATCTCGACACCGAGCTCGAATCGCTCAAGGTCTCGGCCGACACCGATCCCTCGCCGACCAGCGGCTTCCAGCGCGTCGTCCAGCGCGCCATCCTCCACGTCCAGTCCTCGGGCCGCGACGAGGTGACCGGCGCCAACGTGCTCGTCGCGCTCTTCTCCGAGCGCGAGAGCTATGCCGTCTATTTCCTGCAGCAGCAGGACATGAGCCGGCTCGACGCCGTCACCTATATCAGCCACGGCGTCGGCAAGGGCGAGGCGGTCGCCCAGCCCACCGAGACCAAGAGCGGCGAGGAGGTCAAGCAGGAGGAGGGCAAGAAGAAGCCCGAATCGGCGCTGAAGCAGTTCACCGTCAATCTCAACGAGAAGGCCGAGGACGGCCGCGTCGATCCCCTGATCGGGCGCGGGCCGGAGGTCGACCGGACCGTCCAGATCCTCTGCCGCCGCTCCAAGAACAACCCGCTCTATGTCGGCGATCCCGGCGTCGGCAAGACCGCGATCGCGGAAGGCCTCGCCCGCAAGATCGTCGAGGGCGACGTCCCCGACGTGCTCAAGCCCGCGGTCATCTACTCGCTCGACATGGGCGCGCTCCTGGCGGGCACCCGCTATCGCGGCGACTTCGAGGAGCGGCTGAAGGCGGTCGTCAACGAGCTCGAGAAGCTCCCCCACGCGATCCTGTTCATCGACGAGATCCACACCGTGATCGGCGCCGGCGCCACCTCGGGCGGGGCGATGGATGCCTCGAACCTCTTGAAGCCGGCGCTGTCGAACGGCGCGATCCGCTGCATCGGCTCGACCACCTACAAGGAGTTCCGCAACCATTTCGAGAAGGACCGGGCATTGCTCCGGCGCTTCCAGAAGATCGACATCAACGAGCCGACCGTCGAGGACACGATCAAGATCCTCGCCGGCCTGCGCTCGGCGTTCGAGGAGCATCACGCGGTCAAGTACACGACCGACGCGATCAAGGCGGCGGTCGAGCTGTCGGCGCGCTACATCTCGGACCGCAAGCTGCCCGACAAGGCGATCGACGTGATCGACGAGGTCGGCGCGATGCAGATGCTGGTCGTCCCCTCGAAGCGCAAGAAGACGATCACGGTCAAGGAGATCGAGCAGGTCATTTCGACGATGGCGCGGATCCCCGCCAAGAGCGTCTCCAGCGACGACAAAAGGGCGCTTGAGCATCTCGACCGCGACCTCAAGCGCGTCGTCTTCGGCCAGGAAGAGGCGATCGACCGGCTGGCGTCGGCGATCAAGCTCGCCCGGGCCGGCCTGCGCGACCCCGAAAAGCCGATCGGCTCCTACCTCTTCTCCGGCCCGACCGGCGTCGGCAAGACCGAGGTCGCGCGGCAATTGGCCTCGATCATGGGCATCCCGCTGCAGCGCTTCGACATGAGCGAATACATGGAGCGCCACAGCGTCTCGCGGCTGATCGGCGCGCCTCCCGGCTATGTCGGCTACGACCAGGGCGGCCTTTTGACCGACGCGGTCGACCAGCATCCCCATTCGGTCCTCCTCCTCGACGAGATCGAGAAGGCGCATCCGGACCTGTTCAACATCCTCCTCCAGATCATGGACCATGGCCGCCTGACCGACCATCACGGCAAGACGGTCGATTTCCGCAACGTCATCCTGATCATGACCACCAATGCCGGCGCCCAGGACATGGCGAGCGAGGGGATCGGCTTCGGCAACGTCTCGAAGGAGGATGCCAGCGAAGAAGCGGTCAAGCGGATGTTCACCCCCGAATTCCGAAACCGGCTCGATGCGATCGTGCCGTTCGGCTATCTGCCGACCGAGGTCGTCGCCCGGGTGGTCGACAAGTTCGTCCTCCAGCTCGAGCTGCAGCTCGCCGACCGCAACGTCCATATCGAATTGGACGACGAGGCCCGCGCGTGGCTGACCGAGCGCGGCTACGACCGGCTCTACGGCGCCCGGCCGATGGGCCGGCTGGTCCAGGACAAGATCAAGCAGCCGCTCGCGGAGGAATTGCTGTTCGGCAAGCTCGTCCATGGCGGCGAGGTCAAGGTCCGCATCAAGGACAATGCGCCCAGCTTCGAGGTCATCCCCGCGCCGCCCAAGCCATCGAAGAAAAAGAAGAAGAAAGACGGCGCCAAGGCGACCGAGGAAGGCCAGTCCGAGCAGGGCCAGCCGGAGGAGCAGGCCTAGCCCCTTCCGTCATTGCGAGCGAAGCGAAGCAATCCAGTGGAGCGAGGCGCCTGGTGGATTGCTTCGTCGCTGCGCTCCTCGCAATGACGGTAATGCGTGGACTCCCGCTTTCGCGGGAGTGACGGTATTGGGTGACCGAAAGGGAGCCCGACCATGACCGACAGCCTCACCTTCTACACCAACCCGATGTCGCGCGGGCGGATCGCCCGGTGGATGCTCGAGGAGGTGGGCGAGCCCTATGAGACGGTGCTGCTCGATTACGGCACGACGATGAAGGCCGCCGACTATCTCAGCGTCAATCCGATGGGGAAGGTGCCCGCGATCAAACATGGCGACACGGTGGTCACCGAAGCCGCGGCGATCTGCGCCTATCTCGCCGATGCCTTTCCCGACAAGGGCCTGGCGCCGCCGCCCGGCCACTCGAAACGCGGCCCTTATTACCGCTGGCTGTTCTTCGCCGCCGGCCCGGTCGAGGCGGCGGTGACCGCCAAGTCGCTCGGCCTGCTCGCGCCCGCGGACAAGAAGATGATGGCCGGCTATGGCAGCTTCGAGGAGGTGATCGACGCGCTCGAGCTCGCGATCACGCCCGGCCCCTATATTTGCGGCGAGCAATTCACCGCGGCAGACCTCTATCTCGGCGCCCAGATCGGCTGGGGGATGATGTTCGGCTCGATCGAAAAGCGGCCGGCCTTCAGCGACTATTTCGGCCGCCTGCAGGCGCGCCCGACCGCGGCCCGCGCCCGCGAGATCGACGATGCGATCATCGCCGCGCAAAAGGAGGCCGCGCCGGCATGACCGACGACATCGAACGCGCCGGAATCGCGCTCTACGACCGCTACACCCACGAGGGCATGGACAGGCGGGCCTTCATGGCCGCCCTGACCCGGATCGCGGGCGGCGCGGCGGCGGCGACCGCCCTCCTCTCCAGCATCGCCTGCCAGGCGGCTGCAGCGCCGCAGGTCGCCGCCGACGATGCCCGCGTCAGCGCCCGGCCGCTCGAATGGGAACCGCGCCCGGGCCGCAGCTATCGCGGCTACAGCGCCGCGCCGGCCGCGGGCGGCGAGCACCTCCCGCTGGTCGTCGTCGTCCACGAGAATCGCGGCCTCAACGAGCATATCCGCGATGTCGCGCGCCGCCTCGCCGTCGCCGGCTTTCCGGCGCTGGCGCCCGATTTCCTCAGCCCCGCCGGGGGCACGCCCGAAGACGAGGACCGGGCGCGCGCGATGATCGGCGCGCTCGACATGGCCGAGACGGTCGCCGACGGCGCCGCGACCATCCGCTGGCTCGCCTCCCCGGCGGGCGGATCGCGCAAAGTGGGCTGCGTCGGCTTCTGCTGGGGCGGCGGGCTCACCAACCGGCTTGCGGTCGCGGCGGGGGCCGCGCTCAGGGCGGCCGTCCCCTTCTACGGGCCGGCGCCCGACCCGGCCGAGGCGGCGCGGGTCGAGGCGGCGATGCTGATCGTCCTCGCCGGCCTCGACAATCGCGTGAACGGCACCGCCCGGCCCTGGGCCGAAGCGCTGCGCGCGGCCGGCAAGGAGGTCACCGTCCACGAATTCCCGAACGTCGACCACGCCTTCCACAACGACACCTCGGCGGCGCGCTACAATCGCGAAGCGGCCGAGACGGCCTGGGCCGAGACGCTCGCCTTCTTCCGCCGTCACCTGCGCTGAGCGCAAAAAGAAAAGGCCCGGCGCCGCCGCCGGGCCCTTCCCTTCGAAGCCTTGTTCGAACCTAGTTCCGGTTGCCCATGAAGCGGAGCAGGAACAGGAACATGTTGATGAAGTCGAGGTAGAGCGTCAGCGCGCCCATGATCTTCGCCTTGCCGTGGTAATCCGTGCCGGCGACCGCGAAGTACATGCTCTTGATCTTCTGGGTATCCCAGGCGGTGAGCCCGGCGAAGATCAGCACGCCGAGCGCGCTGATCGCGAGATCGAACGTGTCGCTCCGCAGGAACAGGTTGATGACCATCGCGACGATCAGGCCGAACAGGCCCATAACCAGGAAGGTGCCCATCGCCGACAGGTCCTTCTTGGTCGTATAGCCCCACAGGCTGAGGCTGGCGAAGGCGGCGGCGGTCGCGAAGAAGGTCGTCGCGATTGAGGGCAGATTGTAGACGAGGAAGATCGTCGACAGCGACAGGCCCATCACGGTCGCGAAGACCCAGAACAGGATCTGCGCGGTGGCGGTCGACATGCGGTTGATGCCGAAGCTCAGCCACATCACCATGCCGAGCGGCGCCAGGATGATCACCCACCTCAGCAGGCCGCCATTGACCATGATGTCGAACGCCATCCCGGAGCGCGCGAACAGCATCGCGACGATGCCCGAGAGCAGCACGCCCGACGTCATGTAATTGTAGACCGACAGCATGTGCGCGCGAAGGCCGGCGTCATATGCGACGTCGCGGCCGACGGTCGTCGTCGGTTGGCTCGCCCCGATCCGCGGATCAGACCAATTTGCCATGTGAAACTTCCTCCATCCCCGGCGAAATGCCGTGCGAAGGAGAATATCGGAGGGATTCGGGTTCAATTCAAGGAAAACCGGAGTAGCCTTTGTCCGTGCACCGCCTGTTCGTCGCCATCCGGCCGCCCGCTTCGGTCCGCGCGCTCCTGCTCGGCGCGATGGGCGGGGTCAGCGGCGCGCGCTGGCAGAGCGAGGACCAGCTCCACCTCACCCTGCGCTTCATCGGCGAGGTCGACCGCCACCGCGCCGGCGACATCCACGCCGCATTGGGCGCGGTCCACCACGCGCCCTTCGAAATCGCCCTCAATGGCATCGGCGCGTTCGAGCGCCGCGGCCAGCCGGAGGCGGTCTGGGCCGGCGTCACCCCGCAGGAACCCCTGAAGGCGCTTCACAACAAAGTTGACGCCGCCCTCACCCGCGTCGGCGTCCCGCCCGTCCAGCGCGCCTTCCTGCCGCACGTCACGCTCGCCCGGCTGAAGCGCAGCTCGGGGCCGGTCGGCAACCTGCTCGAGCATTCCGGCGGCCTGACCAGCCCGCCCTTCGCGGTCGATCATTTCGCTTTGTTCGAAAGCACGCTGACGCCCGAGGGCGCTGTCTATACGATCGTCGAACGCTATTCGCTTCCGGCGAGCAGCCGCTCGACCATCCCGTAATAGGCAGCGCCCCAGAGCCGCACGTGCGCCAGCGCGGGGAAGAGCTGGTAGATCGGCCGCCGCTCCCGCCAGCCCGGCGCGAGCGGACCATAAGCCTGCCAGAATTCCTCGGGCGGCGTGCAGAACAGGTCGAGCATGGCGAGATCGACTTCGGCGTCGCCATAATAGCAGGCTGGATCGACCAGTCCGACGAGCTGGCCGTCGCGGACCAGAATGTTGCCGGTCCACAAGTCTCCGTGGAGCAGCGCCGGCGGCGGAGCGGCGGGCAGGACCTCGCCGAGCCTCACCGTCAGCCGCTCGACGCGCTCGCGCCAGGGCCGGTCGAGCACGGCAGCGGTCGCGATCAGCCGCTGCTCGCCCCAGAAGCTCGGCCAGTCGCCGCTCTCGCGATTGTCGAACGTCACCGTGCCGATGGCGTAATCGACCGGCCAGCCATAGGCCTCGCCGGTCCGCTCGTGCAGCGTCCGGATTCGGGAGCCGACGTCGGCCCAGGCTTTCGGGCTGAACGCGCCGTCATTCTCGACATGGTCGAGCAACAACACCGTCTCATGCTCGCCCTCCACCGCGGGGGTGGGAAGGCCCGCCGCCGCGAGCGCGCGGAGCATCGCCGCTTCGGTGGCGACCGCGGGCCCCTGCTTCGCGACCGACAGCCGGCCGTCGGGCCGGCGCACCAGCAGCACCTCCGACACGCTCTCGCCGCCCAGCCGCTCCAACCGGTCCTCCTCGACGCCGGTAAGCTCCGCGACGCGTTGGGAAAAGACCGTCATCCGGTGGGAAAATACTGGAAATAGGGTTCCGCCTCGACCAGCACCCGCGCGAAGCTGGGCCGTTCCATGAGCCGCTCGAGCAAGGCCAAAGCGTTGCGGTAACGTTCCCCGATCGGCATCACCTTGTCGGCGTAGAACAAGGCCGGCGCCGCGGCGCAATCGGCGAGGGTGAATGCCTCACCCGTGGTCCAGGCTCGGCCGGCCGCCTGCTTGTCGACCATCCCCAGCCCGGTCGCCAGCAGGGTGCGCGCCTCCTCGACTCCGAAAGCGTCCTTCGCTCCCACCGGACGCAGCCGGTCGCCGACGATCTTCTGCATCGGCCCCTGGAGATAGAGGTCGTAGATCCGGTCCCAGAGCCTGACCTCCCGGGCGCGCTCCGCATCGTCGGGCACGAAGCGGACCGGTCCCGGATAATGGCGATCGAGATAGTCGATGATGATCGTCGTCTCGGCCACGACCTCGCCGCGTTCCGGGTCCTCCAGCACCGGCATCTTCGCCACCGGCCAGAGCGCGGCGAACTTCGCGCGCGATTCGGGGTCGCCGAGATCGACCAGCTTCTGCTCGAACGGCGTTCCGTTCTCGTAGAGCGCGATCAGCACCTTCCAGCAGTAGGAGGAGAGCGGATGGCCGTGGAAGACGAGGCTCATGACATTCCCTCCTTCTGCAGCGCCGCGGCGAGCCCGCGCGCCCCGGTGGCGACGTCGCGCCAGGCGGCGTCGAAATGGCCGTCCCCGCCATAATAGGGATCGGCGACTCCCTGCCCCTTCCGGCCGGCGGCATGGTCGAGCAGCAGCGAGACGCATGCCCGGCTCCCCGGCGGTTGCAGGGCATTGAGGTCGGCGAGATTCTCCTCGTCGAGCGCAACGATATGGTCGAACCGGTCGAAATCTGCGCGCGCCACCTTGCGCGCGCGCAGATGGGCGATGTCGACGCCGCCCCGCCGCGCCGCCGCGATCGCGCGGGCGTCGGGCGGCTCGCCCGCATGCCAGCCGCCGGTCCCCGCCGAATCGACTTCGACGGCAAGCCCGAGACGGTCCGCCTCCGCCCGGAACGCGCCCTCGGCGAGCGGCGAGCGGCAGATATTGCCCATGCAGACGAACAGGATCGAAACGGTCATGCGGCCCAGCCCTTGTTGCCAAAGCGCGCCGCTCTGCTAGCCAGAAGCAACCAGAAGCACAATCGAGGGGAGGCCGATGGCGGCGAGCGAGGGAGCGGCGGCGAAGCCGCGGATCGGCGCTTACGCCTGGTACGCCCTGCTCGTGCTGGTGCTGGTCTATGTCGTCAATTTCATCGACCGGCAAATCATCTCGATCCTCGCCCAGGACATCAAGCGCGACCTCCATCTCGAAGACGCCCAGATCGGCTTTCTCTACGGCACTGCCTTCGCCGTCTTCTACGCCCTGTTCGGGATCCCGCTCGGCCGGCTTGCCGACAGCTGGTACCGGGGCCGGCTGATCGCCATCGGGCTCGGCCTGTGGTCGTCGATGACGATGCTGTCCGGTTTGGCCAGCAACTTCACGATGCTGGCGACGGCCCGGATCGGCGTCGGCATCGGCGAGGCGAGCGCATCGCCGGCCGCCTATTCGATGATTTCCGATTATTTTCCGAAGGAAAAGCGCGCGACCGCGCTCTCGATCTATTCGGCCGGCCTCTATATCGGCGGCGGTCTCAGCCTGCCGATCGGCGGCCTGGTCAGCAGCCGCTGGAACGCCGCCTTCCCCAACGCCGCCGAGGCGCCGCTCGGCCTGGTCGGCTGGCAGGCCGCCTTCCTCGCCGTCGGCGTCCCCGGTCTGCTGCTCGCTTTGTGGGTGCTGTCGCTGCGCGAGCCCCAGCGGGGCGCCTCCGACCGACTGCCGCAGCCGGTGCTCCAGCCGAACGCCTGGCGCAATTTCGGCGGCGAGCTCGCCACGATCCTGCCGCCGCTGACGCTGTTCAGCGCGAGCGGATCGGCCGATCGATTCGGCTTGAACCTGCTCTTGCTGCAATGGATTGCGGTGCCGATCTTTTGCCTGATCGCGCTGACCGGCGATCGGGCGCAATGGCTGGCCTACGGCCTCGGCGCCTATGCCATCGCCTCCTGGGTGCAGTCGCTCAAGCTGCGCGATCTCCCGGTCTATCGCCTGATCTGGGGGAATCGGACGGTGATCATGCTCGCCGTCGCCTTCGGCAGCATCTCGTTCATGACCTATGCGATCAGCTTCTGGGCGGTGCCTTACGCGATCCGCACCTTCTACGGCGTGCCGGAGGCGCCGGCGCAGCTCATCGCCGGGCTCCGGGCCAGGGATGAGGTCGCGCTGGTCCTCGGCTGGGGTGCCGCCATCGCGGCCGCGACCGGCGTCATCTCGGGCGGCATCATCTCCGATCTCTGGCGCCGCCGCGATCCGCGCGGCCGCCTGTTCGTCAACATGCTCGCCGTCGTCCTTCCCGCGCCCGGGGTGTTCGTCATGTTCACCACCGACAGCCTCGCCACTTTCTACCTGACCAGCCCGGTCGTGCAGCTGTTCGGCTCGGCCTGGGTCGGGGCGGCGGTCGCCAGCCTTCAGGATGTGGTGCTGCCGCGGATGCGCGCCACGGCGGGGGCGACCTACGTGCTCGGCACGACCATGATCGGTCTCGCGCTCGGCCCCTATTTCGCCGGCAAGATGGCCGATGTGACCCACAGCCTCAGCGCCGGCGTCTTCTGGCTGTACATCGTCCCGCCCTTCACCCTGATCGCTTTGTGGCTCGGCTCGCGCCGCATCGCCGACCTCGAAGCCACCAAGGTCGAGCGCGCCCGCGCCGCCGGCGAGCCGGTCTAGCTCGGCTGCGCCAGCACCCCGCAGGCGATCCGGGCGCCGCTGTTGCCGCTGGGGTCGGTCTGGTAATCGTCGGGATTGGCGTGGATCACGACCGCGACGCCGTCGGCATCGAACAGTCCCTGCGGGCCGCTGATCGCCCCGCCGACGATTCTGAATTCGAGCCGGCCGGCGCCGCTTTCATCGACGTCGAGATTGTCGAGGTCGCCGAGATGATGGCCCCGCGGATTGAGCCGGCCATGCTGGCGCCCGGTCGGGTTCCAGTGCGCCCCGGCGCTGGCGAAGTCCGGCCCGTCGCAGCGGCCGACCGCGTGGAGATGGACGCCGTAATGGCCGGGGGCGAGCCCGGCCGCCTGGACCCTGACCTCGATGCCGAACTCGTTCGGCCAGGCAATCGCCCGCGCCTTGAGCGCGCCGTCGGCCGTCCGGATTTCGGCCATCGCTGCGCCGCCGGACCCCTGCGCCGCGCCGCCGGCCGCGCCGGCGATCAGCAACATTGCGGAAATCGTCCGAATCATGATCCACCTCCGGTCGAAGCTTGGCGCACGCGGCCAATTCCATACCATGTCAGCCCGGCTTCTTCGACCTCTTCCGGCGGGTAGATGTTGCGCAGGTCGACGAGCACCTTCTGGCGCATCGCCGCGGCCAGCCGCTCGAGATCCAGCGCCCGCAATGCGTCCCATTCGGTGACCAGCACGACCGCGTCCGCGCCCGCGGCCGCCTCGTAGGGGCCGGCGCACAATTCGACATTGGGCATGATCGGCCGCGCCTGGTCCATGCTCTCGGGATCGTAGCCGCGGACCTTGACGCCGGCATCCTCCAGCGCCTGGACGATGGCGATCGAGGGGGCGTCGCGCATGTCGTCGGTATTGGGCTTGAAGGCGAGGCCGAGCAAGGCGACGATCTTGCCGCGCGGCCCGGGCCCGAGCGCCTTGATCACCTTGCGGCCCATCGCCCGTTTGCGGCCGTCGTTCACCTTCACCACCGCTTCGACGATGCGCAGCGGCGCGTGCGCGTCCTCGGCCGTCTTGAGCAAAGCGAGCGTGTCCTTGGGAAAGCAGGAGCCGCCATAGCCGGGGCCGGCGTGGAGGAATTTGGCGCCGATCCGGCCGTCGAGGCCGATGCCGCGGGCGACGTCCTGGATATCGGCGTCGACCGCCTCGCACAGGTCGGCGATCTCGTTGATGAAGGTGATCTTGGTGGCGAGGAAGGCGTTGGCCGCATATTTGATCAGCTCGGCCGTGCGCCGCGAAGTGAACAGCAGGGGTGCCTTGTTGAGGTAGAGCGGCCGGTAGATCTCGCGCATGATCCCGGTCGCGCGCGCGTCCTCGGCACCGACGACGATCCGATCGGGATGCTTGAAATCCTCGATTGCGGCGCCCTCGCGCAGGAATTCGGGGTTGGAGACGACCGAGACGGCCGCGCCGGGGGCGACTTCCCTGAGGATGCGCTCGACCTCGTCGCCGGTGCCGACCGGGACGGTCGACTTGGTGACGACCACCGCCGGGCCCGGAAGCAGCTCCCCGATCTCGCGGGCGGCGCCGTAGACGTAGGAGAGGTCGGCATGGCCGTCGCCGCGGCGCGAGGGTGTCCCGACCGCGATGAAGACCGCCTCGGCGCCCGTGACCGCCGCCGCGAGCTCGGTCGTGAACGACAGCCGGCCGGCGGCGGCGTTGCGCGCGACCAGCCGGTCGAGGCCGGGCTCGAAGATCGGCATCTGGCCGCGGTCGAGGTCCGCGATCTTGCGCGCGTCCTTGTCGACGCAAATCACGTCGTGGCCGAAATCCGAGAAACAGGCGCCGGAAACCAGGCCGACATAGCCCGTCCCGATGATCGCAATCCGCATGGACGATCCTTGGAGCGTTGAATCCGGCCCGCGTTATCAAAGGCGATTGGCGGCGAACAGGCTTTTCGGTCCTGCCCGGCCCCGGGGTCGTGCGGACAAAAAAAGGGCCGGTCCGAAGACCGGCCCTCTATTCTGGCGTCCCGCCGCCGAAGCGGCGGGGCCCTTCTTACCAGCCGGAGCCGGGGCCGAAGGTGACTTCCACGCGCCGGTTCTGCGGCTCGCGGACGCCGTCGGCGGTCTCGACCAGCGGCCGGCTTTCGCCGAACGCCTCGGTCGTGATGACGCCGTCGGGGATGCCATGGCCGGCGAGGTAGCCGCGGACGTTGTTGGCGCGCCGCTGCGACAGGCCGACATTGTAGTCCGCCGGGCCCGACCGGTCGGCGTGACCGGCAACCACGACCTGCGCCCGGCCGCACTGCTGATAGGCAGCCGCCGCATTGTCGAGGATCGCGGCCGCTTGCTCCGTGATATCGTCCTTATCCCAATCGAAGAACACGATGTAGGGACCCGGCGCGCACGGCGGAGGCGGCGGCGGCGGGGGAGGCGGCGGCGGCGGAGGCGGAATATAGGGCGGCGGCGGCGGCGGCACGTAGACCGGCGGCGGCGGCGCCCCGAAGTTGAAGGTTATGCCGCCCAGCAAGCTGTGCGAGCGGAACCGCGACTCGGAGGCTGCGCCGCGGAAGTCCACCGTCCGGATGTTGTCGGCATTGAAGAAGCGATAGCGGACGGTGACGTCGATATTGTCGCTGATCGCCTGACGGACGCCGGCAACGACCTGCCACGCGAACCGGGTATCCGAATCGTCGACGATGGCACTCTGGTTCGAATAGGCGCGGACATTGTTATAGTCGACCCGGGCGACACCCACGCCGGCGCCGACAAATCCGCTGATGCCGTCATCGTCGCCGAAGTCCAGCATGCCGTTGATCATGAAGCTGAGCGCGCTCGTGCGCCCGCCGCCGGCTGGGAAGACGTCTGGGGTAATGGCGCCGCCGAGCGTCGCTGGGATGCCATTTCCAGGCGTCCGCAGAACGGTCCCGATATCGTCGACGCTGGCGCGCTTGTAGGCGACCTCCGCCTCGATGCGGAACGCGCCGAGATCGTAGCCGACGAAAAGAGCTCCGTCGAAGCCGTAATCGTGGTTCAGCACGATCTGGGCCGAAGGGCTGCTCGGGACGGTCGGAGTGAGACCGAAATCGAAGTTGATGTCCTCGACGATCATCCCGCCGAAATCGCCGCCGACATACCAGGCGTTGTTGCGCGCCAGAGCCGGAGTTGCGAGCACGGTGGACGACAGCGCCACAACAATGGCGAGCTTCCGCATAATCTTCCCCTTTCTTCTGCGTCCCGATCGGGAACGACGTGAACTCCTTACGGTAAGCGGAGTTTCCGTGCAAGCGCGGTTAGCCCCTCACCTGTTGCCGAAAAGCCGCAGCGCACCCAGAAGATGAACCGCGGATAACCAGCCATCCCGAAACGATGGCGGACGGCAGGGGTTGCGCGGCGAAAGCGAAGATCAGGATTCAATCAGGCCATGTGACTTTAATGTCGCAATGAGGGCATCGATCGCGACCCGCGCTTCTACGTCGATTGTCGTTCCGCCAGAAGGACTTGGTACGTCCGGCAGGCGTGGCCCGACGACCTGCTCGCCGCCGATCACGAGGCTCGTCGCGGGCAGGCTGCCGTCGCTCCAGGCGCTCCCGGACCAGTGCAGCCAGCAACCTGTGTCGATGTTCCAGACCAGCATGCCGGGGACCGGCGAAACGAACCGCCAGCCGCCCGCCGTCCAGCTCGCCAGCGCGCCGTCCCGGTCCGCCCAGGCGCCGGTCGCATCCGTCCCGACGAGCCAGCTTTGCCCGGCCTCCGGATCGCCTGGCGGATCCGCCAGCGCTCCTTCCTCGACGCAGGCATGAAGCGCGGCGTCGAGCCTGGTCAGCGCTTCATTGTGGAAGGCTTCCTTCTGCGCCTGTCCGGGCAGGATCAGGGGAAGCGCGAAGCGCGCACTGGTGTCGGTCATGGCTTGGCTCCGTCAGCTGAAGGTGAGATGGGCCGGGCGCGACGGCGCGAAGGTGCCGATCTGCGCGACCGAGATCTGGATCGGCCCGGCGGCCCCGTCCTCGAGCCGCTGCGCCGCGGCATAGAGATAGAGTGGTTCGGCGGGCGCGGCGGTGCGGAGGAAGCCGCCGCCCGCAATCTCCACCCGATAGAGCTCGCGCTCCTCGCCGAGCGGCGTGTCGCTGCCGCCGAGCCAGGTCCAGCCCTGCCGGCTGCGCCGCACCCATTGGATGAGAAGGTCGCCGCCGGGCGTTTCTTCGGCGCGAAGGTGGACCGGGCTGGGCGGCTGCAGCGAAGCGCCTTCAATCGCGGCCGAGGCCGAGGCCGCATCCGGCAGGTCGCCGATCCCGGCCGCGAGCAAGGCGGCCGCGCCGCCGACCGATCCGGCCGGCGCTTCGAGGACGGCGAGGCTCTCCGCGCCGAGCAGCACGAATCTGTCGCCCGCGCCATGGCCCCCGGCCGCCCACTCGGTCCCGCGCCGCCCGCGCAGGAAGCGCGACAGGCGGAAGCGGTTCGCGCCGAGCGATTCGGCGGCGCCGAACTGGACGAGCTCGCTGCCGACCAGCGCGAGATTGGCGCCGCCGGCCAGCGCATCGTCGCTTCGCCCCTCCAGCCACATCGACGGATTGGCGAACTCGACTTCGAGCGCCGAGACGGCGTCGAACAAGGCGGAGCCGGCGGCCGGGAGTGCGCCGATCGCCGACCCGATGACGGCCGGCGCGGCGGTTGCGCCCGCCGCCTGCCAGCTGCCGCCGTCGTCGTAGCTCGCGCTGAGGACGGCGCGCCGCCAGCCCTCCTCGCTCCCGGCCGCCGCGACGAACAGCAGCGGCTTGTTGCCGAGCCCGTCGCCAAGCGGAAGGTCGAGCAGGTGGAGGATGGTCGGCCCGTGCGGTCGGTCGACTTGGCTGACCGCCAGGCCCGGGCTCGCCGCGGCCGGATCGGGCGGGCCGCCCCGCGCCGTCCGGACGAGCTCAAGAGTGACGACCATCGGCCCGAATGTCCAACGTTCGACCTTCCAGGCGCCGGCCTCGCCGGCGAGCGTCACCCGGTCGCCCGGCCGGACCCCGCAGCCGCGCCAGGAGAGCGCGACCCTGGCGGTGACGCGGCCGGCCCAGGCGGCCGCCAGGCGGTAGGCGGCCAGCGCTTTGGCGCCCTCGGCAGTGAGCGCCGCGGGCAAGGCGCGGCGATCGGCATTGCCGCCCGGCGCGCCGTCGCCGCGGGTCGCGCGCTGGAGGCCGGCCTGATGGTCGCGCCCGACATCATAATAAGTGAGGCTGACTTCGTCGGGGACGCTTCCCGCGCCGCGGCGCGTCAGCTCGCGCCGGCCGTGCTCGTCGGCGGCATGAAGGCCGGTCGCGCCCGCCGCCGTTGCGGTGAGGCGAAGGACCTCGCCGTCGTCGGCGAGCGAAAGCGGCACGACGTCGGCCAGCGCCGCGATCGCCGAGCGGACGCTGTCGCCCGATGCGGCATAGCCCGCCAGCGCCGGCGTCGCTCCGGCCGCGACCGCGCCGCCGCCGAGCGCCGCCGCGATCGCGCCGATCTCCACGGGGCCCGGATCGGCCTCGACCTCGAAGGTCAGCGATGGGATGCGATTGCCGTAGTCTTCGAGCTGGAAATCCTCGAACAAGGCGTAGGCCAGCCCCCGGAAGGCCGGTGCCGAGCCGAGGCCTTCGGCGGCGGCGATCAGCGGATCGGCCGCCTGGTCTTCATCGCCCGGATAGAGCCGGAACCCGGTCGCGCTCTTGAAGTCGCCGGCCGCGCCGCGCAGCAGCTTGCCGTCGGCCCAGATCCGGCCGACGCCGAGGATCGGCCGCGCCGACAGCGCCACCGCGAAGCTCGCCGAATAGGAATAGTCGATCGTCTTCGGCCGTCCCTTGCCGCCGCCGCTGGCGGCGCGGTGCTCGGCGAGATCGGTCGCCCAGATCACCGTCCCCGCGACCCGCATCGTCCCGAAGATTTGCGGGATCGCGGTGCCGTAGGAGGATGTCTGCACGGCCAGGTCGCCGAGCCGCGGCCCATGGCGCGGCTTGGGCGCGAACAGGATAGTCTGGTCGACATACTGGCCGACGATCGACCCGATCGCGCCGCCGACCGGCCCGCCGATCGCGCTGCCGACCGCGGTCAGGATCAAGGTTGCCATTCATGCCTCCGCCAGATCGACGCGATCGGCCAGGGAATCGCGCCGGGACGCTCGACCACCCGGCGCAGCCCGGCATCGCCGTGGATCAGCCCGGCGCCGGTGAAGATGCCGAGATGGAGCTGCGCCGATCCCGCCCGCATCACCAGCACGTCGCCGGCGCGCGCCGATTCGGCCGGCCGGAGGCCCGCTTTCGCCAATTCCTCGGAGAGCCGGGCCGCCGATCCGCCGCGCAGCGCATAGTCGCGCGGCACCCTTTCGACCTCGAGCGCGAGGGCCACGAGTCCCACGCAATCGAGCTCGGTCGGCGATCGTCCCTGCGGCCGGAAGCGGGCGCCGATCAGCGCCCGCCCGGCCGCGACGATCTCCTCAGCGCTGCGGCGCATCGGCCGCCGCCGGCGGCTGAGGCTGGGGAGTCGGCGGAGGGGTGGGCGCCGGCGGCTCCGGCTTCTTCTTGAACTCGACGCTGGTGCCGTCGACGTCGATCCGGACCGCGCCCGGAATCGCGCCCGAAAACTCCGTGCAGGCGCAAAGGCTGAGCAACAGGGCCCCAAGGCAGGTTCGCAACCGCATCGTCTTTCTCCTTCGGTGAAATGGGGCCTAGGCCCCGGGGTAACGGGTCAGCAGGTCGATGCCCGGCAGATGCGGCTCGCCGCGGAAGTTCGCCGCATTGCCGAACCGGCCCGAGCAGGTCGCGAGCATCTTGTCGCAACCCTCGCTGATCTCGACCAAATCGCCGGCGGCCGGCGGAAAGGCCGGCGGCTCGCGCAGGGTCAGCAGCGCGCCGTCCGATTGGAGGATCGGGCTGTCGGTGCCGCTGTTGGCGCCGCCGATCCAGCGCAGCCGGCCATAGCCGTAGGCATTGCCCGCCGCCGCGTCCTCGACCTCGACGACCTCCTCCTCGACGATTGCGGCGATGCGCGTGATCCGGGTCCTCGCCGCCATGTCGACCCGGCAGCGCCGATCGCCGAGCCGGGCGCGGCATTCGGGCGACGTCTGCTCGACCACTGGCGCGTCGAGCAGGGCGGCGGGTCCGCGCAGCTCGGCCTCGAACGCGTCGCCGCGGACGACGACTTCGCCGAGCGTGCCGCGCGCGAGTGCCAGCGTCTCCGCCCCGGGCGCCTCCCAGTCGGTCATGAAGACATTGAGCGCGGCGCCGTCCCAGCGCCCCGCCGCGAGGTCGGCGGCGTTGATCGCGTCGCTGGTCAGCGCCCCCTTGACGTCGAGCGTGCCGGGATCGAAGCCGTCCGACAGGCCGATCGCCGACGGCAGCATTCCCGGCGCGGCACGATAAAGAAGCCCGCCGATCTCGAGGTCGCGGTCGTGGCCGGTGAAGCCCAAAGCCACCCCGTCCCGCCGCTCCAGCCGCCAGCACAAGGCGATCGTCGCGAGGTCGCGGTCGATGAAGGCGGCGGTCATTCGCGCAGCTCGATCATCGGCACCGATACGATCTCGCCGGCGGCGAAGGTGGCGCGGCTGAGGCTCAGCCTGTCCTCGGCGAAGCGCACGGGCACGTCGAACCGGAACCCGGCCTTCACCGCCGCGTCTTCGGCCGGCGGATCGTCGAACGCGACCATGCCTTTCTCGCCCAGCGTCCAGCCCTCAATGAGTTCGACGTCGCCGACCGAGACCCGCACCGACCCGGCCACCGGGCGGGTGATGCGGCGGACCTGCTGCCCATAGGTCTTGATCAGCGGGAACTGCGTCCTCACGCCGTCGCCCATGCCAAGCAGCTGGTCCGCCGCCCCCGGCGCGAGGATCATCCCGTTCGAGCTATTGTCGAACGGGTCCTCGAGCCGGAACCCGATCGCCGCGCCGCGCCGGGCGCGGAAGAAGGCGAGAATGTCGTGCAGGTCCACCTCGCCGCGCACGCCGGGGCCGGCGTCGAAGCTCAGCCGGGCGTCGGCCCATTCCGCATTGCGCTGCTCGGCGCCGCCCGCGGTGGTCACGATCGCGGTCGAGAAGGCCGGTTCGACGCTGACCTCGCGGCCGAGCGCGAGCGGAAAGCGCACGTCGTCGAATGCGTCCACCTGTTCCTCTCCCAGCTCGAAATGAACGAAGCCGTCGCGCGCCACCTGCGGCAGCGCCCAGACGAACACTTCCGCGGTGCCGCGCGCGGCGGCGTCCCGGGCCGCCGCTTCGATCGGCCCCCAGAGATAAGTCTCTTCCGGCTCCTGGACGAAGCCGGCGAAATAATGCTGCGCCGCGACCGGATAGCCGAGCCGGGCCGCCATCGCTTCGGCGGCCCGCCCCGCGCCCCTGCGCCCCGCAATGACCCACTCATAATCCTCGAGCTGCAGGACATCGAAGGCCGGCGCCGCCCAGCCGGCGGGCGCGTTGGCGCGGACGATCTCCGGCGCGCCGAGCAAAGTCGGCAGATAGAGCAGCAGCAGGCACTCGGCGTCTTCGACCTCGTCCCGGACCGCCGCGCACAAGGCCGCGGTCGAGGCGGCCAGCGCGTCGCCCGCCGCGTCCAGGGTCGCGATCTGCGCCGCGTCGAGCGCGCCGCGCACGTCCGCAATCGATGCCGGATCGAGCGCGGCCACCGCCGCCTCGTCGTACAGGCAGATTCGCCCGTCGGGCATCACCCACCACCAGGGCTCGCCGGCCTGGAAGCGGACCGGCTGCCCGGCCGCGTCGGCGAGCGCGGCGAAGGCCCGCGCGATCCCCTGCAAATAGCCCATCGCTGCCGCGTTCGCCGGCGACAGCAAGGCCGAGGGCGGCTCCCAGCCGGTCAGTGCCGGATCGCCATTCTCCGCCCTTTGCTTCCAGCTCTCCGGGCAATGCATGGCGAGCAATTCGTAGCTCAGCGACAGGATGATTTCGAAGCCGAGCGCCTTCGCCCGGGCCAGGAAATCGGCGTGCCAGGCGGCGCACGGCCCGTTCAGGCCCCCGCTTGCGAGCCCCTCGCCGTCGAGCCGGAAATAGTGGCTCATCCCGACATAATGGTTGATCGGATTCCGGTAACCGAGCTGCAAAATGCTGCGCAGCATTCTGGCCGGCGTAAGATGGTACGAATCGTCATATCCCGTCGCGATCCGAAGCCGGTGTTCGGGCACGATGACCTCGCCGATCGCCAGCACCGAGCCCGATCCGTCGCAGGCGATTGCGCTGAGCTCGGCCCAGCCCTCGGCCGGCTCGGCCAGCGGCGCGTCCGAGCCGTCGTAGCCGGGCGCCACCAGCGAGACGAACATCCGCGCGATATCGCCCGCCCAGACCGGATCGTCCGCCGCCCAGCCGCCCGCGAGCGCGCCGAAGTCGAGGCCGATCGCGGCATCCTCGTTCGTCCCGTCGGCATAGTTCCAGAGCCGCACATACCAACTGCGCGGCGCGCCCGCGGCGTCGCGCCCCTCGATCGTCAGCGTCGGCCCGTCGACCGCGTCGAGCGCCTTGATCCCGCTCGAGCGCCAGCGAAAGGTCAGCCGGCAGCGGCGGAAATCGCGCGCCGTCTCATAGGCGAGCAGCGGATGGTCCCAGCGGTCCTCGGCCGCCCAGATCAACCCCGCCAGGTCGTCGGCGCGGTAGAAGGCCGCCTCGATGCGGAGCGCGTCCGGGCCGGTGGTGACGACGCTCGCCATCATCGGCCGCGGGAAATCCACCGTCCAGAAGCGCGCGTCGAACCGCTTGACGAAGCCTTGCGTCCGCGCCGCGCCCGCCGGCGCCAGCCGATATGCCATCGCTCAATCCTCGACTCTGAGCAGCGCCTGCCGGACCGCCCGCGCCAGCTGCCGGCTCGATTGGCCGAGCGCGCCCGCCGCCGCGCCCGGCGGCGCGTTGATGGTGATGCTCATCCGGATCTCCCGCCCGCCCGGCGGCCGCGTCTCCACCCGCCCGCTCGCGGTCGGCACGAACAGCTCGGGCCCGCGCTCGCCGACCAGATAGGCGCGGCCCGGCGTCACCGGCCCGCCGATCGCCTTTCCCGGTGCCCCCGCGAACGCCGCGACGAGGCTCGCGAGCGCATTGCCGATGCCGCTCCCGCTCCCGCTTTTGCCGCCGCCGCCCAGGATCGCGCCGATGCCGCTGCGGATCGAGGCCGCGGCGATCTCCGCCATCGCCGACAGCGCCACCCGCTTCAGATCCTCGAAGCCGAGCCTGCCGGTCCTCAGCGCGCGGATCAGCGCATTCTCGAGGACGGCGCCGGCCCGCTCCACGCCCGCCGCGAACGGTCCTTCCAATTCGCCGCGCATCGCCGCGACGTCGCGCGCGAACCCGGCCGTGTCGGCGCGCACGCTGACCAGCAGCCGTTCGATCTCTTCATCCATCGGGAAACATCTCCTTCAGCCGCGCCAGGTCCTCGGTGCAGGCCGGCACCGGCGCATCGGGCGCCATCGCATCGAGGATCGCCGCCAGCTCGGCCGGCGTCGCCTTCCAGAACTCATCGGGCCGCCAGCCGAGCAGCGCGCCCGCCAGCCCCGCGAGGCGCGCGGCCGCGTCGCTAAACACGCCCCTGCAGGATCTGCGTCAGCAGCAGCTTCAGCGCCGGCGTGACCTTCGCCAGGCCCTGTTCCGCGATCGCCTCGCCGATCGCCTCGCGGCTGGCCGCGCCGCCCGCGCAATGCGCGAACAGGGTGGCCATCTCATTGAGCGTCAGCCGCCCGTCAGCCGCCCGCTCGACCAGCGCGAACAGCGGCCCGAGCTCCTCCTCGGCCGCGACCAATGCTGCAAAGCTGGGCCGCAGCAAAACCGGCTCCCCGCCGACCATCAGCCTGGCCTCGCCGCGCGCGGGATTCGCGGTCATTCCGCCACCACCGCGCCCGAGCTTTCCAGCGCCAGGCCGTAGGTCCGCTCGCCATTATAGTCGCCGGCATAATCGAGCCGGGTCAGCAGGAAGCGACCGCGCATCCGCTCGCCGCTTTCGAAGCTCAATTCGTAGTCGTCGATCAGGCCGGCGAGCGCATTGGCCTTGATCCGCGTCTCCGCGGCCGAGCCGGTGAAGATCCCGCTCGCCGCCACCGCGACCGAGCGCACGCCGGCGCCGGACAGCAATTCGCGCCAGCCGCCCGAGGCCTTGCTGGTGACGTTGACCGCTTCGCCGTTGACGCTGAGCTGGGTCGTCCGCATGCCCGCGACGGTCGCGTAGACGGGCGGCGCGCCGCCGTCCCCCACTTTCAGCAAAAAGGCGCTTCCTTTTTCGGCTGTCATGGCGCATTCTCCTTATTCTCAAGCAGTTGGGGGTTGGGTTATGATTTCGACTGCGCTTTTGCTCATCTCCGCCGCTCTCTCGATGCAGGCGTCCGACACGACTCGGGCCTCGCGCGAGGCTTTCCAGCGTTGCCTCGGCACGTTCGTCGACGGCGCCATCCGCGAGAGGAAGCCGCTCGACGAGTTCAACACCGCCTTCCCGCAGGCTTGCGCGCCTGAGGAAGCGGCGTTCCGGCGGACGATCATCGCGCGCGACACCGCCATGCGGGCGACCCGTGCCGGCGCCGAGGATGCCGCCAACCTCGAGGTCGAGGACGCCAGGTTCAACTTCAACGACCGCTTCCAAATGGCGCAGCCGGCGACGCCGCGCACCCCGGCGGCGGCGCCCGCCGCCCAGACCGCGGCACAGACGGCGGCGACGCCCACCGCGCAGCCCGCCGCGCAGCCGCACTAACCGGCGAGCATCCGCGCCCGATAATCGAGCGTGATCGCCCAGCGGCCGGCGCTTTCCGCGACCGTCATGCTGCGCACGAAGACCAGCGTCACCAGCTGCCAGCCGCCGCCGGCGGCGAGCCCGGCGAGCGCCGCCTGCGCCTCCGCCGCGAGCGCCCGCAGCCGCGCCGGCCGCTCGCTTTGGTCGCGCAAGGTCACCGTCAGCCGCAGCTCGCGCCCGCTGGCGCTCTTATGGCCCCAGTCGGTCTCCAGCCCGGCCGCGACCGTCGCATAAGGCGCCGCCGCCTGCAGCGGCATCGCCTCGTGGACGCCGGAGAAAGCGGCGACCTGCCGCAAGGCGTCCGCCGCCGCATTGATCAGGGCCTCGCTCGCACTCATTTCGGCAACCCCGCGATCAGCTGGCTCAGCCGCGAATCGAGTGCGATGCGCCGGCGCAGTCCTTTCCCGAAGAGCAGCACGCCGCGCGCCTCCGCCTCGGCCTTGACGCCGTTCGGCAGCGTTTCGCCGAGCCGTTCGGCCAGCGCCCGCCCGCGCGCCCGCGCGCGCGCTTCGGCCAGGCGCCCGACCCGAGCGACAATGCCCTCGAACATCAGCTCAGCCTCAGCCGGCGCCACGGCCGCCACAAAGCCGTCACCGCCGCCGGCGGGCCGGCCGCGCCTGCCCCGGACCCCGATCCGGGGTCGGGCCTGTCCCGGTGGGTGTAGAGATGCGCGGCGAGCCGGATGATGCCGTGCCGCAGCGCCTCGGGCAGGCCGTTCGCGTGCGCCGCCATCCCGGCATGGTAAGAGACGCGGATGCGTTTCGGCTCGATCCCCAGCAACAGCCGGACCCAGCCCTCACCGGCCGCGTCGATGTCGATCGCATAATCCCCGGCGGCGAGCGGGGTCGCGGCGCCGTCGGCGCCGACCAGCGCGACCGCCTCGATCGCCGCCACCGGTGCGGTGCCGAGTCGCGTCCAGGCCCGCGACGCCGGCAGCATCTCCTCGACGCCGCGCATCAGCAGCGCCCGCCCGGTAAAGGCCTCGCAGGTATCGGCCGCCGCCCGCACCAGGCCGGCGAGCAGGGCGTCCTCCTCGCTCGGGCCGATCCGCAGGAAGGCCTTCACCTCGGCGAGCGGGACCGGCGCCGCCGGCGCCTCGGCGATGATCGCGCCCATCAGCGTTGCTCCACGCGCAGGGCGATCGAGCGGTCGTCGCCGCTGCCGTCGGACAAGGTGACGTGGTTGGCGAGGCTGTAGCCATGGCCGACGATGCCGCCGCTCACCCGCGCCGCGGTCCGGCTGCCGTCGAAGCTCGCTTCCCCGATCGCGATCCCGCCCGTTTCCTCAGGGACGACCGACCATTCGCTGGCGACGATCGTCCGGCCGTCGAGATAGGGCGCCCAGTCGATCGCATAATCGATCGCGGCGTCCGGGTCCTTCAGATAGAGGCTCATTGTTCTTGTCCTATTGTCAGGGCCGCCGCGGCGGCCGCGCGCTCCGCCGCCGCCTCGGCCAAAATGCTCAGCACCGCATCGATCCGGATCGTCTCCGGCCGCGCGCCGGGAAAGCCTTGCGTCAGCGTGCCGAGGCCGGCGGCGCCGAGCGGCGCCGCGGCGATCGCCAGGCCGTTCATCTCAGCTGCCGATCAGGCCGTGGGCGGTGAGGTCGTCGATCAGCGCCTTCAGCCGCTGCGCGAGCTGGCCCACGGTCGCGCCCGAGGTCTCGAACGTGGCCCGCGAGGCGGTGCCGGTCGGCGCGCCCCAGCCGGTCCGCCGGTTGCTCACCACCTTGACCGCGTCGACCTTGTAGTCGCCCGAGACGTCGGCATCGCCGGCGACGGCGAGGCTGGTGAGGCCGGCGACCGTCCCGCCGGTGATCGCGACACCGCTTGCGCCCTGCGTCGCCATCGAGCCGAGCCCGAGATTGGTCCGCGCCGCGGCAGCGTTCGACGCGCCGGTGCCGCCGTCCGCGACGGCGAGGGCGCTCGAAAGCCCGGCGATCGATCCGCCGGTGATCGCGACCCCGCCGGCATCCTGGGTCGCCATCGAGCCGAGCCCCAGATTGGATCGCGCCGCGGCAGCGTTCGACGCCCCGGTGCCGCCGTCGGCGACGGCGAGGTCGGTTCCCAAAGTCAGGCTCGGCACCGAGACCGCGCCGCCGAATGCAGCGCCCGCCAGCGCCGCCTTGCCGTCGACCACGGATTCCAGCGCCTCGAGGTCGGCCGCCGCCGCCTTGCCTCCGAGCGCGGTTGCCACCGCGTCGAGATCGGCCAGCGCGGCTTTGCCGTCGAGCGCCGCCTGCAGCCCGGGGACGTCGGCAATGCCGACGGCATCCTCCTGGCCTGCGAACCAGGCCGCCGCCACGGTCAGCGCGACCGTCTTCAGCCCGGGCGAGAAATTGACCGCCGCGCCGCCCGCCGAGGACGCGAGCGGCAGCCGCAGCAACGCGCCGCCGCTGCCCAGCTCGCCCTCGCCCGTCTCCCATTGGCCCGGATGGGTGACGCCGGCGACGGCATAATGAAAGCGCGCGCCCGCCGGCACCGCGTCGGCGAACCGCCGGTGCCCCGGCAGCGCCCCCTCGAGCGCCAGGTCGCCCGCACCGGTGCCGTGCGAAACTTCCCGCACCAGGTCGGCAAAGAACAAGGTCATCGCATGTCTCCCCGTCCCGCCGTCATTGCGAGGAGCCGAAGGCGACGAAGCAATCCAGATTGACTCGGAAGCCGCACTGGATTGCTTCGCCGCGCTCGCAATGACGCCGGCTGAAATCAGGCGGCGAACTTCAGGAGCTTGATCGCTTCGGAGTTCATCACCTGGCCGCCGACCCGCTTGGTCGCGTAGAAATGGACGAACGGCTTGTTGGTGTAGGGGTCGCGCAGGATCTGCGTCTCCGCCCGCTCGGCGATCAGATAGCCGGCGCGGAAATTGCCGAACGCCACCGACAGCGAATTGGCGGCGACGTCGGGCATGTCCTCGGCCTCGATCACCGGATAGCCGAGCAATGTGTCGGGCTGGCCGCTGACCAGCCCCGGCTGCCACAGGAAGGCGCCGTCGGCGGTCTTGAACTTGCGGATCGCCGAGGCGGTCGCCGAATTCATCACGAACACCGCCCCCTGCCGGTAGGGCGAGCGCAGCGCCTGGACGAGGTCGATCAATTTGTCCTGCGGATTGCTCGCCGGGAAGCCGCCGGCGACCCCGGTCGACAGATATTGCAGCGTCCCGAACGCGCGCACGCCGTCGGCCGTCGCGGCATTGGCCGCGGCCAGGAAGCCCTTGGGCCGGTTGGTGCCGTTGCCGGCCACGAATGCCGCGCCTTCCGCCCGCGCGAACTCGGTCGCGATCTCGCTCGCCAGCCAGGCCTCGACGTCGAACACCGCGTCGTCGAGCATCGCCTGGCTCGCCGCCGGATTGGCGTAGAGCTCGCCCGACGGCGGCGCGATCTCCTCGAAGGCGGGGGTGCCGGTCTCCGGCCGCGCCGCCGTCTCGGCGACCCAGCCCGAGGGCGTGCCGCCGGTGGTGACCAGCTTGCGATAGCCCGCCGAGCCGACCCTGACGACGTTGGCGATCGCCCGGATCGGCGAGATCGCGGTCAGCAGCTTGTCGATCCGCGCGTCCAATTCCTCGGGCACCGCATAGCCGCCCGCGGCGTCGCTCGCCCCCGACATCGCCTTCAATTCGACGCCGGCCTCGAGCCCCTTGCGCAAATAGCGCTCGACGAACGGCGAGCTCTCGCTCTTGGCGCCACTGAGGGCCGGCCGCGCAATCGCCTGCGCCTCGACCCGCATCCGCAGCGCCGCGACCTCCTCCTTCAAGGCCGCGACATCCTCATCCTCCCGCTCCAGCGCCTCGAACGACGCCTCCAGCGCATCCGCTTTGACTTCCAGCATGTCCTTCTCCTCGTTGAGTTTGCGCACACGAAACCGTCATCCCGGACTCGATCCGGGATCCATGAACACCGACCTCTTCAGAAAAATCGCGGCGGCTAATCCGCCATTGCGTGTACCCGCGCCCGGGGCTGCATCGGCAGCGTCACCAGGCTCACCTCGACCAGCTCGAGCTCGGTCAGCTCGCGCGGCCGCTCGCCGCTTGCCGCGCGCACCCGGTAGCCGAAGCTCAAGCCCCGGACCGTGCCCTCCTTCAGCAGCGCCGCGGCTTCGCGCCCGGCGGCGCCGCCGGACAATCGCCCGATCACGCGCAGCCCGCGCCGATCCTCCTTCAGATATTCCACCCGCCCGATCGGCCGCGCCGGCGCGTGCTGCCAGAGCAGGGGCACCGCTCCCGCCGCCCGCTTGAGCGAGCGCGCGAACGCCCCCGCCTTGACCACGTCGCCGCCGCGGTCGGGCCGCCCGAAGATCGCCGCATAGCCTGCAAATCTCACTTGATCCTCCCTGCGGAGCTTTGCTTCGTGGGGAGGGGGACCGTCCGCCGCAGGCGGATGGTGGAGGGGCAACCCGATGAAAGTACCACTTTCATCGGATTCCTCCGAACAGGCCCATCTTGACCGCCATCCCGGCGACCAGCACGGCGAGGAAAATGCGCACCGCCCAGGTCACGATCGCGTTCCACGCCGATTTCTTGGCGTCGCGCCAGGCCTGCAGCAATTCGCGCAGCTCGGCCATGTCGCGGCCGGCATTGGCGTCCCTCAGCCCCAAGGCGGACAGCGCCCGCTCCGCGCCCACTTCGCTCGCCTCCTCGATCAGCGCGCGCAATGTCACCAAATCCGCCCCCTGCCCTTCCGCCTGGGCGACGAGCAGCGCCAGCATCGACGCATTCGCATCGGCCATCATTCTCTCCACGTGTAGCTTGTTGTCGGTCGTTATTTCGCCAGCAGCGCCTGGACCGGGCTGTTGTCGGCGAACACCTGCCAGAGTGTCACCCGCCGGCTGTCGGTCACCGCGCGCCACGCCGCCGGGATCCGCCAGCCGCCGCCTTCGATGGGGCGCGCGTCGCGGTGCAGGGTGCCGCCGGCCCAGCCGTGCAACATCGCTTCGCGCTCGTCGACGAACATAGCCTCGACCTCGACCCGATAGTCCGGGAACAGCCGCAGATAGAAGCGCCAGCCGTCGAGCAAAGCGGCCTTGCCCTCGATCCGGTTGCCGAGCGAGTCGATGAAGACGGCCGCCGGGTCCATGGCCCCGACGATCTTCTCGGGCCGCCCCGAATTCACTGCCGCCACGAACGCCTCGACCACTTCGCGCGTCTCCATCGCTCCGGCTCCTTCAAGAAGTCCACGTCATCCTGACGGAAGTCAGGACCCATGAACACGGAGACGCCTGGGTTCGCGCCATCCGTGTTCATGGATCCCGGATCAAGTCCGGGATGACGATTCAGTATCTCACGCCCGCGGCGCGAATCCCAGCATCTCCCGTTTCTCCGCGTCGCTCAGGAAGTCGGCGGCGCTGACCTGGCGCCAGAGCCGCTCGCGCTCCTCGGCGAGCGCGCTGATCCGGTCGAGATCGACCTCGAGCCGCAGCCCTGGCCACCAGCTTGCCAGCGCACCCGCGATCCCGGCGAGGATCCGCGCCGCCATCGGCAGCACGGTCAGCCGCCACAGCGCCCGGTTCGCCTCCTTGTAATTGGCATAGGTCGAATCGCCCGGCAGCCCGAGCAGCATCGGCGGCACTCCGAACGCCAGCGCGATCTCGCGCGCCGCCGCCGCCTTCAACCCGATGAAATCCATCTCGGCCGGGGTCAGGCTCATCGCCTGCCAGGTGAGGCCGCCGTCGAGCAGCAGCGGCCGCCCGGCATTGGCGGCGCCCGAAAATTGCGCCTCCATCTCGCCGCGCAGCCGCTCGAACTGGGCCTCGGACAGCGCCGCGCCGTCCCCGGCGTCGTAGACCAGGGCGCCCGACGGCCGCGCCGCATTGTCGAGCAGCGCCTTGTTCCACTGCGCCGCCGCATTGTGGACCGCGACCGCGCCCGCCGCCGCGCCGAGGCAGCCCAGCCCATAATGGTCGTCCAATGGGTGGGCGGCCTTCAGGTGGGCGAGGCCGGGCCGGCCGAGCCCGTCTTTGGCCGGGATCCGGCTCTTCGCCTCGCCGACCTTGTAGAGATAGGCCGCCGGCCAGCCGCCGGCATCGGCCTCGACGCTCACCCGCTCGGGCCGCAAAGGAAACAATTCCGCCGGCATCCCGCCCGCGTCCTGCAGCAATTGCACGAACGCATTGCCGTGCAGCAAGAGCTGCGTCGCCACCGTCTCAAGCAGCGCCGGCGGCACCAGCGCCGCCGCCTCGGCCCGTGCCTCGCTCGCGAAAATGGGCGCCCAGGCGACGCTCTCCGCGACCAGCCGCACCGCCCGCTGCGCCACCGGATTGCCGAAATAGGCCTCGCGCACCTGCGCCTCGTAGGACCGCGGCCAAGGCTCCGCCGCGAACAGGTGCCGCCACCCCGAGAACAGCAACGGCCGCGCCCGCGGCGCGCCCTTCCGCCCGAACCATTTCATCTCAGTCTCCCACTAACGGCGAAATCTGCTAAGTAATCGCGGAGGGGGACGCGCGATGAGGTCTGATTCCGCAACGGAGTTGCTTCGTCGGTGGCGCGTTCCCATTCGCCGGCTGTTGGCCGCGGCTGCCCTGGCCGGGGCGCTGACTGGGCTTGCCGCGCCCGCCGCCGCGCAAACGCCTTGCGGCGGCGGCGGCTGGGGCCAGGTCGACATCACCAACTACAGCTTCTCCTATCTAAGTCGGAGCCAGGGGCAGGGCAGCGCCGCGGTGTCGATCCATTGCGTCCGCAACACCCACGCTTCCCGCGGCGTCTGGGTCGAATGGCGCGGCGCCGGGCTGAGCAGCGTGATTCCGCCCGGCCGCACGATCTTCCGCACCAGCCCGCTCGCCGGTCGCCCCCGCCGGCGCATCTATCCCTTCTTCTACGGCGCCCGGCCGAACGAGATGGCGGTGGCGACCGTGGCCGCGCTCGAGCGGCCGCTGCCGGACTGGCTGGCGCCCGCGCCGGCCGCCGCCCTGCTCCGCCGCGCCGCCTATTGGCAGGACGCCGGACGCGCCCCGGCGGCGCGCGCCGGCAGCAACGAGTCGCTGGTCTACCTTCCGGTCGCGCGCGGCCTCGTCGACGGCTTCGTCCGCGATTCCCGTCCGCTCGCTCAGCTGATCGAATCGCTCGAACGCTATCCCAACCTCCTGCAGCCGTTCGGGATGACCTTCAACGACCGGGTCGCGGTCGACGGCCGGGGCCGGACGAGCATCTCCTATCTCTGCCGCTACCGCCTTCCGGCGGCAGGCCGGACGGACTTGCCGACCTTCTATCTGCGGTTCAGCGACGCTGCCCTCCACCGCCTGATGTTCCGCCAGGGCGAGCCGTTGCGGATCGACGGCTGGGGCGGCGGCGAGACGGTCCTCGAGGCGAGCGTGGCGGCGCCCGGCCGCGGCCGCCTCGCCGCCCGCAACGCGCGGCTCGAGGTGCTGCTCGGCGACCGCCGGACGGTGATCGCCTCGCTGCCGGTCGCCTTTTCGGCACCCGCTTCCTGATGGCGAGAAAGCCGGCACCGTCCGCCCCGTTCGCCGACTGGGCGAGTTTGGGCCTGCCCGCCTTCGCCGCCGCGCTGGCGCCGTGGCAGGACAAGCTCACCAGCGCCGAGCTGATTCCCGCATATTACCAGCCGCGGATCAGCATCCTCGCCTCGGTGCTCGGCGTGCTGGTCTGCTTCTGCCTGTGGCTGGTCTGCAAGCGGCTGAAGCGCCGCCGGCTGATCATATTGTGCCTGTCGTCGCTCGCCGTCTTCATCGCCGCCATCCTCGGCTGCCTCTGGCTCAACGCCGCGGTCGACGTCGACTGGTTCCCGGAAGGCGGCGCGCTGGCCGCGCTCCGGCTCGGCTGGCAGCTTCTCTACCTCGCCGTCTTCGCTTCCTTCTCGTCCGCGGTGGCGACCGCCTTGCTGTTGAGATGACCTCCTAGAGCCGCCGGATCCGCGGCTCCGCCCGTTCGCCGAGCAGCAATTCCGCCATCGCCCAGACCATCGCGTCGGCGCGGTCCGGCGATCTGCCCGGGCCTTCGTAGCCGCCGCCGCTGGTCAGCCCGCACAATTCGTCCTCGAGCTCGGGGAAGGCGCCGGCGAACTTCGCCTTGCCCCTGGCGAACGAAGCCGAGACCGGCTCGGCCCTTTTGCCCTTGCCGTAGCGCGCTTTGACCGCCCTCACCGGCAGCGCGCAATCGACGCTGCGCAGCACGCTCGTCACCATCTCGCCGCCCTGGTTGGTCTCCGCGACCACCAGATCGGCCTCCCAGATCTCCGCCGCCCGCACCACTTCGCGCGCCCAGCCCTCGGGCGGCAATCCGCGCACCGAGCGATCGTCGAGCACGTAGCCGATTCCGTCGTCGCCCAAGCCGCAAACCACGATCCCGCAGGCATCGCCGTCCGCGCTCGCCGGCGGATCGACCCCGACCACCACCCGCGAAAAAGAGGGACAGTCCCTCTTTTCCACGCGCCCCGCCTCGACCATGTCCCGCGTCCACAGCGCGCCTTCGACATCCTCGATCAGCAATCCGTCCAGCTCCTGCCGGCCGATCCTTGTGCCGCTGTAAAGCTCGACCATATGATCGACATAGCTCTTCGCCAGCAGCACGTTGTCCGTGGTTCGCCCGCCCGTCATCGTCACGTCGCGCCGCGCCGCCAGCCGCCTCAGCAATGTGAGCGGCCGCGGCGTCGTCGTCACCAGCGCGCGGGGATAGCGGCCGCGCCTGAGCCCGAACGTCAGATTGTCCCAGGTCGCGTCCGGATAGGCCCATTTGGCGAGCTCGTCGCACCAGGCATAATCGTGCTCCGGCCCGCGCAGGCCTTCCGGGTTGGCACCCGAATAGGCGAAGGCCTGACTCCCGTTCGGCCAGGTGAGCAGACCGTTGGATCGTTCCCATTTCGGGTACATGTCGGGCGGCGCACAGGTGAGCAGCCCGGACGCGCCCTCGACCATGACGTCGCGCACTTCGTCGTCGGTCGGCCCGACCGGGGCGATGCGCCGTCCTTCCTCCTCGGCCAGATGGTGGACCCATTCCGCGCCCGCGCGGGTCTTGCCGTAGCTGCGCCCCGCCATCAGCAGCCAGGTGCGCCAGTCGCCCGGCGGCGGCAGCTGTCCCGGCCGCGCCCAGAAGATCCAGCCCAGCGCGAACTCGTCCAGCCTGTCCCTGAACCAGACGAGCAGTTTGCGGCGCTCCCTCGGCGGCAGCAGCGCGATCCGCTCGACGAGCGACAGGCGCGCCGCCCGTTCCGCGTCGTCGAGCAGCGCGAACCCTGAAATCGCCATCGCTTTCACCCCACGCCGCCGAGCCGCCGGCTGATCTCGGCGAGCCGTTTTTCGAGCGCGTCGCGCAGCTTCTCGCCGCGCATCGGCCGTTGCGCCGACGGCGCCTTCCCCTTGACCTGGCTGCGGTGCAGGCGGAGCAGGCTGAGGCCGAGCGCGGTCGGAATCTCGCGCAGCCGCGCTTCGGCCTTAGTCTTGGGCGGCGACCGGTCCTCGCCGAGCCGGCCGCGTTCGAGCATCTCCAGCTCGAGCATCGCATAGCTCTCGCCGATCGCTTCGTCCCAGTTGTTCCTGAACTCCGGATCGCGCTTGCGCCGGTTGTAGACTTCGCGGCTCTGGCGCAGCATTCCGGCCGCTCTCAGCGCGGCAGTGACGTTGCAGACCATCGCCAGCTCGTGGAAGAAGATCTTCTCCTTCTCCGCCGTCCATCGCCCCGCCGCGGCCGCGCCGCCGCCGGCCTTCTTGCCCTTTGCTGCCACCGCCTCGTCTCCTCTGCGCATGCTAGAAAGCCGGCCGCGGCACGACCAGGATCGTCTCGGGCCGCTTGGCCCGAGGCGTGAATCCTGGTCGCATCAGGGGATAGGGAGCCTGACTCACGTCAGGCTTCCGGGCGCGCCGGCCAATGAGATCCGAAACGAAAAAGGCCCCGCGCCGGTTTGGCGGGAGGCCCGTCTGCTCCGCTCGCACTTGTCGAAGCATGACCAGAATGTGCCATACCAGCGTTACACTGTCAAGCGTTTTTTACCGTTCCGGTTTTTCCCTATTTCAAACAGGAAAAATCCCAGCCTTCTCGCGGGCTTAAGTGATGCAAAAATAGGGAAGCATTCCCAACAAACTACGCGTTTTCGTCGAACAAAAAATATTTTTAAAGGCCCGAATCGAGCCTGATTCGGCGGGACCGGATTCCCTACAGCGAATCGCGAGTCGCGCCGCAGGCGTCCATAGCGCAGCGCCGCGGTCGCGGAGCGGCCGCAAGCTACGCCCGGAATCGGCCCGGCCGGTCCCGGCGAAGGCCGGGAACGTCACGGCACAATGGTGCCGTGACGCCCTAGCGGCCGCCCAAACCGGGATCATCCCAAACCGAGACTCGACTCCGGCGAACGGCGGGAGCACCTTCGAACCCATCCAAATCCGGGAGGGGTTCATGATCACGCGCGGCAGCCTGAAGCAGCTTTTCGTCATTCTCGGCGTGGCCCTCGCCTGCACCGCGAGCTCGGTCTTCGCCTGGGGCGCGACCGGCCATAGCGAGGTCGGCGCGATCGCCGACGCATTGCTCAAGGATCATCCCAAAGCGGCGGCGCAGGTCCGCGCGATCCTCGGGCCGATCACGCTCGCCCAGGCCGGCCCCTGGGCCGACTGCCTGCGCAGCGTCAGCGGCCCGGCCGCGTCGGGCGGCTTCGCCTACAGCCACAGCGACCAATATGGCACGCCCTGCGTCGCCTTCGAGGGGCCCGAGCTGAAGGCCCAGATGGAGGATTACGTCCGCCGCAACTGGGCCAATTGCGCCAGCCACGCGCCGGGCGGCTGCCACACCCAATATCATTTCCTCGACGTCGCCCTCCAGCGCCAGCGCTACGAGGACGGCGTTGCCGGCACCAACGAATACGACATCGTCCACGCGATGAACGCGGCGATCGTGGTGCTGCGCGGCGGGCGCTCGCCGGCGCCGTTCGATTTCACGAGGCGGGACGCGCTGATGATGCTGACCCATTTGATCGGCGACCTCCACCAGCCGCTCCACGTCGGCGCGGTCTTTCTCGACGAGAATGGGCGGGAGGTGGATCCGGACAGCTCGCCGGCCGAGCGGGCGCGGGCCGAGCGGGCGACGCTGACCAACGGCGGCAATTCGCTGGTCTGGACCGAGGGGACGCGGCAGGCGAACCTCCACTCGGCCTGGGACGGGGTCGCGCCGAACGATTATTCGCTCAGCTACGCCCGCACAATCGCCGCCACCACCGGCCCGCTCGACACCTGGGTGGCGAGCTGGGCGACCGACACGCTCGTCCAGGCGCGCGGCGCCTATGCCGGTCTCACCTTCGCCCGCAAGCAGGGCAATCGCTGGCCGCTCGCCTTCGTCAACCGCCCCCGCTACGACGCCGACCGCGCCGCCCTCCAGCGCCTCCAGATCGAGAAGGCCGGGGCAAGGCTCGCGCAACTCCTGGTCGCGATCTGGCCGGATTGAGCCGAGGCTGTTCCCGGGATAGCCGCAGCGAGCGCGCAGCGATCGCAAGCTATCCCAGGAGTCAGCCCGGCCGGCCGGCGGGGCGCTCGGCCCTAAAGCCGAGCGAACCCGTCCGACGTCACGGCACAATGGTGCCGTGACGGCCCTTCCCGGCCTACCGCCGCGGACACCGCGCGTTCAACGGCGCCGCGCGATAGCGGAAGTCCTGGCCATTGCCGCCCGCCATATCCTCGGTCCGCGCGATCAGCGCCTCGCCCTCGCGGCGGTAGCTGATCCGCTGCGGATAATCGTGCGCCGGGTTCTCGAACACCGCCTCGTTGGGTCCGCTCCGCGCCAGCCGGAACGCGGTGTCCGCCGCCGCGCCGCGCGGCCGCGCGACATATTGCATCGTCGAAAGGTCGTCGGTCGTCTCGATCCGGACCTGCTCCCAGCCGAACGCCTGGATGCCGAAGGTGACGCTCATCCCGAGCATCACCCCGCCGCGCCGGGTCGTCCACGTTTCGGCGACCTCCATCCGCGCGTCGCACGACAGCCAGTAGCCGGCCAGCCAGTCGAGATCGGGCTGGCCCGCGGACGGCGTCTGGGCCGCGAGCGCGGCGGCTGCGAGCAAAATCATCGGTCCCTCCCTTACCAATAGATCGCCAGCGCGATCACGCCGGCGATCAGCGCCAGAAACAGCCAGGCGGCGAGGGCCAGCCGTTTTTCGATGAACGCCCGCATCGGTTCGCCGAACCGCTTCATCAGGCCGGCGACGAGGAAGAAGCGCGCGCTGCGGGTCGCCGCCGCGCACAGCACGAAGGTCGCGAAATTGACGTGGGCGAGGCCGCTGGCGATCGCGACCAGCTTGAACGGGATCGGCGTCAGCCCCTGGATCAGGATGATCGGCGCCGCGAAGCCGTGGAATTTCCGGCGATAGGCCTCGATGCTCGCGGTGATGTGATAGAATTCGGCGACCGGCCGGCCGACGCTGTCCCACAGGAAATAGCCGATCGCATAGCCCGCCATCCCGCCGAGCACCGACGCCGCCGCCGCCACCGCCGCGATCCGCCAGGCCAAATCGCGCCGGGCGAGCACCATCGGGATCACCATCACGTCGGGCGGGATCGGAAAGACCGAGGATTCGACGAACGAGATGAGGGCGAGCCAGCGGATCGCGTGGCGGTGTCCGGCGAGGCGCAGGGTCCAGTCGTAAAGCTTGCGGAACATGAACGGCTCGAGCCCCCGGCGATGGTCGTCGGGCGGCCTTAGAGGCAAAGCGGCGCCCGGGCCAGCCTGCCGCCGCGCGCGCCGGCGGGCCGAGCGGATCGTGGCCGAAGCTCGCATTCTGCGCGCCGCTCACCGACACCAGCCTATTCTCGATGTCGCAGGCGTAGCTGTTGGTGCCGTCGGACGTGAGGATGCCGTTGCCGTCGGGATGGGTGATGCGGATGCGGTTGGAATTGGGGTCGTAGCGGTAGGCGAGCGTCCGGGTCAGCCTTGCGCCAGGCGATACGATTGCGGTAGCTTCGCCGCGACAGTGCGCTGATTTTCCTGTGCGTCTTGCAGCACTCGGCGGTCAATTGGTGCGCTGTCACCGCACCAAGCCGCCCGGGGTAGGCCGCGCGAGCGGGGCGAGCCGTTCAGAGGAGGGCTGCCGCCCCGCCCGCCAGCGGGCCTCGTGAAGCCGCGGTCTCGCGTTCTGAATTACTGGTTATGCACGCGCGCAGCATCCGGAATTCGGGGGCTAAGTAAACTGTCACCGTAATACGATTGGATCGTTCCCCGCATAGGCATAAAGATTGGACTGGTCCTCGTACCCCACCGGATCGGTTTGCAGGAACCGCCCCAGCGTCGGCGAGTACATCCGGGCCTTATAATAATACATGCCGATCTCGGGCAGGCGGATCTGGCCGGTGTAAGCGAACCTTCCGGTGTTGGTGGGCGCCGGGATGCCGTATTCGTCGTAGCGGTTGATCGAGGGGTTGCCATATTGGTCGCTGACCAGCACGATCGAGCCCTGCTGGTCGGCATTGAGGTAGTTGGGGCTGCCCAGGGTCGCGCCTTCGTACCAGAGCAACGGCACGTCGGCGCCGACCCAGTGGGCGTAGCGGCGCAGCAGCGCGCCTTCATTATCATATTCGCCGACCAATGCGTCTCCGTCCCACAGGAACCGGGTCAGCTGCGGGTTGCCGGTCGAGTAAGCCAGGCGCCCGAGCGGATCGTAGGCGAAGCTGGCATTCTGCGCTCCGCTCACCGACACCAGCCTATTCTCGATGTCGTAGACGTAGCTGTTGGTGCCGTCGGCGGTCAGGTTGCCGTTGGGGTCGTAGGTGAAGCTCGCGCTGCCGGCGGCGGTATATTGGTTGCGGCCGTTCACCGTGTAGTTGCGGTTCACGGCATAATGGCCGGTCCAGGCGTAGCTGTCGTTGCTCAGCGCCCGCGAGGTGATCTGGTTCGCCGGATTGAAGAGGAACGACCAGGTCCCGTCGGCCGAGGTGCCGGCGGCGTTCTGGACGACTGCGTTGAGCCGCTGGACGGGATCGAACCCCCATTCGCTGGTGGCGCTATCGGCCACAGATTCAGCAGGCGCGACCGCTGGCGGGCAGGGCGGCTTGATTTATCGTGACGATCATCGGCGCCGCGCTGGTTTCAAAGACCCTAAGCCAGACAACGCCATGAGCCACGTAAGCACCTTCGCTAGGGACAAGGCCCAAATCGCGCAATCGCGCGCACCGAAGCACAGCTGAGACGGTCCTGTCGAACACTTCGTCGAAGACCGGAGAAAGCGCCCGCGCACTTCGAATCCTGCGCTGCCGGCCGGATCTGCCTATCCAGAGCAATGGGTAACTAACATGGCGGGTGATAAGTTCTCGCCTCCTCGATTGGACACCTTGACGGAGGTCATTCAATACCGATGCAAACAAGAACGGAGATGAATAAGTTGAGCATGAAATAAAGTTGTTATCTGTTGTGCGATCGTTTGCAATATCGAAGCTGCGATTTGGATGACGCTGGTACCTCCATACCTCATCTAGGCATCCGGACGGTATTTCAGCTGATACGCGTTGACGCGCTGGAGCCGCCATACCCGACGCTGCGGTCACATCCGAATTCTCGTCCATGCTAGACTGAGCGTTGCCAGAACATGAGTACAACACCATCAAGCCTAGGAGATTAGGCGCCTTAATGATGTCCGCCAAGCCTCGGCCGGGGGGGTAAGGGTCGGGCATAATTACCACTCCGAAATATGTTTTGACGCCGGTCGTTCCTAATGATCAAGCCTGCTGGAGAGTGCCCACTTGCGTCTCTTGTATAGCGTATCTGGTTGCCAATTTCTGCATAGTTGCCGGCGTCGATCGCCCGATTGAGGCCAGGGCTATTCTGCTCGGACAATCGGCCCAGCCCGACATTATAAACGAGGTCGCCCAAGGCATCGAATTCCTCTTGTGAAACACGTAGATCTCCGACGAGGGACACCACACCCGTTTCTGCGGTGCGTAAGTCGCCTGAGTAGAGCGACTGAGTCCGCTGATCAGTGATCGTATCGCCTACCCGAAGATGATCGCCTGGCGTCACGAGGTGGCCGACACCAACTGTGGGCAGCCCGCCGCTGTCGCGATAGACATCTGATCTATTTCCCTCTGCCTCCTGAATAACCTGGCGCCCCTGCGCGCTCACGTGAAGCGTGCTTGCGTCGGTGCAGATTTGCGTAGGCCGGGTATCCCTCGATGCGTCGGCGGTCTCGGTGCACAGGCCTTCGGGATCGGACCCGTTGATTGGATCGTTCCCCGCATAGGCATAAAGATTGGACTGGTCCTCGTACCCCACCGGATCGGTTTGCAGGAACCGCCCCAGCGTCGGCGAGTACATTCGCGCCTTGTAATAATACATGCCGATCTCGGGCAGGCGGATCTGGCCGGTGTAAGCGAACCTTCCGGTGTTGGTGGGCGCCGGGATGCCGTATTCGTCGTAGCGGTTGATCGAGGGGTTGCCATATTGGTCGCTGACCAGGACGATCGAGCCCTGCTGGTCGGCATGGAGGTAGTTGGGGCTGCCCAGGGTCGCGCCTTCGTACCAGAGCAAAGGCGCGTCCGTCCCCACCCAGTGGGCGTAGCGGCGCAGCAGCGCGCCGTTATAATCATATTCGCCGACCAGCGCATCGCCGTCCCACAGGAACCGGGTAAGCTGCGGGTTGCCGGTCGAGTAAGCCAGGCGCCCGAGCGGATCGTAGGCGAAGCTCGCATTCTGCGCTCCGCTCACCGACACCAGCCTATTCTCGATGTCGTAGACGTAGCTGTTGGTGCCGTCCGCGATCAGGTTGCCGTTGGGGTCGTAGGTGAAGTTGGCGCCGCCGGCGCCGCCGGCCTGGGTATATTGGTTGAGCCCGTTGGTGAGATAATTGCGGTTCACGGCATAATGGCTGGTCCAGGCGTAGCTGTCGTTGTTGAGATTGCGCGAAATGATCTGGCTCGCCGGATTGTAGCCGAGCGTCGTGAACAGGTCGGCCGCGGTGCCGGCGGCGTCAGCTCGGAAATGGCGCGGTTGCCGGGGCGTGTGCAAAGCCGGAAAGAAGACCCAATCTCCTAAATTGGTGCAGTGTCATCGCAATTCCCCGGAGGGGCAAAACGCCGCCGCGGCTCAGGCGCGTGCGATGCGCGAAAGGCGCGCCTCATATTGATGCTCCGTCTAACGCTCGATCTGCCTTCCTCCCTGGCCGGAGCAAAGCGCCGTAATCTCATGTCCTGTGATACTAAACAGCCCTTGGCGATAGATCCGGTTTTGAAATGTTTCCCTCCAATAGAGGACCAGCCGCCCCTCAAAATAGGCCAGCTTCAGCTCGATATCGAGATCGTCGCGCGGTTCGATCTCGTAATCGACGTCGGTGTAATAGTGGCCGTGCCGTGCGTTCGGGCCGACCTCTTCGAAAAGTATATTTTCGCCGCGGATCGATACGCGCAGCGGGCCATCCGGGCCGTCGAAGTCCACCGGTCGATCTTCCAGCACCATCATGCGGTGAAGATCGAACGACCGCCCATTCCGCTCGCAGGTGCCGATGGGATCGGCCGCGGGGCGCAACTCATCCGTCATTATCACGCCTGGCGTCGCAGGGGTTTGGGCGCCGAGCAGCATTGCCACCAAAATGAAGTTGTTCATCGTCCTGCGCTCATGGTGCCGTCGGAGGTGAGGTTGCCGTTGGCGTCGTAGGTGAAGCTCGCGCCGCCGGCAAAGGCTCGGAAATGGTGCGGTAATCGAGGCGTGTCCTGAGCGAGAAAGAAAGCCAACCTCCCAAGCAAGTGCACTGTCAGTCCGAGATTTCGACCCCTGCGGCCCTGCCTTCGCACACCGCCTCGAGCCGCATGCCGAGGACGCTGAAAAGACCCTGTCGATAGGGGCGATTCTGGACGGTCTCCCGCCAATAGACGACCAGCCGGTCGTCGAGCAGGCCGAGCTTCAGCACGACATCGGCGTCATTCTCTCCGCGGCCGACAGCATTCCCGATATTTTGCCGGAAGCCCGTGAATCGAGGGTTCGGATTGAGCGCGTCTATATCAACGTGTGGGCCCAGCAGCGAGATCCGCATCGGACCCTCGGGACTATCGAATTCCAGCGCACGATTTTCGAAGAACAGGATTCGCCGCAAATCGACCGGCCCGCCACTTCCCCTGCAGGAGCCAGGGTCGGCGATCTCGGCGGTCTCGGTGCTGGGCCGCACATGCGCCGGTGGCGGCGGCGTCGGCACCGGAGTTCCGGCCAGAATCGCCGCCATCGCCAGCAACGTCACGTCCATTTCAGCACACCTCTAACAAGCTAGTGATGGAGCGGAGATACCCATGGCGGTCGCCGGTTAATCCTCACCGCATCCTCATGGTCAATTCGTCTCCAGCCGGCGTGGATTCTACCCAGATATCTATTCTCCGCGGCGATCCCCCGTGATTCGCTGCTTCTCACATTGTTCAGGTGATCGCTAGCGTGCTGGGCCTCGTGCTCGAACGCCTGTTCAAGCGACTGCGGGCGATCCGCAATATGGTTCATAATGTCCCGTCCCCTGACGACCGGTGCGTCGGTGTCGTCGACTAAGATCGTAATCTCTCCGGTTGTCGCATTGGACAGCGTTCTCCCGCCTTTTATGTCGCTGAAGCCGCTGGGGTCCCGATCATCTTCCGATCTGGTGGCGAACCTGAAGCCGATCATTCGCCCATCGTGTATCGCCTGCCTCTCGATATTGCTGGCTTCCGACTTGTCATCGGCAAGGCGGACCGTGACGAAATCCTGTTCCCGCTGAGTCCCGCCACAAATGCCGAGCCGGAGGACCGTGCCGTTCGGACCGGGCGTTTCCTGACATTCGCCCGTGGGATCGACGCCGTTGATCGGATCATCGCCGACATAGGCATAGAGGTTGAGCTGGTCCTCGTAGCCCACGGGGTCGGTCTGGAGGAACCGCCCCAGAGTCGGCGAGTACATCCGGGCCTTGTAATAATACATGCCGATCTCGGGCAGGCGGATCTGGCCGGTGTAAGCGAACCTCCCAACATTGGTCGCGGCCGGGATGCCGTATTCGTCGAAGCGGTTGATGCTCGGGTTGCCATATTGGTCGCTGACCAGGACGATCGTGCCCTGCTGGTCGGCGTGGAGGTAATTGGGGGTACTGAGGGTCGCGCCCTCGTACCAGAGCAACGGCACGTCGGTGCCCACCCAGTGAGCGTAGCGGCGCAGGAGAACGCCGTTATAATCATATTCGCCGACCAGCGCGTCGCCGTCCCACAGGAAGCGGGTGAGTTGCGGGTTGCCGGTCGAGTAAGCGAGCCGGCCGAGCGGGTCGTAGGCGAAGCCGGCATTCTGGGCCCCGCTAACCGACACCAGCCGGTTCTCGATGTCGTAGGCGTAGCTGTTGGTGCCGTCGGAGGTGAGGTTGCCGTTGGCGTCGTAGGTGAAGCTCGCGCTGCCGGCCGCGGTATATTGGTTGCGGCCGTTGACCGTGTAATTGCGGTTCACCGCATAATGGCTGGTCCAGGCGTAGCTGTCGTTGCTCAGCGCCCGCGAGGTGATCTGGTTCGCCGGATTGAAGAGGAACGACCAGGTCCCGTCGGCCGAGGTGCCGGCGGCGTTCAGGACGACTGCGTTGAGCCGCTGGATGGGATCGAACCCCCACTCGCTGGTGGAGCCATTGGCCCGGCTCATCCCGGCCGGGGCGCCATGGGCATAATAGCCCATCCCCGCCATCGCCGTATATTCGTTCGCCCAGAGAGTGGTCGGCCGGGCGAGCGCGTCAAAGTCCGTCTCGAACCGGTTGCCGTCGGGATGGGTGATGCGGATGCGGTTGGAGTTGGGGTCGTAGAGGTAGCTCAACGTCCAGGAGAGCGCGCCTGATATGGTGGTGGTCGAGAGCTCCCGGCCGAAGCCGTCCCACGTATTCGTGATGCCGTCGCCCGACTGGCTGTTGAACCGGGCCGATAGCTGCAGGTTCTGGAGGTTGTAGCTGTAATAGACCGGGGTCGCTCCGCCCTGCGGATAGGTCTTCGAGATCAGCCGGTTGAGCGCGTCATAGGCGAAGGCGATGTTGCGCCCGTCGCGCTTGCGCACATTGGTGCGGTTGCCGTTGGCGTCATAACCATATTCTTCGTAATCGGCCTGGTTGGCGACGCCCGGGCTTGTCGGCGAGGGGAAGATCCAGCGGCTCTGCCGGTCGAAGCCGTCCCAGGTCATCTCGGCGCGATTGTTGTTGGCGTCGGTGACGCTCGTCCGTTGCCCGTTCGCGCTGTAGGTGTAGGTCGCGTAGGTCCGCTGGTCGGCGGTGAGATAGCCCTGCAGCACCTGGAGCAGCTGGCCGGCATTGTCGTAGAGGTTCATCGTGATCCGGTCCGGCCCCTCGCCGCCTTGGGTGGTGGGCAGGCAGGCGCCGGGCGCCTCGCCGAATGCGGCGATGTTCATCCTGACCGCGGTGCAGACCAGCCGAGCCTGGTCGTCGTAGGACTTGTCGGTGACGCGGTAGGTCGTGCCCGCGGCGGAGGATACGGCTTCGCGGATCGGGTAGCGCCGGCTGTCGTAGGTGACGTTGGTCCGGCGGAAGAGGGTGAGATCGGTGCTGTCCTGGTTTGGAATTGTGCCGGCTTCGGTGATGTACGGCTTGTCGTCGGAATCGCGGTAGGTGTAGCGGGTCGCGATCCGCAGGCCGTTGGCCGCGCTGCGCGCGCCGATCTCCCAGGTCTTGCGGCCATGGACGTCGTAGCGGTTGTAGCTGGCGTCATCGGTGCCGGTCGCCGGCGGGTCGGTCATCAAGAGGCGGCCGGCGGCATCGTAGCTGTAGGTCGTGGTGAGGATGGTCGCGCCGTCGATCCGCCGCTCGGCGGTGGGCAGGAGGACCGGCCCCGCATAGACATATTCGGTCTGGATCGGGGCGCTCGTCCCGCAGCTCGCCCCCGTGTTGGCGCAGACCCTGACCGCGGTGCGCCGGCTCACCCCGTTGAATGTCTCGTAGCTGGTCGAGGTCCGGCGCCGAACCCCGTTCGCGTCGGCGGGATCGATCTGCTCGCTCAGCTGGCCGGCGGTGGCGTTGTTGTAGGCGTAATCGGTCTGTCCGCCCCTGCCGTCCTGCGACGATGTCGGCCGCCAGCACAGCACCGAGGAGGTGTTGTCGGTGGTGCAGGTCGCGGTCGGGTAAGAGGCGTTCTCGACGATCGCCTGCCCCATGTTCGGCTTGGGCGTGGTCGTTCGTTGGGTGACGTTGCCATATTCGTCGTAGCTGACGTCGATCCGGTTCTGCTCGGGATAGGTCACCCGGGTCGGGCGGTAGCTCGCGTCGAACTGATAGGAAGTCGAACGGTTGATCGAATCGGTCACCCGGGTGATGACGTTTTGCAGGATGTTCGACATGAAGATCGTGCGCTGCCCCACGTCGTAGACAATGTGATAGCCATTCGGGCCGGTGACGGTCAGGTGGTCGTAGAGATAGCCGTTGAGGGTCGACTGCAGGGAGCCCTGGCCGCGGAGATTGTCGTAGGCGTAGCTCCACGGGACGCCGTCCTGGGTCACCGATGCGACCGGCCGCGCCGCGCTCTGCGGCACGCTGGTCACCGGCGCGACCTGCCGCGTCGGCGAAGTCTCGCCGGGCAATTGCATCGACCCCTCCGACACCTCGATGTCGACGCCGAGCGCGTTGTTGCAGCCGGCGCAGGTGTAGACCCGGCCGCCCAGATCGGTGATCGTGCCGCCGGCGTAGGTCAGCCGGCCGAGCGGCGTCCCCGGATTGGCGGTGCTGTAGATCGCCGCCTGGGTGAGCGTGCCCCAGGCCGACATGTCGCCGTTGAAGTCGTTGCCGGCGAAGGTCAGCGAGATGGTATAGCCAAGGTTGCTGGTGATCGTGGCCGGGCGATAGAAGACCCGGCCGGGGAAGGGGTCGCCGTTCAGGGTCGCGGTCGTATAGGAATAGGTGATGACCTCGCCGTTCGGGTAGGTCGCGGCCGAGGCGTAATAGACCATGGTCTGGTAGGGCGACTGCGACGAGGCCGTCGACGAATGCAGCAGGTTGAACTGCCAGATCGCGCCCGATCCGCTTTGCTGGTAGCGTCTCCCGGCATAGCGGAAGGTCGACCCCGTCCCGGTGACGCTGGTGCACACGAGGTAATTCTCGCACTGGAAGGAATCGGACGCGCCCGTGCCGGTATGGATGGTATAGCGCCGTTCATCCACTTCGCTGCCCAGCGGCGTCTGCACGGTGCCCTTGAGGTAAGGCGCGGCGTTCTGCAGCCGGTCGAACCTGAGGTTGGGCGCGCCCGGCACCGACAGCACCGGCATCTCCATCACCGTCCTGCCGTCGGTCAGGTTGACCCCGTTGCGGTCGCCCTCGAACCGCAGCGGCGAGATGACGGTGGGAACGTCGTCGGCGCGGGCGGCACCGCCCGCTCCCGCGGCCGCGGCCAGCGCCAGCATGAAGCACGCCGCGCGCGCCGTCCACCGCCCGGTCACTGGCAGGATCCTCCGGAGACGGTGACGGTCAGCGTCGCCGTGGCGGTCGCCCCGCGCGAATCCTGCACCGTATAGGTGCCAACCTTGGCGCCCGTGCTTGCGGTCGACATGAACTGGATCGTCGTGCTCGAAATGACCGAGAAGCCCATCCCGGTCACGGAGACCAGCGACAGCGGATAATCGCCGTCCGGATCGGTGTCGTTCGCGGTGACATTGTACGACGCGGTCGTGCATTTGCCCTGCGCGCCGGTGTTGTTGACCGCCGTCGGCGGGTTGTTCGACGGCGGCGGCGGCGGGGGCGGCGGCGGCGGCGGTGGCGGCGGGCCAGGCGGCGGCGGCGGCGGGGGCGGATTGGGCGATGCGATTGTGACGTTGGTGCGGTTGTCGGCCTTGTCGTAGCCGTAGGTCGCCGAGACGTTGTTGTTGATCGTGCCGGTGCGCGCCGCCTTCACCAGCCGGCCGTGCACGTCGTAGCTGTAGGTGGTCGTCTCGCCGGCCATCGCCGCCGCCGCGGTGCAGAGCGCCGTCGTGACCGCCAATGTTATCCTATCGGTCTTCCGCATGGTGCCCGTCTCCAGGGCGAGGCCGGCGACTCGAACGGCCGATCAAATCATGCTCGGGCCGACATGGCAAAGGGAATCGCCGCGTCCGGCCTGCTCAGGGCCGAAGGCTGGGCGCCGTGTTGATCTCGCCCGCCGGCTCGGGCTCGGTCGGCGCCTCGGTCAGTGCGGTTTCGTCGAGCGGCAGCGCCGCGCCGATCCAGATCCGGTCGTCGAGATGGTCGCGGCGCTCGTCGCCGGTATTGGGATGGACGAGGATCGAGAGCGCGCCATGATTGAGCATCAGCCAGGGGACGATCGATCCGAACAAATCGGGCGCGAAGGCGATTTGGTACATCGCCCGCGGATGCGGCCCGACCGGCGCGTCGCGCCATGTCCCCAGCCGCACCGCGAACCGCGCCGCCACCGCCTCGCGCAGCGCCCGCGCCGCGTCCGCCTGCTGCTCGCCGTCGAAATAGACGTGGGCGTGGAAGCTGGCGATCTCCGCGACGTTGCGGACGGTCACGCCGCGGTGCGGTCGAGGAACGCCGCCTCCCGCTGAATCCAGGGCGCGAAGCTCGGCCGGGCCAGCAGCCGGTCGATATAGGCGCGCAGCCTGGGATAGGTGCCGGCGTCGGGCAAGGTGCCGAGGTGGATGAAGTTGGCGAACGGGCTGGCGACCGAAATGTCGGCCAGGGTCAGCCGGTCCTCGACCAGATAGAGGCTGTCGGGGATCACCCGCTCGAGATAGGCGAGCAGCGGCGGCAGCTCATCGCACTCCGCCTTGGCGGCGATCTCCTCGTCCCCCGCCTGCCCGAGGAAACGCGGCGCGACGATCCGGTTGAAGAACATCTTCCCCCCGCACGCAAACAATATCGTATCCGAATATTCGTCGAACCAGATCGTCCGCGCCCGCGCCCTGGGCTCGATCGGGATCAGGTTCGGCTCGGGCTTCACCGCTTCCATATAGGTCACGATCGCCGAGGAATCGGAGATCGCGAAATCGCCGTCGCGAAAGCCCGGCATCTTGCCGAACGGGCTCGCCTCGAGGAACTCCGGGTCCTTGTTGCCGAGCCCGGTCGGCTTCAATTCGACCTCGATCCCCTTCTCGGCGGCGAAGGCGAGCACCTTGCGCACGAACGGCGACAGGGACGATCCATAGACGATCATCGCGGCGACTCCCTTTAGGTTTTCATATGAAACCCGGCCTACGCCCCCGGCGCGGCAAACTCAAGCCGGACGGTGAGCGAAGTGCGCGCTCGTCGCGCGGCGTCCGTCGATCCGTCGCGGCGAATTGAAGCTGCGGGTTCTTCCCACTATGGTCGTCGTTCAAGCCGTGCCCGGGGAAACGGCGAGTCCTGCTTTTCCTCCGCCACGCCTGAGTGAAACGCGTCGCCGCGGCGGCTTTCCGTCGCCCGCCCGACGCCGAGAGGGAGATGGAAGACATGGCTACGATCAACGGCACTCCGGGCGATGATTTTCTGGTCGGCACCAGCGGCGACGACGACATGCACGGCTTCGACGGCAATGATTTCCTGCGCGGCCTCGAGGGCAACGACCTGATCGAGGGCGGCAACGGCCACGACCTCATGCGCGGCAATGAAGGCAACGACCAATTGTACGGCGAGGCCGGCGACGACTATCTCGATGGCGGCGCAGGCGACGACCTGCTCGACGGCGGTTCGGGCATCGACCGCGTCACCTACGCGCCGAGCGCGACCGGGGGCGTCACTGTCGACCTCAACATCCAGGGTGTCGCCCAGAATACCGGCCAGGGCATGGATACGCTGGTCGGCATCGAAAATCTGTCGGGCACGAGCTACGATGACACGTTGACCGGCGACGGCGGCGACAATTGGCTGTGGGGCGGCTCGGACGGTTTCGGCGTCACCGGCAACGACACCATTGCCGGCAATGGCGGCAACGATCTCATCGAGGTCGGCACCGGCAACCACAGTCTCGACGGCGGGAGCGACAACGACACGCTCAGCCTGTTCGGCAACGAGACCGACATCACCGCGGCGGGCGTCACCGTCTCGCTCGCGCTCCAGGGCGCGACCCAGGATACCGAGCAGGGCATGATGTACCTGACCGGCTTCGAGAATGTCTCGGGCTCGATCTACGCCGACAGCCTGACCGGCGACGGCAATGGCAACATCCTCCTGGGCGACCTCGGCGACGACCAATTGTTCGGCGGCGCCGGCAACGACACGCTCTACGGCGACGGCCGCACCCTGGTCGACGACCACGATACCGGCGGCTCGGGCCCGATCACCACTTATGCCGACGTCAGCCTGCTGCCCTTCGCCGGCGCGCCCGGCAACGACGTGCTCGAGGGCGGCGCCGGCGACGACGTCTTGAACGGCGGCGGCGGCTCGGACACCGCGAGCTACGCGTCGGATGCGGCCGGCGTGGCCGTCTTTCTCCCCGGGGGGGGCGCCGACGACGGCTTCGGCGGCAGCGACACGCTGATCAGCATCGAGAACGTGATCGGATCCGCCTTCAGCGACACGCTGATCGGCGACAATGGCGCCAACGTCCTCAGCGGCGGCGGCGGCCATGATTATCTCCGCGCGGGCCTCGGCAACGACACGATCTACGGCGGCGACGGCGACGACTTCCTCCAGGGTCAGGACGGCGACGACCTGCTCGACGGCGGCTCCGGCATCGACCGCGCCGCCTATAGCGTCGGCGCCATCGCCGGCGTCACGGTCGACCTCAACATCGTCGGCGTCGCTCAGAATACCGGTTCGCAGGGCATGGATACTCTGATCTCCATCGAGCACGTCTCGGGCACCCGCTTCAACGACGCCCTCACCGGCAATGGCGGCGACAATTGGATCTGGGGCGGCTCGGACGGCTCGGGCGTCACCGGCAACGACATATTGTCCGGCGGCGGCGGCAACGACTTGATCGAGGTCGGCACCGGCAACCACATCCTCGACGGCGGCACCGGCATCGACACGCTCTCGCTCTACGGCAACCAGACCGACATCACCGCCGCCGGCGTCACCGCCTCGCTCGCCCTCCAGGGCGCGGCGCAGGCGACCGAGCAGGGTTCGATGACGCTGACCGGCTTCGAGAATCTGTCGGGCTCGATCTACGCCGACGCCCTCACCGGCGATAACAACGCCAATCTGCTCGCCGGCGATTCGGGCGACGACACTCTCAGCGGCGGCAAGGGCGACGACACCCTCTACGGCGACGGCCGCGTCATCGTCGACACCCACGATACGGGCACGTCGGGGCCGATCGTCACCTATGCCGATGTCGCCGACCTGGCGCTGCCCGAGCCTGCGGGCAACGACACGCTCGACGGCGGCAAGGGCGACGATACCCTGCTCGGCGGCGGCGGCGACGACATCCTCACCGGCGGCCAGGGCAACGACACCTTCATCTTCGGCGCGGGCGACGGCGACGATCGCATCACCGATTTCCAGAATCACGACACGATCCGGTTCGAAGGGATCGCCGGGGTCGACGATTTCGGCGACCTCACCCTGACCAGGATCGGCCACGACACGCTGATCAGCTGGGGCACCGGCGATTCGATCCTGGTCGAAGGCCTGCGGCCCACCCAGCTCCACGCGAGCGACTTCACGTTCGGCTAAGGCCGACCCTGCCGCAGCGCCGCGGACGCGCAGCGGCCCCGAAGCTGCGGCCGGAGTCGGCCCAGCCGGCCGGCGGGGCGGCCAGCCGATAAAGCTGGCCGAACCCGTCCGACGTCACGGCACAATGGTGCCGTGGCGGCACCCCTGCGTACCGTAGTCCCGCCAGTTTCCCCTTGCCCGCGCCACCGATCCGACGGATGATCCCGCGCGCTGGCAGCAGCGGGAGAGCGTTCCATGAAAACCGCACGCAAGGTCAACCGCCGTTCCTTCGTCGCCAGCGTCCTGGGCGGCGTCGTCATCGGCGGCGGCGCGACCGCCTTGGTGATCGGCCGCGCCGAGGCGCAGAGCTATTCCGGCGTCACCGATTCCGACACCGGCCAGGTCCGCGACCGGCCCGGCTACGGCGTCGGCGTCCGCAACCAATATACCGACCGCGACACCGGCCCCAATGCCGACCCGCAATTCCACGGCCGCGGCCCGAACGGCCGTCCGGAAGGCTCGGTGTCCGGCCAGGGCAGCTATGGCGAGGCCGCCTCCGGCTGTTCGGATACGGATCACGGGCCGGGATCGGACCCGGGCGGCCGCGGCCGCAGCTGCAACGGCCAGACCCCGCTGCGCCGCTATCCGCCCGGGCACACGAGGCACTGCACGGATTCGGACCGCGGCGGCGGTGCCGACCCGGTGCAGGAAGGCAGACACTGTTAGACAGCAATCCTCCCCCTCAGGGGGAGGATTTCACCGGATCCGGTAATGGTCTGCCAGCCGGTCGAGCGCGATGCCGAGGACGACGCGGCCGGTGCGCGCCGGCCAGCCCAATGCGGTCTCGATGTCGCGCATCCCCTCGCCGGCGCAGACCACCCGCCAGAGCAGGTCAGTGAAGCCCCGCCCGACCGCCGCCACCGCCGCGTCGAACCGGCGCCTTGCCGCGGCCTGCTTCAGCGTCGGCGGCGCCGGGTCGGGGGCGGCCCGCGCATTCCTGTCGGCCGGCGCCGCGTCCCAGCGCATCGTCAGCGGCGGCGCCAGCTGCGCCCGCTCCCAGTCCGCCCGCAATGTCTCGCCCGCGTCGAACTGGCGCGCGCTGATCAGGCCGCGCGCCCTGAGCCGGCCGAGCGGCGCTTCCGCCAGGTTGACGGTGACGGTGCGCACCGCTTTGCTTTTCCTCCGCCGATCGGCGCCATCCCGCGGCAAGGGCCGCTCCGCCAATATCCTGTTCATCATATGTTCCTCCGAATCGAGATTGGCGCCTTGCCATCTCGGCTAGGCTGTAGGAAAGAAGGAACCGATCCGGTTCGGAGGTAAATCATGATCACCCGCATCAGAGAGGTCCGCCGCGCCCGCAGGATGACGCTCCAGGACGTCGCCGACCGCTGCGATCCGCCGACCACGCCGCAGACGATCGGCCGGCTCGAAACCGGCACCCGCACCGTCTCGGTCGGCTGGCTCAACCGGATCGCCGGAGCCTTGGGCGTCGAGGCGTCCGACCTCGTCACCCTGCCCGAGCGCGAGGACATTCCGGTCGCCGCCACGCTCGACCATGACGGCGCCCACGCGCCGCGCCGCGAGGGCGTCGTCATCCCGCCGGCGGCCGCGCCCGGGCTGATCGCGATGATCGTCAATGCCGGCGTCGGCGACTATCGCAGCGGCGACGAGATCTGGCTCGCCCGGCTCGACCCCGACCGGTTCGCCGGCGCCCTCAACCGCGACATCCTCCTGCCCCGCCCCGGCGGGCGCTTCCTGTTCGGCCGGCTGATCGGACGCGAGGGCGACAAGCTCCACATCCTCCCGCTGGGCGCCGGCCAGCGCCAGACGGTGGTGACCGATCCGCCCTGGGCCGCGGTCGCGGTCAGGCTGATCCGGGGGTTGTGAAGAATCGACCCGTCCTCCTTCGCTCCTGCGGAGATGATCAGGTCGCCGTGTCCCCCGGACACGGCTGCGCAGTGCGGGGCACTGCGCACCTGATCATGGCGGACAGCCTTCGCTAAAGCTCCTGGCTTGCCGGCCGTAGCTTTAGCGAAGGCTGGTGGGCGGTGACGGGCTCGAACCGCCGACCCTCTCGGTGTAAACGAGATGCTCTACCAGCTGAGCTAACCGCCCGTGCCGGGGCTCCTGCCATCGGTCGGGGCGCCGGTCAAATCGCCGTCGGCGCCATCCTTTGCACCGCGCGCAGATAGGCGGTCAGCGCCCGCGCCGCATCGTCCGACAGTTCGATATAGACGCGGCGGCCGTCCTGCGGGTCGGCCGAGCGGGCGAACAGGCCGCGGTCGGTGAGCGCCTTGATCCACCGCAATGCGGTCGTCGCCGGCACCGCGGCGGCGATGCACAGGCTGGAGACCGCCACCCGATTCTCCTCGAGCCGCGCCGCCATCAGGTCGAGCAGCATGTCCCAGGCCGGGTCGGCGAACAGGGCGCCGCGGAAATATTGGTCGCGCATCCGCCGCGCGCGGATGAGCGAGCGGACGAACGCGGCGTCGATCCCGGGCTCGTCCTTGTCGGCGCCGTCCGCCGGCTTCACGGTGGCGATGGCGGCGGCTTCCTCGTCCGACAGCGAGGACAGGATCGCGGCGATCCGGCTGACGTCCTCGGTCAGCTGCTGGAGGATGGCCGAGCCTTCGTCGCGGCCGACGTCGTGGAGCTTGAGCTTCGGCCGCCGGCTGGCAAAGGCGACCGCGGCGATGCGCTCGGCCTCGTCGGCGGCGCAGAGCTGCGCCACGCTGGGGTCGGGCGTGCGCGCCGCGACCAGGTCGATCCAGGCGGCCGGAGCGGAGACGACGATCCGCCGCGCGCCGCGCGCCGCCTCGTGCTGCGCCCAGTCGAGCAGGGCGACGGCCGCGGCTTCGTCGCCGGCGCCGTCGAGCTCGATCAATGCCGCGGCGGCCGGGACGCAGGCGGCCGGATCGGCGGCGCCGAGCTCGGCGCAGGCGGCGACGCGGCAGCCGGCGGCCTCGGCGGTGCGCCGCATCCGCGCCCGCGCCGCTTCGCTGTCGCCGAAAATGCAGACCGGCGGACTGTCCCGATAGACGATCATCGCCAGCGCATCATGCGCCATCCCATCACCCCGCGCCAAGCCTTCTGATTCCTGTCCAAAACGGAGATTGGCTGGAGACGGTCAGACTTGAACCATTTTCGGGTCCGATTCGGAGCGGATTACCCAAAGCGGGCCGATCCTCTTCTTAGAGATATTGGGCAACACCTTCCAGAATATTGCCCGAGCAGCCTTTTTGCCGCGCCGGCCGGCACGGGTCGCAAACCCGGGTTTAAGAGATTTAGTCCTTCGAGAGGACTATTTCTGTCGGCAAACTTGGTCCAAAATGGATGAAGATGCGCGCCGGGGTGGACCCGACTCGGGGCCGCCCGGCCTAACCCAACGCCTTCACAATCTCCTCGACCATCTTCTTGGCGTCGGCGAGCAGCATCATCGTGTTGTCGCGGTAGAACAATTCGTTGTCGACGCCGGCATAGCCGACCCCGCCCATCGAGCGCTTCACGAACAGCACCGTCTTGGCGTTCTCGACGTCGAGCACCGGCATGCCGTAGATCGGCGACGATTTGTCGGTCTTGGCGGCCGGGTTGGTGACGTCGTTGGCGCCGATCACGAAGGCGACGTCGGTGCGGGCGAATTCGGAGTTGATGTCCTCGAGCTCGAACACCTCGTCATAGGGCACGTTCGCCTCGGCGAGCAGCACGTTCATATGGCCGGGCATCCGCCCCGCCACCGGGTGGATCGCATATTTGACGCCCACCCCTTCCTTCTTGAGCAGGTCGGCCATTTCCCTCAGCGCGTGCTGCGCCTGGGCGACCGCCATGCCGTAGCCGGGGACGATGATCACCTGCTCGGCCTGGCTCATCAGGAACGCCGCGTCCTCGGCCGAGCCGCGCTTCCAGGGCTTGTCGATCGCCGCGCCGCCGCC
>DATHJO010000015.1:0-80014 GCA_035316145.1 Allosphingosinicella sp. | reverse complement strand
GCTGCGCCCGTCGCCGCTCGCCGCCAGCCCCATCGAGCGGGCGAAGGTGCGCTCGAAGATCGAAAGCCGCCCGTCCGGCCTGGTCCCGAGGAAGAAGATCTTGCCCGCCTGATAGGTGGTGAAGGCGAGGCTGCCGCCCGTTGCCGCCAGCCATTGCGGGAAATGCCGCGACGCGCTCAGCGCGAACTTCTCCTCGCCTGCCATCCTATGCCTTTCAGGGACACATGGGGGAACGGCCTAGCAAAAGTGGCCGCGCGGCAACAACCGCTGGTTCGGCGTGCCGACGGCCGGGCCGATTCGTGACGAGGAGGGCGGGGAGGCGGCCGCTACTGCGCTTCGGCGAGGGCGGCGGCTTTCTTGGCTTCGGTCTCGGCACGCATGCGGCCGGTCCGCTCGACGCGGGCGGCCATCTGCTCCCAGGCCTCGGCGGCGCGCAGGCAGCGGTCGCGGACGTTCTGGAGCGGGGTCTGGGAGGCATCGCGGCGCGCCTCGGCGGCGCGCTCCAAATAGAATTCGTGGTGAGTGGACATCGAGAATCCTGATTCCGAGGGGATTGCACCTAGATAGGCGCTCGGGCCGAAAATCGCAAATCGCGAGCTAGTTTTCCTCCGGCACGAGAGTCGCCAGCTTCTTCGGCGCGACGGCGCGGTAGCTCTCCGCGATCCAGCGCTTCAACAGATCGAGATCGGGCGCCTCGCCGGCGCCGAATCGGCAGCTGATCCAGCCCGAGCGGCCGAGGCCGTAGCCGGCCGGCTCGGCGAAATCGAAGGTCTCGGCGAAATCGCGGCTGACCGGCAGCTTGATCGTGAGGCTCAGCCCCCCGTCGCTCTTATCGAGCCAGGCGAACGTCTTGCCCCGCACCTTCAGGGCGGTGTGGCCCCAGGGAAAATCCTCCACTGCCTCGGGAAAAGCGAGGCCGTGACGCCGCAGCGCCTGGAACGGAGTCATCGCGTCAGCCAAGCTCGGCCATGAAGGGCGGGTCCGTGATCGACGCGGCGGCTTTGGCGAGCCGTTTGTCCCAGCGCACGGACAGCTCGTTGAAATAGGCATCGTCCGCGGCGATGCGGCGGGTCAGCACCTTCGATCCGGGCGCGGCGGGCATCACCATCAGGTCGAGCGGACGCCCGACTGCGAGGTTCGATCGCATCGCCGCGTCGAACGACAGGAAGCCGATCTTCATCGCCTCGCCGAGCGGCGTTCCGGGATGGATGCTGCGATCGAGCATCGGCTTGCCATATTTGGTCTCGCCGATCTGGAAGAACGGCTTGTCCGGCTTGCACTCGATGAAATTGCCGGCGGAGTAGATCAGGAAGAGGGCCGGCGGCGCCTCGCCGATCCGACCGCCGAGCAGGATCGAGGCGGAGCCGCTGATCTTGATCGAGGCGAGCGCCTTGCCGACCGTCTGGTTGGCGAGCTGCATCGCCTCGCCAACCAGCTGGGCGGCGCGGAACATGCTGGTCGGCTCGGCGATGGTCCGCATCAGCGCTTCGTCCTCGCCGCTGGGCAGGCCCTGCCGCAGCACACTGATCACGGTCTGGCTGGTCGAAAGGTTGCCGGCCGAGGCGGCGTAGATGCAGCGATCGTCCGCTTCGGCGAGGCAATGGAGCTTGCGGAACGACGAGATGTCGTCGACGCCGGCATTGGTGCGGGTGTCGGCGATCATGATCAGGCCGGCGTCGAGCAGCATCCCCAGGCAATAGGTCATTCTGGCGTTCCTGTTTTTGCGATTGGTACTGCGCTTGCCGTGCCGCCTCGCTGACCGCTATCTCTCCCCTTTACCCTTTGCCGGACCGCAAATGCCACCCATCTCGACGAGACCTCGGCTTTCGCCGGGGGGGCGGACAGGGCGCTTCACTTAACGGGCGGGCGGGGATAGAATGAGCCGTGCGGGCTGCCCCGCAGCCCGCAGTCGTGCCGGAGGCACGGCGCGCGGCTCATTCGCCGCCTGTTTCTTTTTGGGGTTCCCGCCATGGCCGAAGTCACCGCCGTCCCGATTCGCCCGGTCCGCAAGGGCACCCTCGTCAAGCTTTGGGCCGGGCTGCTCATCCTGTGCCTGGCGGCGGCGGCGCTGGCCTGGGTCGGCACGCGCGGCCAACAGGTGCAGACCCTGCCCTCGGGCGCGCGTTATCGCGTCCTCGCCCAGGGGCATGGGCCGGCGATGACCGCGGCCGACGTCGCCGCCCTGCACTACAAGCTCCATGTCAACAGCGAGCGCGCCCCGGTCATCCAGGACAGCGAGGAGAGCGGCCAGCCGTTCGTGACCTCGGTCCAGGAAGTGTTCCCGGGCTTCGCCGACGCCCTCGTCCACATGCGCGCGGGCGGCCAATATCTGCTGTGGCTGCCGCCGGGCACGCACGTCGCCGGCACGCCGCCGCCGGGCGCGCCCTTCACCCCCAACGACACCCTCGTCTTCGAGATCGAGATGCTCCAGATCGCGCCCGGCATGGCGGCGCAGCGCCAGATGCAGATGATGCAGCAGATGATGCAGCAGCAACAGCAGCAGGGGGGTGCCGGAGCGCCTCCCGGCAACAGCAGCGAGGCAGCGCCGGCGGGCAATGGCTCGGCCGGCGCGGGGCGGCCGGGACGCTAGGCCGCGGCTTCGGCGACGTCGTCCTCGGATTTCTGCTCGAGCCCGGTCTTGAGCATCGCCACCAGCGGGTCGGCCAGCGCGAGGCCGAGGATCCCGAACAGGGCGCCGAACAGCAATTGCGCGCTGAGCACCAGAGCGGGGGCGAGGTCGACCGTCTTCTTGGCGACATAGGGGACGATCAGATAGCCGTCGACGATCTGGACGATCAGGTAGACGAAGATCGCCCACAGGCCGGCGTTGACGCTGACCGAAAAGCCGGCGAGCACGATCAGCACGCCCGAGATGATCGCGCCGATATTGGGGATGAAGGCGAGCAGCCCGGTCAAGATGCCGAGCAGGGTCGCCATCGGCACGCCACCGACCAGCAGCAGGAACCAGGTGCCGACCCCCTCGACCGCCATCCCGACCAGCCGGCCGGCCATCAGCCGGCGCATCGTGTGGCCCATCCGCTCGGCGGTCCGGTAGAAGCGCTCGCGGCTGTCCATCGGCAGCAGCCAGGCGACGCCGCGCTGGTAGAGGCGCGGCTCGACGGCGATGAAGATGCCGATGACGAGGATCATGACCATCGAGGTGATCGCGCCCAGCGCGGTGCTGACGGCCGAGCCGAGGCGGCCCAGCGTACCCATCAGCTGGCCGCTCAACTGCTGGACGTCGACGCCGCCCTCGACGACGCCGATCTCGTCGGCCCAGGCGAGCATGCGGTTGACCTGGAAGGTGACCGTCTCGCGCAGCCGCTCGGCCTGGGCGACGAGCTCGGTGCCGGTGAAATAGACCGTCCAGACGACGAAGCCGATCGCGGCGAGGGTGACGATGGCGAGCCGCCAGCCGCGGCCGATCGGCAGCACCCGGCCGAGCAGGCGCGCGCCGCCGTCGAGCATCGAGGCCAGCACGATGCCGGCGAAGATCAGCAGCAAGGGCTGGGCGAGGACGATCACCCCGGCGACGGCGAGGACGAGGCCGATCCAGACGCTGGCGCGCTTCAGCTCGTGGCGGACGACGGGGTCGCGCAGCTCGACTGGCCCCGCCTCCTCGATATGGGGCGCGGGCCGCTCGTCGCTCACGGGCGCGGCGCCGGAGCCTGCGGCGGCGGCGGCGTTCCCGCTTGCGGAGCAGGAACTCGCTCCGCGTGGAGCGATGTGCCCGCCCGGCCGCCGCGCAGGGCGGTGAACCAGCTGATCGGGTTCCAGTAGGAGGAGCTGCCGTCGAGGCTGAAGGTGATGAATTCGGCGCGGCCGCCGAGATTCTCCCAGGGAACGGGACCGTTCAGGCCCTGCTCCGCGGACGAGAAGCGGCTGTCGGCGCTGTGGTCGCGATTGTCGCCCATCAGAAAGACGCGCCCCTCGGGAACGGTGATCCGCGCGAAATTGTCGCCGGGCGAGTTGCCGACGTCGATCGTGTCGTAGGAGCGGCCGTTGGGCAGGGTCTCGCGGAACACCGGCAGCCGGCAATAGACCCGGCCGTCGGGACCGGGGACGCGGAAGTCGCCGAAGCCGTCGGGCGTGCAGGGGGTGTTGGCGTCGATCGGCGTCATCGTCGGCGGCCGCTCCGCGCGGGGCAGCGCGCGGCCGTTCAGATAGACCGCGCCGCCGATCAGCTCGATCGTGTCGCCGGGCAGGCCGATGACGCGCTTGATATAGTCCGAGCTCTGGCCCGGCGGGGTGACGATGACGACGTCGCCGCGCTCGGGGAGCGCGCCCCACAGCCGGCCCCCGATATGGGGCAATACGTGGAAGCTGGGGCTGACCCAGGACCAGCCATAGGGATATTTGGTGACGACCAGCCGGTCGCCGACCAACAGGCCCGGCATCATCGATTCGGACGGGATGTAGAAGGGCTTGGCGATCAGGCTGTGAAAGGCGAGGACGGCGAGGACGAGCCAGAAGATCGCCTTCACTTCGCCCCACCAGTCGGTGCCCTTCTTCACCGGCGCGGGCGCGTTGCCCTCGCCGGTGTCGTTCGGCGCGGCATCGCCCGTATCGCTCGCGGTTGCGGCCGCGCGGCCGCGGTCGGGATCGGTCAAGTGAGAGGCTCCTTGGGCAATGCGGTGATGATGACGACGGCCATCGCGAACGGATGATCGTCGGTCATCGTCAGATGAACCTGGGCGAGGTGGCCTTCCGGCGTCATCGCGTCAAGCCTCTCCTTCGCGCCGCCGGTGAGCGCGAGGGTCGGCTGGCCCGAGGGCAGGTTGACGACGCCGATGTCCTTCATGAAGACGCCGCGCTTAAAGCCGGTGCCGACCGCCTTCGAGAACGCCTCCTTGGCCGCGAAGCGCTTGGCATAGGTGCCGGCGCGGGTGAACGGGCGCTTTTCGGCCTTGGCGCGCTCGACATCGGTGAAGACGCGGGCGATGAAGCGCTCGCCGAACCGGTCGAGCGAATGCTGGATGCGCTCGACGTTGCACAGGTCGGAGCCGAGGCCGATGATCATGTCAGCAGCAGTGCGAACCAGCATGCGATGAGCGTCGCACTGATCGCCACCGGCGGCAGCCGGCCGACCAACCCGCCGAACGTGGTCGAGAACGGCCGCGGCCCATGACGCTCGAATTCATCCTCATGGCCATGCCAGATGCGCTTGAGGGCATTGATCCGGGCAAAGGCCGCAAGCGTGCCGGCAAAGCCGAGCACCGCGGTGAGCAGACCCGCGAACGGCAATATGCCGACGAGCATGACGAGATCCTGGGAGTCCGCCTTGCCGTTCGTCGCGAGCACGAATGCCGTGAACAGGAAGCCCTGCAGGCTGAGCGTCCAGGTCATCCGCGCGGTAACCAGCGCATGCTCGGCCGCGATTTCCCTGGCCAGGCGATCGGCATAGTCGGACGCCCCGCCTTTTGCGATCTCGACGTTCTTGGGCGTGGTTCCCAGGAGCGCGTTGACCCACCGGGACGACGCGGGCTTCGCTAGCGGCTTCGGCTTCGAGGGCGGCTGCTCGCCCGTCATCTGGCCTCGTCCATCAGCGCCCGCATTCTGGCGACGCTGGCCTCGAAGCCGGTGAAGATCGCCTCGCCGACCAGGAAATGGCCGATATTGAGCTCGGCGAGCTGCGGGATGGCGGCGATCGAGGCGACATTCTCGAAGGTCAGGCCGTGGCCGGCATGGGGCTCGATGCCGTTCTTCACCGCGAGCGCGGCGGCATCGGCGATGCGGCTGAGCTCGGCGGCGCGATCCTCGCCCTCGACATGGGCGTAGCGGCCGGTGTGGAGCTCGACGACCGGCGCGCCGAGCCGGATCGCGGCCTCGATCTGGGCGGGGTCGGGCTCGATGAACAGGCTGACGCGGATGTTCGCGCCGCCCAGTCTGTCGACATAATAAGCGAGGAGGTTGTGTTGCCCGGCGGCATCGAGCCCGCCCTCGGTGGTGCGCTCCTCGCGCTTCTCGGGGACGATGCAGGCGGCGTGCGGGCGGTGCGCGAGGGCGATCGCCAGCATTTCCTCGGTCGCCGCCATTTCGAGGTTTAGTGGGATCTCCAGCTTCGCCATCAGCCGGTCGATATCCTCGTCGGTGATATGGCGCCGGTCCTCGCGCAGATGGGCGGTGATGCCGTCGGCGCCGGCGGCGGCGGCGGCGAAGGCGGCGCGGACCGGATCGGGATGGGCGCCGCCGCGCGCGTTCCTGATCGTCGCGACATGGTCGATGTTGACGCCGAGGCGGAGGTGCCCCCCGCGGGGTAGGCGCGATCCAATATTCACGCCGCCTGCCGGCTCCCGGGCTTTTCGGGCGGCAGCGCGGCGAGCTCGGGCGGGAGCGCGTCGGCGGCATAAGCGGGGAAATCGACGATGGCGAGGGCGAGGAGGGGAACGCCGATCTCGGCGCGCCCGCCGGAGCGGTCGATCAGGCAGGCGGCGCCGAGGATCTCGCCCGGACAACGGCGGACGACGGCGAGGCATTCGCGCAGCGAGCCGCCGGTCGACACGATGTCCTCGACGAGGAGGGTGCGGGCCCCGGCCGGGATCTCGAAGCCGCGGCGGAGCGCGAACGCGTCGCCGTCGCGCTCGACGAAGATCGCCCGGCAGCCCAAGGCCCGCGCCGTCTCGTAGCCGGGGACGATGCCGCCGATCGCCAGCGACACGACCAGATCGACCCGGCCAAAGCGCGCGCGGATAAGCTCGGCCAATGCCCGGCACAGCCGCTCGGTGCGGGGCGGATCCTCGAACACCCGCATCTTCTGCAGGAACACCGGCGAGCGCAGCCCCGACGACAGGATGAAATGGCCCTCGAGCAGCGCGCCGGCGGCGCGGAATTCGGCCAGGACTTCTTCTTGCGTCATCGCTTTCCCCGAATGTGCGGCAAGGCCGGAACGATAGGGAACAGGGGGCACGGCTTCAAGCGTTCTGGATCGCGGCGAACATGCTTGAGAGACGCAAATCCCCTGCCTATAAGGCGCGCGCAAGCGCCCCCCGGCGCCCGAAACCAGCCGCGCAGCCAAGCGGACCACAGGGGCCTAGATGAAGACCTTATTGAAGCTTTTCGCCGTCGCCGCCGCCTTCGGGATGGCGCCCGCCGCTGCCAGCGCCGCGGTGGCGCCCGCGCCGGCGACCGCCAATGCGGCCGCTCCGGCCGCGGCGTCCGTGCCGGCGCCGCCGCGCACCGCGCCGACTCCCGGCATCGGCCAGCCGACCGAGCGGATCGGCCTGCAGCCGCAGGTGAGCCCGATCGGCGAGGAGGCCGCCTGGTTCCACGACATCGTCCTGATGCCGCTGATCACCGCGATCTCGCTGGTCGTGCTGGCGTTGCTGCTCATCGTCATCGTCTTCTACCGCCGCGGCGCCCATCCGACGCCGTCGCGCAACACCCACAACACCACGCTCGAAATCGTCTGGACGCTGCTGCCGGTGCTGATCCTGGTGGCGATCGCGGTGCCCTCGATCCGGCTGCTCGCCCATCAATACAACCCGCCGCGCGCCGACCTCACCGTCAAGGTGACCGGCAACCAATGGTATTGGACCTACGAATATCCCGACATGGGCGTGCAGTTCGATGCGAACATCCTGCCCGACGACCAGGCACTGGCGCGGGGCGAGCCGCGCCAGCTCGCCGCCGACGAGCGGCTGGTGGTGCCGCGCGGCGCGGTGGTAAAGGTGCTGGTCACCTCCAACGACGTCGTCCATTCGTGGGGCGTGCCGGCCTTCTGGGTCAAGATGGACGCGGTGCCCGGGCGGATCAACGAGACCTGGTTCCAGGCCGAACGCACCGGCGTCTTCTACGGCGTCTGCTACGAGCTGTGCGGCGCCCGCCACGGCTATATGCCGATCGCGGTCGAGGTCGTGACGCCGGCCCAGTTCCGGCAGTGGGTCGCCTCCAGGGGCGGTCACCTGCCGGGCGCGCCGCCGGCCGCGGCGGCTGTTCCGGCACCGGCCGCGGCGGCCGCAACGCCGGCGACCATCAACCAAAGCGCGACCAGATAAGGCGGCAGAGAGACTCATGACCGACACCGTTGCAAACGCCGCCCATTTCGAGGCCGACCATGGCCACGAGGCGCACCACGACGCCGACCACAAGCCGGGCTTCTTCGTCCGCTGGTTCATGTCGACCAACCACAAGGATATCGGCACCCTCTATCTGCTGTTCGCGGTCACCGCCGGCATCATCGGCGGCACCATATCGGGCCTGATGCGGGCCGAGCTGGCCGAGCCGGGCATCCAGTATCTCGGCACTTGGGCCGGGGCGCTGCACTCGTTCCTTGGCATGTCGGCGCCGAGCTTCGATGAATCGCTGCACATGTGGAACGTGCTGGTCAGCGCCCACGGCCTGATCATGGTCTTCTTCATGGTGATGCCGGCGATGATCGGCGGCTTCGGCAACTGGTTCGTGCCGATCATGATCGGCGCGCCCGACATGGCCTTCCCGCGGATGAACAATATCTCCTTCTGGCTGCTGCCGCCGGCCTTCACCCTGCTGCTCGGCAGCTCGTTCGTCTCGGGCGGCAGCGGATTGGGCGCTGGCGTCGGCTGGACGGTCTACGCGCCCTTATCGACCTCGGGCTCGCCGGGGCCGGCGGTCGACATGGCGATCTTCGCCCTCCACCTCGCCGGCGCGTCATCGATCCTCGGCGCGATCAACTTCATCACCACCATCTTCAACATGCGCGCGCCGGGCATGACGCTGCACAAGATGCCCTTGTTCGTGTGGTCGATCCTGGTCACCGCCTTCCTGCTCCTCCTCGCGCTCCCTGTGCTCGCAGGCGCAATCACCATGCTCCTGACCGACCGCAATTTCGGCACCCATTTCTTCGACGCGCCCGGCGGCGGCGACCCGATCCTCTACCAGCATCTGTTCTGGTTCTTCGGCCACCCCGAGGTCTACATCATGATCCTGCCGGGCTTCGGCATGGTCAGCCAGGTGATCGCGACCTTCAGCCGCAAGCCGATCTTCGGCTATCTCGGCATGGCCTATGCGATGGTCGCGATCGGCGTGATCGGCTTCGTCGTCTGGGCGCACCACATGTTCACGGTCGGGATGGACGTGAACACCAAGATGTACTTCACCGCGGCGACGATGGTGATCGCGGTGCCGACCGGCATCAAGATCTTCTCCTGGATCGCGACCATGTGGGGCGGCAGCCTCACCTTCCAGACGCCGATGCTGTGGGCTTTGGGCTTCATCTTCATGTTCACGGTCGGCGGCGTCACCGGCGTCGTCCTCGCCAATGCGGGCGTCGATACGACCTTCCAGGACACCTATTACGTCGTCGCCCACTTCCACTACGTGCTGTCGCTCGGCGCGGTCTTCTCGCTGTTCGCGGGCTGGTATTACTGGTTCGGCAAGATGTGGGGGAAGAGCTATAACGAGCTGCTCGGCCAGGCGCATTTCTGGACCTTCTTCATCGGCGTCAACATCCTGTTCTTCCCGATGCACTTCCTCGGCGCCGAGGGGATGCAGCGGCGCGTGCCGGACTATGCCGATGCGTTCGCGCACTGGAACAATGTCGCCACCTACGGCTACGTGCTGATGGCGGTGGGGATGGGCTTCTTCTTCCTCAACATCATCTGGTCGCTGGCGGCCGGCAAGAAGGCGCCTGCCAACCCGTGGGGCGAAGGCGCGACGACGCTCGAATGGACCTTGTCGAGCCCGCCGCCCTTCCACCAGTTCGAGACCCTGCCCAGGGTCGATTGAGGGCCTTCCCCGCCGCGCGGCGGGGGAGGCGTGCAGCCATGACGACGACGACGTTCGACGAGACCCCCGCCCTCCCCGCCGACTGGCGGGACCTCTTGGCGCTGACCAAGCCCAGGGTGATGACGCTCGTCGTCTTCACCGGGCTTTGCGGCCTCCTGGTCGCGCCCGAGCCGATCCATCCGGTGCTCGGCTTCACCGCGATCCTGTGCATCGCCTTGGGCGCGGGCGCGGCGGCGGCGCTCAACATGTGGTACGAGGCCGATCTCGACGCGCTGATGAAGCGCACCAAAAGCCGGCCGATCCCGGCGGGGCGGCTGGACCGGCAGACCGCGCTCCATTTCGGCGTCGGGCTCGCCTGCTTCTCGGTGATCCTGATGGGGGTCGCGACCAATTGGCTCGCCGCCGCGATCCTTGGCCTGTCGATCCTGTTCTACGTCATCGTCTACACGATCTGGCTGAAGCGGCGGACGCCGCAGAACATCGTCATCGGCGGCGCCGCCGGTGCCTTTCCGCCGCTGATCGGCTGGGCGGCCGTCACCGGCGGCGTCGACGCGCTGCCGCTCATCCTGTTCGCGCTGATCTTCCTGTGGACGCCGCCCCATTTTTGGGCGCTGTCGCTGTTCGTCCGCTCGGATTACGCCGCGGCCGGGGTGCCGATGCTCCCCGTGGTCGCCGGCGCCAGAGCGACGCGGCTCCAGATCCTGCTCTACACCCTGCCGATGGCGGCGGCGGCGGTCGCGCCCTGGCCGCTCGGCCTCGCGGGCGCGCTTTACGGCATCGCCGCGGTGGGCCTGAGCCTCGCTTTCCTCGTCCTCGCGCTGCGCGTCCTCGCCAGCAAGGCGACCGAGCCCAAAGCGATGAAGCCCGAAAAGCAGCTGTTCGCTTATTCGATCCTCTATCTGTTCGCGATCTTCGCCGCGCTGGTCGCCGACCGCTGGCTGCCGGCGTGAGCGACGAGGACGAGATTCGCCGCCGCCAGCGCGCGCGGGCAATCATCATGGCGCTGCTGCTCGGCGCGTTCGTGATCCTCGTTTATGCGATCACGGTCGCCAAAATGAGCCTCCATTCGTCATGAGCCGCAACGCCCGCACCGCTTTGCTCGCCGTCGTCCTCGTCTTCGGGATGGTCGGCCTCGCTTATGCGAGCGTGCCGCTCTACCGGATGTTCTGTCAGGCGACCGGCTTCGCCGGCACGCCGCGGCGCGATGAGGCCGCCCGGGCGCCGGGCGATGCCGGCCATATGATCTCGGTCCGCTTCGACGCCAACACTTCCTCCGCCCTGCCCTGGCGGTTCGCGCCGGTCGATACCCACCGCGAGGTCGCGATCGGCGCCCGCAACATCGCCTTGTTCACCGCCCGCAACCTTTCCGACCATCCGGTCACCGGCACCGCAACCTTCAACGTCACCCCCGCCCAGGCCGGCCAATATTTCACCAAGATCCAGTGCTTCTGCTTCACCGAGCAAAGGCTGTCGCCGGGGCAGGAGGTGCAGATGCCGGTGGTGTTCTTCGTCGACCCGGCAATCCTGAACGACCCCGACACGCGCAACATCAGCGAGATCACCCTCTCCTACACCTTTTACCCGGTGGACCGGGCGACGACGGGAAGTTAGAGACCCAGTGCGAGACGGAGGAACGGACTGACCATGGCCGGAGCGAAGACCCACCAATATCATATCGTCAACCCGAGCATCTGGCCGCTGATCGGGGCGATCTCGGCGCTGACCTTCTTCGCCGGCATGGTGCGCTGGATGCACGAGCTGCCTTATGGCGGCTACATCATCGGCGCCGGCGTGATCGGCATTTTCGCGACGATGTTCAGCTGGTGGGTCGACGTCGTCCGCGAGGCCCATGGCGGCGACCATACGCCGATCGTCCAGCTGCACCTGCGCTACGGCATGATCCTGTTCATCGCCTCGGAGGTGATGTTCTTCGTCGCCTGGTTCTGGGCCTGGTTCGACGCCTCGCTGTTCCCGTCGAGCGTCGAGGCGGTCGGCGGGGTCTGGCCGCCGGCGCATATGCATGTGATGGACCCGTTCGGCTTTCCACTGCTCAACACGATGATCCTGCTCTGCTCGGGCTGCACCGTCACCTGGGCGCATCACGCGCTGATCAACGGTCATCGCGACGGGCTGATCAAGGGGCTGTGGTGCACGATCGCGCTCGGCCTCACGTTCACCTTCATCCAGGGCTATGAATATTGGCACGCGCCGTTCGGCTTCAAAGACAATATCTACACCTCGGCCTTCTTCATGGCGACCGGCTTCCACGGCTTCCACGTCATCGTCGGCACCATCTTCCTCATCGTCTGCCTGGCCCGGGCGTATAAGGGCCACTTCAGCCCGAGGCAGCATTTCGGCTTCGAGGCGGCGGCCTGGTACTGGCATTTCGTCGACGTCGTCTGGCTGTTCCTGTTCCTGTGCATCTACGTCTGGGGCGGCTGGGGCGCCGAATATCATTGATGCGCTGACGCCGCCGGCGCCCGCCACGGCCGCTCTCAAGGGGCTCTGCCCCCGCTGCGGCGCCAGGACTCTGTTCGCCGGCCTCGCCACCTTCGCCCCGCGCTGCCGCGCCTGCGGGCTCGATTTCGCCAGCTTCAACGTCGGCGACGGGCCGGCGGCCTTCCTGATCTTCATCGTCGGCGCGATCGTGGTCGCGCTCGCCATCGCGCTCGAGCTCGGCGTCGAGCCGCCCTGGTGGGTGCACGCTTTGCTCTGGGTGCCGCTGACCGCGATTCTCACTATCGGCCTGCTCCGCATCGCCAAGGGGCTGCTGCTTGCGCTCGAATACAAGCATCGCGCCCGCGAGGGGCGGATCGAATGAGGCGCCTTCCCCTCGTCCCGACCCTGGTGGTCGCGCTGGCGGCGGCGGCGATGATCGCGCTCGGTATCTGGCAGCTGCAGCGGGCGCGATGGAAAGAGGCGCTGCTCGCCCAATATGCGGTCGCCGCCGCGATGCCGGCGGTCGATCTCGACCCGTTGCTCGACGGCCGCGGGCCATTGCCGCCGCTTTCCTTCCGCCGCGCGCTCGTCACCTGCCGGGCCGACGATGTCGCTCCCGAGGTTCGCGCCGGTCGCAGCGCCGCCGACGTGCCCGGCCAGGCCTATTACGTCCCCTGCCGCCCCGATGCGGCGGGCCTCGCCGGGCGAATCCGGGTCAATGCCGGTTGGGCGTCCCGGCCCGATGCGGTGCGGCGGCTGTCGCTGGACGGCCTTATCGCCGGGCGGCTCGGCGCGGTCGGCGAGGACGGGCCGGTGACGCTGACCGCCGCCACCGCCGCGCCGCCGCTCGCGCCGAGCCGGGCGCCGAGCCTCGAGACCATCCCGAACAACCACCGTTTCTACGCGCTCCAGTGGTTCTTCTTCGCCGCGGCCGCTTTGGTGATCTACGTGCTGGCGTTGAGAGGGCGCAGGCGGCGAAATTTGCCGCCGGAGCCCTGAGGCCCTAAATCCGGCGCTCCCATGATGAAGCTCACCATTCTTTCGAACGGCCTCAGGGTCGCGAGCCGGCCGATGCAGAGCGTCGAAACGGTGGCGGTCGGCCTCTATGCCGAGACCGGCTCGCGCCACGAGGCGGCTCGGGTCAACGGCCTCGCCCACCTCTTCGAGCATATGGTGTTCAAGGGCGCGGGCGGCCGTTCGGCGCGCGAGATCAGCGAGGCGGTCGAGGATGTCGGCGGCGACCTCAACGCCTCGACCGACCGCGAGCTCACCGCTTTCTACGCCAGCCTGCTGGCGCCGGACCTGCCGCTCGGCGTCGGGCTGATCGCCGATCTCGTCCGCCGCCCCCATTTCGAGGCGAAGCATCTCGAGCTCGAGAAGAAGGTGGTGATCCAGGAGCTGTGGGAGGCGCGCGACATCGGCGGCGACGTGGTGTTCGACCACCTCCAGGAGACCGCCTTCCCGGGCCAGGCGATGGGCCGCTCGGTGCTCGGCAGCGAAGCGAGCGTCGCCGACGTCACCGTCGACGACCTTCACGCCTGGCGCGACGACCATTATGCGCCCGGGCGGCTGATGCTGGTCGCGGCGGGCAAGCTCGAGCATGATCGGCTCGTCGACCTCGCCGAGGCCGCGTTCGGCGACATGAGCCCGCGCGCCCCGGCGCCGGCCGAGCGGAGCCGCTTCGTCGGCGGCCGCCGCGCCGAGCGGCGCAAGGGCACCCAGGCGCACCTCGCCTTCGCGATGCCGGCGCCGGCCTGGAACGATGCCGACGCTTATGCGGCCCAGCTCTTCGCCGATGTCGCCGGCACCGGCGCCTCGTCGCGGCTGTTCCAGGTGCTGCGCGAGGAGCAGGGGCTCGCCTACACCGTTTCCGCGGCGGCGCAGAGCTTCAGCGACTCCGGGCTGTTCTGGGTCTATCTCGCCACCGCGAGCGGCCAGCTCAACTGGGCGCATGAGGAAGCCGAACGCGTGCTCGCGGAAATCGCGGCCGGGCTGACCGCCGGCGAGCTCGCCCGCGCCCGCGCGCTGGCCAAGGCGGGGATGATGATGAGCCTCGAAAGCTGCTGGGGCCAGGCGAGCTACGTCGCGGCGCGGCTGCTGCGCGAAGGGCGGCTGGTCGAGCCCGCCGAGATCGTCGCCCGGCTCGACGCGGTGACCCTCGCCGAGGTCAGGGCGGCGGGCGCCAGGATGCTCGCCGGGCCCCGCGCCGTCGCCAGCGTCGGCGGCAAGCTCGCCAAGGCGGCATGAGCCTCGCCACGCTCGTCGCCGAGCCCTGGGCCGATTACGGGCTCGTCGATTCGGGCCAGGGCCGCAAGCTCGAGCGCTACGGCCCCTATCGCTTCGTCCGCCCCGAGCCGCAGGCGATGTGGGCGCCGGCCGCGGCCGATTGGGACGCCGACGGCGAATTCATCCCCGGCTCGGACGAGGAGGGCGGCGGCCGCTGGCAGTTCGCCCGGCCGGTCCCTCGCGAGGGCTGGGACCTCTCCTGGGAGGAGGTGCGCTTCCGCGCCCAGGCGACGCCGTTCCGTCACCTCGCTTTCTTCCCCGACATGGCGCCGCAATGGGCGTGGATGCGCGACCGGCTCGGACCGGGCAGCGAGGCGCTCAACCTGTTCGGCTATACCGGCGTCGGCACGCTGGCGCTGGCGGCCAAAGGCGCGCGGCTCACTCATGTCGACGCCTCGAAGAAATCGGTCGAGGCGGCGAAGGCCAATGCCGCGCTCTCGGGCATGGCGGATCTGCCGATCCGCTGGCTGGTCGACGACGCCGCCAAGTTCGCCGCGCGCGAGGTGCGGCGCGGGCGGCGCTACGACGGCATCATCCTCGATCCGCCCAAATTCGGCCGCGGCCCGGCCGGCGAGATCTGGCGGCTCGAAGAGGGCCTGCCCGGCCTGATCGCCGATTGCCGCAAATTGCTCGACGCCGACAGCCGCTTCCTCGTCCTCACCGTCTATGCGGTGCGGATGTCGGCGCTGGCGATCGGCGAACTGCTCACTCAGGCGCTCGCCGATCTCGGCGGCAGCGTCGAATGCGGCGAGATGGCGGTGCGCGAAGAGGCGCGCGGCCTGCTGCTGCCGACCGCGATCTTCGCGCGCTGGAGCCGCTAGTCCGACCAGCAGCCCGCAAAATACGGTAAAAGCCGCAGGGTCATCAGTAATTTTAGCGGCCTTTGCCTTCCTTCATCATATTAGAATTGCGAATCCCTCCATATTAGGTCATAGTTTACTTCCCAATTCTCCGGTATTTAAAAGGGAGGAACGACGACCATGCGACACAGGACAAGCAAGTCAAAGCTCTTCGCCGCCGCCGCTCTGATGATGTTCGGCGCAGGCGCGGCCAGCACGCCGTCACTCGCGCAGGACGACCCGCCCTATTGCTGGGAATGGGCGCGGGAATATTGCGCTTCGATCGGGGCCGGCGGGAACCAGCAGTGCATCTCCTATTGGAACCATTGGTGCGAAGTCCATCAGGGTCTCGCGCCACCGAGCCTGGACGCGGTCCGCCCCGACTAGTCAGTCCCGCGATGCCCTGATCGCCGCGCCGGCGACAAATGGTGCGCCGGCGACGAGCAGCAGCGAGACCGCGCCGAGCCATTGCAACGCGCCGGCCTCGTTGCCGCGCGCCACATAGCCGCCGCCGAAGATCAAGAGCGGCACGGCGAGGGGAAGCAGCAGCAGGCTGGCAAGCGCGCCGCTGCGCCTGAGGCCCGCGGTCAAAGCGGCGACGCCGAGGGTGAGGGCGGCAAGGCCGGGCGTGCCGATCAGCAGGCCAAGCTCGAGCCGGACCAGCACCTCCTGCGGCAGCTTCATGAGCGCCGCCGCCGGCAGCGCGGCCAGCATCAGCGGCGGGCCGAAGCTCAGCCAGTGGCCGGCGAGCTTGGCGAGGGCGACGGTCTCCTCGCTCACGCCCTTGAGCATGAGCTGATCGAGCACGCCGGAGGCCCGGTCGGACGCGACCAGCCGGTCGACCGGCAGCAGGGCCGCAAGCAGCGCGGCCATCCAGAGCGCGCCGCCGCCGGTCCGCGCCAGCAACGCTCCGTCCGGCCCGATCGCGAAGGGGAAGAGGGTCGCGACCAGCAGGAAGAAGACGAGCGGGAGCAGCGCCGCGCCGCCGCCCGCCGCCAGGCGCAGCTCGCGGAGGATCAAGGCGTTCATCCGAGCGCCACCGTCTGGGCGCCTTCGAGGCCGAGCGGCTGGTGGCTGGCGGCGAGGATCGCGCCGCCTTGGGCGCGGTGGGCGGCCATCGCCGCGTCGAGCCGCGCCAGGCCGTCGGCGTCGAGGCCGTTGGCGGGCTCGTCGAGCAGCCAGAGCGGGGCGCCGCTGGCGACGACGCGGGCCAAAGCGGCGCGCCGGCGCTGGCCGGCCGAGAGCATCCGCACCGGCACCTCGGCGAGCGGGTCAAGACCCATCGCCGCCATCCCCGCTCCGCTCCGCTTCGTCCAGAAGGCGAGCGCATCGCCGAGCGACCGGCGCTCGTCGAGCGCGAGATGCTCATCGGCGAGGGCCGCCTCGCTTCGTTCCACCGTTCCCGATGCCCTCAGCAGGCCGGCGGCGACACGGATGAGGCTGGACTTGCCCGCCCCGTTCGGCCCGGTGACGAGGGCGGCGTCCCCGGGTCCCAGCGTCAGGCTCAGCCCTTCGAACAGCAATCGGCCGCCGCGAACGCAGGCGACGCCGTCGAGCGCGAGCAGGCCATTCAACCCGCCTGCTCCTCGATCGCATGCATGTCGGCGTCGGAGAAGCCGAAATGGTGGCCGATCTCGTGGACGATGACATGGGTGATCAGCGCCTCGAGGCTGACGCCGGTTTCCGCCCATTCGTCGAGCAGCGGCCGCCGGTAGAGGTGGATCATCGGCGGCAGCTCGCCCGAGGCCCAGCCGCTCTGCTCGCGCATCGAGCGGCCCGAATAAAGGCCGGTCAGCTCGAACGGATCCTCGATCCCGAGCGAGTCGAGCACCTCGTCGTCGGCATAGTCCGCGATCCGGAGGACGACGTTGGCGAGATGCCGGCGGAACGTCTCGGGCAGCCGCCCGATCGCCGCTTCGGCGAGCCGCTCGATCGCCGCCGCGTCGGGCGCGTAGGTTTGACCCGTCCCCATCTCTGCGCGACATAGAGCGCTTTCAGCAAAAGTGGGAACCGGTTTTGCGGTTCAGAAAGCGCTCTATTGAGTTTATCTGGACCATTTTCCGAGCCGCTGCGTGGCATCCACGCAGCTCGAAAATGGTCTGGAGGGCGGATGGCGATGGAGGAAGAGGTGCTGACCGAGAGCGAACGGGACGAGGCGTTGGCCGGGCTGTCCGGCTGGACGTTCGACGCCGACAGAAACGGCATCGCGAAGAGCTTCAAATTCGCCGATTTCGGCGCGGCCTTCGCCTTCATGGTCCGGGTCGCGCTCGAAGCGGAGAAGGCCGACCATCACCCCGACTGGAGCAACGTCTGGAACCGGGTCGACATTCTCTTGTCCACCCACAGCGCGGGCGGCGTCACCGTGAAGGATATCGCGCTGGCGCGGAAGATCGAGGCCAGCTTGCCCTAGCCTGCCGCCGCCACTAGATGGGCGCCTTCCTGGGCATGCGGAGCGGTGGCCGAGTGGTCGAAGGCGCTCGCCTGGAAAGTGAGTATACGGCAAAACCGTATCGAGGGTTCGAATCCCTCCCGCTCCGCCACATTCCGAACCGATGATGTGTATTGTGGGAATCCGCATTTTAGGATGGGAAAAGGCTGAGCGTCCGGTTGACATGCCCCCACGCGTGTCCCTGGTTATCCGTGATGAACGGTCCTGCTGCGCGGGAGGCGGCGAAACTCGGATGCCTAGCACCCTGATAATGTAGCTTTGTGCGGAGCCAATCCGCCCATTCCCTCCATCGCTCCCCACTTGTTCAAGCAAGACGGGCGATCGGCCGGTCGAGCCAATGCGGTCCAAGCTTCGCGGTCCAGTCGCCCCTGCAACGCTAGCTCGGCACATTTAGGTACCTGCGAAGTATCGAGGACGTGGCAGGTCGACGATGAAAGCCCTGAGCCCCCGGTAAGGAGACGACGATGCTGGCGAGCCGCCCATGAGCCGGTTGCGGGCGCACCGGCTCGATTTCGGCGCGTTCGCCCTGCTGATCTCGATGGCGCTCAGCCTGTTCGCGCTTCACACGCTCGAAATCGGCCTGTTCGCGCTCTTCTATCTCGGCATCGGCGCGATCCATGACTTCGAGCAGGCGCTCTATTTCTCCACCTCCGCCTACGCCACGCTCGGCCATCCCGACATCGCCTTTCCCGCTCAATGGCGGTTGGTCGGCGCGGTCGAGGGCCTGGCCGGCTTCCTGCTGATCGGCTGGTCGACCGCGGTGTTCGTCACCGATATGAACAAGCTGCTGCGCAAGTAGCGCGCGTCGCGGCCGGGAAGAGACATTGGCGAGCAGGAAACGACAAGCCCCCGGCCACGAGCCGCGGGTCGGGTGGGCGGAGTTCACGCCGAAGCTCGCGACCGTGATCCGCGAGGGTTATGGCCTGCGCCGATTGAAGGCCGATGCCGTAGCCGGGCTGACCGTCGCGGTGATCGCGCTCCCGCTCGCCATGGCGCTTGGCATCGCCAGCGGCGCCTCGCCGGACAAGGGCCTGCTCACCGCCATTGTCGCCGGCTTCTTCATTTCCTTGCTGGGCGGTTCGCGGACCCAGATCGGAGGCCCGACCGGCGCCTTCGTGGTGGTGGTGTTCAACGTCATCGCCGCCCATGGCTATGACGGTCTCGTCCTCGCCACCCTCATGGCCGGCGTGATCCTGATCGTCGCCGGCTATGCCGGGGCGGGACGAGTGATACGCTTCATCCCGCATCCGGTGATCACCGGCTTCACGGCCGGGATCGCGGTCATCATCGCCTCGAGCCAGGTGAAGGATTTTCTCGGGCTGCGGATCGAGCATCTGCCCGCCGACTTCCTGCCCCGATGGGCGGAGTATCTTCAGGCGATCGGCAGCGTCGATCCCGTCACCCTGATTCTCGCCAGCGGCGCGCTCGCATTGATCATCATGCTGCGCCGCTGGCTGCCACGCCTGCCCGCCTTTCTTATCGCGATCGCCGCCGGCGCGGCCCTGGTCTGGCTGCTCGGCCTTCATGTCGACACGATCGGAACGCGCTTCCCGGACCTGCACAGCGGCTTGCCCGCGCCCGCCTTGCCGTCCTTCTCGCTCGGCGCGATGCGCGAGCTCGCCCCGGCCGCCTTCACCATCGCCTTTCTCGCCGGCATCGAATCCCTGCTGTCGGCGGTGGTCGCGGACGGGATGACCGGCTTTCGCCATCGTTCCAACCAGGAGCTGGTGGCGCAAGGCGTCGGCAATCTCGCCTCGGCCTTGTTCGGCGGGCTGCCGGCGACGGGAGCGATCGCCCGTACTGCCGCGAACATCAAGGCCGGCGGGCGCAGTCCCGTGGCGGGCATCTGCCATGCCGCGTTCCTGCTCCTCTTCGTCATCTTCGCGACCGACCTCATGGCGATGGTGCCGATGGCGGTGCTCGCCGCCGTCCTGTTCCTCGTCGCCTGGGGAATGAGCGAGGCGCGCCGGTTCCTGGTGCTGCTGCGGATGCCGCTGGGCGAGCGGACGGTGCTGCTCCTCACCTTCGCCCTCACCATCCTGGTCGATCTCACCGTGGCGATCGGCGTCGGCGTCACTTTGTCCAGCCTGCTGTTCATGGCGCGCATGAGCGAGGGCGCCGCGGTGACCTCGAGCGAGCGGTTCGACGAAACGGACGATGCCTCGCAGCGCGACAAATTGCCGGCCGGCGTGGAGGTGTTCGCGATCAACGGCCCATTCTTCTTCGGCGTCGCGCAAACCCTGCTCGAAGCCTTCAAGCGCGTCGGCGCGTCGCCGACCACCATCATCCTTCGGCTGGAGCGCGTGCCCTTCCTGGACGCGAGCGGAGCGATTGCAGTGCATGAACTGCTTGTCGAAGCCCAGCGCGGCGGTATTCGCATCATATTGTGCGGCGTCCGGCGCGACCTGCTTCGCACCTTGAAGCCGCTGTTCGAGGAGCACGGCGCAAGGCCGCTCTACGCCTCGGATTACGAGGCCGCGCTGAAATTGGCGGTCAGGGCGTGATCGCGACCTTGAGGACGCCGTCGCGCTGGTGCGCGAACAGGTCGTAGGCTCTCTCGATGTCGTCGAGGCTGAACCGGTGGGTCACCAGCCGCGCGGTATCGACCCGGCCCATGTCGACCATCTCCATTAGCCTCTCGTTGCGTTGCTGCGCGAGGGGAACGGCGGACTGATTGGCGATGTTGCTGTGGCGAAGACGTTGACGCTGGCGGCGAGAGATGCCGAGGTTGATGCCCACATGACGCCGCATGGCTTCGTAGCTCATTCCGCCAATGGGGAGCTGAAGCGACTAGTCATGCGAAGGCGGATCGCAGCGGGACCGGAAAGACCAGGCGCGAACCATCTGCGCGATGAAGCACAGGACCGGGATAGCCTGGATAGACAGTCGCGCGGATTCGCCGAGCGATCTCTTCCGGGGGCATTGTTGCGTCGATGGCCTTGAGGGCCTCCATCTGGCGAAAGGTGAAGGGCTTCCGTGTCCAGTGGGTGGGAGCTTCAGGCAACGGGCGGCCGCCGGCGATACTCAGCGCGACCTCTCGATACATCTCGATCATGACATTCATGGTGCGCAGCTTAAGGCTCTCGACACTTTCGCCAGCATGGACGGCAAAGCGGTCCTCGCGGATGACCCTGCCTGTATCCACCTTCGGCAGCATATGATGGCAGACCGCGCCATAGTCTCGCGCCTCCTCATAGAGCGCGAAATTGTAACAGCCGGTCCCCGGATACTCGACCGAGCCGGGGTGGAAGTTGATAGCATAGCCGCAGCGATCCAGCGTGATCTTGCGAACGATCCACGGTGACAGAAACGAGATCAGATATTGCGGTGCGTGGGCTTGGAGTGCCTTCGGCTCCGCATCGCCAACAGCACCTTCAAAGACAACCATCCTGGAACCGAAAATGTCGCGCTCGATCTCCTGCGCCATTCGGCTGAACCGATCGCGTTTTGTAAGCAGGGTTACTTCGGCACTCACGTAAGTCGTACCCTATCTTGCCGCCGGAACCCAACACAAGTCCATGTGCATCCCTGCCAAGGCGATTGAATTAGCTTCGTCCCGGTATCTCAGGATGCTAATGTCCCCTGAAAATAGGGGTGTAACATGCGCGCATTCGACTTCTACACCGACGCTCAGAGGGCCGCTTGTCTGGCCGGCACGGACACGGACGTCTCTAGCGCCCTCACCGCCGCCATAGCAGCAGCCCGGTCGAGAGTCGCTCCCCATCTGGTCATCGACGCTGGCCGGCATTTCATTGGCAACACGACGATCACGATGGACCTGCCGGATAATTCAACGGTCGATTTCGTTGGGTCGATCTATTCGGCCGCGTCGGCCAAGGACGCTCTGGTCATCGGCAAGGCGTCCGACATTACCCGCTGCCTCACCATTAGCGGCTTGAAGATACACCGGACGCTCAACGATCCAACCTCGGGCAGCGTGGGCGTCAGGTTGCTGAACCTCGTCTTTGCTCGCGTTCATATCCCTCGCTGTGTCGCCTTCACCAGCGGCATAATCATGGAAGGGAATGCGCACGGCTGCGCCTACAACACCATTTTTCCCGGATTCGTTCACGACAACACGACGAACCTCCGCCTTACGGCCTCCGCCCTAGGCTATTGCAACGAGAACACGATCATAGCGGGCAGCTTCAACCACTCGGGAGGCTGGCCCGGCACTTCATCCACGAATATCTTGATCGATCACTACGCCGCGAGTCCGCTCAGCAACAACGTCTTCTTTCATCCCAGCCTGGAGGACAATGCCGATCCGGCAGGCAGTGTAGTCGCGGCGGTCATCAATGGCGAGAATAATGCCCTCTTCATGCCTCGCCTCGAAAACTCCGCAGTCCAAGCTACGTATCTGATCAAACTGACCGCCAATTCGCTCGGTTGCCAACTCATCGGCGACGGGTTCGGCGTGCAGCGCGGCAATATCGACGATCTGGGCTCTGGGAACAGCTACGACACGCGCGATGGTCGGCGTTTGGCGCGGTCCACCCCGGCTGCCTCCAATCGCAGCGTTCTGTCGCTCCAAAGCACCAACTCCAACACGGCACGCGCCCTCCAAATATTGGACACAGCCGGAGCCGAGTCGGGCTACATTGATTGCAGCGGCGATGCTGCGCTTCACACCGCCACTGTTTCGGTCAGCTACAAGGTGGGCGGCACCAAGGTACTGGGCGCACAGGGGGCGGCAGTAGCTGACGCGACCGATGCCGCCAGCGCGATCACCCAGCTCAATGCCCTGCTTGCTCGCGCCCGTGCCCATGGGTGGATCGCCACATGATCGCGATTCAACCGAGGTCAGGCAACGGCGGCGAGCTTTCGTTCAAGCGGTCTCGCCGGATTGCCCACGACCGTCACGCCGGGCGGAACATCCTTCGTAACGACCGCGCCGCAGCCGATCACCGCACCCGCGCCAATCACGATGGGGCGCCCAGGAACGCCATTCTTTATCACCGCGCCGGTCCCGATATAGGCGCCGTCACCAACGTGGACATTCCCATTGCAGCACACCTTGGGGGCGAACGTCACGAAATCCCCGATCACGCAATCATGGGCGACATAGGAATAGATATTGCAGTGGAAATGACGGCCGATCCTAGCGGAAGCCGTCACCATCGCGAAGTCGCAAATGATCGAGCCTTCGCCGATCTCAACCTCGTTGCCGATGACGGCGGTGGGCGCGATCAGCGTGGCGAAGCGCTGGCAGCGGGCAGCAAGGCGGCGCCGGACGGCGGTGTCCGCGATCGCGATCACTACCTCGTCATCGGGCGTCAAGTCGGTAATGCCGATATGCGGAATGCCGCCAAAATCCACTGCCGGGCCATCGGACATGAAGACCAGGTCACGGTCTTCGAAACGGGCGGCAGTTACGACTTCGCGCCCGAAGCCGCCCGCGCCGTAAATCACAAGTCTACGCATCTCCACACCCTAGCATTTTCCACGATTCCCGCAAGGTCTTCAGGGGGGGCGCCGCTTTGCCCGGTGCTCCATGCGGGATGACACGAGCCAGGAATCCGACATCCACGGCATGAGCATGAACGTGGGGGAGATTAAGGGTCAGCTCCGCGAGCTCGTTCATTCGCTCAACGCCGAAGGCTGGTGGCCGACGCCGCTGCGCGCGACCAGCAACCTTTATGCCGGCCGAGGACCGGCGCAACCGGTTCCCGGCGACTGCCGCACCAGCCACGTCGGCGACGCCAGCGACACCGCCCCCCTGCACGACCGACCGGCCGGTCACCGGCATCTCGACCGCGACCTATGTCGCCAACATGGCGCGGCTGATCGCGGCGCTGCGGACCCCGGGCTATCCGGCCGACTTGCCGCCCACGGGGTTGAGGCGCCGGTAGGCGAGCGAACAGAGCAGCGCCCAGCCTGCGCCGAACGTCCAGCCGGCGACGACGTCGCTCGGCCAGTGGACGCCCAGATAGACCCGGGAAACGCCGACCATCAGGGCCAGCAGCATCGCCGCGCTCAGCAGATAGAGGCGCACCGCCCGCTCGGGCACGGTTCGCGCGATCAGGGCGGCGAGCGTCAGATAGACGACCGCGGAATCGACCGCGTGCCCGCTCGGGAAGCTGGCCGAGGTCACGTCGACCAGATGGGGGACCAGGCCCGGGCGCGGGCGGGCGTAGGCCAGCTTGAGCAGCTTGCCGATCGCCGAGCCGCCGGCGGTCGCGGCGAGAACGAACAGAGCGGTCCGGGGCCGGCCGGAGATCAGCAGATAGCCGAGCACGGCCGCGGTCACGAGCAGCAGGCCGGTCACGCCGCCGAAGGCGGTCACATCGCGCATCGCCTCGACCAGCCAGTGCGGTCCGATCGGGATCGCCGGATCGGCGGGAGACCGCAGAGCGAGCAGGATGGCGCGATCGAACGCCATCGTGTCGCCCTCGCCGACCTCCGACGCGAGCCGAAGGAACGCGAACAAGGCCGCGGCGGCGACAAGCAGCCACAGCAACAGCACCCGCTCCTTCGAAAAGAGATCGCGCCAGGCTTGCGAGGAATTGATCATCCTGAACCTGCCCCCTGCCGCCCCCCGACCGGTCCGTCAATCGTGGGCGATCGGAGCCTTGGCCTTGGGCCGCGATCATCGAGACGCGCATCTCGCTGCATTGCCGGCGAGGAGCGACTCCGGACCGAAATGGCGCCAAAGTCGTCCAGCTAGTTCCCCCGCCCGGGTGCGGGACGCGCTACGTTCCGCCATTGGATCTCTTGCCAGGGGAGGATCTCGCATGGCGAGCGCAGCCGAGAAGCTCGAAGGCGTCTGGACGTACCGCAGCTTCAACAACGTCCCGCAGCCCGTCAGCGGCGATCCGCAGGCGGCGCTCAGGCTGATCTTCGGCGAGGGCATGCTGACGATCGCCGCGGCGGCCGAGGGACCCCAGGGTTTCCGCGCGTCCCTGTCCTTCGGCGGCGGCGCCGTCATGGACCTGGCCGGCGGCTTCAAGGCCGCTGCCGGCGGCAGCCCCGCGGTGATCCGCGCGCGGGGGACGGGCCGGCCGGGCTCGCCGGTCGCGGACTTCGTCTACGACTATATCTTTTATCCGGTCGCGCCCTGGCCGGGCAGCGTCGGCCAGCGCCAGGCCCTGGTCGGCACGGTGATGCGGGCGGCCGATCACGGCACCGCCAAGAAGGGCGCCGTCGCCTCGGCGATCTGCGTGAGGCGCTAGGGTCCGTACTGGGCCAGGATGTCGCGGCCGATCCGGTCGATCGACGTGACGCCGGTGAGCTGCATGGCGACCCGCAATTCGGCTTCGACGATGTCGAGCAATTGGCAGACGCCGGCTTCGCCGCGCGCGGCCAGGGCGAACGCCCACGCGCGGCCGAGGAGAACGCCCTTGGCGCCGAGCGCGAGCATGCGCAGCACGTCGAGGCCCGAACGGACGCCGCCGTCGGCGAGAATGGTTAAATCGTCCCCCACCGCCTCGGCGATGGCGGGCAAGGCCCGGGCGGTGGAGAGGACGCCGTCCAATTGGCGGCCGCCATGGTTGGAGACGACGATCCCGTCGGCGCCGAGCCGGACCGCCTCGCGCGCGTCCTCGGGGTCGAGCACGCCCTTGACGATCAGCGGCCCGTCCCAGTGCGACCGGATCCAGGCGATGTCCGGCCAGGCGATGCTGGCATCGAAATTGCGGCCGATCCAGCCGACATAATCGTCGAGCCCGCTCGCCTTACCCAGCACCGGCTCGAAATTGCCGAGGCTGTGCGGTCGGCCCCTGATCGCCACGTCCCAGAGCCAGCGCGGATGGGTGAGCGCCTGGCCGAGCCGGCGCCGGCGGGCATCGGGCCCGGTCAGGCCGGAATGGGCGTCGCGATAGCGCGCGCCGGGGACGGGCAGGTCGACGGTGAAGACGAGGGCCGTGCAGCCGACCTCGCGGGCGACGGCGAGCAGCTCGGCCATATAGGCGCGGTCCTTGATCACATAGAGCTGGAACCAGACCGGGGCGCCGCTCGCCGCGGTCACTTCCCGGAGGCCGCAGACCGAGAGGCTGGAGAGGCAGGAGGGGATGCCCTTGGCCGAAGCGGCGCGCGCCGCCTGCGCCTCGCCGCGGCGGGCGTACATGCCGGTGAGGCCGACCGGCCCCAACGCCACCGGCATGGCGAGGTTGCAGCCGAACAGCCGGGTGGTGAGATCGATCTTCGAAACGTCGACGAGGACGCGCTGGCGCAGCGCGATCTCGGCGAGGTCGGCGACGTTGCGCCTGAGCGTGATCTCGCCATAGGCGCCGCCGTCGATATAATCGAACAGGAAGCGCGGCAGGCGCTTCCTCGCTTCGACGCGGAAATCGGCGGCGCAGGCGATCGCCATTCTAGCTGAGCTCCTTGAGCGGGATTGATGCGTCGGCGAGCCGCGCTTTGTCCAGCGCCCGGCCGTCGAGAATCAGCTTGCGCCCCTGGACATAGTCCCTGATGGCGTTGACGCAGTCGAGCGCGATCACCCGGCTCTCGCGAAGGTAGACGACCGAAAAGCTGCGCGTCGCGGGGTCGCCGCGGACGAGAAGATCGTCGTGGCCGTGGAGCAGGCCGACGGTCTGGAGCTTCAGATCGTACTGGTTCGACCAGAACCAGGGGAGGGCAGCGTAGGGCTCGGGCCGGCCGACGATCGATTTGGCGGCGACGGTCGCCTGGTCGTGGGCGTTCTGGACCGATTCGAGGCGGATCCGGGCGCCGCCGGCAAAGCGGTTCAGGTGCGCCGCGCAATCGCCAATCGCATAGATGTCGGGCAGGCTGGTCCGGCAAAAGTCGTCGACGTCGACGCCGTTGCCGCCCGCGGCGCCGGCGGCGAGCAGCGGCCCGGCCGCGGCGTCGATGCCGATCGCGACGATCGTCAGATCGGCGGCAACCGTTTCCCCGGCGGCGTTCAAACGGATCTCGACGCCATGGGCGCGGTGCTCGGCCTCGTAGAAACGCGACAGCGGCTCCCCGGCGACGCGGGCGAGCAGGCGATCGAGCGCTTCGAGGACGACCACCTCCTTGCCGAGCTTCCTCAACACCGCCGCCGCCTCGAGCCCGACATAGCCGCCGCCGACGATCGCCACCCGCTTCGCAGCGGGGAGCGCGGCCCTCAGCGCGTCGACGTCGGCGCGGCTGCGGATGGCGAGGCCGCCGCCCGGCAGCCGGCGCGGCACGCCGCCCGCGGCCCAGATCAGCTTGCCGTAGCCGAGGACCGAGCCGTCGGCGCAGGTGGCCTGGTGCGCGGCCGGATCGACCGCGGTGACGGTGCGGCCGGGGAGCAGGGTCACGCCGCGCTCCGGCCAAAAGCCGGGAGCGCGAATCAGCAGCCGCTCATACTCCTTCTCGCCGGCGAGATAGTCCTTGGAGAGCGGCGGTCGCTCGTAGGGAGGATCGGGCTCGGCGCCGGCGATGGCGACGCTGCCGGCATATCCCAATTGCCGCAGTGAAATCGCGGCCTGCGCCCCGCCATGGCCGGCGCCGACGATCAGCACGTCGTGAAAGGAGGGATCGGCCATCCCCCCTTGTATCGGTGGGCGAGACGGAAGACCAAGGGGCGATGCGGCTCGTCTATCCCCTGCTCTGGTCGCGGCCCGACCGCAAGGCGGACCGCGCGCAATCGGTGAGCACCGCCGCCGCGCTGGCGCGCCGCGGGGTGGCGGTGACGCTGCTGCTGCCGCGGGCGCCGGGCGATCCCGCGCTCTCGGCCGACGCGCTGCGCGCCTGGTTCGCGGTCGAGGGGGATTTCAAGGTGGTGCAGCGGCCGAGCCGCTGGGCGGGCGAGGCGCTGGTCCGGTCTATGCTGTGGCTGCGCCAGGTCTTTCGCGATCCGCTCTTGGCCGAAGTGGATCTGCTCTATTCGCGCATTCCGGCGATGCTCGGCATCGGCCGGCGCTCGCCGGTTCCCTTCGCCACCGATCAGTACCGGCCCTGGCCCGACGACTGGCCATGGATCCGGCCGCTCGTCCGGCGGACCGCGCGCCACACCCGCTGCCTGGGCCTCATCCTCCATTCCCATTATGCGGTCGATTCCTATCGCCGCGCCGGGGTCCCCGAAGACAAGCTGCTGGTCGCCCATAACGGCGCCGACCCGCAGCCGATGCGGGTGGCGACCCGAAACCAGCTTGGGCTGCCGGCGGATCGGCCGGTCGCGCTCTATACCGGGCGGGTGAACGAGGAGAAGGGGCTCGACCAGATCCTGGCGCTGGCCGACCTGCGCCCCGAAATCCTGTTCGTGCTGGTCGGATCTGAGGGCGAGGGAGTGATCGAGGCCGAAGCGGCGGCGCGCGCCAACGTCCGGATCGTGCCGTGGCAGGCGCCGGCGGACCTGCCCGCCTGGCTCCATGCCGCCGACGCGCTGCTGATCCCGCCGTCGCGGGCGCCGCTCGAGCAGTTCCGCAATTGTATCCTGCCGATGAAGCTCTTCTCCTATCTCGCCGCGGGCCGCCCGATCCTCGCGCCGGCCGCGCCCGACACCGCCGAGCTGCTGAGCGACGGCGAGAACGCGCTGCTGGTGCCACCCGGCGATCCCCGGGCGGCGGCAGCGGCGCTCGACCGGATGCTGAACGATCCGGCGCTGGCGGCGCGCCTCGGCGCCGCCGCATTGGCTCAGGCGCAGGAGCTGACCTGGGACCGGCGGGCGGAGAAGATCGCGGCGTTCCTCGAAGCGCGCCTCAGCCGGCGCTGATCTCGGCGATGATCCGGCGCTCCATCCTTTTGTGGTGGCCGAGCGAGATCAGGAGGATGAGATTCAGCGGCAGCAGCGTCGTCATGAAATAGAGGGTGGGCCCGCCGAGCGCCACGCTCGCGGCGATGATGAAGGTCTTGGGATTGCCGCCCAGCGCCTTTTCGAGGAGTAGTGAAAGCCCGGCGTGGCGGCGGACGATGGCGCGGATGCGCTCGCCCGCCTCCGGCCCGGCAGCAGCGAGCGCCTCGTCGATCGGGCTGGACTTGCCGGTCATGCGCTTTGACAGCCAGATATAGCCGACCGCCCAGAAGGAGAACCAGCGGCTGAACCAGCTCTCACGGCGGAAGACGGCGTCGCCGCTTTCCACGGCTATGCCGAGCCAGGGCTTGCCATAGACCCGCCACTGATAGAGCCGGCGCTGGGTTTCCGAATGGTTGAGCTGCAGGACGTGGCTGCCGCCCGCGCTCCAAGCGAGCGCCCAGGCCCAGCCGCCCATCGTGTCGTCGAGCCAGAAGGCGAAGGCGAAATACATCACCACATTGCCGAAAATGTCGCAGACCCCGTCGACCAGCTCGCCGGTCGCCGAGGCTCGCGCGGTCATCCGCGCGAGATCGCCGTCGGCGCCGTCGACGACATGCCAGAGCAGCATGAAGAAAAGCCCGACCGACCAGTTGGCCGGCGGCGTCAGCGCGACGAAGGACCAAGTCGCCGCGAGCAGGCAAAGCGCGCTGCCGACCGAGACCAAATTGGGCGAGATGCCGGTCGGCACCAGCAGCCGCGCCAGCCGCGCGGCGAGCGGATGATAGACGAACAGGTTGAGCGGATCCTCCAGCTCGCGCGGCCGGCCGGGATCGGCGCGCGCCGTTGCCATGATCCGGCCTCCTTTCTGGTCAAAAAGCGGGTTCGAACCGTTCCTTGCGGTAAGGAGCCGCCCGATGGGAAGCGAAAAATCCGAGGCTGCCGTGGCCGCTTTCGCTTCCGCCGGCGATGCGGACCGCAGGATTGCCGGCGTCGCCGCGGCCGCGCGGGCGGTCAAGGCGCTGGCCGAGGGCGGGGCCGGCCAGGTCCGGCTGCTGATCGGCGACGGCGCGCCGCTGGCGCCGGCCACGATCGAGGATATCGAGCGGCTGCGCGGCGCCGCGGCGGTGGCGGTCGGGCGCGGCGAGGGCCCGGCTTTCCCCCTGCCCACCTCCTGGGAGATCGTCCGCGCCACCGGCAAGCCCGGCGACGGCCTCGTCTCGCGCTTGCTGAACCGGCCGATCTCGCAGCGCCTCACCCTGCTCGCCCTCGCCATCCCCGGCGCGCGGCCGATTCACGTCACCCTCGTCAACGCCCTCCTGGCGCTCGCCATGGTTCCGATCCTGCTGCTCGGCGGGCGGGGAGGGCTCGTGCTCGGCGGCATCCTGTTCCAGGCCGCCTCGATCCTCGACGGCGTCGACGGCGAGATGGCCCGGGCGACCTTCCGCACCTCGAAGGCGGGCGCGACGATGGACAGCGCGGTCGACATCGCCACCAATCTGCTGTTCGTCTCCGCCCTGGCCATCCACCTCGCGCTGCGCGACCACGACGTGATCGGCTGGATCGGCGGCTGGGCGGTCACCCTGTCGATCCTCGGCGGGATGCTGATCGCCTGGCGGGTGCGCGCCGGCGGCGGCCCGCTCGGCTTCGACCTGTTCAAGCGCAACGGCCGGGTCCGCAACCTTGTCGATCTGGTCTATTGGGGGGTGCAGACGCTGACCAGCCGCGACTGCTTCGCCTTCCTCTACATGGTGCTGATCATCGCCGGGCTCGAACGGATCGCGCTCAGCATCTATGCGGGGGTCGGGACGGTGTGGATCGTCTACGTCATCGCCTCGCTGCTGCTGCCCCGGCCAAGCGCGCGTTTCCGCAATGCAGCATAGGAATATTGACTTCCCCGGAGATAGTGACGAGCATATGAGGACGCGCGGGTCCCTCGGGCCCAGCCAGAAGAACCGGAGAAACATGAACAAGATCAACGTGGCGCTGGTCGGCATCGGCAATTGCGCAAGCTCCCTGGTGCAGGGGCTGTATTTTTATGCGGGGCGCCAGGCGCCGGGCGGGCTGATGCACGAGCGTCTCGGCGGCTACGGCCTGTCGGACATCGAGGTGGTTGCGGCGTTCGACACCGATGCGCGCAAAGTCGGCAAGGATTTGGGCGAGGCGATCTTCGCGATGCCCAATTGCACGGCGGTGTTTCAAAGCGAGATCCCGCAGACCGGCATCATCGTGCGGATGGGTAAGGTGCTCGACGGGATGGCGCCGCACATGGAGAGCTATGGCGAGCGCGGCTTCATTCGCGCCGACGAAACCGAGGCGAGCGAGGACGAGGTCGTCGCCGCGCTGAAAGCGTCGGGCGCCGAAGTGCTGGTCAACTATTTGCCGGTCGGCTCGGAGGAAGCGACCCGCTTCTACATGGAGTGCGCGCTAAAGGCCGGGCTGGCGGTGGTCAATTGCATGCCGGTGTTCATCGCCAGCGATCCCCGGTGGGAGAAGCGCTTCCGCGACAAGAAGCTGCCGATCGTCGGCGACGACATCAAGGCGCAACTGGGCGCGACCATCGTCCACCGCGTCCTCTCCAGCCTGTTGCGCGCGCGCGGCGTCCAGATGAGCCGGACCTACCAGCTCAACACCGGCGGCAACACCGACTTCATGAACATGCTCGACCGCGGCCGGCTCGCCTCGAAGAAGGAGTCGAAGACCGAGGCGGTCCAGTCGACGCTGGCCGACCGGCTGTCCGAAGAGGACATCCACATCGGCCCATCGGACTACATCCCCTGGCTCAACGACAACAAGCTCTGCTTCCTCCGGGTCGAGGGCAATCTGTTCGGCGAGGTGCCGATGAACCTCGAGCTGCGCCTCTCGGTCGAGGACAGCCCGAACAGCGCGGCGGTGGTGGTCGACGCGATCCGCTGCTGTAAGGTCGCGCTCGACCGCGGCATCGGCGGCGTCCTCACCGGCCCATCCGCCTTCTTCTGCAAGCACCCGCCCCAGCAGTTCAGCGACGACGTCGCCGCCCAGCTGACCGAGGAGTTCATCGCCGGCGAGGCGCTGGCCGCCGAATGAACTGCCTGATCATCGCCGCCGGCCATGGCAGCCGGCTGCGCGCGATCTCGCCTTCCAAGCCGCTGACGCCGGTGGCCGGCGTGCCGCTGATCGAGCATGTGATCCGCGCCGCCGCCGCGGGCGGCGCGCGCGCGTTCACGGTCGTGACCGGCCACGAGGCGGCGCGGCTCGAGGCGTTCCTTGCCGCGCTGACGGCCTTTCCCATCCGCACCGTGCGGGTGATGGATTGGGACCTTCCCAACGGCCACTCGGTGCTGGCCGGTGCTGCCGCAATCGCCGGCGACTATTTGCTGGCGATGTCCGACCATCTCTTCGACCCCGCCATCGTCCGGCGCCTGATCGAGGCGCCGGCAGCCGCGCTGACGCTCGCGGTCGACCGCGATCTCGCCGGGCCGCTGCTCGACCTGGACGATGCCACCAAGGTCGAGACCGGCGCGAGCGGCGCGATTGTGCGGATCGGCAAGACGCTCGAGACCTATGACGCGATCGACACCGGCTTGTTCCGCGCGACCCCGGCGCTGGCCGCGGCGATCGGCGCCGGCGGCAGCCTGTCCGAAGGCGTCCAGCGGCTCGCCGACGCCGGCAGCGCGGCGACGATCGACGTCACCGGGCTGCGCTGGCTCGACGTCGACGACGCGGCCGCTCTCGCCAGGGCCGAGACGATGCTGGCCTAAGGCCCCTCGCCGACGGCGGCAGCGGCAGGGGCAGATCGCTTCATCGCCAGGACATCGAGCACGATCGCCGCGACCAATGCCAGCAAGGTCAGCCAGAAGCCGATCTGCACCTTGACCTGGATCATCTGCGCGATCTGCTCCGGGCTCGGGCCGCCGGATGAGGCCGCGCCGGCGGCGTTGCCGCTACGGGCCTCGTGGGGGATGCGGACGAGGACGGTGTAGGCGAGCGCGGCCGCGGCCAGGCCGGCGCCGGCCATGTTGGCGATCAGGCCGTTCCTTCCCTTGAGCACGAAGCTTGCCGCCAGCCCGGCGAGGATCAGCAATGCGGCCAGGATCACCCAGATGTCGCCGCCACTGGCGCCCGGCGGGCTTTCGGTGGCGCCGGTCATAGGATTGTGCATCATGACATGGCCGGTGGCGAGGTCGACCCCGCTCATCGTGATCAGCGGCTGCTCCGCGCAGGAGATCGTCACCCAGGGCAGAACGAACAGCAGCAGCGCGATCACCTTTGCGATCCGCGCCAGATTTGCCATCGAGAACAGAGATCCGGCCATCGATGCATCCCCCCTTCGGCGTCATGCCGAAGGGGGATTTCCGCATCAATGACCGGCCGAGTCAACCCTTATCGCTGCGGCTCAATAACCGTAGCGCCAGCGATAGCCGTCCCAATAGCGGCGGGCGCGGTCGTCGCGGTCGCCGTATCCGTAGCGGGAATGACGGCGGGCCTCGGCGATCTCGCGCCGGCATTCGCGCAGTTCGCGCCGATATTCGCGCCGGCTGTCGGCGCGGCGAAGCTCGCGCTGGCACTCGCGATATTCCTGGCGGACGCGGTTGTTGCCGTAGCCGTAGCCATTGCCATAACCCTGGCCATGATATTGGGCGCTGGCGGCGCCGGCGGGGAGGGCGACGGCCCCGGCCGCCGCGGCGAGAATGAGGAAACGCATGATTTGATACTCCTTTCCGTCCGAACCCGCGGACGCGGAGTCGGAACGACCGGGATCATGCAGCTGTTGCATGAACTCAAAACTACGTCCGGTTCATCCGGCGTTTAGGCAAAAAAAAAGGGCGCCCCGAAGGGCGCCCCTCCTCGCAATCAGGCGAAAGCCTAGCGGCAGCGCAGGTCGCGCCGGCCGTCGCTGCGGTCGATCTCGCGGCCGATCGCGCCGCCGGCGGCGGCGCCGAGGATCGTGCCGAGCACGCTGGAACGGCCGTTGTCGATCGAGTTGCCGATCAGCGCGCCGACGCCGGCGCCGATGATGAGGCCGGTGGTGCCGTCGTCGCGGCGGCAATAATAGCGCCCGTCGCGACCGCGATAGATGCGGTCGTTGTAGCTCAGCTGGCGCTCGCGATAATAACGGCCGTCGCGATAATAATCGTCGGCGTAATAATAGCCGCCGGCCGGGGGCCGGTTATAATCGTAGCGGTTGTACTGGCGCCAGTCGCGGACGCGCGCCTGCTGAAGCTCGCGCGCGCATTCGCGGCGCTCGCGGCGATATTCGCGGCGGGTGTCGGCGTTGCGCAGCTCGCGCTGGCATTCGCGCGCCTCGCGGCGCTCGTTGCGCCCTTGCGCGTCGGCGGGGGCAGCCGCGATCGGCACGGCAACGGCCGCGACGGCGGCAGCAAGAATCAGCTTACGCATCATACTACTCCTTTGGATGGGACCCCGAACCTGGGGGGACATGGGTAAGAACGAAGCGTGGCGCCGGGGGTTTCGTGAACCCAACATTACGCGCGGTTCATGTCCAGTTTAGACGACGCATTCGGTATGTTCGTAGGCATCGCGGATATGGGCGTTGAAATAGCGTCCCTTGCTGAACGCGGCCCGGAAGGCGTCGGCCTCCTCGACCGGCACGCGATGATAGAGATAGCGCCGGCCGGTGGTGAAGGTGATGTCGAGCAGCTGCCGGTCGGGATCATAACGGGCGGCGCGGATCACGCTGGATGGCATGGCGGGTCAACGTCCCAGCCGGCGCAAGTCTCCGCCGCCCCGCGGCCGGTCAGCCGAGGCCCATCGCGTCGCCGAACGGGATCGCGCGGACGAAGGCGAGGCTGTCGAACATCTCGAGGAAGCTGGTCGCCCGGCCGCCCTCGAAATGCCAGACGTCGACCTTGGGCGTGTCGACCAGCTTGCCGGTGGTGCGGTTGCGCCAGGCGCAATGGCCGACCATGACGACATCGTCGCCGGCGTCGATGAAGCGGTCGCAGACGAACTCGATCATCTCCCAGTCGCGCCCCAGCGTCTGGACATATTCCATCGCGCCCGCCTTGCCGCGCCGCGGCGGCGCCGCGAAGTCGTCGGGCAGCTCGGGGGTGAGGACCGAGTGCATTTCGACATCGTCGGCGAGCAGCTCGAGCCACTGGTAATCCGTTCCCTTGCTCTCCGACCAGGCGGCATAGGCCTCTTTGAGACGCGCGGCGGGATTTTGCTCGAGGATTTCGGTCATCGCCAGCTCCCTGTCTGGAGGGGCATAGGAACGCGACCGCCATCGTGGGCCACGCGCCCGAGCCTGTCAACGCGGGCCGAGCCGCACATAGCCGCTTGCACGACGCTTGTAATAGTATATCATCCGGCACACAGCCGAAGGAGACGGAAAGCCATGGTCCTCACCGCCAAGCGCCGCCCGATCCGCACCCGCTTCTACGCGGCCAGAAGCGATTATGCGCCGATCGCGGCGATCAACACGACGCCGCTGATCGACATGATGCTGGTCATCCTGATCATGTTGATCGTCGCCATCCCGATGACCACCCACAAGGTGCCGCTCGATCTGCCGCGGCCCGCGCCCGGCGGCACGCCGCCGCCCTCGCACCGGCTCGCCATCGACGCGGCGGGCGCGCTCGCCTGGGACGGCCGGCCGCTCGCCGCGGCGGCGCTGCCGGGCCGGCTCGCCGCGCTCAACGCCGATCCCCGTCGTCCGGCGCTGATCCTCGATGCCGACGGCGAGACCCGCTATGAGCGGGTCGACGAGCTGCTCGCCGCGATCCGCGGCGCCGGCGTGACGCGGCTCGGCTTCCTCAACAACCAGCGGTTCGCGGAACGGCTCGACCGCTAGAGGCGGCAGGCGCTTTCGAGCCGGGCGCAGGGAAAGGGCTCGACCAGGTACATGCCGGCGCGGCCGTCGTGCGACCAGCGGACGACGCCGCGATGTTCGTCGCCGTCCTCGAACAGGAGCATCGCCTGCATCCCCGGCGTCACCCGGCCGTCATGGGCAAAGCCGGCGCCGTGCTGCGAGAGGTTGGAGAGGCGGACGCTGTGCAGCCCCTTCTCGCAATAGACTATCGCCCGGGTCGAGACCGGCAGCCGCGGCGGCCGGTAGAAGGGCAGGCGCTGCTCGGCGACGAGATCGTGCAGCAAGGCGGCGCAATCGATCGGCCGGTCGAACGCGACGCCGCAGCGCTCGCCGTCCCACCACTTGACTTCGGCGTCGAGCGTCACGCTGTCCGACAGCGCGACCGAGAGGCGCTCGCCCGGCGTGACCGGCACGCTCGCGGCCATCATCATGCCGCCGTCCGAGATGTTGCGCACCCGCCACAGGCCGGAATCGTGGCCGCGGGCGACCCTGGCGACGCGGAGCACGGTGTGGATCCGGCGGCCGTCGCGGCGCTCGAGCGCGGCCGGCAGCGCGGGGGGAAGGTGCGGCGCCCTGCTTGTCCGGTGGATCAGCATATCCCTGCTCCTGTTTGCGGCGGGCAATCAACTGACCGAGGTCAATACAGTTCCATGAGGCAGAGAATATCGTGGTTTAATTACAGTTAATTCAGGACCTCCAAGAAGTATCTTTCTTTAAATCACGCAAGATCAACTATCTTTATAGTTAACGCCAAATTAACCATGCGGGCTGCATCCGACCCGGCAGCGCCGGTCCGGTCGTCAATCCCCCGCGCAGAGCCGCCCTCCCTCGTTCGCCACGATGATGACGGCCGGGCGAAGACGTGCAAAAAGGGACGAAAAGGGGAAGAGGCGATGCGGACGATCCTGCTCGGGCTGGGCTTGCTGGCATGGGGTGGCGCGGCGCTCGCCCAACCGCCGGAGCAGCTGGCGCTCGGGCGGCGCATGGCGGCGGCGGGCGATTTCAACGCGATCGTCGGCGCGATGGGCGCGGCCGAGGTCGAGCGGCTGGCGCGCGAAACGCCGGACCTGACCGAGGCCGAGCGGAGCCGGCTGCGCGAGATCGGCCGGGCGACGCTCGAGACCGGCCGGGCGCGGCTGCTCGTCACGGTCGGCGCGATCTACGCCCGCCACTTCACCGCCGCACAGCTCGCCGAGATCGTCGCCTTCCTCGAGAGCCCGGCCGGCCGCGCCTATGTCGGCGCCCTGCCCCGCCTGCTCCCCGAGATCGCGCAGGCGATGCAGGGGGTGGACCTCGCCGCCGAGATCCGCGCCGCCTTCTGCCGCGAGACCGGTAAATTGTGCGCCGCGCCCGCGCCCTAGCGGAGCATGTGAGAAAGGGAGGATGCGATCATGGGCTGGAACGACGAGGAAGACACGACGATCTACATGGCGGTGGTCAACGACGAGGAGCAATATTCGATCTGGCCCGCGGACCGCGAGCTGCCTTTGGGCTGGCACAATGCCGGCAAGACCGGCACCAAGCAGGAAGTGCTCGCCTGGATCGAGGAGGTCTGGACCGACATGCGCCCACTGAGCCTCAGGAAGAAGATGCAGGACGCGGGCCTGAGCTAGGGTCAGGCGGCGCCGGTCGCCGCGCCACCTGGAGGGTGTCGGCATATTGCTGGAACGCCGCCGCCTTGCCGCCTTCCACCCGCCAGACATGGGCGAGCTGGGCGTCGATCGCGCGGCCGGTCGCCTTGCAGGTGCCGCGGTAGCGGCCGAGCGCGACCACCGTGTCGCCGCCGGGAGTCCTCGATGCCGCGATTCCCGAGTCGCCGGGAGCTTCGGCCCGGCTCGAAATCGCTCCGAGCAACTCCTCGACCACCACTTCGAACCCGTCCCACTCCGCCCCGATCCGGGCGAACACGCCGTTGAGCACCGCCTCCGGCCCGCGATAGGGATTGCCGTCCGCATAAGGGAAGTTCTCGGCTTCGTTCCAGACGATGTCTGGGCTCATCCGGCCGAGCACGCCGGCAATGTCGCCGGCGGCGAAGGCATCGTAAATGGCCCGGACCAGGGCGACATTCTCCTGCGACATGACGGCTCTCCGGTCTGATGCGAGGGCAAGGATGCGCGCAAAGGCACCGGCGGCACAAGGGCCGGATCGAAGGGCCGGGGCTTCGCCGGCGGCGCCAGCTGCCGCCCGGATGCGCGGCGGAGGCGGGGGAAGGGGCCGCGATGCCGCCGACCCGGCCTTTGAAGATCGGCGCGAAGCGGCGTAAGCTTTCGACTCGGCCGCCGGACGACGGGGCGGCGGAGCAGGGAGGGGCCGGATCATGCCGGATACATGCATCAGGCGGCGCTTGTTGTTCGCGTGCCGGCAGACGTACCAGACGCAGCTGCCGCCCAGGGGCACGCCGGTCGGCTGGACCGAGCCGCCCCAGGAGTTCATCGCGCAGGGCCCGCACGGCGCCGGCAATATCGACCGCGCCCTGGTCGGGCGCGTCGCCGAAGGTATCGTGCTCGCCTTTCGCGGCACGCTGGCGCCGTTCGTCGAGGACGACCATGGTTCGGGCGAGGTCGCGCGCGACTGGCTCAACAATGTCGAGTTCCTCTCGCGCGACAATACGGTCTATCCCGGCCGCGTGCATGCGGGCTTCGCCGGCTCGGTCGAGCGGCTGTGGGGCCAGGTCGCGCCGGCGATCCAGGGGCTGATCCGGCCGGGCGGGCCGAACCGGCTCTACGTCACCGGGCACAGCAAGGGCGGCGCGCTCGCCAATCTCGCCGGCTGGCGGGCGCTCGGGATCGTCGGGCTGGAGGGGCCGATCCGCGTGCTCACGATCGCCGCCGCGCGCTGCGGCAACGAGGATTTCCGCACCGCCTATCAGGCCCATGGCGGGATAAGCTGCCGGCGCTACGAATCCGCGGCCGACGTGGTGCCGCTGGTCCCGCCCGGAGCCGACACGCCGAGCTGGGCGAAGCTGCTGATCCAACGGCTCTGGCCGCGCCTCACCAACAACGATTATGTCCCGGTCGGGACGCGGGTGCCGGTTGGCGTGACATTGCTCGAGGGATTGCAGGTGGCGCGGCGCTATCTCGGCGGGTTCGGCTTCGGCAGCGTCCGCAGCGACTATCTGCCGTTGCTCGCCCTCGCCCACGATATTTCGCCCAATTCGGGCTACGACACCTTGATCTGCGACGGCGATCCCGGCTGCACCCACGATTGAGCGGCGCGGCGCGGCGGCGCGGGTCAGGCCGCGCCCGGCGGGGTGCTGAATTGCGCGAACTGGCGAAGGGCGGGATTGGCCGCTTCCCAGCAGAGGCGCTCGGAGGTCCAGATCTCGACGGCGGGCGGGAAGGCCTCCGGATCGTCCAGTGAAGCAGTGGTGACGTCGAACAGCCCTGGGCGGTTGGCGCGGGCATAGCTCAGCGAAGTGCCGCAGCGCGCGCAAAAGCCGCGCTCGACGCCGGGCGAGGAGGCGTAGATGGCGAGCTCCCCGCTGGTGATCTCGACGTCGCCCTCGGCGAAGATCGCCCAGGCGAGCGAGGGGCCGCCGGTTGCGCGCCGGCACGATTCGCAGTGGCACAGCGAGGTCGCCTGCGGCAGCCCCTTCACCCGGTAGCGGATTGCGCCGCACAGGCAGCCTCCGGTTGCTTCCATTGGTCAGCTCCTTGCCAGCGATCGAGTGGCCACGGCATGTCGCCATGCCACCGCGGCATCGCCCAGCCCGCGGGAGCCATGCGTGCCGGAAGTTGACGGGCGGCCGCGAGCGGCGGAAGGTTCAGAAAGTTCAGCTTCCATGGGCGAAAAAATCCGGGTCGCCGTCGGGCGAATCCCGGAGCCCGCGCGGGATATCCTGACAACTCCGACAGGTGCCATTCGGTGCGCGCTCGCGGCGCGAAAGTGGATGAAGTTGACAAGCTTTACACATGCCATCCGCGCCGGAAGTTGACGAAGTTGACGGGACGCCGCGGGGGAACCTCCGCGCCCGGGCGCGTGCGAACGATATTGGGTGGATGGGCTGCGGAGCGCGGGGTGGGCGGCGGGCGGATGCATCGGATCGGACATGCGAGTCGCTCCTCTCGAGTCGAAAGGGGAGCGACTCACTTATCGCATGGCGGGGGCTGTAGGAAAGCGAAAAGTTCTAGCTTTGTTCCGTGTGCTTTGTCACCTCCACAGCTTGCCTTATCTTCGCCCGATTGCGGGTCGAAATTGTGCCGGTCGGCAGTGGAGCGAAGCATGTCCCTGGCCCTGATGATGCTCGTCCAGGCGGCCGCGCCCGCGCCGCCCGCGCTCGCCGCGGTCGACTTCGACCTTGCCCGCTACCAGTCCGCCGACGCCGAGAGATGGGCGTTTGGCCCCGCCTGCGACCGCGCCGACCCGTCGGCGATCGTCGTCTGCGGACGGCGGGGCCGCGGCACCTATCCGCTCGACGAAATGGCGGAGTTGTACGAGCCGCGCCGCATCCTTGCCGAGACCGGCATCGTCGGCAACCTCAGAGGCTTCGCCGGCGTCGAAGCCGTCGAGCTCCAGCCGGGGGTGGTCAGCAACCGGCTGCTGGTGGGGATCAGAGTGCCGTTTTGAACCTCGGCGTCCGGGCGCCGCCGCCGCCGTCAGTCGCCGCATCATCCTGCGCCTGGAGGACGGCCATGGCGATGGGCAGGCCGAGCTGAAAACGGGCCTTGCGTTCCGGCGCGGATCGGCATCCAAGGGCGGGATGGAGAAGGGCGCGAAGCTCCGGCCGGGATCGATCCTGATGGCGGCGGGCGGCGCGGCGGCTTTGCTCCTCTATCTGTGGTTCCTCTCGCTGGACTTGGCCAGCATCGAGGGCCCCGGCGACAGCGTGGTCGGCCAGGCCTATGCGACGCTGGCGGCTTTGGCCTGGCTCTGGGGCCTGCTGCTCGCGCTCGTCGCGGTGGATCGCGCGCTGGGCGGACCCTCCTGGGCGCGGCGCGCGGGTTTCCTGCTGGTGCCGGTGGCGGGGATCGCCACCTTGTTCGCCACCGACTATCCGGGCGACAGGCTGTGCCAGCTCGCCGTCCTCGCTCTGCCGCTGCTGGTCGGCGCCTATCTGCTGCTCGGCCGGCTGCCGCCGCGGCGCGCCGGCTGGGCGCAGGCGGCCATGCTGCTCGCGCTCGCCGCGCTCTCCGCCTATCCGATCGAGCGCTTCATCTCCTGAGGCGCGGCCGGGAAACGGGGACAGTCGAGCGGGCTATGGGAAGGTGTTGGAAAGCGGGAAGTTCCGTTTTCATCTTGGCCCGCGGCTAATGCCCTTCGGCGAAGTTGCGCAGCACGTCGAGGTCGTGCTGGCTGACCGGGGCGCCGGTGATGTCGGTCACGTTGGCGGCGGCCTGGTCGTTCTAGCGCCGGCATCGGGACCAATCAGATCGACCGCCATCCACACGATCAGCCCACACCAGACCAAAGCCAGCCAGCGGCTGCGGAACACCCAGGACAGGCGGAATCCGAACATGGGGGCGCTTTAGCGCGCGGAGGTTAAGGCTTGGTGGAGCGTGGCGGCGAGTAGAGACGCCCTGCTTGCGCAAAGCGAGTGACCAAAGCACAAGGAGCGCATGTCAACGCTCCACCTGGTTCCCGGGGACATTCAAGAGAAGTATCATGTCCGCGAGTGGCGCAACGCGGCGGGCGTTCTTACCACCGCATTTCCCGAGGAATGGGCAGATCTGCTAGCGGTGCTTCGAGAATTCAAGCTGTTGCGATCCGAGATTGAAGCTGCTGGGGGCGGGAGATCGCTGGTCTCTAAGCGGATCGACGAGAACTTTTACGCGCGTGAGTGGAAAGAAAAGGATTTTCACACCGCGATCAAGGTGGATGACGTCACGTTCGAGAGCCCCACTCACAGCGTCGACTGCTTCCGCAATCGTGTCGCGTTGGAGGTGGAGTGGAACAACAAGGACCCATTTTTCGACCGCGACCTGAATAACTTTCGGCTCCTGTTCGATCTGCGCGCTATCGAGGTCGGCATCATCATAACTCGCGCCACGGAGCTACAGGCGATCTTCAAGCAACTCGGCAAGGGTAAGTCCTACGGGTCCTCAACCACGCACCACATGAAGCTTTGGCCGCGCCTTCAGGGCGGTGGCGGCGGCGGATGCCCGATCCTGACGTTTGCGATCAAGCCGGAGCTGTACGTCGACGACGGGCCCGCCCGGCCGGAACAAAAGGCCGAGGCGGCGCAGTTGCCTCCCGAGGAGTAGCTACTCTGCCGCGATCGCCGCGCTGTTGTAGCCGTAGGTGTCCCAGGTCGGCTTGTAATCGTCATCGGCCTGGTTGCCCCACACCGTCCAGCCGCGCCGTTTGCCGCGCGAGAACATCTCCAGCCGCGGCCCCCAACTGCACTCCTCGATGATCTTGTACTGCTCGTCGGGCTTGCGGCTGTGCTCGCGCTTGCGGGTCTGCATCATGTTGACCTGGCGCCGGCCCGGGGCGAGCGTACGCGCGTCCTTGCCGCGCACGCCGAACAGCAGCAGCTCGGTGACGTTGCGGAAATAGAAGCCAACGCCGCGCCCGTCCGAGCCGCCGTCCTTGCGAACCTTGTGCCAAACGATATTGGAAATGTAGCGATAGCCCCATGCTTCCATCACCTTCAGCCCCTCGGGCAGCAGCGCGTTCGGCACCCAGAGATAGAGATGCGAGGGATCGGCGGTGATGTCTTCGACCGGGAGATTGCAAATCTCCTCGTGCGTCATCGTGCCGTAGCGGGCGAGCCGCTTATGCTCGGGCGCGACCTTGCCGGTGCGGTTCTGGAACTGCCAGGGCGGATCGGCGAGGATGGTGCCAAACGTCCTCCCGCGCGCCGAGGCTAGGAGGTCGATTCCGGCTTCGGAGAGATCGTCGGCGGAGCGGAACATAACGAGATCTTTAAGCTACCAGCTTAAAAGCGTCAACGCGATTCCGCTGCAAGCGAAATTTTGTCTGCACCCTGTGGCGTGGATCACACCGCCGGCATCTGTGTCGGCCACCGACCGCGCCTAGCAACGCCCGGCGCGTCAGGTTATGCCTCCCGGCAGCCATGCTGGAGGTCTCCTTCTTTGCGGTCCCTTTAAGGGACCACGAAGAAGCCGGTCAAGGGGGTTCGTTCTGGAAGGTCCCGTCCTCACGCCCGCGCAGTCCCGCATGGCGCGGGCGGCGTTGCAATGGTCGCTGGAGCAGGCCGGTGCCACCGCCGGCGTCAGCCGCCGCACGATCCTCCGCTTCGAGAACGACCATCGCGACATCAAGCCCGAGCTGATCGCCGATCTTCGGCGCGCCTATGAGGCGGCCGGGGTGCGATTTATCGGGGAGGGGACGAATGCGAGCGGGGTGGTGCCTCCGGCGCTCCGCACCCTGCCGCCGAATTAGGTATTATGTCCCCGGAATTGTGAAGATGAACTACGGCCTCTTTTTTAGCCAATCTACAGTCGTCGTCGATAACCGACCGCTATGATTTGATTTATTGAACTCGCCGACTAGAATATGATCATTCTCATCGAGCAGAGGCTGCACAAGATCTCTTATCTCAACCGCATTTTTTTCACTGAATATTATGTACAATTCGCCACCCCTGAATCTCGCCCAATCTTCCTGACTAATGGCTTGTTCGATTTCGGCGTTCGGGCGTTTGCCCGATGCCTTATTAACATACAAAAAATAGTGCTTTCCCGACATCTCAGTCTTCGCCCTTGCGAGCCAGGCGCGGTATGGCGGTCGATTCTATCATAGGAGCGTCTGAGGTTGATGGGCTCCCTTTCACCTTTTCGTCCATGCGTCGCCATTCCAAAAGTTCGGCACCCTCGAGCATGGCTTGTGCCGGATTGTTTTCAGCAAATCTCTGGGTCCCACGAATGAACCAGAAAGCGAAAGCCGTCGCTATGAGTCCAGCAACCACCATTCCCATATTGCTTTGGAGGTCGGGGCCCCACCTCCACGCAATGATGCCCCAAACTGCAACCGTCAGGGCGGCCACGTAGCTCGTTTTCGCGACAACGCCCTTGCCGAAGCGAATATTCCTTCCTGAATCGAGGATGCGCTCCACCGCCGCCGAAGGTTCTTCAGCCGGCACGTCTTACTCCGCCGCCACGCCCGCCCGCGTGAACATATCGTCGTCCGCCTTCGCCGGGGCTTCGGCGGATGAACCGTCGTTGGCCGCCTTCGCTGACTGGCGCTTGTCGAAATTGTCCCAGACCTCGCCCCAATTGCCGCGCGTCGCGGCCTTCGAATATTCGGTCGCGCGGGTTTCGAAGAAATTGGCGTGCTCGACGCCGTTGAGCAAAGGCGCGAGCCAGGGCAAGGGGTGCTCGTCGACCATGTACATCGGCTTGAGGCCGAGCTGGCTGAGGCGCCAGTCGGCGATGTAGCGGATGTATTTCTTGATCTCGGCCGGGGTCATGCCGGGGACCGGCCCCATTTCGAAGGCGAGGTCGATGAAGGCGTCCTCGAGGTCGACCGTGTGGTGGCAGACGTCGCGTATGTCCTTGCGGACCGCGGGCGTCAGGCAATCGCGCTCGGCGCAGAAGGCGTGGAACAGGCGGGTGATGCCCTCGCAATGGAGGCTCTCGTCGCGCACGGACCAGCTGACGATCTGGCCCATCCCCTTCATCTTGTTGAACCTGGGGAAGTTCATCAGCATCGCGAAGCTGGCGAACAGCTGCAGCCCCTCGGTGAAGCCGCCGAACATGGCGAGCGTGCGGGCGATGTCCTCGTCGGAATCGACGCTGAAGGTGGCGAGATAATCGTGCTTGTCCTTCATCTCCTTATATTGGAGGAAGGCGCTGTACTCGCTCTCGGGCATGCCGATCGTGTCGAGCAAATGGCTGTAGGCGGCGATGTGGACCGTCTCCATGTTGGAGAAGGCGGCCAGCATCATCTTGATCTCGACCGGCTTGAACACGCGGCCATATTTGTCGTGGTAGCAATCCTGGACCTCGATGTCGGCCTGGGTGAAGAAGCGGAAGATCTGGGTGAGCAGGTTGCGCTCGTGCTCGGTCAGCTTCTGCGCCCAGTCGCGGCAATCCTCGCCCAAAGGCACCTCCTCGGGCATCCAGTGGATCTGCTGCTGGCGCTTCCAGAAATCGAACGCCCAGGGATATTCGAACGGCTTGTACTGGGCGCGGGCTTCTAAGAGGGGCATTGGGGTAACTCCGGTTCGATTGCTATGTGGTGAGGCGGTCGGCGATGATGAAGGCGCCGAGCGCGAACAGGACCGCGCCCAGCGCCTGCCACAAATAGACGGTGCGGGGCGGCGGATAGGCTTCGAGCTCGCGCAGCTCCTCGAAATAGGCATCCTCGCCGCGCTCCGTCCGCGCCGCCAGTCGCTTCTGATATTCGCGCCTTTTGGCTTCGCGGAACCAGCCGGGATTGCACAGCATCAGCAGGCCGAAGACGACCAGCAGGGCGGGATAGACGAGCCGCAGCGCGGTCATCCCTCGTCCGCCTCGCGAATGGTGTGGCGGCCGCGGACGACGCGCTCGCGGATCACCCGGTCGCGATAGACGATCTGGCTCTTCCTCGCGCCGACGCCGAACACGACGATGCCGAGGAAATAGCCGAAATCGTACCAGCCGCCATTGTTGGGCACCGCGTAGACCGCGACCTCGGGCACGAACAGCGAGATCACCCAGGCGACCGGGAAGATGAAGCCGTGCCACAGGCCGAAGAGGAAGCCCGGCGCGGCCGGCGCGACCGCGGCCGCGCTCTGGGTCGCGCAGGCGCCGAGCGCGGCGAGGGCGCCAAGCGGGGCAAGGAGGCGCGGACGGGTCATTGGCACGCCAGGCACTCGTCATAGTCGGTGGACTGCAGCTCGATCTCCCTGAGGTCCGGCGTGTTGTCGGCCTCGACGCCGCCGGCGAAGCCGGCGCGCTGGACCGACTTCGAGCGCAGGTAATAAAGCGATTTGATGCCGAGCTCCCAGGCGCGGTAGTGGAGCATCAGCAAATCCCATTTGTCGACGTCGGCCGGGATGAACAGATTGAGCGACTGGGCCTGGTCGATATAGGGGGTTCGGTCGGCGGCGAGCTCGATCAGCCAGCGCTGGTCGATCTCGAAGCTGGTCTTGAACACGTCCTTTTCCTCGGGCGTGAGGAAATCGAGATGCTGGACCGAGCCGCCGCGTTCGAGGATCGTCGACCAGATGCCCTCGCTGTTCTTGGACTTGGCGACGAGCAGCCGTTCGAGATGCGGGTTGCGGATCGAGATCGAGCCCGACAGCGTCTTGTGGGTGTAGATATTGGCCGGAATCGGCTCGATGCAGGCGCTGGTGCCGCCGCAGATGATCGAGATCGACGCGGTCGGCGCGATCGCCATCTTGCAGCTGAACCGCTCCATCACCCCCATGTCGGCCGCGTCGGGGCAGGGGCCGCGCTCGTTGGCGAGCATCAGGCTCGCTTCGCTGGCCTGGGCATGGATATGCCGGAAGATCCTCAGGTTCCACGATTTGGCCATCGCCCCTTCGAACGGGAGGCCGCGGGCCTGGAGGAAGGAGTGGAAGCCCATCACGCCGAGCCCGACCGAGCGCTCGCGCTCGGCGCTGTACTTGGCCCGCGCCATCTCCTCGGGGGCGCGGTCGATATAGTCGGTGAGGACATTGTCGAGGAAGCGCATCACGTCCTCGATGAAGACCTTGTCGCCGTGCCATTCGTCCCAGGTCTCGAGGTTGAGGCTGGACAGGCAGCAGACCGCGGTCCGCGCCGCGCCGAGATGGTCGATGCCGGTCGGCAGGGTGATCTCCGAGCACAGGTTCGAGGTGGTGACCTTGAGCCCCAGGTCGCGATGGTGCTTGGGCATCGACCGGTTCACCTGGTCGATGAAGATGATGTAGGGCTCGCCGGTCGCCAGCCGCGTCTCGACCAGCTTCTGGAACAGCGAGCGGGCGTCGACCGAGCCGCGCTCGGAGCCGTCCTTGGGGCTCTGCAGCAGCCATTCGCGACCGTCGCGCACCGCCGCCATGAAGGCGTCGCTGACGAGCACGCCGTGGTGGAGGTTGAGGGCCTTGCGGTTGAAGTCGCCCGACGGCTTCCTGATCTCGAGGAACTCCTCGATCTCGGGGTGCGAGATGTCGAGATAGCAGGCGGCCGAGCCGCGCCGAAGCGAGCCTTGCGAAATCGCCAGCGTCAGCGAATCCATCACCCGCACGAACGGGATGATGCCGCTGGTCTTGCCGTTGAGGCCGACCGCCTCGCCGATGCCGCGGACATTGCCCCAATAGGTGCCGATGCCGCCGCCGCGCGCCGCCAGCCAGACATTCTCGTTCCAGGTGCCGACGATCCCTTCGAGGCTGTCGTCGACGCTGTTGAGGTAGCAGGAGATCGGCAGCCCCCGCCCGGTGCCGCCGTTGGAGAGGACCGGCGTCGCCGGCATGAACCACAGCTTCGAGATATAATCGTAGAGCCGCTGGGCGTGGGCCTCGTCGTCGGCATAGGCCGAGGCGACCCGGACGAACAGATCCTGGTAGGACTCGCCGGGGAGCAGATAGCGGTCCTGGAGCGTGTCCTTGCCGAAATCGGTGAGCAGCGAATCGCGGCCATGATCCCTGACGACGTCGAAGGCCCGCGCCTCCGCCGCCTTCGATTCGCCCATCCGGGTCTTCCCCCTGGCCTTTTTCGCCGGCGGATCCGCCGTCATCGTGACGTCGCTCGCGCTCACCTCGCTGCTGCCGGACAGATCCATCTCCGAGTCCCTCGTTCCTAATACGTTCTATATAGGCGTTGCGCCGGTTCTAGGCGAATCCGAAGGGGAGCGGTGGGCTAATTTGGGCTTGTCCCCGATATCCACAGAGACACGGCTCTCCCGTCGACCCGATATGGTGGCCGAAGGCGCTCCCACAACCTTTAGCGTCTCCCCCTGCGAAGCGCCACTAGCCATTGTGCCTCAACTGGATTCAGATGCAATATGGTAAATCGAATCCGGCGGCTCGCTTCGTCGCAATTTTCGCTGCGGCGAACGGAAAGGCCCGCCAAGCGGGAGACCGGCGGAAAAGGCGGCCCACGCCGTCCTCTCGCAAACCGGCCGAGACGAAGTGGGGCCGACGCCCTGCGGAGCGCCGGCCCCTCCCTCGGTACGCAACGCGAGGGATTCCATTCGCAACCGAGCCCGGGGCGCTCACGCGCGCCGTCCGGGCTCGAAGCGGCTTTTACATCAAGGGGTTGATCGGGCGCTGAACGCGTCCGTCAGCCGCCGTTCACGCGCGGCCGTAATGACATCGGCCCCTCTCCCCAGCGGGGAGAGGGTTGGGGAGAGAGGGCTAGCGGCCGAGGGCGGGGACGATGCGGTCGGCGACGATGTTCTGGCCCCAGCGGCCCCAGACCCCGCCCTGGCCGTAATTGCCGCCGGTGAAGACGACGACGAGGTCGTAAGCGGGGACGACGAGCAGCACCTGGCCGCCATTGCCGCCGGCGGCATAGGTGGGGACCTCGCGGCCGCCGACGTTGAGCGCGCCGAGGTGCCAGGCGAGCCCGTCCCGGCCGCGGCCGTAATAATTGCCGAACTCCTCCTCGCTGTAGCCGGTGGTCGCCGGGCTGATCTCGATCCGCGGCGCGGTCGAGGCGGCGACCCAGGGCGCGGCGACGATCCGGCGTCCGTTCCACACGCCGCCGCCCAGATAAGCCTGGCCGATCTTGAGCAGGTCGCGCGGCCGCAGGAAGGCGCCGCCGCCGAGATAGCCTTCGCCGTTCGCCATCAAATTCCAGTGCCAGCGGCCGAACTGGAGCGGCCGGGCGACGGTGCGTTCGAAATATTCGGGCAGCCACGTTCCGGTCGCTGCGGTGAGGGCGCCGCCGACCAGGTTCATATTGGCCGAGCAATAGGCGTAGCGGGTGCCGGGATCGTGCGCCATCGGCAGGTCGAGCGTATATTTCCACCAATTGGGCTGTTCGCGCTGGCTCTGCATCGTGTCTTCGTTGCCGGGCGAGGCCTCGTCATTGTCGTTGCAGGCGAGGCCGGCGCTGTGGGTCATCAGCTGGGCGAGCGTGATCCTTTCCTTGCGCGGGTCCGGATTGGCGAAGGGCCCCATTGCGGCGAGCAGCGGATAGATCCGCGTGTCGGGCGAGATGGCGGTACCGCGCATCATCGCCGCGCCGAGCATCACCGACGAGAAGGTCTTGCCCGCCGAGCGCGTGTCGTGCGGCGTGTCGCGATCGTAGCCGAAAAAATATTCCTCGAGCACCAGCCGGCCGCGATAGGCGACCAGCATCGAATGGATCAGGGTCGGCGGCCGGGCGGTCGGGTCCGAAGCGGCGACGTCGCCGACGATGCGCGCGAGCGCCGCCTCGTCGGCGCCGAGCTCGCGGGCGGCGGCGGTCCGCCAGCCGTCGCCGGTCTCCGGCGGGGCACGATAGACGTAAAGCGGCGCGCCGGGCGGACGCGGGAAGAAGCTCGCCGCGCGGGCCGGGTCGATGCGCGTCAGCTCGATCTCGCGGCCGAGATTGTCCCAGCGGATGCGCAGCCGGTCGGGGGCATGAAGGAAGGTCGCGCGGTGGTCGATCTCGCCGCCCTCGTAGCGCAGGTTGAAGCGGACCGCATCGCCGTCGCGAGTGACCGCGAAGCGGGAGGCGCCGCCATTGCTGTTGAGCTCGGGGTTGCGGAACGCGCCGGTGAGCGCGCCGTCGGCGGCGCGGAAGATGCTGAGATAGAGGGTGAAGCGATCGTCGAGCGGCGTCACCGTGCCGCGCCAGACGTTGCCGGAGCCGCGCCTGAGCTCGACCGGCGTGGCGAAGGCCTGGCCGGTGCCGCCCGGATCGCGCCGGTCCGCGGTCGCGCCCGAGGGCTGCAGCCAGAAGCCGCTGATCGTCCGGCCATTGAGCCGGCCGCGAAAGCCGGCGAGCGTGCCGAAGGTGACGCGGATCGAATTGCCCGTCACCGTCGCCGGCACCGCCACGTCGCCGATTTCCGCCCTCCAGCCGCCGCGCAATCGGCGGATCGTCAGCGGGCCGCGCGGCGCCGGCCCGTAATCCCCCTCGAACGCCCACAGTCCGATCAGCGGATCGGCCGCGGCGGGCGGCGACTGCGCCGCCAGCAGCAACGGCAAGGCGAACGCGAGAGCGACGAGCCTGATCATGTTCCTGTCTCCTCGCGCTCCGCCAGCCAGGCGGCGATCGGGGCGAAGCCGGTTTGCAGATTTTTGCGCAGCGCCGCGCAGCCCGCCGCGAGGTCGCCGGCCTCGAGCGCGGCCATGATGTCGTCATGATTGGCGGTCGCGGCCGCGACGTTGCGCCCCTCGCGCATCAAGGCGATCTCGTAGCGGCGGGTGCGGCGGATGAACTGATCGATCAGCTCGAGCAGGACGCGGTTCGGACAGCCGGCGATCAGCAGCCGGTGCCAATCGTCGTCGAGCGCGATGATCGCGTCGGCATCGCGCGCGTGGCCGATCCGGTCATTCAGCGTCCGCAGCCTGGCGAGCCTGTCCGGCGCGGGCAGCCCCGCCAGGCGCAGCGCCTCGGGATCGAGCAGCGCTCGCATCGGATAGATCTGGCGGAACTCGTCGAGCGTCAGCGGCCGCACGAACCAGCCGAGACGGGCCACGCCGGTCACCGCGCCCTCCTGCTCCAGCCCCGACAGCGCCTCGCGCAGCGGCGTCCGGCTGATGCCGAGCTGCCGGGCGAGATGGACCTCGTTGATCCGGGCGCCGGCGCCGAGCCGTCCATCGACGATCATGTTGCGCACGGCGAGCGCCGCTTCATCGCTGAGATTGTCGCGGGGGAGGATCGAAGCCGTCGCCATATTGTATACTGTATACACTTCATGATGTCGCGCAAGCCCCGTTGCCAAGCGCCGCCCGGGAGTTCATGGGGGCGCCATGCTTTCTCAACGGACGCGGTATACAATCCGGGCCCTCCTCCATCTCGCCGACCGTTTCGGCGAGGGACCGGTCCAACTCGCCGAGATTGCGGTCGCGCAGAATCTGCCGCCCAAGTTCCTGACCGTGATCCTCTCCCAGATGCGCCGCGCCGGCCTGGTCGAAACGATGCGCGGCCGCGAGGGCGGCTATTGGCTGGCCAAGCCGCCGGCCGAGATCAGCTATGGCGAGATCGTCCGGCTGACGCGCGGCTCGCTGGGCCTGCTCCCCTGCGCCAGCCGGCTCGCCTACGAGCAGTGCAAGAATTGCATCAGCGAGGACAAATGCCGGCTCCATCGGGCAATGCTGATGGTGCGCGACGAGACCGCGCGCATCCTCGACGGGCTCAGCCTCGCCGATCCGGTGCCGATCGAGCCGGAGATCGCGTGACCCGGGCAGCGGTCGCGGTCGTCGGCGGCGGCGCCGCGGGCGCGCTCCAGGCGCTGCACCTCCAGCGCGCGGGCGTCGGCTCCGTCACCCTGATCGAACGCGCGCGCGCGCCGGGTCGCGGCGTCGCTTATTCGACGATGCGGCCGGAGCATTTGCTCAACGTCCCCGCGCGAAGGATGAGCGCGCTCGCCGACGATCCCGACCACTTCGTCCGCTGGTTCGCCGCCCGCGCCGGCGGCGGCGAGGAGGATTTCGCGCCGCGCATGCTCTACGGCGACTATCTGGCCGAATTGCTCGCCCGGGCGGGAATCGCGGCCGTCCGCGGCGAGGTGATCGACCTTGCCGACGGCGTCGTGCTGGCAGACGGCGGCAGGATCGACGCGGACGTGGTCGTGCTCGCGCCGGGCAATCTGAAGCCGGCGACGCCGCCCGGGATCGACCCCGAAGCGCTCGGCTCGCTCTGGATCGACGATCCCTGGGCTGAGGGGATCGCGGACGGACTCGGGGCGGGCGATGTCGTCCTGCTGCTCGGCACCGGCCTCACCGCGGTCGATGCGGCGCTGACGCTCGAGGCGGCGGGCTTTCCGGGCCGGATCGTCGCCTTGTCGCGGCGCGGCCTCGCGCCCCGGGCGCACGGCCCGCGCGAACCGATGGTGGCGCCCTGCGAGGAATTGCCGCCGGGCTGCACGGCGATGCTGCGACGGGTCAGGGCACGGAGCGAAGAGATCGGCTGGCGCAGCGCCGTCCACGAATTGCGCACCGTCACTCAGGCGCTGTGGGCCGGGGCGGGCGCCGAGGAGCGGCGGCGTTTCCTGAGGCATTTGCGGCCCTGGTGGGACGTCCACCGCCACAAGATCGCGCCGGCGGTCGGCGAGACGATCGAGGCGATGCAAAGCGCGGCGCAGCTCGCCGTGGCGGCGGGCAAGCTGGTTTCCGCCGAGCCGGAAGGCGACCGCGCATTGGTGCGCTTCCGCGCCCGCGGGCGGGACGATATCGAAACGCTGCGGGTGGCGCGGATCGTCAACTGCACCGGGCCGGAGCTGAACATCGTCCGCTCGGGCGAGCCCTTGCTGTTCGCTTTGGTCGCGGCGGGCCGGATCCGGCCGGATCCCTTGAAGATCGGCATCGACGTCGACCACGACTGCCGCACGCTCGGCGCAGACGGCGCGCCGTCCGACAGCCTCTACGCGATCGGCCCGATGACGCGCGGCACCTTCTGGGAGAGCGTCGCCATCCCCGACATCAGGACGCAGGCCGCCGGCGTCGCCGAACGGATTGCGGGCTAGAGCACGATCCGGAACAGGGCGCCGCCGCCCGGGCGGTCGCCGACGCTGATCGAGCCCTTGTGGGCCAAGACGACCTGGCGGGCGAGGCTCAAGCCCACGCCGGTCCCTTCGGCCTTGGTGGTGAAGAAGGGGAGGAAGATGTCCTGCCTGAGGCCCTCGGGCACGCCGGGGCCGTTGTCGGCGACCTCGATCTGGGTCCTTTCCGAGCGGGTGCGCGCGAAGCTCAGCCAGACGTGCGGGCGCCCGGCATGGCCGCGCGCGGCCTGGCCGGCGTTGCGGATCAGGTTGATCAGCACCTGGCTCATCAGGTCCGGATCGGCATCGAGGGTCAGCGACTCGTCGACCGCCAGGGTGAGGTCGATCCCCTTCGCGCGCTCGCTCGCCCGGAACAAGGATTCGAGCTCGCGGCCCCAGGCGGCGACGTCGATCGGCCGCGCCCTGATCTCGGGCGCGCGGCTGATCTGGCGGTAGGATTCGACGAAATGCATGACGCCGTCGGCGCGCCGGGCGAGCGTCTCGACCGCGATCCGGGCGTCGGCGACGTCGGCATCGCCGCCCTGGTCGACGCCCCGCATCAGATCGACCGCGCTGTGGGCGAGCGAGGTGACCGGGGTCATCGAGTTCATGATCTCGTGGGTGAGGACGCGGATCAGGTCCGACTGGGCGGCGATCTCGATCGCGTTCAATTCGCCCTGGATCGGCTGGACCGCGACGACCCGGACGAGGCCGCCCAAGCGGTGGACGATCGCCGCCCCGACCAGCATCGTCTGCGGCACGCCGTCGCTGAGCAAAGGGACGAGCCGCGGTCGGTTGACCGCGCCGCCTTCGAGCGCGGTGGCGAAAGCGTCGCCATATTCGCGGAAATCCTCGACCCTCACCCCCTTGTGGCGGACCAAGAGGCGGCGGGCGGCCTTGTTGGCGAGCTCGACCTTGCCGTCGGCGTCGACCGTCAGCAATGCGGTCGGGGCGTCGTCGAGCACCGCCTCGTAGAAGCGGTTGGCGTCGATCAGCTTGTGGCGCTCGTCGCGCAGCCGCCTGATCGCCTCGTCGAGCGTGCCGGAGAGCTCGGCGAAGCCCGAGCCCTGGCCGCGGTGCGAGAAGCCCTGGCTGAAATCGCCGAAGCGGACCGCGTCGATGAAGCGCGACAGCTCGATGTTGGTGCGCTGGACGTGGCGCCAGAGCAGGGCGGCGGCGCCGAGCACGAGCAGGCCGGCGACGATCCGCGCAGCGCCGAGGTCGGGCCGCGCCAGCGAAGCGGCGAAGGCGAAGGCGGCCGCCACCAGCAGCCCCAGCCGCCAGGCGAGGCCGAACAGGAAGCGATGGCCGAAGACGCTCACCGCCTTAAATCCTCCCCTGCATTTGCAGGGGAGGGGGACCGTCCGCAGGACGGTGGAGGGGCTTCTCGCAGCGTCCGAAGAGGCCCCTCCACCATGCTTCGCATGGTCCCCCTCCCCTCGAAATCGAGGGGAGGATAAAGAGCGCCCGGTACCTCACAGCCCGTGCTTTTCCATCCGCCGGTAGAGCGAGGCGCGGGTCAGGCCCAGCTCGGCGGCGGCGAGCGAGATGTTGTAGCTGTGCTTCTTCAGCGCTTCCTCGACCAGCTGCTTTTCGGCGCGCTCGAGGTTGAGGTCGTCGCGCGCGGGCGCGACCGGCGCCGGTGCCGGCGCGGCGCGCACCGGGGCGAGGCCGCGCGAGAGCGAGAAATCCTCGACGCTGAAGGCGGCGCCGTCGGCGAGGATGACGGCGCGCTCGCAGGCGTGGCGCAGCGCGCGGACGTTGCCGGGCCAGTCATAGGCTTCGAGCGCGCGCCCGACCTCGGGCGGCAGCGCGCGGGCGGGCTTGCCGTATTTCCTCGCATATTGGGCGATGAAATGGTCGGCGAGGCCGGTGATGTCCTCGCGCCGCTCGCGCAACGGGGGCAGGTCGATCTCGACGGTGTTGAGCCGGAACAGCAGGTCCTGGCGAAAGCGCCCTTCTTCCGAGAGCTGCTCGGGCGGGCAATTGGTCGCGGCGATGACGCGCACGTCGATCGCCACCGGCTTGTTGGCGCCGACCGGCACGACCCGGCGCTGCTCGAGCGCGGTCAGCAATTTGGGCTGGAGGTGGAGCGGCAGATTGCCGATCTCGTCGAGGAAGAGCGTGCCTTTGTCGGCCGCCTGCATGCGGCCGATGCGGTCGGCGCGGGCGTCGGTGAAGGCGCCTTTGACGTGGCCGAACAATTCGCTTTCGAACAGATTCTCGGCGACCGCGCCGAGGTCGACCGAAACCAGGATCTGGTCGGACCGGCGCGAGCGGCGGTGGAGCTCGCGCGCCACCAGCTCCTTGCCGGTGCCGTTCTCGCCGAGGATGAGGACGTTGGCGTCGGTCGGCCCGGCGCGCTCGATCAGGGACCAGATCCGCGCCATTGCCGGCGAACGCCCAAGCAAAGGCGTCTCGCCGCCGGCGGCGGGCGCGGCGACGGCGACGGCGCGCTTCCTTTCGGTCACCGCCTCCTCGCGCGAGGTGCGCAGGGACGCGGCGGTGCGGACGGTGGCGAGCAGCCGCTCGTTCGACCAGGGCTTGGAGACGAAGTCGGTGGCGCCGCGCTTCATCGCCTCGACCGCGACGCCGATCCCGGCATGGGCGGTGATCATCACCACCACCGCCTGCGGGTCGCGCTTCAATATCTCGCCCAGCCAGCGGAAACCCTCGGCGGCGTCGGTCGCGCCGCGGCCGAAATTGGCGTCGAGCAGGACGACGTCGGGCAGCTCGGCGTCCATCGTCGCGAGCGCCTCGTGCGGGTCCTGGAAAGCGGCGACCTCGGCGAACAGGTCGCGCAGCAGGAGCCGCGCCGATAAGAGGATGTCGGGATCGTCGTCGATGATGATGCAGCGCCCGAAGCGCCTGCCGTTATTCACAGGGGAGCCCTCCCGCGATGTTCGATAACGGACAATCAAAAAGCGTGCCAGTGTCCGCCCGCGGACGCGAAGGCGCCGGACGGGATCGGCGCGGTTCGAGCGAAAGGGGCGGATTTCCGCCACTTCCGGCAACTGGCACGGCTCGTGCTGCTCCTCCCGCATCAGGGGTTTTCCGCGTTCAGGGAGATGCGAAATGGATAAGTTCGAAGCGCTGGCCTTCGCCGTCGGCTTCATCGCGACCGGGTTTTTGACCTTCGTCGCCTCCATGCCGATTGCCTGAGCGCATGACGGTGTGCGGTGGCGGACAGTTATTGTCCGATTCCGGACAGGCTGCCGCCGCGTCGTCTTGCCAAGAGCACCTCTTTCCATGAGCGTCGTCCGCATGCCCAAGAATGAGAGCCCGGTGAGCGGCGGCGGCATGGACCGCGCGGTCGCGAAGGGCGGGCTCCCGACCAAGGTCAAGATCGGCCTCGGCGCGATCGCGCTGATCCTCCTGCTCGCCATCTTCTATTATTTCGCGCCGAGCGCCAACAGCCAGACCGTCCCCGTCGCGCGGCTCACCATCTCGACGGTGACGCAGGGCCGGTTCGACGATTTCCTGCCCTTGCGGGCGCGGGTCGAGCCGTCGCTCACCGTCTTCCTCGATGCGGTCGAGGGCGGCCGGGTCGAGCGCGTCGTCGTCGAGGACGGCACCATGGTCCAGCAGGGCCAGCTGCTCGCGGTGCTCACCAATCCCGAGCTGCAATTGAACGTGCTCGCCCGCCAGACCGAGGTCACCCAGCAGCTGAACTCGATGCGCAGCCAGGAGCTTGCGCTCAACCAGACCCGGCTCGCCAACGAGCGGGCGCGGATCGAGGCCGACCTCGCCACCGGGACCGCGCGCCGCCAGTACGAGATGCAGCGGCCGCTCGCCCAGCGCGGCTTCATCGCCGGCCGCACCTTCGCCGACAGCCGCGACACCTATGAGGCGAACCGCCGCCGCTCCGAAGTGGTGCGCCGCCAGCAGAGCGAGGACGAGCGGCTGCAGTCGAGCCAGCTCGCCCAGCTCCGCTCGTCGACCAGCGCGATGAACCAGAGCCTCGAAATCGCCCGCATGAGCCTCGATTCGCTGAACCTGCGCGCCCCGGTCGCCGGCCAGCTGACCTCGTTCGACATCCAGATCGGCCAGTCGCTGCAGCGCGGCGAGCGGCTCGGCCAGATCGACAGCGCCGGCCACAACAAATTGCGCGCCCAGGTCGACGAATTCTATCTCGGCCGGGTCGCCGTCGGCCAGGTCGCCAATGCCGAGGTCGGCGGCCGCCAGTACCGGATGCGGGTCAGCAAAATCTATCCGCAGGTGCGCAACGGCGCGTTCGAGATCGACCTCAGGTTCCTCGAGGCCGAGCCCGCCGACCTCCAGCGCGGCCAGACCGTCCAGATCCGGCTGACCCTGGGCGCGCCCTCCCAGGCGCGGATGATCCCCAACGGCTCGTTCTACAACGACACCGGCGGCGCCTGGGTGTTCGTGGTCGCGCCCGACGGCCGCTCGGCGGTCAAGCGCAACGTCCGGCTCGGCCGCCGCAACAACGATTATATCGAGGTGCTCGAAGGGCTCGACCCGGGCGAGCGCGTCATCACCTCTCCTTATACGGGCTTCGTCGAGCGCGATCGGCTGAGCCTCAGTGGGCAATGAAGGGAGCTTGTTTATGCTGAGCATGCGTGAAGTCTCGCGGGTCTACCGCACCGACACGGTCGAAACGACCGCGCTCGACGGCATCTTCCTCGATGTCGCCGACGGCGAGTTCGTCGCGATCATGGGGCCGTCGGGCTGCGGCAAATCGACCTTGTTGAACGTGATCGGCATGCTCGATTCGCCGACCTCGGGCTCCTACATCTTCAACGGCACCGAGGTCGCGGGGCTCTCCGAATCGAAGCTCGCCGACTTTCGCAAGCGGAACATCGGCTTCATCTTCCAGTCCTTCAATCTCGTCGACGAGCTCTCCGTCCGCGAGAATATCGAGCTTGCGCTGCTCTACCACAACGTCCCCGCGGGCGAGCGGCGCACCCGGGTCGACGAGGTGATGGACAAGGTGGGCATCGCCCACCGCGCCAAGCACCGGCCGAGCCAATTGTCAGGCGGCCAGCAACAACGTGTCGCCGTCGCCCGGGCCCTTGTCGCAGCGCCGAAGCTGATCCTCGCCGACGAACCGACCGGCAATCTCGACACCGCCCATGGCGAGGAGGTGATGAAGATGCTGCAGGCGCTGAACGCGGAGGGCTCGACCATCTGCATGGTGACCCACTCGCCGAGCCACGCCGATTATGCCGGCCGCGTCGTCAACATGCTCGACGGGCGGATCCTGGTCGAGCACCGCCGCGCGGCGTGACGTTTCTCCCTCCCCTCGATGGGGGAGGGCCGGGGTGGGGGTGGCATCTCCACCGGCACGGAGCCGGTCTCCGAGTCCACCCCACCCCAACCCCTCCCCATCGAGGGGAGGGGCTCAGGAGTGAAGAGGAGAAGTAGAGATGTGGCGCAATTACATGACGGTGGGCGTCCGGGCGCTGGTCAAGAACAAGACCTATGCCTTCATCAACATTTTCGGCCTGGCGATCGGCCTTGCCGCCTGCCTGATGCTGCTCCTCTACGTCCGCTACGAGACCAGCTACGACGCGTGGCTCCCCAATGCGGACAACACCTACCAGTTCCAGACCCACTACAAGTCCAAGCAGACCGGCGAGGAAGCCGATCTGCAGATGGCCGCCTACGTCTCCGGCCAGCGGCTCAAGGCCGACTTCCCGCAGATCGAGCGCATGGTCTACGCGCTCGGCGCGGAGCCGGTGATCCGCCGCGGCGCCGAATCGCTGTCCACCGAGAATGTGCTGCTGGTCGACAATCTGTTCTTCGACGTCCTCCAATTCCCGTTCATCGCCGGCGATCCGCGCACCGCGCTCGTCCAGACCAACAATGTCGTGCTGACCCAGAGCGAGGCGCGGCGCGTGTTCGGCACCGAGAACGTGCTCGGCCGGACGCTGACCATGATCTCGCGCGGCCGCACCGTCGACTATCGCGTCACCGGAATCGTCCGCGACCTGCCGCGCAACAGCCACGTCCGCTTCACCATCGTCGCCCGCGTCGACATGGCCCGCTGGTTCGACGATTCGCCCATTTTCCTGACCTGCTGGGGCTGCCAGTCGGGCTGGGTCTATTTCACCCTCAGGCCGGGCAGCGACCCGGCCGCGATCCAGGCGGCGCTGCCCGCCTGGGAGCGCCGCAACATCCCCAACGAGACCTACGGCAACCAGACCACCAACCAGGGGGACGAGGAGGACTGGCGGGTGACCAACGTCCGCGACGTCCACCTCGGCATCGCCCAGGACGGGACGATGAAGCCGGGCAACGACCGCCAGACGATCGTCACCTTCGCCATCATCGCCTTCCTCATCCTCGGCATGGCCTGCGTCAACTTCACCAACCTCGCCACCGCCCGCGCCAGCCAGCGGGCGCGCGAGGTGGCATTGAGGAAGGTGCTCGGCGCCAACCGCAAGCAATTGATTACCCAGTTCATCGCCGAGTCGGTGCTGATCGCGGCGATCGCGATGCTGCTCGCGCTGGCGCTGGTCGAGCTGCTGCTGCCGGCGCTCTCTCACTTCCTCGATGCCGATCTTGCCATGCATTATTTCGGCTGGGACGGGATGCTGCTGCCGATCGTTGCATTGACCCTGATCGTCGGCGGAGCCGGCGGCGTCTACCCGGCCTTCTACCTCTCGCGCTTCCAGCCGGCGCAGGTGCTCAAGGCCAACAAATCCTCGGCCGAAGCCTCCGGTTCGGGCATCCTGCGCAACATCCTGGTCGTTGCCCAATTCTCGGTTTCGATCGGGCTCATCATCTGCACCGCGGTGGTCTACGCCCAGACCGTCTACGCGCGGACGGTCGATCCCGGCTATCGCCGCGACGGCCTGATCCAGATCGAGAATCTCGGCCGGCGCCAGCTGATCGAGCGTTCCGACACGATCACCGAGGAAATGGCGCGCGTGCCCGGCGTCGTTTCCGTCGGCCGCTCCGGCATCGGCGTCGCCACCGACAACAACAACAATAGCGGCGTCCAGGTGCCGGGCCAGACCGAGCCGGTGACGATCGGCAATTATTCGGTCGACGTCGACTTCTTTCGGACGATGGGCATCTCGCCCGTCGCCGGCCGGCTGTTCGACCGCAACCGCCCCGGCGACGATTCGACGGTCGCCCTGGCGTCGGCCGATCCGGCGAGCCGGGCCGCGGTCGACGCGCAGGAGCGGGCGCTGGTGGCGCGGGGCATCAACGTCGTCGTCAACCAGCTCGCCGTCCAGCGAATGGGCTTCCGCAGCCCTGCCGACGCGGTCGGCAAGACCGTCGGCGTGCCCTATTTCGATCCCGAGGACGGCGTCGTGCCGGTCCACATCATCGGCGTCGTTCCGGATTCGCGCTTCCGCTCGATCCGCGAGCCGATCGATCCGATCATGTTCCGGCTCGACCGGACCTTCGCGGGCACCTTGCTGGTGCGCTACGACACGCGCGATCCCGCGACGGCCCGCGCCAATGTCGAGCGCGCCTGGCGCCGGCTCGCGCCGGACGTGCCCTATGACGGCGTGTTCAGCGAGGACAAGATCCTCGAGCTCTACACCGCCGAGCAGGCGCGGGCGAAGGTGTTCGCCGGCTTCGCGATCCTCGCCGTGATCGTCGCCTGCCTTGGCCTGTTCGGGCTGGCCGCGTTCACCGCCGACCGGCGGACCAAGGAGATCGGCATCCGCAAGGTGCTCGGCGCCCGCACCCGCGACATCGTCCGGCTGCTCGCCTGGCAATTCTCCAAGCCGGTGATCATCGCCAATCTGATCGCCTGGCCGGTCGCCTGGTGGGCGATGCGCTCCTGGCTCAACACGTTCGACGCGCGCATCGATTTGGGGCCGTTGCCGTTCGTGCTCGCCGGAATGCTCGCCCTGGCGATCGCGATCGGCACCATCGCCGGCCACGCCTTCAGGGTCGCCCGCGCCAATCCGATCCACGCGCTGCGCTACGAATAGGATCGAGCATGACTGCGTCCCTCATCTATGCCGGCACCGCGCTCGCCATCGCCGCGATGCTCTGCCTCGCCGCCGGCCGCGCCTGGCGGGGCTGGCTCGACTATAAGAAGCTCGAGCTCGCCGCCCGGTCGGCGGCGCCCGAAGCGGCCGAGGACGAAATCGGCGTCCGCATCGAGCTCGCCGCGGTGCGCGAGCGCCTGAAGAAGCTCGAGGCGATCGCCAGCGGGGTGGAGCTTTAGGCCGCCGCCGCTATGCTGGCGGCATGGCGGACAAGGAGCTCGGGCTTGGCGCGCGGCTGGCGATCGGCGCGATCGCCGGCTTCGTCGCGACGATGGCGATGACGGCGGCGATGCGGCGGCTGCACAAAAGGCTGCCGGCCAGGGAACGCTACCCGCTCCCTCCGCGCGAGATTGTCGACGCGGCGCTGGCCCCGCCCGCGGCCCCGGCGCCCGACCTCACCCTCATTGCCCATTTCGCCTATGGCGCCGGCTGCGGCGCGCTGATCGCGGCGGCCAATCCGCGGATCGGGAAGGTCGGCGGCGCGCTCGCCGGCGGCGGCATCTGGCTCGCCTCCTATATGGGCTGGATCCCGGCCTTCGGCGTGCTCAAGCCCGCGACCGAACACCCGATGCGGCGCAACGCGGTGATGCTCGGCGCCCATTTCGTCTGGGGCTGGTCGGCGTCCGAGGCGATCCGCGAGCTGAGTGCCGCCCGCGCGACGATCTTCGCCGCCGGCCCGGACCAGGACGTTCCCAATAGCCCCTCCCCTTGATGGGGAGGGGTTGGGGCGGGGTGGACTTCGAGAATTCGCTCAATCGACGTGGGGGTTGATCCCGGGCGGGTCGCTCGCGGGGAAGCTCTCGTCCGACGCCTGGTCGGTCTTCTCCCAATCGGTGGGCGGATCGCGCATCGCCTCGGGACCGGCCGAGCGCGCCGCGCCCGACTGGCCGACCGGCCCGGGCGCGGTCTTGCCGCGCTCCAGCGCGGGAGCGGGCCGCTCCTCGCCGCCCTGCGCGCGCCAGCGCCGGCCGAGCAGCAGCGCGGCGAAGCCGGCCAGCGCCGCCCCGGCTGCCGCGACGACGGTGCGGTTGCGGGTCCAGCCCATATTCAGATCGCTTCGTGCTGCAGGGTGGCGGGCGCGGCCGGCGGCAGGCCCTCGCGCTCCGCCTTCGCCAGCAGCTCCTGCTTGCGCGCGGCGAGCCGGGCGCCGAGCGCGATCAGGTCGATATCGGCGGCGCGGGTCTGCTGGAACAAATTGTCGCGCTGCTTCTCCTCCTCCTTGACGTGATGCTCGATCAGCTCGGAGAGGACCTTCACCTTGGCGTCGTAATAGCTTTCGTCGGGCTCGGCCGCCTCGAGCTCGTTGATCAGCAGCTTGGCGCTGTCATGCTCGACATAGGCCTCGTCGAGCGCATCCCCTTCGACCTTGCCGCGGATCGCGGGATAATAGATTTCCTCCTCGATCATCGAGTGGATCTTGAGCTCGGTGCAGATCTGCCGGACGAGCTTCTCCTTGGCCGCGGTCCCGGTCGCTTTCTCGAAGCTTTCGAACAGCCCCTCGACCTTGCGGTGGTCGGCGGCAAGAAGTTGAAGTCCATCCATATTCTGTTGTTCGGCGATCATGTGGGTTTCTCCTGGATTGCGGCTTCGGAACAATCGGAGCATGGGGCCGGTTCCCGCTCCTGCCCGAGGTTAGGACGATTGGCGTGAACGAGGCCGACACTCTTTCGCCGGTGCTGCCGAGCCGCCTCGAGGAGGCGACGCGGCGGCTGCTCGCCAAGGCCAGCGAGCGCGACCTCAAGCTGGCGACGGCGGAGAGCTGCACCGGCGGCATGCTCGCCTCGCTGCTCACCGACGTTCCGGGCGTCGCCCACGCCTTCGACCGCGGCTTCGTCACCTACAGCGCCGAGGCGAAGACCGAGATGCTGGGCGTGCCCGCGGGCCTGATCGACGATAAAGGCGCGGTCTCGAAGGAGGTGGCGGTGGCGATGGCGGAGGGCGCGCTCGCCCGGTCGGGGGCCAATATCGCGCTTTCGATCACGGGTTTCGCCGACGCCGGAGACGAGCCCGGCCTCGTCCACTTCGCTTGTGCGCGTTCGGGCCGTATAACCGCCCACCGCGAGGAACATTTCGGCGGCATCGGCCGCGGCGAGGTCCGGATCGCGGCGCTGGAGGTGGCGGTCGAGATGATGACGGAGATGCTCTAGGTGGCGAAGAAGAAGATTGAGAAGCCCCCGTTCGGCGCGATCCATCGCCACGGCTTCGTTCGCGTCGCGGCGGCGAGCCCGCGCGCCTCGACCGGCGACGTCGCCTTCAACGTCGCCGAGACGCTGAAGCTGGCGAAGGAGGCCGACAGGAAGGGCGTCGACCTCGCCGTCTTCCCCGAACTCAACCTCTCCTCCTACGCGATCGACGACTTGCTGCTCCAGGACGCCTTTCTCGACGCCGTCGAGGCCGGGATCGGCCGGCTCGCCAAGGAAAGCGCGAAGCTGAAGACCGTGCTCGTCGTCGGCGCGCCGCTCAGGCGCAACGGCCGGCTCTACAATTGCGGCCTCGCCATCGCCCGCGGCCGCATCCTGGGGGCCGTGCCGAAGAGCTTCCTCCCCAATTACCGCGAATATTACGAGAAGCGCTGGTTCGCCTCGGGGGTCGGGCTCGACGGGCTCAAGATGGAGGTCGCGGGGCAGGGCGTCCCGTTCGGCCCGGACCTCATCTTCGCCGCCGACGACCTTGGCGACTTCATCTTCCACATCGAGATTTGCGAGGATTATTGGGCGCCGCAGCCGCCCTCGACCGCGGGCGCGATGGCCGGCGCCCTCATCCTCACCAACCTCTCGGCCTCGAACATCACGATCGGCAAGGCGGACGAGCGCAAATTGCTCTGCGCGAGCCAGGCCAGCCGCTGCATCGCCGGCTACGTCTTCTCCGCCTCCGGGCCGGGCGAGAGCACCACCGACCTCGCCTGGGACGGCCAGGGCTCGATCTACGAGCTCGGCGAATTGCTTGCCGAGACCGGGCGGTTCGACTGGGGCTCGGAGCTCGCGGTCGCCGATATCGACGTCCAGCGCCTCCGGCTCGAGCGGATGCGCAACGGCACGTTCAACGACAATGCCCGCGCCGCCGGCCATCCCGAGACCCGCTTCCGCCGGATCGGTTTCGAACATGGGCCCCAGCTTGCCGACATCGGCTTCGAGCGGAAATTGCGCCGCTTCCCTTATGTCCCCAACCGGCCCGAGCAGCTCGATCAGGATTGCTACGAGGCGTTCAACATCCAGGTCCAGGGGCTGCGGCGCCGCTTCGAGGCGACCCAAGGCAAGCATCTCGTCATCGGCGTCTCGGGCGGGCTCGATTCGACCCACGCCTTGATCGTCGCCGCCCGCGCCTGCGACGATCTCGAGCTGCCGCGCTCGACGATATTGGGCTTCACCATGCCCGGCTTCGCCACCGGCGCGGAGACCAAGGGCAATGCCTGGTCGCTGATGAACGCGCTCGGCATCGTCGGCGAGGAGATCGACATCCGCCCGGCGGCGAACCAGATGCTCGCCGACCTCGGCCACCCGTTCGCCAAGGGCGAGCCGGTCTACGACGTCACCTTCGAGAACGTCCAGGCGGGCTTAAGGACCGATTATCTGTTCCGCCTCGCCAACCAGCGCGGCGGCTTCGTCGTCGGCACCGGCGATTTGAGCGAGATCGCCTTGGGCTGGTCGACCTACGGCGTCGGCGACCAGATGAGCCATTACAACGTCAATGCCGGCGTTCCCAAGACGCTGATCCAGTATCTGATCCGCTGGGCGATCAGATCGGGCCAGTTCGAGGAACCGGCGAACCGCGTGCTCCAGGCGATCCTCGACACCAAAATCTCGCCCGAGCTGGTCCCCGCGGACGCCGGGAGCGGGATGCAGTCGACCGAGGAGCGGATCGGCCCCTACGAGCTGCACGATTTCTTCCTCTACCACATTTTACGCCACGGCCAGCCGCCCTCCAAAGTCGCCTTCCTCGCCTGGCAGGCGTGGAAGGACGCCAAGGCGGGGCTCTGGCCGCTCGACTACCCCGAGGCGCTCAAGCGCGAATACGACCTCGCCACGATCCGCAAATGGCTGGAGGTCTTCCTGTTCCGCTTCTTCCAATTGAGCCAGTACAAGCGCAGCGCCCTGCCCAACGCCCCCAAGGTCTCGGGCGGCGGCGCCCTCTCGCCCCGCGGCGACTGGCGCGCCCCGAGCGACGGCAATGCGGCACCTTGGTCGGAGGAATTGAAGCAGGCGCTCGAGGATTAGCCTCAGGCGGCGCGGTTCGCCTTCAGCTGAACACCTAGCGCTTTGACGACCTTGAGGACCGTGTCGAGCGTCGGATTGCCGCCTTCCTTGAGCGCGGCATAAAGGGCACTCCGGGTGAGACCGGTTTTCTGTGCCAGCTCGGTCATGCCGCGTGCGCGGGCGACAATACCGAGCGCCGCGGTGATCACGTCGAGGTCGCCGGTAGCGAGCGCGTCGGACAGAAGCTCGGACTGCGATTCATCGTCGTCCAGATATTCGGCGCCATCGAAGCGAGTGGTCGCCTTCATCATCCGGGCATATTCCTCTTCGGTCATATCGTCCTCTCTGCAATCTGCCTGGCCCGTTCGATGTCCCGCCGCTGAGAGCCCTTCGCGCCGCCACACAGCAGGATCACCACAAACGGGCCGCGGCGCGCGAAATAGATCCGGTAGCCCGGACCGTGGTCCACCCGCAGCTCGAATATCTTGCCGCCGACCGGCTTCGCATCGCCAAACAATCCCGCCTGCACGCGGGTGATCCTGTTGGTGATCCGCTTGTGCGCCGCCCCGTCCGCGAGACTCGAGAGCCACTGCGTGAACTCGGGCGCTTCCCGGACTTGAATCACGCGTCAATTATAATGGACGGCGGCGCGGGGTCAAGTAAATGCATGCTTATCTCACGTGTCCGCCGCTTGACCTGTTTGCCTGGCTCGCGCACCGTCCGACCTTTCCGATCGATCTTGCCAGGTTTCGCACATGATCCGCAGCTCCCTCGCCCTTTCCTTTATCCTCTTCGCGACCGCCGCGCTCGCGCAGCAGCCGCGGCTCACCGAGCGGCAGCGCCAGCATGTCGCGGCGTTGGGCCAGGCGCTGGCGCAATGCCATGGCCGGGCGGTGCTGCGCTATGCGCGCACGCCGATGAGCGTGGCGCAGATCGTCGAGCGCGCGCTCGCCGCCTGCGCCGCGCGCGAGGCGCCGATCCGCGCCGAGGTGGGGCGGATCTACGGGCCGGCGAACGCGCCGCGCCTGCTCGCCGCCCAGCGCCAGCACTACCGGCAGGGGATCGCGCAGATGGTGGCGCGCGCGCGGGCTGCGCGTTAGCGGCCGCTTGCCCGTATTGCCTTTATCGTGCACCACCGCGCCGGGCTCGCCAGCATCGTCTTCAAGGGGTAACTGCACATGATCCGCAGCTTCGCCGCGCTTTCGCTTCTGCTCGTCTCGACCACCGCGCTCGCGCAAGCGCGGCCGGCGCGTGACGCCAATGCCTGGGACGTCAACGCGCCGCCGGGCGCGCGCCTCAGGCAGGTGCCGATCAACGTCAGCGAGGGCACCTGGATGAACGTCGACGTCAGCCCGGACGGGCGGACGATCGCCTTCGACCTGCTCGGCGACATCTATACGATGCCGATCGCGGGCGGGACGCCGACCCGGATCAGCTCGGGCCTCGCCTTCGACATGCAGCCGCGCTTCTCGCCCGACGGCCGGTTGATCGCCTTCACCTCGGACCGCGGCGGCGGCGACAATATCTGGGTGATGAACGCGGACGGATCGGGGGCGCGGGCGATCACCCGCGAGAGCTTCCGCCTGCTGAACGCGCCGACCTGGAGCCGCGACGGCCAGTATATCGCCGCGCGCAAGCATTTCACCACCCAGCGCAGCCTCGGCACCGGCGAGATCTGGCTCTACCATGTCTCGGGCGTCGGCGACGGCGTGCCGCTGATCGAGCGGCCCAACCCGCGCTTCCAGAAGGAATTGGGCGAGCCCGCTTTCTCCGCCGACGGCCAGGCGATCTTCTTCAGCCGCAACACCACCTCTGGCGACATTTTCGAATATGCCCAGGATTCCAACCAGCAGGTGTTCGCGATCGAGCGCTACGACATGGCGACGGGCGAACGCAGCCAGGTCGCCGGCGGCCCCGGCGGCGCGGTCCGGCCGACGCCTTCGCCGGACGGCCATTATCTCGCCTACGTCCACCGCACCGGCGGCCACTCCCGCCTGTTCGTCCGCGACCTGCGTTCGGGCGAGGCGCGCCAGGTCTATGCCGACCTCGACCAGGACCTCCAGGAGACCTGGGCGGTGCACGGCGTCTATCCGGACATGGCCTGGACGCCCGACAGCAACAGCATCGTCTTCTGGGCCGGCGGCAAGATCCGTCGGGTCGATCGCGACGGCTCGGGCGCCGCCGAGATCCCGTTCCAGGTCAGCGACACCCGCGTCGTGATCGACCCGCCGCGGCCGCAGGTCGAGGCCGCGCCTCCCACGATCACCACCCGCATGCCGCGCTTCGCCGCGGTCTCGCCGGACGGCAGCCGGGTCGTGTTCGAAACGCTCGGCCGGCTCTACATCCGCGACCTCGCCGGGTCGGGCGCGCCGCGCCTCCTGACCGCCCGGGACGGCGACTTCCAGCTGTTCCCGACCTGGTCGCGCGACGGCTCGAGGCTCGCCTTCGTCTCGTGGAACGACCAGCGCCTCGGCGAAATCCGCACCGTCGCCGCGGACGGCTCGAACCTGCGCACGGTCACCCAGCAGCCGGGCCATTACCGCCGCCCGCGCTTCTCGCCCGACGGCTCGATGATCGTCTACGAAGCGAGCGGCAGCCAGGGCCTGACCTCGAACCGCTGGTCGGACGCGACCGGCATCTTCCGCGTGCCCTCCGCCGGCGGCCCCTCGACCCGGATCCTCGCCGAGGGCGGCAACCCCCAGTTCGGCGCGGACGGGAGCCGCGTCTTCGCCGAGGTCAGCGAGCAGCAGAAGCAGAAGCTGATCAGCGTCGATCTGACCGGCGGCAACCGCCGCGAGCACGCCTCGGGCGAGATGGTCACCGAATATGAGCTCGCGCCGGACGGCCGCACGCTCCTGTTCCGCGAAGATTACAACCTGTTCGCGACGCCCTTTTACGGCGGCGTCCATCCGCTCGAAATCAGCGCCCGCGGCACCGGGCTGCCGCTGACCCGCGTCACGACCAACGGCGGCACCTATCCGACCTGGACCACCAACGGCCGGATCGCCTGGAGCCTGGGGCCGATTCTCTACACCGCCGCCGTCTCCGACATGATCCGCAATGCCCCCGGCGGCACCGCCTACAGCCCGCCGACCAGCGGCACCTCGCTGTCGATGACCGTGCCGGCCGACGTGCCGCAGGGCCAGGTCGCCCTGGTCGGCGCCCGGATCGTCACCATGGCCAACGACGCCGGCGGCATCATCGACGACGGCGTGATCCTGATCGACGGCAACCGGATCCGCGCGGTCGGGCCGCGCGGTTCGGTGACGATCCCCGCCGGCGCGCGCCAGGTCGACGTCACCGGCAAGACCATCATCCCCGGCCTGATCGACGGCCACGCCCACGGCTCGCAGGGCGAGGACGACCTCATTCCGCAGCAGAACTGGTCGGCGATGTCGCACCTCGCGATGGGCGTGACCACCGTCCACGACCCGTCGAGCACGGCGAGCGAGATCTTCGTCGCGTCCGAGATGCAGCGCGCCGGCATCCTGATCGCGCCGCGCACCTTCTCCTCCGGCGAGATCGTCTACGGCGCCCGCAGCCCGAGCCGCTTCGCCTTGGTCGAGAATTACGCGGACGCGCTCGCCCACGTCCGCCGGCTGCGGCTGCAAGGCGCCTATTCGATCAAGAATTACAACCAGCCGCGCCGCAACCAGCGCCAGCAGGTCGCCGCCGCCGCGCGCGCCGAGAACATTCTCGTCGTGCCCGAGGGCGGCTCGCTGTTCCAGATGGACATCACCCTCATCCAGGACGGCAATTCGACGCTCGAGCACAACATCCCGCAGCGCCGCTTCTACGAGGACGTGCTGAGCCTGTGGTCGCAGACCCAGGTCGGCAACAACCCGACCCTGATCGTCTCTTATGGCGGGCTCGCCGGCGATCCCTATTGGACGCAGGCGACCCAGGTCTGGAACCATCCTTTGCTGACCCGCCACACCCCGCCCGCCGAGCTCGCGGCGCGGGTGCGCGCGGTCACCGCCCCGGCCGACCAGTTCGTCGACCAGTACAGCGCCGCGGAATCGCATTTGCTGTCCCAGCGCGGCGTCCGGATCGCGATCGGCGGCCACGGCCAGCAGCCCGGCATCGGCGACCATTGGGAGCTGTGGAGCCATGTCCGCGGCGGCGCCTCGCCGATCGAGGCGCTGCGCCACGGCACCGTCGACGGGGCGCGGATGTACGGCTTCACCGACATCGGCACCCTCGAGCCCGGCAAGCTCGCCGACCTCGTCATCCTCGACGCCGACCCGACCCAGGACATCCGCAACACCGACCATATCCACCAGGTGATGCTGAACGGCCGCCTCTACGACGCCGCGACATTGAACGAGACGGTCACCGGCAACCGGGTGCGCCAGCCTTATTTCTGGGAGCAGGACGGCGGCGCCGGCACGCCGGCGGTGACCGTCGGCCGGGACGAGGACTAAATTCCCTCCCCCTCAGGGGGAGGGTTAGGGTGAGGGTGTTCGGCGTCGGGGACAATTCTCCGCTACCGAGGCCCCTCACCCCATCCCTCTCCCCAAGGGAGAGGGAGCTATCGGTGAACCCCGGCGCGGCGGTAGCGTTTCGGTAAGGTCTGTCTGTCAGTCTCCTCGATGGGGAGGCAGACATGGCGACACAGGCAAAGCCGGTCCTCGTCGAGCAGCGCTCGGAGCCGCGCTACGAAGGCCTGGTCGGGCGCGCCACCCTCACCTTCCGCGGCGCCGAATATCCGGTGCCGGTGGTCAACATCTCCAGCCGCGGGACGATGGTCGAAAGCGCGCTGGAGCCGCGGCTCGGCGAGAGCGTCATGATCCGCTTCGAGGGCTGCAGCCCGATCTACGCCTTCGTCCGCTGGATCCGCGACGGCCGCCTCGGCCTCAATTTCGGCTGCGAATTGACCCTTGGCTGATCTCCCGGATCAGCCTCGAATGCGCGGGGCGCATTCGATGGGTCAATTGATTCTCGGCTGAGGCCAACCGCCAACGCCATCCCGGACTTGATCCGGGACCCATGAACACCGACTTGAGCGAGCACACGCAAGCCGTGTTCATGGATGCTGAATCAAGTTCAGCATGACGATTTGGGGGGAGGCCCGCCCGATGATCGATCTCTACTCGTCGCCGACCCCCAACGGCTACAAGGTCTCGATTCTGCTCGAGGAGCTGGAGCTTCCCTACGCCCTCCACGCGATCGACCTGTCGAGCGGCGCGCAGAAGGAGCCCTGGTTCACCGCGATCAACCCCAATGGCCGGATCCCGGCGATCGTCGACCGAGCTGATGGCGACTTCCCGGTGTTCGAATCGGGCGCGATCATGCTCTATCTCGCCGAGAAAGCGGGCAAGCTGATCCCGGCCGACGAGAAAGGCCGCAGCCGGGTCGTGCAATGGCTGATGTTCCAGATGGGCGGGCTGGGGCCGATGATGGGCCAGGCCAACGTCTTCGCGCGCTACTTTCCCGAGGTGATCCCGCCGGCGATCGAGCGCTACCGGCGCGAAAGCCGGCGGCTGCTCGAGGTGCTCGACGGCCGGCTCGCGGACAACGAATATCTCGCCGGCGCCTATTCGATCGCCGACATCGCCAATTTCTGCTGGGCGCGGATCCACGAATGGCCGGGGGTTTCGATCGACGGCCTCGGCAGCCTTCAGCGCTGGCTGGACGCGATCGCCGCGCGGCCGGCGGTGCAGCGCGGGCTCGCCGTGCCGCCCCGCCCGGAAGACCCGGAGGCGCTCGTCGAGAAGGCGCGGACTCTGCTCGTCTGAGGCGCTATAACGGGCGCAAAGGAGACTCGGCCCAATGAACGAGATGACCCGCATTTCCGCCCAGCCCGCTTACAGCGAGACGATCGCGGCGCTGCTCAAGCGCAAGCCGCAATTGTTCATCGACGGCGCCTGGGTCGATTCGACCGGCGGCAAGACGATTGCCGTCTACGACCCCTCGACCGGGCGCGAGATCGCCCGGATCGTCGACGCCTCGGACGCCGATGTCGACCGGGCGGTGGCGGCGGCGCGGACCGCGTTCGACGACGGCCGCTGGAGCGGCCTGCCTTCCTACAAGCGCGAGCGGATCCTGATGAAGCTCGCCGATTTGATCGAAGCGGCGACGGACGAGCTGGCCGAGCTCGAATCGGTCGACAACGGCAAGCCCAGGGCCGCCAGCCTCGGCATGGACCTCCCCTTCTCGGTGCGGATGCTGCGCTACATGGCGGGCATGGCGACGAAGCTCACCGGCGACCATGTCGAGCCGTCCAACGCCCCGGCGGGTGCGTTCCACGCCTATGTCCGGCGCGAGCCGATCGGCGTGTGCGCCCAGATCGTGCCGTGGAACTTCCCGCTGATGATGGCGGTCCAGAAGATCGCGCCGGCATTGGCCGCGGGCTGCACCGTCATCCTCAAGCCCGCCGAGCAGACGCCGCTCACCGCGCTCCGGCTCGCGGACCTCGTCGCCGAGGCGGGCGTTCCCGCGGGCGTGTTCAACCTCGTCACCGGCCTGGGCGAGACCGCCGGCGACCGCATGGTCCGCTCGCCGGACGTCGACAAGATCGCCTTCACCGGCTCGACCGAGGTCGGCAAGATCATCAACAAGAACGCGACCGACACGCTGAAGCGGGTCACCCTCGAGCTTGGCGGCAAGTCGCCGGTCATCGTCTTGCCCGACGTCGACATCGGCAAGACCGCGCAGGGCGCGGCGACCGCGATCTTCGCCAATTCGGGCCAGGTCTGCATCGCCGGCTCGCGGCTGTTCGCGCACCGGGACATTTTCGACGAGCTGCTCGAGGCCGTGGCCGCCAATGCCGCCCAGTGGAAGGTCGGCCCCAGCCTCGCCGCCGACACGATGATGGGGCCGTTGGTCTCGACCGAGCAGCACGAGCGCGTCCTTTCCTACATCGAGGCCGGCAGACAAGAGGGCGCGTCGGTCCTGTGCGGCGGCGACACGCCGGGCGGCGAGGGCTATTTCGTCAACCCGACCGTGCTCGTCGACGTCAAGCCCGGGATGCGGGTGATGCGCGAGGAGATTTTCGGCCCGGTCCTCGCCGCCCAGCGCTACGACGACCTCGACGAGGTCGCCAAAGCGGCCAACGACACCGCTTACGGCCTCGCCGCCTCGGTCTGGACCCGCGACCTTAGCGCCATGCACAAGCTCGCCGCCAAGCTGCGCGCCGGCATGGTCTGGGGCAATTGCCCGATGGCGCCCGATCCGGCTCTGCCGTTCGGCGGCTACAAGCAATCGGGCTTCGGCCGCGAGTCCGGGCGCTACGGCATCGAGACCTATACCGAGCTGAAGACGGTCGCCATCGCCCTGTGAGCGAAGTCTACAGCTTCGATCTTGGCCGGCCGGAGGACGTGCCGGCGATCATGGCGATCGAGCGGCGGGAGGGCTACGACCGGCTGGTCGGGCGCTGGGAGGAAGCGAAGCACCTCGCCGAGATGGCCAGGCCCTCAATCCTCTATTTCGCGCTGCGCGAGGCGGGGGCGCTGGCCGGGTTCGCGATCGTGCTCGGGCTCGACGATTCCAACCGGCGCGCGCATTTGAAGCGGATCGCCGTCGCCGCGCCCGGCCGCGGCGACGGCGCGCGGCTGCTGCGCGGGCTGATCGACCACGTCTTCGCCGAGACCGAGACCAACCGCCTCGACCTCGACGTGTTCGAGGGCAATGAACGCGCGAAGCGGGCCTATGAGAGCGCCGGCTTCGCCGCCGAGGGGCTGATGCGCGAGCATCATCGCCTTGCCGACGGCAGCTTCCGGAATGTCTGGCTGATGTCGATCCTGCGCCGCGAATGGCTGGCGGCGCGCGGCGGCGCCTGAGCGGGGACAGTCACCTGACTGTCCCCATTCGCTTGATCCCGGCCGCGCGGGCGGCCTATGGCTGCGCCGGGGCGGCGAACGGGGCAACAGAAGGAAGTTTCATGCGTCTCACCCGCCCCCTGCTCGGCCTCGCCGCCGTCAGCCTCGCCGCGATGAGCGCCGCGCAGCAGACCAGCCCGCCGGCCCAGGAGGCGCCGCCGCCGGCGCCGGCCCAGCCCGCGCCCGGCCTCTCGGACCTGCGCGAAACCGTCCAGGGCCTGCAGGACGAGACGCCGCCGGCCCCCGCCCCGGCCCCGGCACCCGCTCCAGCGCCGCCGCGTGCGCCCGCCCCGGCGCCGGCCACCGCCGCGCCGCCGCCGCTGACCCGCGCCCAGCGCGCCGAGCTCGACGCGGCGGTGGTGCGGGGCCGGCTGCTCGCGGCGATCGACCGCGCCGGCCGCATCGCCACCCAGGACATGCTGAGCCGGATCTCCGATCCCGCCGGCGCCGGCATCGCCGGCTGGCTCGCCGAACAGGAAGGTAATGCGATCACCGTCACCTTCTACGCGGAAGGAACGGGCGGGGCGCCGCGAACCGCCGTCTACCGCGTCACCATCCTCGGCGGGCGGGTGACCGCGCGCGAGGTCTTCCTGGCCGGCAGCCGGCCGCCGCTTAGCGCCCATCTCGCCCGGATGGCGGCCGCGCGCGACGCGACCGACGCGCTCGACCATCAGGCCTGCGGTAGCGACAATTTCAACGTCCTCGTCGTCCCGCCGGCGGCGCCCGACGCGCCGATCGACGTCTACCAGATCAGCCAGCCGACCCAGCGCGGCCATTATCCGGCCGGCGGCCATTTCAAGTCGACGATCGCTCCCGACGGGACCGTCACCGCCCAGCGCGGCTTCACCAACAACTGCCTCGACCTCGCCGCTCCCGAGCCGCCCGCCGGCCAGCAGCCGGCGCCGCTGGCGCTGACCCACCGGATGGGCCCGCTGCCGACCGAGATCCACGTCTTCCTCTCGGTCTGGACCGGCCACCCGCTGGTCGTCGCCGCCGGCGACCCGCTGCGGCTGTTCGCGGTGACGCCGGAGGGGATTGCCGAGGTGCCGCGCTAGGGGCGAGTCCGAACCCTAAGCGGCCATCAGCCTGGTCAGCGCCTCCAGCCGATAGGGCTTTTCCAGCCGGGGCTTGCCGCGGAAGCGTTCGGGCAGCGAGTCGGCGCTGCAGCCGCTGGCGATGACGTAGGGAATGGCCGCCGCCTCGAGCCGGTCGGCGACCGCGAAGCTCATTTCGCCGCCGAGGTCGAGGTCGAGCACGGCCCGGTCGATCCAGTTGGTCTCGACCGCCTTCATCGCCTCGGCGAGGGTGCCGACCGGACCGATCACCTCGGCCCCGCGCGCCCGCATCGCCTCGGCGAGGTCGGCGGCGAGAAGATATTCGTCCTCGACGATCAGGATCCGCAGCTCGTGAAGGTCTTCGGGGCCGAAGCGGAACAGCATCGACTCGGTCTCTCCTCTTCCACCCCCAACCCACCATCGCTCAATTTCTGCCGGGACAAAACAACATAGGTCAGCCGCGCCCGTTCCGAAGCCGGAAATTCGCAAGAGCGATCAAGCGTTTCGTCGAAAAAGGGCTTGCGCGAATCACTTTGAGCCCGAAGGGCTGTGGCGGGGACACACAGGCAGCGGCGCGGCGTTTCCAGGCCACGCCGCCCGGGAGGATTTATTCATGCATAGCACTCGTTTCGCGCTGGTTTCGGCGTTCCTGCTGGCCGGCGCGGCGCCGATCCTCGCGCAGCCGGCCGACACCCCCGCCGCGCCGCGGCCGCCGGCCGCCTCGCGCTATGCGCCGTGGGGCGTCGACCTTTCGGCGCGCGACCTCTCGGTCAAGCCGGGCGACGATTTCTGGCGCTACGCCAACAACACCTGGTTCCAGCACAACCCGATCCCGGCCGACCGCGCCGCCTGGGGCGTCGGCACCGTCCTGTCCGAGGACGTCGAGGCGCAATTGCGGGACATCGTCGAGACCGCCAATCGCGGCACCGACCCGGTCAGCCGCCAAGTCGCCGACATGTATGCGAGCTGGATGGACGAGGCCGGGATCGAGCAGCGCGGCGCCGCCGTGCTGCGTCCCTATCTCGATCAGATCGCCGCCACCCAGACCCGCGACGACCTCATCCGCCTGTTCGCCAAGCCCGGCTTCCCATCGCCGATCGGGATCGGCATCACCCCCAATCCCGCCGACCCGACCCATTATGTCGTCGGCACCGTCCAGGGCGGGCTCGGCATGCCCAACCGCGATTATTACCTGCGCGAGGGCGCCCAGTTCGACGCCTATCGCGCCGCCTACCGCACCTATCTCGTCACCATCCAGCGGCTCGCCGGCATCGCCGATCCGGAAGCCAAGGCCGACGCGATCATCGCGCTCGAGCGCCGCATCGCCGAGGCGCACTGGGCGCCCGAGCGCAGCCGCGACGTCACCCAGTCGATCAACCCGATGACTCCCGCCCAGCTCGCCGAGCTCGCGCCGCAATGGAACTGGCCGCTGGCGCTGCGCGAGCAGCATCTCGACAACGTCGCCACGATCATCGTCCGCCAGCCTTCCGCGATCCAGGCCGAGGGGCGATTGTTCGAGGAAGTGCCGCTGCAGACCTGGCGGGACTGGCTCGCGGTCCACTTCATCCGCTCCTATGCCCAGTTCCTGCCGCGCGCCTTCGACGAGGCCAATTTCGAATTCTATTCGCATACGCTGCGCGGCCAGGAGCGCCAGCGCGACCGCTGGAAGCGCGGCCTCGAAGTGCTGAACGGAACGCTCGGCGAAGCGCTCGGCAAGATCTACGTCGAGCGTAACTTCCCCGACGCCAGCCGCCGGCAGATGACCGAGCTCGTCAGCGACCTGCGCGGCGCGCTCGGCGAGCGGCTTCGCGCCAATGCCTGGATGGACGAGGCGACCCGCCAGGCCGCCGTCGCCAAGCTCGACGCGTTCGATCCCAGGATCGGCAATCCGGTGCGCTACATCGATTATTCCTCGATCCGCGTCGATCCCCACGATCTGCTCGGCAACGTGCTGCGCGCGGCCGAATTCCAGTGGAATTTGCAGCTCTCGCGCTACCCCAATCCGGTCGACCGCTCATTGTGGGCGATGACGCCGCAGACGATCAACGCCTATTACAGCCCGCTGACCAACCAGATCACCTTCCCGGCCGCGATCCTGCAGCCGCCCTTTTTCAACCCGACCGCCGACGCGGCGGTCAATTACGGCGCGATCGGCGCCGTGATCGGCCACGAAATCGGCCACGGCTTCGACGATCAGGGCCGCCGCTTCGCTCCGGACGGGCGGCTGCGCGACTGGTGGACGGCGCAATCGGCCGAACGCTTCACCGCGCAGACCACCCGGTTGAAGGCGCAATATGACGCGTTCGAAACGGCCGGCCAGCACGTCAACGGCCAGCTCACCATGGGCGAGAATATCGGCGACCTCGGCGGGCTGGAAATGGCCTATGCCGCCTATCAGCGCTATCAGGCGCGGCACGGCCGGGCGCGGACGATCGGCGGCCTCACCGGCGACCAGCGCTTCTTCCTCGCCTTCGCCCAGGCCTGGCGCAACAACGTCCGCGAGAACGCGCTGCGCCAGCAGGTGCTGACCGATCCGCACAGCCCGCCCGAATTCCGGGTCAACGGCGTCGTCCGCAACGTCGACGCCTGGTATCGCGCCTTCAACGTCCGGCCCGGCGACCGGCTCTATCTGCCGCCCGAGCAACGGGTGCACATCTGGTAGGCGGGAGGGGACAGTCACTTGTGACTGTCCCCTTTACGGCCGCTCCCTCAAGAGCGCCGACAGGGTCCAGCCGTCGCCGCCATGGCCGCTGCCCTGGACGGCGTCGTCGAGGTACCAGCGGCGCCCGATGCGGACGAACAAAAAGCGGATCTCGTCGCGGCGGTCGATGTTGCGGAAGCGGGCGACGATCGTCCGGCGGTTCGGCCCGTGCGCCCGCTCGGTCAGGGCGACGTCGTGCAGCTCCCAGTCCTGGGCGTTGATCCACCAGTCGAAATCGAGCGAGCCGACCAGATCGTCGTGGGCGCGGGTCCAGCGGTCGTAGGCGTCGAACAGCGCCTTCAGCCGCGGCGAGTAAGCGTAAGCCGGCCATTCGACCGGTGAATCGCCGCCGCGCTGATAGGCTTCATAGGTATGCGCCACGAAGGCGCGCGGGTCGTCGACGCCGCGCGGCGCCGCGAACGCGGCCGTCGCCAGCGCCGCCACGATCAGCCAGAGCCGCGCCATCGCCGTTCCTCCCGGGCGCAGTCAGCACCGGGGCGCGGCGAAAGGCAAGCCTCGCGTCAGGAGGTCGGGCTTTCCTCTTCCTCGAACAGCTCGGCCGCGACCGCGGCGTTGGCCGACAGGCGCACCTTGTCGCCCTCGACCTCGGCGACCAGCCCCAGCGGGATATAATGGTGGTGGCCTTCGTGGCTGCCCTGGCCGCTGTCGGCCTTGGTCAGCTTGATGCGGTCGCCATCGACCTTGTCGACCGTGCCGAGATGGGCGCCGTCGGCGCCGATCACTTCCATATGCTCGCGAATGTCGTCTCTGCCGGCCATGACGTGGCTCCTTTGCGGGTGATCACACAGAGTGAACACTCTCGGCGACCGGCTGTTCCTGCGCGGCGAGATAGGCGTGGAGGGCCGCCACCACCCGGGCGCCGTCGCCGACCGCGGCGGCGACCCGCTTGACCGAGCCCGAGCGCACGTCGCCGACCGCGAACACGCCGCGGCGGCTGGTTTCGAGCGGCAGCCGTCGCTCCTCGCCGGCATCGCCGCCGGTGCAGACGAAGCCGCGCGGATCGAGCTTCAGCCCGGAGGCGGCGAGCCAGTCGGTATTGGGCTCGGCGCCGATGAACGAAAAGAGCTGGCCGAGCTCGCGGCGCGTCTCGGCGCCCGAGGCGAGGTCGCGCCAGACGACCGCCTCGAGCTGGCCGCCTGCGCCCTCGAGCGCGGCGATTTCGGCGCCGGTCACGACCTCGACATTGGCGAGGCTTTCGATCCGCGCGACCAGATAGTGCGACATCGTCGCCGCGAGCGGCTTGCGGACCAGCAACGTCACCCGCTTCGCCTGCGCGGCGAGATAGACCACCGCCTGCCCCGCCGAATTGCCGCCGCCGACCAGCGCGACTTCCTCCTGCGCGCACAGCTTCGCCTCCAGCGGCGAGGCCCAATAATGGACGCTGGCGCCCTCGAACTCGTCGAGTCGGGGAACGCCGAGCCGGCGGTAGCGGGCGCCGGTCGCGATCACCGCCGCGCGCGCCTGGACGCGCTCGCCGGTGGCGAGGATGAGGCGCAGCGGATCGTTGCCGCATTCGAGCTTCACCGCCTCGTCCGGGATCGCCGTCTCGACCCCGAACTTGCGCGCCTGGCTGAACGCGCGGCCCATCAGCGCCATGCCGGAAATGCCGGTCGGGAAGCCGAGATAATTCTCGATCCGCGCCGACGCTCCCGCCTGCCCTCCGAATGCCCGGCAATCGAGCATCAGCACCGACAGCCCTTCCGATCCGGCATAGACCGAGGTGGCGAGCCCGGCCGGCCCCGCCCCGATCACGACCAGGTCGAACAGGCGGTCGGGGTCGATCGGCCCGACCAGGCCGATGCAGCGCGCGAGCGCGCTCTCGGTCGGGTTGCGCAGCAGCTGCCCGCCCGGGCAGAGCACGATCGGCAGCTCCTCGGGCTCGACCTTGAATTTCTCGACCAGCGTTTGCGCGCAGGAATCGGCGTCCGGGTCGAGCCGCTGGAAGGGGTGGCCGTTGCGGCTGAGGAAGTTGACCAGCCTCAGCACGTCGCCATCGCCGTCGCGGCCGACGATCACCGGCCCGCCGGCGCCGGTCTCGATCAGGCCCATGCGCCTCAGGATCAACGCCCGCATGATCCGCTCGCCCAGCTCCGCCTCGGCGACCAGCAACGCGCGCAGCCGCTCGGGCGGGACGATCACCGCCTCGACCGGGCTCAGCGCATAAGCGTCGACGAGCGAGGGCTGGCCCGACAATTGGGCGAGCTCGCCCATGAACGAGCCCGGGCCGTGGGTGACGATATGGGTGCGCGCGCCCGACGCGTCGTGCTGGCTGATCTCGACCTCGCCCGACAGCAAGATGGTGAGGCCGTGCCCGGGCTCGCCGACCAGCGCCAGCGCGGCGCCGGCCGGATAGCGCCTGGCCGTGCCGAACCGGCGCAGCCGCGCCACTTCGGCGTCGCTCAGCGTCGGGAACATCTGCGCGCCGCGGGCGGCGATCAGGTCTTGGGTCGGCTCGGCCACGGCGCTTGCCCTATCACGAACGCGCGCCCGCGGCTATTTGCGGTCGCCCGGCCATGTTATGCCGGCGCCGCTTGGAGGGGGTCGAGATGTCGAAGGTCGGGCTGTTCGGCTGGGTCTATTTCGTCGGTTTCATGGCGATCGTCGGCCTCGATTTCGTGCCCGCCTTCGCCGACGCGCAGGGGCGGCTGTTCGGCCTGTTCACCCTCGATTTCTACGACAACAGCCTGCATTTCGCCTCGGGCCTGTGGGCGGGGATCGCCGCCTGGTGGTCCTATGACGCGGCGCGGACCTATTTCCGCATCTTCGGCCCGCTCTATTTCCTCGACGGCGTGATCGGGCTGCTGCTCGGCTCGGGCTATCTCGATCTCGGCATCTTCCTCTACGGCCCGCTCGATCTCAGCTGGACGATCCGCTTCCTCGCCAACCTGCCGCATTTGATCATCGGCGGCTTCGCGATCTGGGTCGGCTACCGCCTCGCCCGCGCGCCCGCGCCCGCGTGAGGAAGCGCTGGAAGATCCCGATCGGCCTCGCCGGCGGCGCCGTCCTCGCCGCCTTGGTCCCGATCGCCTATGTCGAGACGCAGTGCCGCGCGCCGCTGCCCGGCTTCGAGGCCGGCGCCCCGTTCCGCTCGCGCCTGCCCGGCGCGGCCGGCCGTCGCCCCGAGGCGCAGACCTGGCTCACCTATCCCGAATGGTCGATCGTCTATTCCGCCGAGACCTACGGCCGCTATCTCGCCGCCGGCAATCGCCCGAGCGGTTTTCCCCACTGGCGCCAGATCACCGGCTTCTGGTCGGGCCTGTGCGCGGTCAACCGGGCGAGCGCCGCCGCGGGCGGATCGGGCGACTATAAGGTGATGCTCTACACGATCGGCCTCAGCTTCTCGGCCGAGATGATCGTCAAGGCGCTCTACGAAAACACGATCGGCCGCCTGTTCGAATGGATCGGCGGCCACCGCAGCGAGGACGACCGCTACAACGCCGCCGTCTGGCGAACCTACGGCGCCTTCATGCACGAGACGCCCTGGTATCGCTTCCCCTTCGGCCGGGCATTGTCGGGCCTGTGGCGCACCGGCGGCACCGGCGCCCGGCTGCGCCACTGGGAGCGCCGCTTCGCGCTCAGCCTCGAATATGGGGTGAAGGCGGGCTATGCCGGGCTGATCGGCTGGGCATCGGGCGCGACGCTCGGCCGCGACGAGCTTACCCTGCGCTTCGTCGCCCGCGCCGAGCCCGCGGCGCTCCGCGCGGTCGACCCGCGGCTGCGCCCGGTCGCGCGGCTCGGCGGCGGCTTCACCGCCGTCGAGGCGCCGCGCTACGCCCAGTTCAGCGACCTCATGAATCGCCTCGCCGCCAGCCCGATCGAGCTCAGCGAGATCGCCGGCAATGACGACATCTTCGTCACCCTGCTGCTCCCGGCCAGTGTCCGATCGCCGGCCGGGCCGGGCCGCCTCTTCGAAATCCCGCTCGAGGACCGCCCCGGGTGGCGCCGCCTCGGCCTGTCGGTGAAGGTCGCCCGGCTGCTGCCGCTGCTGCGCGCGACCCGCGCGGCGGGCGGCGAGATCGAGCATGTCTACGATTATTAGATACGGCCGCTACGCGCTGCTCGCCCTGCTCGGCTGGCTGGCGATCCTGGTCGCCATGCCCTTCCTTGGCCCGGCGGGCCGCGAGGTCGCGGTGGTCGGCGACGCCGATCGCGCGGTGCGCATCGTCGCCGCCGCGGGCGGGCAGGTCGTGGAGGTCCGCAGGGGCGCGGTCCTCGCTCGTGCCCGCCCCGCCGCGCTCTACCGCGCGGGCGCCTGGCTGGTGATCGAGGGCCGCCTCGCCGCCGGCTGCTTTCAGCCCGTCGGCCCCAGGAGCGGCGCGTAGCGCGCATACCAGGTGTTGCTGAACCGCCCGTCCGGGTCCCAGCGCCGCTTCGCCGCGAAGAAGGCGCGGATCTCGGGGTAGGACCGCTCGAGCTGCGCCGGCGTGTAATGAAGCTGGTAGGGCAGGAAGAAGCGGCCGCCGTTGCGCGCGGTGAGGTCTATGAGGTCGCTCGTCAGCCGCGCCATCCGCGCCGTCCCGGCCGCGTCGCTGCTCTGGTTGACGTAGAGCACCACCGAGAAG
>DATHJO010000014.1:0-76622 GCA_035316145.1 Allosphingosinicella sp. | reverse complement strand
CCGCCGCTGGCGCTCGACGTTCGCAATGCGCCGGTCGAGCTGGCCTCTCTCCCGCGCGAGATCGGCGGCGGCCTCGCGGCTTGCCTGCGGCGAGCCGCTCGTAGTGAACGGGCCTCCGACCAGCGAGAAGACCGCGAACGTCAGGAACACCGAGAACAGGAAGAGCGCCATGGGCGAGACGAACCTGGCGCGCTCGCCGGCGATGTAGCGACGGGTCAGCTCGCCGGGCTTCCAGGCGAGCAGCGGCAGCGTGCGCCACATCTTGCCCTCGAAATGGAGCACGCCGTGGAGCAGATCGTGCCAGAAGGCGGCCAGGGTGCGGTGGACATGGCCCGGCTGGCCGCAGCGATGGCAATAGGGGCCGGCCAGCTCGGCGCCGCAATTCAGGCAATTGCCGTCCCGCGCCGCCGCCGCGTCCCCCGTCGCCGGCTCGACGGCGGCCGCGATCAGGCCGCCCGTGATCGCGTCCCCCGCGCCCTCGATCCCCGAAACCATGCGCCCATCATGGCGCAACCATGGCCGAGCGTCGAGGTCCCATGCTAACGCGCTTTCCATGACGCGCACCGGCCTGCTCGGCGGCTCCTTCAACCCGGCCCATCGCGGGCATCGCCATATCAGCCTGGCCGCGCTCGATGCGCTCGGCCTCGACGAAATCTGGTGGCTGGTCTCGCCCGGCAATCCCTTGAAGACGAAACAGGGCATGGCGCCGCTCCGCGCGCGGCTCGCCTCGGCCCGTCTTGCCGCCCGCGGCGCGCCGATCCGCGTCACCGCGATCGAGCGGACGCTGGGCACAATCTACACCGCCGACACGCTCGCCCGGCTGGTCCGCCGCTTCCCGAAACGCCAGTTCATCTGGCTGATGGGCGCGGACAATCTCGCCCAGTTCCACCGCTGGCGCGACTGGCGGAGGATCGCCGCGCTGGTACCGATTGCGGTCGTGTCCCGGCCGGGCTATGGTGGCGCCGCCCTCAAGGCACCGGCCTGGGGCTGGTTGCGGCGCTTCGTCCGGCCCGCTGCCATGGCGCGGACCTGGACGATGTGGAGACCGCCGGCGCTCGTGCTGCTTTCCCTGCCGCCCGATCCGACGTCCGCCACCGCCCTTCGCGCCGCCAATCCCGATTGGCACGAAACTGCAGTGAAATCGTTCCACCCCGAGGCCGCGCGCGACGGCGTGACGCGCCGGCCGGTCAGTTAAGGAGGTCGTTTGCCCCAACCAACATCCGCTCCGCACGATGACGGAGCCATCGAACGGTCCGAGGCGCTTCATGGCCTCGTGCTCCGTTCGCTCGACGACGACAAGGCCGTCGACGTCGTCTCCATTCCCCTAAGCGGGAAATCCAACATCGCCGATTATATGGTGATCGCCTCGGGCCGCTCGACCCGCCAGGTGGCGGCGATGGCGCAGAAGCTCTCCGAGCGGATCAAGCGCGACCTCGGCCGCGGCGTCCGGATCGAAGGCCTGCCGGTCGCGGACTGGGTGCTGATCGACGCCGACGACGTCATCGTCCACCTGTTCCGCCCCGAGGTGCGCAGCTTCTACAATCTCGAGCGGATGTGGGCGTTCGAAGAGCGGCCCGCGGCTGCCGCCGGCAGCTGATTGCGACCCCGTCATTGCGAGCGCAGCGAAGCAATCCAGTGCTGGATTGCCGCGTCGCTTGCGCTCCTCGCAATGACGAGTTGATCCGTGCTGCTGCACATCATAGCGCGGGGGAAGATCGGCCATGGCCCCGAGGCCGTTTTGGTCGACCGCTACCTCAAGCGCATATCCTGGCCCGTGAAGGTCACCGAATTGCCCGAAAGCGGCGGCAAGCCGCCGCCGCCCGCCGCCGGCAGCGTTACCATCCTGCTCGACGAGAAAGGCGAGCAGCTGGGTTCGCTCGACCTCGCCCGGCGGCTCGAACGTTGGCGCGATGCGGGCCGCCGCGAGGCGCGCTTCCTGATCGGCGGCGCCGACGGCTTCGGCGATGCCGAGCGGGCCGGGGCCGACCTGCTGCTCGCCTTCGGCAGGGCGACCTGGCCGCATCTGCTCGCCCGGGCGATGCTCGCCGAGCAATTGTTCCGGGCGACAAGCATCCTTGCCAACCATCCCTATCATCGCGAAGGTTAGCGGGATGCGCGCTCTCATCCCTCTGACTGTCCTCGCTTTGCTCCTCGCCGGGGCGGGAGCCGCGCAGGCGACGCGCAGCGACATGGCGGCGCTCGCCCAGGCCAGGCAAGAGGCGGAAGCGGCCGCCCGCCGCTACCAGGCGCTCGACCGCGAGGCGCGCCGGGCGACCAACGACGCCGATCGCGCGCGGGCGGCAGGCGCGGCGCTGGCGGCGCGGATCGAGGCCGCCGAGGCGGATCTCACCGCGGCCGAGCGGCGCATCGCCCTGATCGGCGAGTTGCAGGCGGCGCAGCGCGCGCGCCTCGCCGAACGCCAGGGGCCGATCGTCCGCCTGACCGCGGCGCTGCAGATGATGACCCGGCGCCCGGCCGCGCTCGCTTTGGTCCAGCCCGGCTCGGTCCGCGACGCGGTCCACGTCCGCTCGCTGCTCGCCGCAGCCTTGCCCGAAATCCGGCGGCGCACCGCGGCGCTGCGCCTCGAGGCCCGGCGCAGCGCTGCGCTGCGCCGCCAATCGGAGATGGCGCGCCTGGGCCTGATCGACAGCCGCGAAGCGCTGCGCCAGCGCCGGGTCGCTTTGGCCGGCTGGGAAGCGGCGCAGCGCAACCGCTCGCAACAGCTGACCGGCCTTGCGCTGACCCAGTCGGACCGCGCCCTCGTCTACGGCGAGGAAGCCCAAGTGCTCCAGCGCGACATCGGCACCCGCGACTATGAGGCCGCGCTCGGGGCGAGCCTGGCGCGGCTGCCGGGCCCGGTGCCGCGCCCGGGGCCCGCCGCGGCGGCGGACGCGGAAACGGGCGCCTTGCCCTATTCGCTGCCGGTGGAAGGCCGCATCGTGACCGGCGTCGGCGAGATATCGGACGGCGGCGTCCACGCCCGCGGCCTGACCTTCGAGACGCGGGCCGAAGCGCCGGTGATCGCGCCCGCAGGCGGCCGGGTGGTCTATGCCGCGCCGTTCCGCCGCTACGGTAACGTCGTCATCATCGACCATGGCCGCGGCTGGCTGACCGTGCTGACCGATCTTGGCAGCCTCGGCGTGCGCAGCGGCCAGCGCGTGACGCGGGGCAGCCCGATCGGGCGCGCCGGCGCCGGCGCTCCCCATGTCACCGTCGAGCTTCGCCGCAATGGCCGCCCGGTCCCGGTCGCGCAGCTGATCGCGGGCTAATCCTCCCCGGCACGGGGGAGGATTAGCGGCCGATGTTGAACTCGAAGAACAGGCCGGCGCCGCCCGAGAACTGGTCGCGCGAGCCGAAGGCGCGGACGATCGGCGAGTCGGCGGCGTCGCCGATCAGGCGATCGTAGCCGGCATAGCCCCGCAGGCCCCAATTGCGGCCGAGCTTGTAGGTGAGCCCGGCCATCGCTCCGATCGCGTAGAAGCCGCCGTGCGGATCGTAGGCCGCCAGCCCCGAGGCGGGGATCGCGACCGGCACGCCGAAATAGGCGTCGTGAAAGTCATTGTCTCCCCAGCGCGCGCGCGGGCCGATCGAGAAGATGTAGGCGTCTTCGTCGCGCACGACGAAGTCGGCGCCAAGGTCGCCGACCAGCCCCTCATGGCCGCCGATGCCCTGGCGAAGCTCGGCGCGGAGGCGGAAGTTGCTGGCCGGGAAGACCTGGACGAAGCCGCCGGCCTCGACGGTCAAGCCGACATCGCCGACCGGGGCGCCGACATCGTCTTCGTCGCGCTTGTTCTGGAGACGGACCGACGGGCCGAAGTTGAACACGCTGTCGCGGCGGAGGAAGCCGATGCCGATGCCGTCGTCCGGCGCCTGGAACGGCATTGGCGATCCTTGGCGGCGGAAGCCGAAAATGGGGAGCGGGTTGATGCCGTAGGAATCGGCACCCGGATATTTGGGATAGGTCTGGGCGCCGGCGCCGACCGTGATCGTATAGCCGCGCTCCTCATCCTGGGCGGAGGCGGGCGCGGCGAGGAGGCTGAGGGAAACCGCGCTTGCGAGCGTGGCGAGCCGGAGGGGGACTGGAAGCTGTGTCATGGTGCGCTGAACGGCCCGGGACCAGGTTCGTTGCGGCGCCAGCACAAAATGAGGTGCTATTCGAATTCGAGAATCACCGCGTCGACGACAAGGCTCTCGCCGGGCCGCGCGTCGACCTTCTTCACGATGCCGGCTTTCTCGGCGCGCAGGATGTTCTCCATCTTCATCGCCTCGACGACCGCGAGCGGCTGGCCGGCCTCGACCTTGTCGCCTTCGTCGACGTGGAGCGCCGTCAGCAGGCCCGGCATCGGGCAGATCAGATATCTGGAGAGGTCGGGTGGCACCTTCTCGATCATGTGGCGCGAGAGGAGAGCGACATGCTCGGGGAGCACGTCGGCGAGGTGGGAGGCGCCACGGGTGGTGAGGCGCCACTGCCGGCCCCTGCGCTCGATCCGGACAATGCGGGAGCGGCCGTCGATCGTGCCCTTGAGCAGCGGCTCGCCCGGCCGCCAGCCGCCGATCACTTCCTGCGGCCCGCCGTCGTCGACAAAGGCGAGCTTGCCGCCCTCGAACCCTTCGAAGCGGACGCGGTGCTCGACGCCGCCGATGCGGACGACGCGCAGGTCGGGCGCGGGAACGGGGCCGTTCAGCTGGCCGTCCACCGCGCAGGCCTGGCGGTCTTTCTCACGGCCGGCGAGAGCGGCGACGATGGCGAGGTCGGCGAGCAGAGCCTCGTCCGCGGGGGCGCCGTGAAAGCCCTGAGGATATTCCTCGGCGATGAAGCCGGTCGTCAGCGCCCCCTCGCGGAAGCGCGGATGCTGCATCAGCGCCGAAAGGAAATCGACATTGTGGCCGATGCCCTCGATCTGGAAGGAATCGAGCGCCGCGACCTGGCGATCGATCGCCTCCCCGCGGGTGGGCGCAAAGGTTATGAGCTTGGCGATCATCGGATCGTAGAACATCGAGACCTCGCCGCCCTCGGCGACGCCGTCGTCGACGCGCACGCCCGCCGTCTCGCGCGGCGGCCGGTAACGGACCAGGCGGCCGGTCGAGGGGAGGAAACCGCGATAGGGATCCTCGGCATAAACGCGAGTCTCGATCGACCAGCCGTCGAGCTTCACCTCGGCCTGGCCGAAGGCGAGCTTCTCGCCCGCGGCGACGCGGATCATCTGCTCGACCAGGTCGAGGCCGGTCACCTGTTCGGTGACCGGATGCTCGACCTGGAGCCGGGTGTTCATCTCGAGGAAGTAGAAGCTGCGGTCGGCGCCGGCGATGAACTCGACGGTGCCGGCGGAATAATAGCCCACGGCTTGAGCCAGCGCGACCGCCTGCCCGCCCATGCTTCGGCGCATTTCCGGCGTGACGAAGGGCGAGGGCGCCTCTTCGACCACCTTCTGGTGGCGGCGCTGGATCGAGCATTCGCGCTCGCCCAGATAAAGGACATTGCCGTGCTGGTCGCCGAGCAGCTGGATTTCGATATGGCGCGGGCTCTCGACGAATTTCTCGATGAAGACGCGATCGTCGCCGAAGCTCGCCTTGCCCTCGCGGCGGACGCTGTCGAATGTCTCGCGGACGTCCTTCTCGGAATAAGCGAGCCGCATGCCCTTGCCGCCGCCGCCCGCCGAGGCCTTCATCATCACCGGATAGCCGATGCCACCGGCGATCTCGACGGCGTGATCGGTGTCGTTGATCTCGCCGATGAAGCCCGGCACGACGCTGACCCCCGCCTGCCGCGCGAGCTTCTTCGATTCGATCTTGTCCCCCATCGCGGCGATCGCGTCGGGCGGCGGCCCGATGAAGGCGATCTTCGCTTTTTCCAGCGCCCTGGCGAAGCTTTCGCGCTCGCTGAGGAAGCCGTAGCCGGGATGCACCGCCTCGGCGCCGGTCGCCTTGCAGGCGTCGATGATCAGCTCGGCGCTCAGATAGGATTCGGCCGCGGGCGGCGGGCCGAGCCGGACCGCCTCGTCTGCCATTCGCACATGCGGCGCGCGCGCGTCGGCGTCGGAATAGACGGCGACGGTGGCGATCCCCATCTTCCGCGCCGTCCTGATGACACGGCAGGCGATCTCGCCCCGGTTCGCGATCAGGATCTTGGTGAACATCAGCGCGGCCGAACCTCCCCAAGCCGCTGCAGCGACAAGGTGAAGAGGCGATCGTCGACGGACGACGGCAGATAGACGAGCTTCAGCGAGAGTCCCTCCGTCGTGCCGAGGTCCCACGAATAGCCGACGATCTCCTCCACCGCCTGGACGCGGCCGCCGGTCAATTGCCGGCCGATCGCAGCGAGCAGCTCGGCCGCCGGCAGCTGCTCCTCGATCGCCACCCAGAAATCGCACCGCGCCAGCCAGCGCCGGCGGGCGCCCCGTCCTTCGCGCTGATCGCGCCGGGCGTCCGCGTCACGCCGCTGCGCCTGGCGGAGAATGATCTGGCCGTGGCGGGAGGTCCATTCCTGCTCGCCGCGCTCGGCATGCTCGCTCCGGCTGAAGCCGAGATCGGACGCCGCCGCCGCGCGATCGAAGGCCGCCGGGTCCGGAAACGTCTCCATGCAGATCGTCCGATAGGCATCGAGCGCGCGCGCGAGCGGCAGCGGTGCGAGCCGGACCGGCTGGGCGGAGGTGAGCTCCTGCTCCGGCGGGGCCGTTTCGGCGGGCGGCGCGGCAGCCTGCAGCGCGAGGACGAGGGCGACGACGCTCATGAACCTATCGTCCGAGCGGTTCAGGGTTGAGCTGGCGGATCCGCTCGCGGGTGAGGCGGGCGCGGCAGCCCTCGTACAGCATCGGCTCCATGCTGCCGCCGCGCGCCTCATAGCCTTCGAGCCGGCATTGGGCGTCGCGGAAGGCGACCCAGGCGCGCTGCGCTTCGCGCAGCGTCGCTTCGTCGCCGGGGCGGCGGTCGCCGGCGCCGTCGAATTCGCGGTCGGCATCGCGCGCCGAGGCGATCGCGCGGCGATATTCGGCGTTCAGCTGGGCGTCCGCCCGCTCGAAATCGATAGCGGCGCAGGCGTTCATCTCCATCTGCGCCTGCGGGTTGTCGCAATGCCATTCTTCCGAGGGAGAGAGTGGCGCGGCGAGCAGCGCGAGAGCCGCGTGAAACATGGCAATCATCGCCCATCCCCGCTCGGAGCCGGGGGCACGCTTGCCGGCGGCACGCTCGCCGGCGTGGAGGCGAAGTGGATCGTGATGCCGGGCCGGCCGCCGGTGGCGCCGCGATTCAGGCGGGCCTCGAGCAGGCCGATCGTCACGACTCGCTCCTCGAACGGGCTCGGCCGCCACTGCCAGCTGACCTCTTGCGGGCCGTGCGGCAGCGGCCGCAGCGAGGGGTGGCGGATCAGCGGGCGGAGCGCGGCGGCCATCCGCTCGACGCTCGGCGCGACGTCGCCGGGAAGCGCGACATGACAATCGACTAGGCGCCGGCCCGGGCCGACCTCGGCGAACGACTGATAGAGCTGGCCCTGGTCGACCTGCCAGCCGTTGATCGGGTTGGCGGAGGTCGCGGCCTGGGTCCGTTCGACCTCCCAGCCGGAGCTCTGCAGCGCCTGCTCGAAAGCGCCCTGATCTGCCGAGGCGTCGAGGCAGGTCCGGCGAAAGAACGCGGCGACCGCCGGTGCGTTGGCGTCCGCATTCTCCGTCGAGAGCTGGACGGTGACCACCGGCTCGGGCGGCGCCTGGCTCCGCGAGCAACCGGAGAGGATGAGGACCGCGAAGACGAGGCGCCTCATTCCGCCGCCTCGTCGAGCGGCGGCAAATTGTGGCCGAGCAGCTGCAAAATTTCGCCGGCGGCCTCGACGAGGTTGGTGCCGGGGCCGAAGATCGCCTGGACTCCGGCCTCGCGCAGCATGTCGTAATCCTGGGGCGGGATGACGCCGCCGACGACGACCTTGATGTCGGGCCGGCCCATTTCCCTCAGATGGCTGATCAGCTCGGGCACCAGCGTCTTGTGGCCCGCGGCGAGAGTCGAGGCGCCGACCACGTCCACCTCCTTCTCGACCGCAAGCCGGGCGCTCTCCTCCGGCGTCTGGAAGAGCGGCCCCGGGAAGATCTCGAAGCCGAGGTCCGCAAACGCCGAACTGACCAGATTGGCGCCACGATCATGCCCATCCTGCCCCATCTTCGCCACCAGCATCCGCGGCTTGCGGCCGAGACGGCGCCGGATCGCGCCGACGCCGCTCTCCGCGCGCGCCCAGGCCGGGTCGTCGCCCCACGCGGCGCCGTATATGCCCTCGACCGGCGTCGGCACGGTGCCGTAGCGGCCGAATGCATCCTCCAGGGCAGCGGAGATCTCGCCAAGCGTGCATCTTGCCCGGGCACATTCGATCGACAGCGCCAATAGATTGGCAATGCCCTTCGCGCCTTCGCGCAGTGCGTCGAGAGCGGCGGTTGCCGCGGCATCGTCGCGGTCGGCGCGGGTTTTCTCCAGCCGTCTGATCTGCCCGGCGCGGACCCTGGCATTGTCGATGTCGAGGATGTCGAGATGCTCTTCGTCCTCGAGCCGGTAGCGGTTGACGCCGACGATCGCGGCCTCGCCGCGGTCGACCCGGGCGGCGCGGGCGGCGGCGGCCTCCTCGATCCGGCGCTTGGGCATGCCGGTGGCGACGGCGGCGGTCATGCCGCCCAGGCTTTCGACCTCCTCGATCAGCGCCCAGGCTTTCGCCGCGAGCTCGGCGGTCAGCGCCTCGACATAATAGGAGCCGCCGAGCGGGTCGGCGACGTTGGTGAGGCCGCTTTCCTCGGCGAGGACGAGCTGGGTGTTGCGGGCGATGCGGGCGGAGAAATCGGTCGGCAGCGCGACCGCCTCGTCGAAGCTGTTGGTATGGAGGCTCTGGGTGCCGCCGAGCACCGCCGCCATCGCCTCGATCGTGGTGCGGATGACGTTGTTGTAGGGGTCCTGCTCGGTGAGGCTGACGCCCGAGGTCTGGCAATGGGTGCGCAGCATCTTCGACTTTTCGGACTTCGCTCCGAACGCGTCCATGATCCTGTGCCAGAGCAGCCGCGCCGCCCGCAGCTTGGCGACCTCCATGAAGAAGTTCATCCCAATCCCGAAGAAGAAGGAGAGGCGCGGCGCGAAGGCGTCGACGTCGAGCCCCTTGGCGCCGGCGGCGCGGACATAGTCCATGCCGTCGGCGAGCGTGAAGGCGAGCTCCTGGACCGCGGTCGCCCCGGCCTCGTGCATATGGTAGCCCGAGATCGAGATCGAGTTGAACCTGGGCATGTTCACCGCGCAATATTGGATGATGTCGGCGACGATCCGCATCGAGGGCTCGGGCGGGTAGATATAGGTGTTGCGGACCGCGAACTCCTTCAGGATGTCGTTCTGGATGGTTCCCGTGAGCCGGGCCTGGGCGACGCCCTGCTCCTCCGCGGCGACGATGTAGAAGGCGAGGACGGGGAGGACGGCGCCGTTCATCGTCATGCTGACCGACATCTCGTCGAGCGGGATGCCGTCGAACAGAATCTTCATGTCCTCGAGCGTGTCGATCGCCACGCCCGCCTTGCCGACGTCGCCGACCACGCGGGGATGGTCGCTGTCATAACCGCGGTGAGTGGGGAGATCGAAGGCGACCGACAGGCCCTTCTGCCCGGCGGCGAGGTTGCGGCGGTAGAAGGCGTTCGAATCCTCGGCGGTCGAGAAGCCCGCATATTGGCGGATCGTCCACGGCCGGCCGGCGTACATCGAGGCATAGGGCCCGCGCATGAACGGCGCGAAGCCCGGCAGGCCGGGGTCGAGGTCTTTGGTGTCGTCAGCGGTGTAGAGCGTCTGGACGTCGATCCCCTCGGGCGTGCGCCAGACGAGCTCCTTGCCCTTCACCTCCCTGGCGGCGGCGGCTGCCCAATCGGCCTTGGTGGGCTTGTCAGTGCTCACCCTGCGGCGCCTCCATCAATTCAACGAGAACGCCGCCCATATCCTTCGGATGCACGAAAATCACCAACGTTCCGTGGGCGCCGGTGCGCGGCTCGCCGAGGACCCTTGCGCCCTTGGCCTCCATTTCGGCCTTGGCGGCGTGAATGTCGGGCACTTCGAAGCAGACATGGTGCTGTCCGCCGGCCGGGTTCTTCGCCAGGAAAGCGTGCAGCGGCGAGGCTTCGCCCAACGGCTCGATCAGCTCGATCTGGCTGTTGGGCGTATCGACGAAGCAGACCCGCACCCCCTGCGGCGGCAGGTCGAACGGCGCGTGGATCTTCGTCGCGCCGAGCAGGTCGCGGTAGAGAGCGATGCTCTGCTCGATCGACGGGGTGGCGACGCCGACATGGTTCAGGCGGCCGATCGTCATAAGGCGTTCCTCAGGCCGAGGTTGAAGAGCAGATCCGCGCTTACCGCCGCGATCAGCAAAAAGGAAAGGGCGTGGAGGATGAGCAGGACGCCGAACCGGGTGCTGCTCTCCCCGCGGCTCACGTGGGTCCGGTAGAGCGGCAGCCGCCCGTCACGGAGGCCGCGAACGATCCGCCAGCCGATCAGCGGCAGCAGCGCCAGGGCGAGGAGCCCGACGAGGAACTCCTCGGGAGAGGCGCTCATTGATGCGCCTCCCGACAAACCACCGCGACGGTAACATCGCGTATCGACCCTTCCACCAGATCGGACATCGGGCCGACGTTGGCCTGATTGCGACGTGCGGCTTCTTCGGTTTCGCCTTCACCCAGAACCCGGTAGGTCCGATCGGCGCAGCTGATCTCCTGACGGGAGAGGATGGTGCCGTATCGACTATCCTGCCTTGTGGTCGCCTCTATGTGGCCGTTTGGCATCCTCGACCATCTAAGCAGCCGGTAGGTCGCGTTCGGATCGGAAGCGACCGTAAACGCAATTCCTTCATTCGTCGGCGGAAGGCTTGGGCCGGTGAGGCCCGCTTCGTCATCCGCGGTGCGCTCCTGGTGGTTGGAACAGGCTGTCAGAAACGGGAATGTGCAAGCCGCGATGCCCGCGAGCGCCCGCAGCGCGGCAGAGTCAGAGCGGAATGTTGTCATGCTTCTTCCACGGATTTTGGAGCTGCTTGTCGCGTAGTTTCCGCAAGCCCAGCGCGATCCGCCGTCGCGTCGAATGGGGCGTGATCACCTCGTCGATGAAGCCCTTGCTCGCCGCCACGAAGGGGTTGGCGAAGCGGGCCTCGTAATCGGCCGTCCGCTCGGCGATCTTCTCGGGGTCGCCGATGTCCGTGCGGAAAATGATCTCGACCGCGCCCTTGGCGCCCATCACCGCGATCTCGGCCGTCGGCCAGGCATAGTTCAAATCGCCGCGCAGATGCTTGCTCGCCATCACGTCGTAGGCGCCGCCATAGGCCTTGCGGGTGATGACGGTGATCTTGGGGACGGTCGCCTCGGCATAGGCGAACAGCAATTTGGCGCCGTTCTTGATGATGCCGTCATGCTCCTGGGCGATTCCGGGGAGGAAGCCGGGAACGTCGACGAAGGTCAGGATCGGGATGTCGAACGCATCGCAAAAGCGCACGAAGCGCGCCGCCTTCTTGGACGACTTGATGTCGAGCACGCCGGCCAGCACCATCGGCTGATTGGCGACCACCCCCACGGTGCGGCCCTCGATGCGGCCGAAGCCGGTGATTATGTTTGCCGCATGCGCGGGCTGGAGCTCGAAGAAGTCGCCGTCGTCGACCACTTTTTTGATCAGCTCGTGCATGTCGTAGGGCGTGGCGGCGCTGTCGGGGATCAGGGTGTCGAGGCTGTCGTCGGTGCGGTCCCAGGGGTCGTGGCAGGGGCGCTCGGGCAAATCGTGGCGATTGGAGCGCGGCAGGAAATCGAAGAAGTCGCGGGTGGCGAGCAGCGCGTCGATGTCGTTCTCGAAGGCGACGTCGGCGACGCCCGATTTGGTGGTGTGGGTGACCGCGCCGCCGAGCTCCTCCTGGGTCACGACCTCGTTGGTGACGGTCTTCACCACGTCCGGGCCGGTGACGAACATGTAGCTTGAATCCTTCACCATGAAGATGAAGTCGGTCATCGCCGGCGAATAGACCGCGCCGCCCGCGCAGGGGCCCATGATCAGGCTGATCTGCGGGATCACCCCCGAGGCGAGGACGTTGCGCTGGAACACCTCGGCATAGCCGGCCAGCGACGCGACGCCTTCCTGGATGCGGGCGCCGCCGCTGTCGTTGAGGCCGATCACCGGCGCGCCGACCTTCATCGCCATGTCCATCACCTTGCAGATCTTCTGGGCGTGGCGCTCCGAGAGGGAGCCGCCGAACACGGTGAAGTCCTGGGCGAAGACGAAGACGAGGCGGCCGTTGATCGTGCCCGAGCCGCTGACGACGCCGTCGCCGGGCACCTTCTGCGTCTCCATGCCGAAGTCGACGCAATTGTGCTCGACATACATGTCATATTCTTCGAACGAGCCGAGATCGAGCAAAGCGGTCAGCCGCTCGCGGGCGGTCAGCCGGCCTTTGGCGTGCTGCGCCGCGATCCGTTTCTCGCCGCCGCCGAGGCGCGCGGCCGCGCGGCGCTTTTCGAGCTCTTCGATGGTGGTCGCCATGCGCTCAATTCGGCGTTTCGACGCCGAAAATCAACGTCCGTCGAAGGTCGGCTGGCGCTTCTGCAGGAAGGCCAGCACCGCGCTTTTGAAATCCTCGGTGCGGCCGGCCTCGCGCTGGGCGATACGTTCGGCGGCGAGCGCCGCGCTGAGCGGGACCTGCCCGGCGTCGCGCGCGAGGCGGCGGATGAGGCCGTAGGCGATCGTCGGCCCCTGGGCCAGGCGGGCGGCGAGGGCGGCCGCCTCGCTTGCCAACTCCTCGTCCTCGACCATGCGGGCGATCATCCCCCAGGCGAGCGCCTGCCCGGCCGGGATCCGTTCGCCGAGCATCATCATCTCCATCGCCCGCGCCCGGCCGGCGAGGCGCGGCAACAGCCAGGTCGCGCCGGCGTCGGGGATCAGGCCGATATTGATGAAGGCCTGGAGGAAATAAGCGGAGCGCGAGGCGATGACGATGTCCGCGGCCAAAGCGAGCGAGCAGCCGGCGCCGGCGCAGGGGCCCTGGACCGCGGCGACGACGGGAAGGGGGAGGGCGAACAAAGCCTCGATCAGCGGATTGTAATGCGCCTCCAATGCGGCGCCGACATCGTCGGGCAGGCCGCCGCCCGACGCGAGATCGGCCCCGCTCGAAAAGCCGCGGCCTTCGCCGGCCAGCAGCAGGCAGCGCGCGCCCGCGCCGGGCAGCGAGTCCACCGCCGCGCGCAGCTCCTCGAGCATCGCCGCGCTGAGGGCATTCAAGGAATCGGGGCGGTTCAGCGTCACGGTCGCGACCGCGGCCGGGCTCAGCTCCAGGCGGATATGTTCGAAGTCCATGCGCGTCTCGTAACGCGCACGGAACGGAAAGCCTAGCGCGCCGCGCTCACCCGCCAGATTGTGTTGCCGACGTCGTCGGCGACGAGCAGGGCGCCGTCGCGGGCGATCTGGACGCCGACCGGGCGGCCCATGGCGTGGTTGCGGCGGTCGAGGAAGCCGGTGAGGACGTCGATCGGCTGCCCGGACGGGCGGCCGCCGGCGAACGGGACGAAGACGACGCGGTAGCCGCTGAACGGCCGCCGGTTCCACGAGCCGTGCTCGCCGACGAAGGCGCCGGTGGCGTAGAGGCCGCCAAGCCGCGCGCCCTGGCTGAACGTCAGGCCCAGGGCCGCGACGTGCGGCCCGAGCGCGTAATCTGGGGGGATCGCGCGGGCGACCATGTCGGGGCGGGGCGGCTCGGGGCGGCGGTCGACATGCTGCCCGTAATAGCTCCACGGCCAGCCGTAGAAGGCGCCGGGCTGGACCCGGGTCAGATAGTCCGGGACGAGGTCGCTGCCCAATTCGTCGCGCTCGTTGACGACCGCGTAGAGATCGCCGGCGCCGGGCATGAAATCGAGCCCGACCGGGTTCCTGAGGCCGGTGGCGTAGAGGCTGTGGCTGCCGCTCGCCGGATCGATCGCCCAGATCGCGGCGCGCTCCTCTTCCTCCCCCATGCCATATTCGGCGACGTTGGAATTCGAGCCGACGCCGACATAGAGGCGGCCGTCGGGGCCGGCGGCGAGGCTCTTGGTCCAGTGATGGTTGCGCTGCGCCGGCAGCGCCGTGATCGTCCGCGGCGGGGCGGTGATGCTGGTCGCGCCGGGATCGTAGGGGAACGCGACCAGCGCGTCGGCATTGGCGACGTAGAGCGTCGAGCCGACCAGCGCCATGCCGAACGGGGAGCGCAGGCCGGTGATGTAGGGGGTGCGGATTTCGGCGACGCCGTCGCCGTCGGCATCGCGCAGGAGGGTGATGCGGTTGGCGCTCGGCACCGCCGAGCCGGCCTTGCGCTGGAAGAGGCGGAAGAAGAAGCCCTTGATGCTGTGATCCTGGTGAGCGGGATCGGGCGGCGGCGCCGCGGTCTCCGCGACCAGCACGTCGCCATTGGGCAGGGTCAGGAGCCAGCGCGGATGCTCAAGGCCCGTGGCGAAGGGCGCGACCTGGAGGCCCGCGGCCGCGACCGGCGCGGCGCCGGCCGGCCAGCCGGTGGCGTCGGCGACGTGGATGGTCGGGATCGGGGTGTGGACCTCGGGCGGCAGCACCGGCGCCGGGCCGATCGTCTCGGCAATGTTCAGCCGGGCATGGTCGCCGCAGCCGGCGAGGAAAAGGGAAAGAGCGAGAAAAAGCGCGGAACGGGTCATCGCGGGCCTCGTCAGTCGGCCGCGTGCTGCTCCTGCGGGGGATGAAGGCGGAGCCGGCGGACGCGGCGGGAGTCGCTGTCGACCACCTCAAGTCTCCAGCCGCTCGGATGTTCCAGGACCTCGCCGGTCGCCGGCACCCGCCCGGCAAGGACGAACGCCAGGCCGCCGAGCGTGTCGACATCCTCCTCGACCGCGCCCAGCCGCGCGTCGACCGTCACGGCGACATCCTCCAGTTCGGCGCGGGCGTCGGCGTCCCAGACGCCGTCGTCGATCGGGATCAAGAGGCCGGGCAGCTCCTCGTCATGCTCGTCCTCGATCTCGCCGACGATCTCCTCGACGACATCCTCGATCGTGATCAGGCCCTCGGTGCCGCCGAATTCGTCGACGACGATGGCGAGATGGACCCGCCCGGCGCGCATTCGCGCCAGCAGGTCGAGCATGCCCATCGATTCGGGAACGTAGAGCGGCGTGCGCATCAAGGTGCGGATGTCGTCGGGGGGCGGCGCGCCGCCGACCTGGACGGCGAACGCGTCCTTGACGTGGATCATGCCGATGACGGTGTCGAGGCTCTCTTCGAAGACCGGCATGCGGCTGTGGCCGGCCTCGGCAAAGGCGGCGATCAGCGCCGCGAAGCTGGCGGTCGCGGGAACCGCATAGATGTCGCCCCGCGGGACGGCGACGTCGCCGGCATTCTTCTCGCCGAAGTGGAGGATGTTGAGCAGCATCTGCCGCTCGACATCGGAAAGGTCGCCGACGCCCGGGATTTCGCCTTCGCGGCTTTCGATCGCCTCCTCGATCTCGTCGCGCAGCGTCGCCTCGCCGTCGCCGCCGAAGATGAGGCCGCGAATGCCGCTCCAGAGGCTGCGCCCGTTTTCGCCGCCGCGACTGTCCTCTTCCATCGGCTTAGGATTGCACCTCGCTCAGCTGATAGGGATCGGCGATGCCGATCGACGCGAGCGCCCGCCGCTCCGTTTCCTCCATCTCCCCGGCATCCTCTTCGCTCGTTTCGTGATCGTAACCTAGCAGATGGAGCGTGCCGTGCACCACCAGATGCGCGGCATGCACCTCGACTGCCACCTTCCGCTCCGCCGCCTCGGCCGCGCAGATGCCCTGGGCGAGGACGACATCGCCGAGCAACTGGGCGCTGGCGAGCTCGGCTTCGGCCGCCATCGGGAAAGAAAGGACGTTGGTCGCCTTGTCCTTGCCGCGCCACGCCGAATTCAATGCGCGCACCTCCGCGTCGGAGGTGAACTTGACCGAGACCTCGCTGTCCGAAAGGCCGGCATGACGGCTGTGCGCGACCGCGGCGTGGACCGCGCTGCGCGCCAAAGCGGGCCAGTCGATGCGAGCGTCCCACTCTCCGGAGACGTCGGTTTCGACCCCGATCATTGCCCCGGCCCTTCATAGGCTTCGACGATCCGGCCGACGAGCGGATGGCGGACGACGTCGCCGGGGCCGAAGCGGACCATGGAGATCTTGGGGATGCCTTCGAGCTTGGCGACCGCATCGGCGAGGCCGGACTTGCCCGGATCGGGCAGGTCGACCTGCTTGGGATCGCCGCAGATCACCATCCGCGAGCGCATGCCGAAGCGGGTCAGGAACATCTTCATCTGCGCCGGGGTCGTGTTCTGCGCCTCGTCGAGGATGATGAAGGCGTCGGCGAGGGTGCGGCCGCGCATAAAGGCGATCGGCGCGATCTCGATTTCGCCCGAGGCGATCCGGCGCTCGACCTGCTCGGTCGGCAGCATGTCGTAGAGCGCGTCGTAAAGCGGCCTCAGATAGGGATCGACCTTCTCCTTCATGTCGCCCGGGAGGAAGCCCAGCCGCTCGCCCGCCTCGACCGCGGGGCGCGAAAGGATCAGCCGGTCGACCGAGCCGCCGATCAGCTGCTGCACCGCCTGGGCGACGGCGAGATAGGTCTTGCCGGTGCCGGCCGGGCCCAGAGCGAAGATCATCTCGTCGCGCCCCAGCGCCTCCATATAGACGGCCTGGGCCTTGGAGCGCGGAACGATCGTCTTCTTGCGGGTGCGGATCATCACCTTGGGCGGCTCGATCACCTCCGCGGCGATGATCCCGTCCAGCGTCTGCTGGCCCGACATGGCGATGATCGCGTTGACCAGCTCGGCGTCGATGTCATGGCCCTCGTCGAGCCGGTTATAGAGGCCGAGCAGCACCTCGCGGGCGCGGGTCGCGGCTTCGGGGTCGCCTTCGATCTGCACCTTGGCGCCGCGCGCGGCGATGTAGACGCCGAGCCGGTCCTCGATCGCAACCAGGTTGCGGTCGAACTCGCCGAACAGCGGGCCGAGCAGATGCGGCTGCTCGAACTCGACCTCGAGCCGGGCGCGGGGCTCGGCTCCGGCGGCGGCTTTCTTCTGCGCCATCAGGCGGCCACCGGCGGCAAGTGCGCGCCGGCGAGGCTGTTGGGCCCGGCGGAGAGGATCTCGACCTCGACGATGTCGCCGATTCCCGCCTCGGTCTCGAGATGGACCGACTGGAGCCAGGGCGACTTGCCGACCAGCTGGCCCGGCTTTTTGCCGGGGCGCTCGAGCAGCACCGCGCAGCGGCGGCCGACGCTCGCCCGGTTGAAGGCGAGCTGCTGGGCGTTGAGCAGCGCCTGGAGGCGCTGGAGGCGTTCGTCCATCATTTCGCGCGGCACCTGGCCGTCCATCTCCGCCGCCGGCGTTCCGGGCCGCGGCGAGTATTTGAACGAGAAAGCCTGGGCATAGTTCACTGCCGCGACGATCCTGAGCGTCTCGTCGAACTCCGCGTCGGTCTCGCCCGGGAAGCCGACGATGAAGTCGCCCGAAATCGCGATGTCGGGGCGGGCGGCGCGGGCGCGCTCGAGGATGCGCAGATAGGAATCGGCCGTGTGGCTGCGATTCATCGCCTTGAGGACCCTGTCGCTGCCCGACTGCACCGGGAGGTGGAGGTAGGGCATCAATTTCCCGACCTCGGCATGGGCGCGGATCAGGCCCTCGGTCATGTCGCCCGGGTGGCTGGTCGTGTAGCGGATGCGGGCGAGGCCCGGCAGCGCGTCGAGCGCGCGGATGAGATCCTCGAGGCCCTCGCCATTTTCGCCGCGCCAGGCATTTACGTTCTGGCCGAGCAGGGTGATCTCGCTGGCGCCAGCGTCCACCTGCGCGCGGGCCTCGTCGAGGACTGCCGCGAAGGGGCGCGATATCTCGGCGCCGCGGGTGTAGGGGACGACGCAATAGGTGCAGAATTTGTCGCAGCCCTCCTGGACGGTGAGGAAGGCGCTTGGCGCCTGCCGCCGCCGCGCCGGCAGCGCGCCGAACTTGGAGAGCAAGGGCATGTCGGTGTCGAGCGCGGCCTCGCCGCGCGCGGCCTTGCGGACCAGCCCGGGCAGATTGTGATAGGCCTGCGGCCCGACGACGATGTCGACGCCGGGCGCGCGGCGCGGGATTTCGGCGCCCTCGGCCTGGGCGACGCAGCCGGCGACCGCGATCATCGGCGCCGGCGCGCCCCTGCGCTTCATCAGCCGGCCGATGTCCGAATAGACCTTTTCCGCGGCTTTCTCGCGGATGTGGCAGGTGTTGAGGACGACGAGCTCGGCCTCCTCGCCCTCGGCGGCGGCGCGCATGCCTTCGGCCTCGAGCAGCTCCGCCATCCGCTCGCCGTCATAGACGTTCATCTGGCAGCCGAAGGATTTGACCTGGAAGGTCTTCGGGTCGGGGGTCTTCATCGCGGCGGATATAGGGGATCGCTTCCCCTTCCGGAAGCGGGGAGGGCCGCGACGACCGCGTCGCGAGACCGGGTGGCGAGAATCTTGCGGTCGCCGGCATCGTGCGGGTCGATAGGGTCGAGGAAGCGCAACGTCGCCTGGAACGTGCCCGGGCGCGACATCACTCTCTTGGCGTTCGCGCCGGTGCTCTCGCTGCCGACCCAGGCGATCTCCTGGGTAGCGGCCCCGTAATCGATCGCGACGGGCTGGACCTTCACGTCGTCCAGCGGCGGATAGAGCGAGGCGAACAGGCTGGGACGGAACGGGAGCACCTCGGCGCCGCCGTCGGTCGTTCCCTCGGCGAAAAGGGTGACGGCCCGGCCGGCGTCGAGCGCGCGGCGAAGCTGGTCGGCCTGGCCCAGCACCTCGCTGCGCGCGTGGCGAGCGACATAGAGGGTGTTGTTGAGGCCGGCGAGCCAGCCGACCATCGGCCAGCGTTCAACATCGTCGCGCGCGACGAAAATGGCCGGCGCGGCGCCGCCGAGGGCGAGGATGTCGAGCCAGCTGACATGGTTGGCCGCGAACAGCACGCTCGACTTGAGCGGCTGGCCCTCGACGCTGACCCGCATGCCGCAGCAGCGTCCGGTATAAGCGAGGAACACTTGTGGCCAGATCGAGCGCGCGCCGAGGAGCTTCCAGAGGTAATGGAGCGGCACGCAGAGGACGAGGCCGGCGACGATGCCCGCCAGCCGCAGGTAGAAGCGCATGCTAATTGTCTCGGGAGAGGGCGACGCCGTAGAGCTCCATGCGGTGGTCGACCAGGCGGAAGCCGAGCTTCTCGGCGATCCGGCGCTGGAGCTGCTCGAGATCCTCGTCGACGAACTCGATGACGTTGCCGGTCTCGACGTCGATGAGGTGGTCGTGATGGGTTTCCGCGGCGGCTTCGTAGCGGGCGCGGCCGTCGCCGAAATCGTGCCGTTCGAGGATGCCGGCCTCCTCGAACAGGCGGACGGTGCGGTAGACGGTCGCAATCGAGATGCCGGGATCGACGGCGGCGGCGCGGGCGTGGAGCGCCTCGACGTCGGGATGGTCCTCGGAGTCGCCGAGGACCCGCGCGATCACTTTGCGTTGCTCGGTGATCCTCAGGCCCTTCTCGGCGCAGAGCGCCTCGATATCGATGCTGCGGGTCATGGCGGCCCGTCTTAATGCAGATCGGGACGAGGAGCAAAGGCCGTGGACGCGAAAAGCGCCATCCCCGCCGGGGCGGGGACGGCGCCTTCGCGAAAGGCCGGGGCCCTTATTTCTTCGGCGTGCGCTTGCGCTTGGTCCCGAGGCCGATCTTCTTGGCGAGCGCGCGACGCTGCTCGGCATAATTGGGGGCGACCATCGGATAGTCGGCGTTGAGGCCCCACTTCTGCCGATACTGGTCCGGCGTCAGGTTGTAATGGGTCATCAGGTGCCGCTTGAGCATCTTCAGCTTCTTGCCGTCTTCGAGACAGACAACATAGTCCGGCTTGATCGATGAACGGATCGAAACCGCCGGATCCGGCCTGGGCGCCGGTGCTTCCGGCTGATCCCCGAGGCCCTGAAGGGCGCCGTGAACGTTGGAAATCAGCAACGGCAGGTCGGAGACCGCCACACTGTTGTTGCTGACGTGCGCCGACACAATGTCGGCAGTGAGGGTGATCAGCGTCTCACCGAAATTGTCCTGAGTGTCCATGTGGCATTGTGACCTTCGTTCAGAGGAGTGTGACTGTCATTGGCCTGACCGTCATTCACGGGGATAGGTCCGTTTTGGCGCTTCTGACAAGCCTGAAAGTAACAATCTCTCTCAAGAGGGTGCGCTCCTTGCCAAAGTCAGCGCGTCGTAGGTCTGGCCGGCGCGCCCGCCATAATAGTTCCGGCGCCGCCCGACCAAAGTAAAGGCCGCTCGTTCGTAGAGGCTAAGGGCATGATTTCCTTCGCGGACTTCGAGATGTAGACGAGTCGCGCCGCGCCCTTTGGCCGCTTCGGCGAAGCCCTCGAGCAGCATCTTGCCGACGCCCCGGCCTTGCATCGCCCGGCGCACCGCGAGCAGCAGCAGCTCGGCCTCGCCGGCGACCGCGCGTGCCAAAGCGAAACCGATCACAGCCTCCTCGTCGCGCGCCAGCGTCAGCCAGACGCCCGGCATCGGCAGCAGGCCGGCGCATTGCGATGCCGTCCACGCCTCGCCGAAGCGCGGATCGAAGCTGTCGTCCATCACCGTCATCACCGCATCGAGATCGGCGATGCCGCCGTCGTGCAGGGTGATGGCGGGGGCGCTCATCTCATCGGCTTCGCATCGGGCGCGCGGCCGTAGATCGGGCGCGGCGGCAGGCCCCGGAGCGCGGGCGGAAGCAGCCGCGCATCGGCGGCACGCGGCAGGGCGTCGGTCCAGCGCCCGTATCCCCGCGCCAAGACCAGGGTCTCGGCGCCCGAGCCGACGACGAAATCGGTGCGGACGGCGGCCGCCGCGTCGGCCGGCGCGAGCGAGCGCAACTCCTCGAGGGGCGCGATCGGATCACCGCCATAGCTTTGCACGAAAAGCTCGCCATGTCCCCCCGTCAGCGCGACCGCGAGCTCGTCAGCGCCGGCCGCGGCGGCGATCGACGCCAGCGACGAATAGCCGGCGAGCGGCACCTTCCAGCCGATCGCGAGGCCCTGGGCGGCGGCGATGCCGACGCGCACGCCGGTGAAGCTGCCCGGGCCGCAATCGACCAGGATCGCGCTCGCGGTCCGCGGCCCGAGCAGGTCGGCGATCATCGGCACCAGCCGCTCGGCATGGCCGCGGCCGACGATCTCGTGGCGCTCCTCGATCAGCGCCCCGTCCGGGCCGATCAGCGCGGCCGAGCAGGCCGCGGTCGCGCTGTCGATGACGAGCAGCATACTAGGGCCTGTACCCACAACCGGAGGTGGCCGTGATCGGCAGGAGAAGCCGGCTGGCAAGGAGGGTGGTGAAGGCCGGGCCGGGCAGCCCGGACGAGCCGGCCGACGTAGCCAGCCGGCTTCTCCGGCCGACCGCGAAGCGGCGGGCTGTCCTTTGCCGCCTGGCTGCGTCGGCGTGTCGGTCACGATGAATATTCATCGCTCCCTCCTTCCTCCTTGCCAGACGACAAATGCCAGCCCGTCACGACCGCCTCCGGTTGCGGGTACAGGCCCTATACCGCTTCGACGGCCTCGACCTCGGGGACGTAATGCTTGAGCAGGCTCTCGATGCCGTTCTTCAGGGTCATGGTCGAAGACGGGCAGCCCGAGCAGGCGCCGTGGAGGGCAAGGAAGACGGTGCCGCCCTTGAAGCCGCGATAGACGATGTCGCCGCCGTCCTGCGCGACCGCGGGGCGGACCCGGGTCTCGATCAGCTCGCAGATCTGGGCGATCACCTCGGCATCGGCCGGATCGTCGTCGATCTCGGCCTCGGGCGCGACCTCGATGCCGCCGGCGCCGGCGGGCCGGAACAAAGGCGCGTCGCTGGCGAAATGGTCGAGCAGGACCTCGAGCACTTGCGGCTTCAGCTGCCGCCATTCGACGCCGGGCGCCGCCGTCACCGAGACGAAATCGCGGCCGAAGAACACCCCCTCGACCTCGCCGGTCGAGAAGATCGCCTCGGCGAGCGGCGAGGCTTCGGCCGCTTCGGGGCTGGCGAAATCGCGCGTCCCCGCCTCCATCACCTTGCGGCCGGGCATGAACTTCAGCGTCGCCGGATTGGGCGTGGTCTCGGTCTGGATCAGCATGGGGGAGATGTGGGCCGAAGCGGGGCAGGGATCAAGGCCCCGCGCCCGCGGCCGGCCGGTTGACATCCCGGGCGATTCCACGGACGATAAAATCGAGCAATCCGAGGGGGCTAGAAGTAAGTGATTGGGCTGGCGATGCTGTTGACCGCGGCCATGTCGCAGGCCGCCGATCACCCGCCGACGCGCGCCCGCCCGCTCGAGCCGCTCGCCAACTGGGTTTCGGACAGGGATTATCCGGCCGAGGCGATACGGCGGGAGGCCCAGGGCGTCACCCACTTCCGCCTCGTCATCGACGAGCGCGGGATCGTCGAATCCTGTACCGTCACCGAATCCTCGAACGTTCCTCAGCTGGACGCGGCGACCTGCTCGATCATGTCGATTCGCGCCCGCTTCGAGCCGGCGCGCGATGCCGCGGGGCATGCCGTCCGGGACACGATCGAATCGCGCATACGCTGGGTGCTTCCGGATGAGAGGCCGCCCACCTTGCCGTTCGAGCCGACCCGTTACGTCAGCTCGATCCACGCCACGGCCGCCGGCGAAACCCGCTGCTCGACCAACGCGGGCTGGGATCCCGACAACAGCGTCCTTTCCGGCGACTGCGGGCTGTTTTCCGGTTCGGGCGCCGCCGCGCAGATGCGCGCCGCCCGCTCCGAGACCACGCTCACCGCCATCGTCTCGCTCGTTCCCCAGGGCACGCCGCCCCCGAGCGGCGGGCCTGCCGATTACGGCACCACGCTGGTCGAGGCCGACGTGGTTGTGGAGATCGCCGCGAACGGCAGCATCGGCGCCTGCCGGGTGGTGCGCTATCAAACGTTCGTCGCGCCGCAGGCCGTCCCGCTTCAGCCCGACATGTGCCGCGCCTATCCGGTGGGCACCATGCCGATGTTCGAACCGGCCGGCGAGCCGGGCCAGGTGCGCATCATGGATATCAGCCTGCGGGTCTATCTGCGCGGGAGCCTGCCCGGCGTGAGCCCCTAAAAATCCGGCTTGTCGTAGTGCGGCGGCGGCATGATCACCTCCATCCGCTCGGCGAGCAGCGGGCGGAAGCTGGGACGCGACTTCATCACCGCGTACCAGTCGACGGTCTGCTTGTGGCCGCGCCAGTCGATCCCGCCGAGATAGTCGGCGACCGAGAGGTGGGCGGCGGCGGCGAGATCGGCCATGGTCAGCACCGGCCCGGCGAGCCAGCGGCGATGATCGAGCAGATAATCGAGATAGTCCAAATGGGCGTTGGCCGAGGTCATCGCCCGGCGAAGCGCGCCGGTATCGGGCGGGTCGCGGGCGACGAGGCGCTTGGTCATCCGCTCGTCCATCAGCGGCGAAACGACGTCGCGATAGAGCTTCTCATCGAACCAGGTGACGAGGCGGCGGATCTCGGCGCGGTTGACGGCGGTGCCCGGGATCAGCGGGCTGCGGTCGATCGTCTCCTCGAAATATTCGCAGATCGCGCCCGAATCGATCAGCACCGTCCCCTTGTCGCGCTCGACCAGCACCGGCGTCTGGCCGGCGGGATTGAGGTCCATGAACTCGTCCTCCTGCAGCCAGGGCGAGACGCGGACGAGCTCGTGCGGGATCGCCTTCTCGGCGAGGGCGAGGCGGACCTTGCGCGAGAACGGGCAAAGCGGGAATTGATAGAGCTGCCACATGGGCAGCTTCCATTAAAGAACCCGGCGGCTCAGTCCACCGCTCAATTGTTGGGCTCGGGTGGCGGGCCGTCCTCGTCGTCCGGCTCGGGCGGCGCTCCCTCGTCGTCGCGATCCCAATCGTCGTCGACGTCGCCCGGCGGCGGGCCCGGCGGCCGCGCATCGATCGCCGCCTCCATGTCGCGCTGGACCTGTTCGACGGCGCCGCGCAGCGCCGGCGCGGCGGCGGCCATCGCGTCGGCGGCGCGGCCGATGCGCGCGGCATTGCCGTAGATCGAGGCGCGCATCCGGCGGTCGAAGTCGGGATCGTCGCGCCGCGCGATGTCGCGCAAGGTGCGGTCGTAATGCCGCCGATAGGGATCGATCGCGTCGAGCAGCGGCCCGAGGTCGACGTCGAGCAGGGCTTCGGTGGTGCGGTCGAGCGCGGGGGCGTAGGACCGGATCTCGTCGCTCGGCCGCGGCGGCTGGGCGGCGGCGGGGATGGCGGTGACGATGGCGGCAAGGCCAAGCAAAATCATACGCATAGATGTCTCCCGAGTCGGGCGCCCGCTATCATAGCATGGATGAGCGAGGGCTGAACGACGGTCGCGATCATCGCGGCGGCGCCCGCGCGATGTCGCGGGTCCGCTGCCCGAACAGGGCGCGCGCCGGATTGAAGATGGCCGGCGCGGTGCGGGCAAGGTCGCCTTGCAGCGCGCGGCGGCGCCGCCGAGCCGCCTCGGGATCGCGCAGCGCCGCCCAGGCAGCGAGGAAATGGCCGCCTTCGTCGCTGCGCAGCCAGGCCGCGATCCGGATCATCTCCTCCGGCCGCAGCGTCGCGGCGAGCGTCGCGGCGGTCAGCATTTCGGACCTTTCGCGATGGTTCCGGCGCAGCGCCGGCGCATATTGGGCGGCGACTTCGGCGGCCACGGCCTGGCAATCGGTCAGGGACGGATTGCAGCTCCCCTCGGACGCCAGCAGGGCGGCTTCGATCCGCCCCCGGAAGCGGCCGAGATCGGCATCGTCGTACAGGCTCTGGTCGCGGCCCATCACCAGCCGGGCGAGATCGAGCGCCGCCGGATCGCTCGCCGCGGCGGCGGTCTGGGCCGAAGCGGCGGGCACGATCAGCGTCATTGCGATCAACAACATGGCGGGACGTGCGATCATGCCGGCCTCCTCTTCAGCGGATCCAGAGCAACCAGATGAGGGCCGCGCCGCCGGCCGCGATCCGGTACCAGCCGAACGGCGCGAAGCCGCGGCGCGAGACGATGGAGATGAACCATTTGATCACCAGCAGGGCGACGACGAAGGAGACGACGAAGCCGAGCGCGATGCCGAGCGGGGTCGCCGCGCCGAGATCGTCGTGATGCTTGGCCAATTCGAGCGTCGAGGCGCCGAGCATGGTCGGGACGGCGAGGAAGAAGCTGAACTCGGCCGCGGTGCGCCGCTCGACGCCGAGCGACAGGCCGCCCAGGATGGTCGCGCCCGAGCGGCTGACGCCCGGCACCATCGCCAGGCACTGGATCAGGCCGATGCCGAGCGCCTTGCCGAACGCGATGTCGGCGACGCCCTTCTCGCTGCCCTTGGGCGCGGTCCGCTCGATCGCCAGGATCGCGATCCCGCCGACCAGCAGCGCCCAGGCGACGATCAGCGGGCTGCCGAGCATCGCCTCGATCCGGTCGATCAGGATGAAGCCGACCACCGCCGAGGGGAGGAAGCCGGCGAGGACGTTCCTGAGGAAGCGCCAGGATTCGGGCTGCCGCCGAAAGAGGCCGACGAGCACCGCCCAGAAGGTCCGCCAGTAGAGCACGATCACGGCGAGGATCGCGCCGAGCTGGATGACGACGTTGAACACCGCCCAGCGCGCGGCGTCGTAGCCGAGCAATTCGCCGGCGAGGATCAGATGGCCGGTCGAGGAGACCGGGATGAACTCGGTGACGCCTTCGACGATGCCGAGCAGGATGATGGTGAGGATCGGGTCCATGCGGCGCGGGCTTAGCGGGGGAGGAGGCGGCGGGTCCAGCCCCGCCACCCGTCATCCTGACGAAAGTCAGGATCCATGCACTCGGCCGCGGCAAACCCGCGCCCTCCGTGTTCATGGGTCCCGGATCAAGTCCGGGATGACGGCGGGAGGTGTTTCGTCGCATTATTGACACGATTGTCAGTGTAGAAGCGGCGGCATGACGCCCCGCCCCGCCCCGCCCCATATCCACGCGCTCGAGATCGCGCCGGGCGACATCGACTTCATGGGGCACGTCAACAACAGCGTCTATTTGAAGTGGGTGCAGGAGGCGGTGATCGCTTACTGGCGGCAGGTCGCGCCGGCGGAGGCGGTGGCGCGGCATTTGTGGGTCGCGCTCCGGCATGAGATCACCTACCGGCGGCCGGCGTTCCGCGACGACAGCCTCGCCGCCGCCGTGGTCGCCGAGGGCGTGCAGGGCGCGCGCGCCTTTTTCAGCACCCTGATCACGCGGGGCGAGGAGGTGCTCGCCGAAGTGAAGTCGAGCTGGTGCTGCCTCGATGCGGCGACGCTGAAGCCGGCGCGGCTGGCGCGCGACGTGGTGCGCGGCTTCCTGCCGGAGTGAGCCGGCGGCCGAGGCTAAGTTGAATAAGTTGAGGATATGCAGGCGCGGCATTTCATCGGCCCGAAGAACGTCGGCATCCCTGTCCGCGGCGGGTGCGAATCCCGCAAAGCCCATGCTCCTCAAACCCCGAGCTGGTGCCGGACGGCGGGAGGAAGCGGCTCATACTCCTGCTCCTCGCTTCCGGCCTCCCGGGCGGCCCAGTAGCGCTCGAAAAAGCCGGCCTTGTCCGCGCGGTAGCGCTGGTCCGCGGTCCAGCTGTGCCGGTCCGCCATGATGAGATCGGAGATGTCGATGTCGGCGGGGTCGGCACCCTGGTAGCGCCGGCGCAATTGCTCGTGCTCGGTGAGCATCCGGGCGACCGGCGCGCGCCCGGGCGGCGGATAGTCCTGCTCGGCGGGGCGGCGCGCCGCGATGAACTCCTCGGCGTCGCCCTCCGCTGCGATGACGTCGAGCATCTCCTCGAACTCCTCGGCGATCACGGTGACCAGCCGCTCGTCCTCGCGATAGGCTTCCGCCTTCCTGTCGAGCCGGGTGAGGATCGCCATCGCGAGCCGGTTGTCGTGGCGGTGGCGGGTGCCGACGATCCCGCCCTCTTTGTCGCGCAAGGTATCGGTCTGGCCTTCGACCGCGCGACCGCGCAGATGATCGGCGAGCGGGCGGCGGGCGCGGCGGTCGGCCGCCTCCCAGGCGATGTTGAAGGCGTGCCCGGCGCGGCGGTTGCGGAAATTGTAGACGGCGGTGACGCTGATCCTTGCCCGCCCCGCCGCCTCGCCGACGGTGAAGCCCGCGGCGATCGATTCGAGGAACACCGCCTGCTTCTCGCCGGAAAAGCCGTCGATCCGCATCCGGCGCACGCGCGGGGAATCGCTGTCGTCCGCCGCCGGCTGCGCCGCCACCGCGAGCGCGGCGTGATAGCCGCGCCAATAAGCGGCGTCCTCTACCTCGCCGGCCCGGTTCAGCGCGGGCAGGTTTGGGGCGGGCTCGGCCTCGGCGCCGCCGGGATGCACGTCGTTGGCCGCGGGCGGGGCGGCCGCGGGCGGCGACTCGGGCGGGGTGATATTCCCGTTCCGTTCCATTTCGCGATGTAGAACATAGAGAGTACATAATAGCAAGGAAGAAATTCACACACAGGCGCGGGGACGCGAATGCGCTGTGAATCCGCAAATCTCCCTATTATTTGCCCGCATGCGAAAGGGCCGCCGACGGACGGCGATTTCAGTCCACGATGAAGCTCTCTTCCCAAATACAAGAGTCGTCAGCGCGCGCGTCATAGTATATGGTCGCGGCGAACATTGATGAAGGTCCCAAAAGCGGGCCTTTATCCACGGGCTTGTTTTCGCCGCCATTGGGGGCAGTCATGGCCGGAATATCGGAAATGCTCGTCGGCGGCGGCGTCGTGGCGGTGCTCGCCGGCGCGATCGGCGGCCGCCTCAAGGCGTTCGGCACCGAGCTGCCGCTGGTTGCCTCGCCGCGGCGGCAGGCGCTGCTCGCCGGCGCCGGAGTGATCATGGTCGCGATCGGCATCTGGATGGGGCGCCCCGCCGCGGCGCCGGGACCGGTGGCGGAGGTGACCGGGATGACCGTGGTCGATTTCCGCTCGTCCGAGCCGGAGGACACCCTGGTCCCGGGCCGCAATCAGGGGTTCCTGCTGGTGACGACCGACCTCGCCCTGCGCAATACCACCGAACCCGGCCGAAGCCTGACCTGGACCGGCACAAGCGGGCTGCTCAGGATCGGCGGGGCGGCGATTCCGTTCCGCAATTACTATTTCACCAACCTGACCAATGCGGTCACCCCCTGGCTCGGCGAGGGCGCGACCGCGGCTGCGCCAGCGTCGGTGGGCGCCGGCGAGGTCGTGCGGCACGACGTCATGTTCATCTCCGAGAACAATGGGACCGGCCTCTACAAATGGGACGATTTCCTGCGCGCCATCACCGCGCAAGGCGCGCGCAACCCGCTCTTTGAAATCACCCTCGCCACGGCGGTCGGCGAAGAAGACGGCCCTTCGATCCCGCTCCGCTGCACGGCCCGAATCGACGCCTTGATCGGCGACATACGCCGGCGCGCGGCCGAGGGCAGGGCCAGCCATTGGATCGCTTCGGAATGCATCAGATGAGGAGGACGGAAATGAAAGGACCTGGCTACAGATTGCTCGCGTGCTGCGCCCTGCTGATCGCGACGCCGTCCTGCATGGAGGGACGTTATTTCGGAGCATGGCAGGCCGACTCGATCGAGGGGATCGTCCAGGGCGATACGATTCAGATCTGCGGCCGTTTCGTGGCGATCGCGAATGTCGGCGCGCTGATCGCGGTGATCACCCGATGCGGCTACGACCAACGCGGCTATCGAGCCTCGCTGGACGATTGGCGGGGCGATTGGCGGCCGCGGCTTGTCCGACCCGGGATGGCTATTGTCCGGTTCCACCTTCAGGAAATACCTTTGCCCGGAGTCGGCGGTGGTGGAATCCCCAAGCCGCCGCCGCGCGGCGATCCGCCGCGGCCCGAATGGACCGGGACGGCGCTCGATCCGCTGATCTACACGCTTCGCAATGCCGGCATCTACGTGTTCCGCGTGATGTGAAGATCAAGACGCCGAGGGCTTGGCGAACCTGCCGTGACGGCGGTAGCGGACGAGCCAGGCCTCGGCGACCGCGGCCAGGGGCGCCGGGCGGATGTCGAACGCCTCGAAGCCGGGGCCGGAGGCGACATTGTCGCGGCTCATCATCAGCCACTGGTCCCAGCTGACCGGGGCGAGCGGGAGCCAGCCGGTGAGGCGGGCGAGCAGCCTGCCCACGGCATCGGGAATTTCGGCCAGCGGCCGGTGGCGGCCGGTGGCCGCGCAGATCCAGCGGTTCAGCTCGGCCATGGTCAGCACTTGCGGCCCGCCGAGCTCGAACGTGCGGCCGGCATAAGGCGCCGGGTCGAGCGCGGCGCGGGCGATCGCCTTGCCGAGGTCGGCGGCATGGACCGGCTGGAGCCGCCACGAGGGACGGATCACCGGCAGCACCGGCAGCAGCCGGGCCATCCGGGCGATGCGGTTGACGAAATCGTCCTCGGGCCCGAACGCGATCGACGGGCGCAGGACGGTGGCGGCCGGGAAGGCGGCGCGGACCGCCGCCTCGCCCTCGCCCTTGGAGCGGCCATAGGCGCTCGCGGCCTCCGGATCGGCGCCGATCGCCGAAACATGGACCAAGGCCGGCACGCCGGCCGCCGCCGCCGCCTCGGCGACGCGTTGCGCGCCCTCGACGTGGACCTTGTGGAAATCGCCCTTGAGGATGCCGATCAGGTTGACGACCGCGTCGGCGCCCGCGACGGCGGCGGCGACCGCGCCGGCATCGCCCAGGGCCGCGCGGGCGAACTGGATCTGGCCGAGCCCGCACAGGGGCTTCAGGAAAAAGGCGCGGCGCGGATGGCGCTCGGCGATGCGGACCCGGGCGCCGGCCCTGAACAGCGCCTGGGCGGCATAGCGGCCGATGAAGCCGCCGCCGCCGAACAGGGTGATCAGCCGGTCGGTCTTGACGGTCATGGCGATGCCCCTCGCCGATCCTGCGCGCGTTGACAAGGGAGGAAGCGCCCCCTAACTCGCGCTCCCTACCTGTTGTTTTGTTCTCTGGGCCCAGATGGCGGAATTGGTAGACGCACCAGCTTCAGGTGCTGGCGCTCGCAAGGGCGTGGAGGTTCGAGTCCTCTTCTGGGCACCATTCAATTCGCTCTCGTATGGGCGCGGCGGCCGCGCAAATAGGTGGCGGCGATGGCGCGGTCGTCGCCCAGCACCTGCAGCGCGAACAGCCGGTCGTGCAGCGGCGCGCCGGCGCAGCGGCGGGCGAGCAGAGGCGTGGCGCGCTCGTCGAGGACGATGAAATCGGCCTCCTGGCCGGGCAGGAGGGCGCCGACGCGATCGGCGATGCCGATCACGCGCGCGCCGCCCGCGGTGCCGAGATGAAGCGCGCGGAAGGGATCGAGGCTGGCGCCCCTCAGCTGGCAGGTCCGATACGCCTCGCCGAGCGTGTGGAGGACGGAGAGGGTCGTGCCCGCGCCGATATCGGTGCCGATGCCGATCCTGACGCCGTGGCGATCGGCCTGGGCCAGGTCGAACAGGCCCGAGCCGAGGAACATGTTGCTGGTCGGGCAGAAGGCGATGCCGGCGCCCGCCGCGGCCATGCGCCCCAGCGCCCGGTCGCTGATGTGGACGCAATGGGCGAAAATTGACCGAGGTCCGACCAGGCCGAAACGGTCGTAGACGTCGAGATAATCGGCGGCCTCGGGGAAGCGCTCCGCCACGAACGCGATCTCGCCCGGATTTTCGGAGAGATGGGTGTGCATCAGCACGTCCGGGTGCGCGGCGACCAGCGCGCCGGCGTCGGCGAGCTGCGCGGCGCTGGAGGTGGGCGCGAAGCGCGGCGTGACCGCATAGCCGAGGCGGCCGCGGCCGCGCCATCGGGCGATCAGCGCCTCGGTTTCGGCGCGGCCCGAGGCGATTGTGTCGCGCAGGCCGTCGGGCCCCAGGTCCATCAGCACCTTGCCGGAGACGATCCGCATGTCGCGCCGGAGCGCGGCTTCGAACAGCGCGTCGACCGAGCCCATGTGGACGGTGGCGAAGACGAGCGCGCTGGTGGTGCCGTGCCGGATGAGCTCGTCGAGGAAGAAGGCGGCCACCGCATCGGCATGGCCGCGATCGGCGAAGGCCTTCTCGGCCGGGAAGATATGGCGTTCGAGCCATTGCATGAGCTGCTCGCCGTGCGAGGCGATGCATTCGATCTGCGGATAGTGGACATGCGCGTCGACGAAGCCGGGGACGATCAGGCCTTCGAGTTGCTCGGTGTCGACGTCGGCGAACCGGTCGGTGTGGTTTCCGCAGAAGACGACGAGGCCGTCCTCCACCACGAGCAGGCCGTCTTCGAAATGGCGAATCGACTCGGCGCCAGCGAGCGCCGGATCGTCGGGAACGCTTAGGATCTCGCCGCGGAACGCCTTCATGCGGAATTCTTCAGCATGAGCAGCTGCGCGAGCGTGGCGATCGCGATGACCTCGGGCTCCTTGCCGGGAATGCCGGGCAGGCCGATCGGACAGGTAAGGCGGGCGTGGTCGACTCCGTCCTTCTCGAGCCGCGACAGGAAGCGCGCGCGCTTGGTCCGCGAGCCGATCAGCCCGACGAAGCGGGCCGGCGAAGCAAGCGCGGCGGCGGTGAGACGGTAATCGAGCCCGTGATCATGGGTGAGGATCACCACCGCCGCATCGCCGCCCGCCGAGCCGGCGCAGGCGACCATGGACTCTTCGTCGGCGAGCACGACGCCGGAGGTCTCGGCCGCCTCCGGGCGGCTGTCATGCCAGGCGAAATGGAGCGGCAGGCCGGCGGCGCGGGCGGCGATGGCGCGGCCGACATGGCCGGCGCCGAACATATAGACCGGCAGCATGTCGGTCTCGGCAGCCTCGACGAAGCGGGCGCCGGAAACGGGCAGGGGGCCGCGGGCATCGAGCCGCTCGCCATCCTGCCCGGCCACGCGACAGACCTTGTCGCGCAGCGTCACCGCGAAAGGGCCGTCGTTTTCGGGAATTTCGTCCAGTCGCTCGACCATGAGCCGGACCCGGCCGCCGCAGCATTGGCCGAGCAGCGGCCCGAGCGGATAGTCCTGCACGCGCCAGCTCCCCGGCTCGAGCGCCAGGATCGAGCGCGCCTGCTGAGTCGCCAGATGCTCGAGCCTGCCGCCGCCGATCGTGCCCTCGAGGCCGGTCTCGGTCACGACCATGCGCGCGCCCGGTCCGCGCGGGGCGGAGCCCTCGGTGGCGAGGATGGTGACGAGCGCCGCGGGACCCCGCCGCAGCGCATCGCGGGCGTGCATGGTCCAGTCAGCCATTGCGGACCACAGGGTCCGGACCCACTACCGGAGGTGGCCGGGATCGTCCGGGGAAGGCGGCTGGGCAGGAGAGCGCCGCCGGGCGGGCCGGCAGCCCGGCCAAGGTGGTCGACGCCCCCAGCCGCCTTCCCCGGACGACCGCGAAGCGGCGGGCTGTCCTTTGCCGCCCGGACGGCGTCGCGTCGTCGGTCACGATGCGTTTAGCATCGCTCCCTCCTAGCTCCTTGCCGGACAACAAATGCCAGCCCGTCACGGCCGCCTCCGGTAGTGGGTCCGGACCCTAAGCTCGTCGATCGCGGCCAGGATGCGCTCGGGCGTGGCGGGGGCGTCGAGCTTCGGCAGCCCCTTGCCTGGCGCGGCGGCGGCGACGGCCTGGGTCAAGGCCGAGAAGACCGAGATGGCGAGCATCAGCGGCGGCTCGCCGACCGCCTTGGAGCGGTGGATCGTCGCCTCGACATTCTCGCCGCGCTCCCAGATTTTCATGTCCATGCGCGCCGGGCGGTCGCCCGCGGTCGGGATCTTGTAGGTCGAGGGGGCGTGGGTGAGCAGGCGGCCGCGCTCGTCGAACACCAGCTCCTCAATGGTCAGCCAGCCCATGCCCTGGATGAAGCCGCCCTCGATCTGCCCCATATCGATCGCCGGATTGAGCGAGCGGCCGACGTCGTGGAGGATGTCGACCGCGACCACGCGATGCTCGCCGGTGAGCGTGTCGATCACGACCTCGCTGAGCGCGGCGCCATAAGCGAAATAGAGGAAGGGGCGGCCGCGATGGCTGGCGCGGTCGTAGTGGATCTTGGGGGTGGCGTAGAAGCCGGTCGCGGCGAGCGAGATGCGCGCGAGATGGGCGCGGCGGCAGAGCTCGGCGAAGGTCCAGCCTGCGGAGTCCGGCTGGGTCGCGGCGAAGGCGTCGAGGCGCTCGCGGATGGTTTCGGCGGCGTTCTTCGCGGCCATGCCGTTCAGGTCCGCGCCCGAGGAGGCGGCGGTGGCCGAGGTGTTGGGGACCTTGTCGGTCCGCGTCGCGCTGATCTTGACGGTCTCGATCGGCACGGCGAAGACGTCCGCCACCACCTGGGCGACCTTGATCATCAGCCCCTGGCCCATCTCGGTGCCGCCATGGTTCAGGTGGATCGAGCCGTCGGCATAGACCAGCACCAGCGCGCCGGCCTGGTTCAAATGGGTGGTGGTGAAGCTGATCCCGAATTTCACGGGTGTGAGCGCCAGGCCCTTCTTGAGGATGCGGTGCTTCGCATTGAACGCCGCGACCGCTTCACGCCGCGCGGCATAGCCCGCGCTTTCCGCGAGCTCGGCGATGATCTCGGACGCGACATTGTCCTCGATTTTCATGTGATAGGGCGTCACGTCGCGGCCGGGGCCGTAGAGATTGGCCTGGCGCACGGCGAGCGGATCGAGCCCGAGATGGGCGGCGATGGCGTCGATCGCCCGCTCGATCGCCATCATCCCCTGCGGCCCGCCGAAGCCGCGGAAAGCGGTGTTCGAAACGGTGTGGGTCTTGAGGCGATGCGAGACGATCTCGACCGCGGGGAGGTAATAGCAATTGTCGGCGTGGAACATCGCCCGGTCGTTGATCGCGAGGCTCAAATCGGCGGTGGCGCCGCAGCGCGAGGCCAGCGCGATGCTTATGCCCTCGATCCGGCCCTCGCCGTCGAAGCCGACATCATAGTGCGCGGTGAAATCGTGGCGCTTGCCGGTCATCGCCATATCGTCGTCGCGGTCGGCGCGGATCCTGGCCGGGCGGCCGGTCTTCGCGGCGACCAGCGCGCAGGCGGCGGCATAAGCGGCGGCCTGGGTCTCCTTGCCGCCGAACGCGCCGCCCATGCGGCGGACCTCGACCGTCACATCGGCGCTCTTAAGGCCGAGCAAGGCCGCGATCAGATGCTGGACCTCGCTCGGATGCTGGGTCGAGCTGGCGACGTGGAGCTGGCCGCCCTCGCCCGGCGTGGCGAGTGCGGCCTGGCCTTCGAGGTAGAAATGCTCCTGCCCGCCCATAGCGACGCTGCCTTGCAGACGGTGCGGGGCAGAGGCGAGCGTGGCTTGGGCGTCGCCGCGCGCCATGATCTGTGCGTCTTCGAGCTGCGAACCTGCCTCCATCGCCTCGGCGATGGTGACGAGGGCGGGGAGCGGCTCGGTTTCGCACCTGACCAGCCGCGCGGCGACGCGCGCGGCGCGATTGCCGGTGGCGGCGACGACGAACAGCGGCTGGCCGGGGTAGAGGATCTCGTCCTCGGCGAAGAGCCGGTCGTCGTGGAAAACCGGGCCGACATTGTTCTCGCCGGGGATGTCGGCGGCGGTGAAGACCGCGACCACGCCCGGGGCGGCGCGCACCGCGGCGAGATCGAGGCCGGTCAGCCGCGCATGGCCGTCGCTGGCGAGGCCGAAGGCGAGGTGGAGCGTGCCGGGCGCCTCGGGCAAATCGTCGACATAAAGCGCGCTGCCGGCGACATGGCCCTCGGCGCTGTCGTGGCGCAGCGGCTGGCGGACGGCGTCAGACATCGGTGAGGCTCTCGGGTTCGAGCCACAGGCCGCGCACCAGATTGGCGGCGGCGGTGAGGCGGTATTCGGCCGATCCCCTGAGGTCGCTCAGAGGCTGATAGTCCTCGGCGATCGCCTGTGCCGCAGTTTCGATCACTTCCTCGGACCAGGGCTTGCCGATGAGTGCCGCCTCGCAGGTGCGCGCGCGCTCAGGAATGCCGGCCATCCCGCCGAACGCGATCCGCGCCTCGGCGACATGGCCTTCTTCCAGGCGAATGGCGAAGGCGCCGCACAGCGACGAGATGTCGCTGTCGAAGCGCTTGGAGAGCTTGACGATGCGAATCAGTGTGTCGGGGGCCGGGCGGGGGATGCGGACGCTCTCGACGAACTCGCCCGGCTCGCGGTCCTGCTTGCCGTAGGAGAGGAAGAAACGTTCGAGAGGCAGAGAGCGGCGTTCGCTGCCCCTGCGCAGCACCAGCTCGGCGCCGAGCGCGATCAGCGCGGGGGGCATGTCGCCGATCGGGGAGCCGTTGGCGATATTGCCGCCGATCGTGCCCGCGTTGCGAACCTGCAAGCCGCCGATGCGGCGGACGAGCTCGCCCAGATCGGGGTGGAGGCGGGAGAGCGCGTCCTTCGCCTCGGAATAGCGCACCGCCGCGCCGATCGTGAGACCGTCCGGGCTCTCCTCGATATGCCTCAGATCGGCGATGTCGCCGATGAAGACGGTCGGGCCGAGATCCTCGAGGCCCTTGGTCACCCACAGCCCGACATCGGTGGCGCCGGCGACGATGCGCGTTTCCGGATGCGCGAGGAGGAGGTCGGCCAGTTCATCGGCACTGGCCGGATGGCCGTAAGCGGGCTGCAGCGCGCGCAGCGCCGCGACGGTTTCGCTGTCGTCGGTGGCTTGGGGCGGATTGGCTTCGCCGGCCTCCAGGATCGGCCCGTAGCCGGTGCAGCGGCACAAATTGCCCGCGATGACATCCTTGACCGGCGTGCCTTCGGTCCCGACCGCGCCGATGCTGCGCGCGTAGAGCGACATCACGAAGCCCGGCGTGCAGAAGCCGCATTGCGAGCCGTGGCCGTCGGCCATGGCCTGCTGGACCGGGTGGAGCGCTCCGCCCCCCGACAGGCTTTCGACGGTCCTCAATGCCTTGCCGTCGAGCATCGGCAGGAAGAGGATGCAGGCATTGACCGCGCGCCATTTGACCGCGTCGCCGTCCAGCTCGCCGAGCACTACGGTGCAGGCCCCGCAATCGCCCTCGGCGCAGCCTTCCTTGGTGCCGGTGCGGCGCAAAGTGTAGCGGAGATAGTCGAGGACGGTGCCGGTCGGATCGGGGTCGTCGACCTCGATCACCGCGCCGTCGAGGAGGAAACGGATCATCTCGGGCTCCCCGCCGCGATCCAGGCGCCGAGCCGTTGCCGCTCGGCGGGGGTCATGTGGGTGGGATTGCCCAGCGGCATCACCTCGGTATCGACCGCCACCGCCTTGATCCGCGCCGAGGCGGCGCTGACATGCTCGAAGCTGTCCAGCGCCACGCCCTTGGGCGGCGTCGGCACGTTGTGGCAGCCCGAGCAATGGGTGGCCAGGATCGGCGCGATCCCGGCATAAGTGACATTCTGGATCGGTCCCGGTGCGGTGCGCCCGCCTTTCTCCAGCGTGACATAGGTAACGCTGGCGAGCGCGAGCGCAATTGCCAGGGCGATCGTCCAGCCCGTCGGCTGCCCGCGGCCGCGCAGGTTGAAGACATGGCGGACCGCCACCCCGGTCAGGCCGAGCAAGGCGAGCACCAGCCACGGCCGCTCGGCGCCATAGGTCATCGGGTAATGATTGCTGATCATGATGAACAGCACCGGCAGCGTCATGTAATTGTTGTGCAGCGAGCGCTGCTTGGCCGCTGCGCCCAGCGCCGGATCGGGCGTGCGCCCGGCGACCAGATCGGCCACGACCTTACGCTGGTTGGGAATGATGATGAAGAACACGTTGGCGACCATCACCGTGCCGATCATCGCCCCGACGTGCAGATAGGCCGCGCGCGCGTTGAACAGCCCGTCGAGCGCGACGGCGGCAAACAGCAGGACGACGAACCACCACAGGCCGAGCACCAAATTGCTGGACCCCACCGGCGAGCGGCACAGCCCGTCATAGACCAGCCAGCCGAGCGCCTGCGCGGCCAGGCCGATGGCGATCGCCGCGGCCGGGCTCAGCGCCGCCTTGGCCGGATCGATCAGGAAGCTCTGCGCGCCGACATAATAGATCAGCACGAGCAGCGAAAAGCCGCTGATCCAGGTGAAATAGGCCTCCCATTTGAACCAGTGCAACTGGTCGGGCATCTGGCGCGGCGCGACCTGGTATTTCTGGTTATGATAGAAGCCGCCGCCATGCACGGACCATAGCTCGCCCGAGGCTTCACCCTCGGCCGCCGGCTTCAGGTGATTGTCGAGCCAGACGAAATAGAAGGACGACCCGATCCAGGCGATGCCCGCGGTCAGGTGCAGCCACCGAAGCGCGAGGTTGAGCCATTCGGACAGGTCGAAGGCCATCATTCAGCTGCCCCGGTAGGTCGCATAGCCATAAGGCGAGACGAGCAAAGGCACATGATAATGGCCGCCGTCCGTGGCGATGCCGAAATCGACCGCCACCTCGTCGAGGAAGGGCGGATCGGGCAGCGCGACGCCCTGCTCGCGGAAATAGCCCGCCACGGCAAAGCGGAGCGTGTAGCGCCCCGGCGCGAGCTCGGCCGGCGCCAGATCGGGGCAACGGCCGTCGGCGTCGGTCGTGCCCCGCGCGATCTCGCCGTCCGGCCCGCTCAGCGCCACCGCCATGCCCGCCGCGGGCCGGCCGTGCATGGTGTCGAGAACGTGGGTGCTGAGGCTGGTCATGCCGCGTCTTCCTTTCGCCCGATCAGCCTGAGCCGGCTGACTCCCCCGTCGGGAACGATGTTCAGCCGAACGAAGCGGATGGCCCCCAAGTCGGCGAGACCCTGCCGGAACGAGTGAACCTTGTCCGCCTCGAGCTTCACCTCCGGCATGAGCACCGGCCAATTCTCGGACTGCGCCGCGATCTCCTCGGGCGAGCCGGCTGCGTGCGCCGCCGCCTGGAGGAAGCAGCGGTCCGGATAATTGCCTTTGAAAAAAGCGGTGTCGACGACGACTTCGTCGATGCGCCCCGGCGCGCCCAGCTCCAGCACCGCCCAGTCATGCCCGGGCTCGCGCCGCCGCCGCGTCTCCCAGCCGTCGCCCATGTTCGCACCGCGCCCGGGCGCGGTCAGGTTTTCGATGCAGCCGTAATGCTCGTCATTGGCAATGATGCCGCGGCCGCCATTTTCCATGGCGAGGAGGTCGACGCGCGCGTCCGCATCGACCTTCGACCAGTCCTTGGCGACCCGGCCCCAGACGCGCAGCCGGGCGACGCCGCCGTCGGGAAAGATGTGCAGGCGTATGTGCGTCACGGGCTCGCCATGCTCGACCGCGACGTAGACGCGGTCGTCGCCCTTGAGCGCGAGGCGCGGAGTGACCTTCGTCCAGCCCGCTTCTTCGTCCGGGACCGCTTCGTCGCTGCGGCAGAGCTCGATCTCCGCGCCCGGCGGGTAGTTGCCGGTGAAATGCCTGGTGTCGATCTCGAAGCCGGCGACCATGCCCGGCACGCCCAGACGGATCACGCACCAATCGTGGCCGGGCGTCCGTTTGCGCCGGCTCTCCCAGCCATCCATCCACTTGCCGTTCTCGTCATACTTGCCCGCAGTGAACACCGGCTCGGCGGGGTCGATCACGCGCGCCTTGTCGGCGAAGAAATCGTCGGTCGCATAGGTCACCTCGGCCCCAAGGCGGGGCTGGGCCAAATTCACATATTGCCGGCGCAGATTTTCGAACATGCTCATCCCGGGTCGAACAGTGAAGCAAGGCGGAATCCCGCGATACGATGAATCTGCGCGATGGCGGTAGCGAACTCGGCCTCGGCGTCGTTTTCGAGCCGGGCCGCGAAGGCCGCCAGGATATCGTCTCGCGAGAGGCCGGAGACCGCGATGATGAACGGATGGCCGAAGCGCTCGAGATAGGCCGCGTTGAGGCTCCGGAGGGCGGCGAGCTCATCGGGGGAGCATCGATCGAGGCCGGCGCCGCGTTGCTCCTCAGCCGAGGCTTCCGCCATGGGGCTCGCGACCGCGAGCTGCGGGTGCGCGCGGATCAGCGCGAGCTTCCGCTGGCGCGGCGCATCGTCGACGGCCTCGCGCATCGCCTGCGCCAGCGCCTCCGGGCCGTCGAGCTCGCCGCGCGCCGCCGCCGGCCACACCGCCTCCGCCACCCAAGGCGAGGCCTCATAGACGGGGCCGAACCGGGCGACGAAGGCGTCCCGGGTCAGCGCGCTAGGCTTCATCGGGGTGGGTCGCGCGCCAGTGACGGGCGATGTCGATGCGCCGGCAGAACCAGACGTCCTCATGGCCGAGCGCATGATTGAGGAATCGCTCGAGCCCGGCGAGCTTGCCCGGCCGGCCCGCGAGCCGGCAGTGGAGCCCGACCGACATCATCTTCGGCCGCTCCTCGCCCTCCGCATAGAGGATGTCGAACGTGTCGCGCAGATAGTGGAAGAACTGATCGCCGGTCTGCATGTTCGCGGAGGCGAAGCGCATGTCGTTGGTTTCCAGCGAATAGGGCACGATCAGGTGGCTCTTCCCCGCCGCCTTGGTCCAGAACGGCAGATCGTCCGAATAATCGTCCGCGTCGTAGAGGAAGCCGCCTTCCTCCGCCACGAGCCGGCGCGTGTTGGGGCTGGTCCGGCCGGTGTACCAGCCGAGCGGACGCTCGCCGGTCAATATCCGGTGCGCCTCGATCGCGCGCGCCATGTCGGCGCGCTCCTCGGCTTCCGGCACATATTGATAGTTGATCCACCGCCAGCCGTGCGAGGCGATCTCGTGCCCCGCCTCCAGGAAGGCCTCGACGACCGCCGGATTGCGCTGCATCGCCAGCGCGACGCCGAATATGGTCAAGGGAACATCGTAGCGCGCGAACAGCCGCAGCAATCGCCAGACGCCGGCGCGCGCGCCATATTCGTAGATCTGCTCCATGCTCATGTGCCGCGCACCCGGCACCGGCGCCGCATTGGGAATGTCGGAGAGGAAGACTTCGCAGCCCGCATCGCCGTCGAGGACATTGGCCTCGGCGCCTTCCTCATAGTTGAGCACGCACTGAACGGCGATGCGCGCGCCGCCCGGCCAGGAAGCGTGCGGCGGCGTGCGGCCGTAGCCGATCAGATCGCGCGGATAACTATCCTCGGGCAAACGCACCCCCTATCAGGGATGACAGGATGAAGCGGAGCCGTGCCCCGCACAAGGGAGAAAGATGCGCTTACTCACCCCCGAGCCGCTGACCGCCGAGGCCTTCGCGCAATTCGGCAGCGTGATCGAGGCCTCGGACGACGCCGTGCAGCTGGACATCAACCAGGGCCACGCGGTCCGCTACGACCGGCTCGCCGAGGTGGATGTCGCCGACGGCGGCGGCGCCGGCACGATCAGCCTGTTCCGCGCCCGGCCGCTCGAGGAGCCGGTGCTGAAAAAGTTCGAACGCCACCCGCTCGGCAGCCAGAGCTTCGTGCCGCTGAGCGGCCGGCCCTACTTCGTCGCGGTGGCGCCCGCGGGCGCTTTCGATCCCGCCCAAATCCGCCTGTTCCGCGCGAAAGGCCATCAGGGCGTCCACTACCGAAAGGGCGTCTGGCACCACTTCCTCCTCGTCCTCGACGCCGACAGCGACTTCCTCGTCGTCGACCGCGCCGGCCCCGGTGACAATTGCGAGGAGGTTGAGCTGGCGCCCGCCGACCAGATAAGGGTGTCGAAAGATGGAGATGCCTCTTGGCCGACCTGATCCTCACCACCTTCGATTGGGTTCCCGAGATGCCGCGCGGCTATGTGCGCGACATCCGCGTGCGCTGGGCGCTGGAAGAGGCCGGCCTGCCCTATCGCGTCGAGGGCGTGCCGTTCGGCGAACGGAATGCCGAGCATTTCGCGCACCAGCCCTTCGGCCAGGTGCCGTGGCTGACCGATGGCGACCTCTCGATCTTCGAGAGCGGCGCGATCCTGCTCCATCTCGGCGAGCGCAGCGACGCGCTGATGCCCGCCGATGAGCGCGGCCGCGGCGAGGTCGTGGAATGGCTGTTCGCGGCGCTCAATTCGGTCGAGATGGCGAGCCTGCCCTGGTCCCTGTTCCAATTCTCGGGCGACACCGGGGACACGCCGGGGTTCAAGCTGTTCGACGCCTTCCTCAAAAAGTCCCGGCTCACGCATCTGGAGCCGGTGCTGGCGGAACGCGACTGGCTGGCCGGGCGCTTCTCCGTCGCCGACATATTGATGGCGGACGTGCTGCGCCTCGTCGACCGGTTCGACGGGCTGGCGGACTATCCCGCCTGCCGCGACTATGTCGCCCGCGCCACGGCCCGCCCGTCCTTCGTGAAGGCGCATGCGGACCAGCTGGCGCATTTTGCGGCAGCAGACTGAGAGCGAGCGGCCCGACGCGGAGCGTCCACTGCTGCGAGGCCGGCAACTCGACTGAGGTCAGACGGACCTAGATCACGGCGAAGTCCGACGTTGCGAGCGACGGGATATTGCTGAGCGTCGCGACGAGCACCGCCTCGCCCCCGCCTGTCCCGTCGGCATCCCAGAGCAGGCGCCCGTCATCGGTATCGAAGAGGAATTGGCCGCTGGCACCCGAAGCGGTCGGGTCCGATCCCGAAACCAGCGAAACCGTGCCGCCAGCGGTCAGGCCGCCGCCGAAGCCGCTCGCCGAGACCTGGATCTTGTCGGCTCCGCTGGTAAAGTCGGTGATCTCGTCCGGTCCAGCCGAAGCGGACTGGAAGGAGAAGGTGTCGTCGCCGTCGCCGCCGCTGAGACTGTCGTTGCCGTCCCCGCCCGACAGCTGGTCATCGCCATTGTCGCCGAAAAGGCTGTCATTGCCGGCCTGGCCGAACAGCTGGTCGTTGCCGTCGCCGCCGAGCAGCAGGTCGTCGTCATTGCCGCCGTCGACGACGTCGTTGTCGGCATCGCCGCTCAGGACGTCGAACCCGTCGCCGCCATTGATCTGGTCGGCGCCGGCCAGGCCGGAGACATTGTCATTGCCGCCCAGCCCATTGATCGTGTCGCCCCCGATCGTGCCGTTCAGCACATCGTCGTCCTCGGTGCCGGTGATCGTCTGGCCTGCCGGCGCCGATCCGTCGGGATCGTAGCCGGGCACGAAATTGGCCTCGGTGAAATTGCCGGCAGCGGTGTCCTGGAAGACGACGAGCGTCTCCCAGGTCGCGCCGCCGGTGGTGCCGTTCCGGTCCCATTGGAGCAAGGTGTCGGCGCCGCTCTGCTGCAGCCGAAGGAAGCCCGAGCCGAACGGGTTGGAGTTGCCGTCCCAGCCCGAAAGCAGGCTCAGCAACGCCCCGTCAGCGCCCGACAGCCGGAACATGTCGCCGCCGGCGCCGGCCGTGAAGTCGGTGACCGTGATCGCCGCCGACCCCTGGTCCGCATAAGCCAGCTCGATCGTGTCGCTGCCGCTGCCGGTGGCGATCGTGCTCGCAGCGTAGCGATAATAATGGATGATCGTGTCGTCGCCGTCGCCGCCATCGATCGTCTGGGCCCCGTCGGAGGAGTCGGCAACGATATAGTCGTTGCCGGCACCGCCGGTCAGCACGTTGGTGCCGGCGTCGCCCGACAGGGTATCGTCGCCGTCGCCGCCATCGAGATCGTCGTTGCCGTCGCCGCCGACGAGATTGTCGTTGCCGTCCCCGCCCGACAGCTGGTCATTGCCATTCTCGCCGAAAAGGCTGTCATTGCCGGCCTGGCCGAACAGCTGGTCGTTGCCGTCGCCGCCGAACAGGGTGTCGTCGTCATTGCCGCCGTCGACGACGTCGTTGTCGGCATCGCCGCTCAGGACGTCGAACCCGTCGCCGCCATTGATCTGGTCGGCGCCGGCCAGGCCGGAGATATTGTCATTGCCGCCCAGCCCATTGATCGTGTCGTCCCCGCCCGTGCCGGTCAGCCCATCGTCGTCCTCGGTGCCGGTGATCACGGCGCCCTCGTCGCGGCCTTCGATCGTGATCGTGACGGTGGAGGACGACTGGCTGCCATATTCGTCCTCGATCGAATAGGTGAGGACGACGTCGACGCTCTCGCCGGCCGCGAGATAGTCGAAGTCGCTGCCCGGATCGAACTCGACCTGGTTGCTGGAGAAGCTGGCCGTGCCCTGCCCCGGCGGCGCCGAGGCGGCGATGACGGTCAGCACCGCGCCGTCGTCGGCGTCGGTGTCGTTGGCGAGGACGTTGACGGTGACCGACGAATTCTCACCGGTGCCGGCGACGTCGGGGTTGGCGACCGGTCCGTCATTGGTGCCGGTGACTGTCACTGTGATGGTCGAGCTCGACGTGGCGTCGTGCTCGTCCTTCACCGTGTAGCTGAGCACGACCACTTCGCTCGCGCCCTGCGCCAGATGGTCGAAAGCGGTGCCCGGGTTGAACTGGACCTGGTTGCCGACGATCGAGGCGGTGCCCTTGCCGGCCGGCGCGGAGGCCGAGACGAGCGTCTTGACCGCGCCGTCGTCGACGTCGGTGTCGTTGGCGAGGGCGTCGATGGTGAGCACCTGGTTCTCGGTGCCGGCGGCGGTGTCGGGGTTGGCGACCGGGCCGTCATTGGTGCCGGTGACGGTGACGCTCGCCGTCGAGCTCGACGTCGCGCCATGCTCGTCGGTGATCGAGTAGCTGATGACCACGACCTCGCTCGCGCCCTGGGCGAGATGGTCGAAGGCGGTGCCGGGATTGAACTGGACCTGGTTGCCGACCACCGTGGCGGTGCCCTTGCCGGCCGGCGCCGAGGCGGCGGTGACGGTCAGCACCGCGCCATTGTCGACGTCGGTGTCGTTGGCGAGCACGTTGATGGTGAGGACCTGGTTCTCGTGGCCCGTCGCCGCGTCGGGATTGGCGGTCGGGGCGTCGTTGACGCCGGCAATGTGGAACACCAGCGCGCCGGTGTCGCTGCCGTCGTTGTCGGAGACGGTATAGTTGAAGCTGTCCTGGACGTTTTCGCCCAAAGCGAGCGCCTGCGCCGAGGCGGACAGCGTATAGCTGTAGGTGCCGTTCGCATTGAGCGTCAGCGTGCCGTAGGTGCCGGTGAAGGTGCCGCCGGTGACGGTCAGCGGGTCGCCGTCGAAATCGAAGTCGTTGTCCTTCACGCTCGCGGCGCCGCTGCTGTAGGTGCCGGTGTCCTCGTTGATGAAGACATGGTCGTCGCCGGCGACCGGCGCGTTGTTGCCGCTGCCGATGTTGATCACCCGGTCGGCGAAGACCAGCCGTTCGACGTTGATCACCCGGTCGTGGCCGTCGGCACCGGCGCCGCCGAGATGGAAGATGTGCAGATATCCGGCCGCGGAGAGGAACGAATATTCGTCGATCGACCTGGAATAATAGGCGGTGTCAAAACCGCTGAGGCCGTCGAGCAGGTCGTCCCCGGCGCCGCCGGTGAGATTGTCGGCGCCGTTGTCGCCGGTGAGTTGGTCGTTCCCGTCCTCGCCGAACAGCGAATCGACGCCGTTACCGCCGGAGATGATGTCGTTGCCGCCGCCGCCATAGATGATGTCGACGCCGTTGCCGCCGCTGATCGTGTCGTCCCCGCTGGTGCCGGTAATGGTTGTCACGTGGAATTCCTTCCCCTCTTAGACAACCGGACGCAGCGCACACCGCATTTCCGCCAAACAGAGCTAATCAGATTTGGATTGATGCTGGCGAGCCGCTCCCGATCTAATTCTGTTCTGCAGAACCGATTGGACCCGAAAGGCGGAACACGTGCCGCCCTCGATTTCTTCGCGAAGCGACTCGTCCCCCCGGCACTGCCTGGACGACCGATAGTGACTCGCGGCGCGGCAAGTGTCCAGAGCGGGAAGAGATGGTCGCGACAAAATTCTGGAAGGGCCGCGAATCCGACCGACTCAACCCGATCCACGCTCTTCGCTAACGCCTGACGGAACCGCGATCATCCCGCCGACAGCCAGACGAAGCGCGTCCCGAACAGCACGGCAAGCACCAGCAGCAGCCAGTCGCTCCGGCTGAGCTTGCCCCGCAACAGCTTGAGCAACGCATAAGGGGTGATGCCGAAGGCGAGGCTGTTGGCGATCGGAAAGGTCGAGGGGATCATCGCCTGGTTCGGCGCTTGGGATATGCGCCGAAACCCGATAGACACGCCGGAACCGCAAGAAGATGCCCGTGACCGCCGACGCGCCTGAAGAAGAGGTCGAGGTAGAGGAAGCCGCTCCCCTGGAGCCGCGGGGCGGCGACCTTGTCTATCGCCATCGCGCCTCGACGCGGATCTGGCACTGGCTCAACGCGCTGACGGTGTTCGTCATGCTGATGAGCGGGATGATGATCTTCAACGCCCATCCGCGCCTTTACTGGGGCGAATATGGCGCGAACGCCGATCGGGCATGGCTGCAGATCGGCGGCAATCGGCAGCGCGGCTTCGTCCGGATCGGCGGCCTCGAAATCCCGACGACGGGCGTGCTCGGCCACTGGCGGGACGCAGAAGGCAATATCAGCACGCGGGCCTTCCCCGGCTGGGCGACGATCCCCACCAGCTACGATCTTGCCGGCGCCCGCTCCTGGCATTTCCTGTTCGCCTGGCTGCTGGTCGTCCCCGGCCTCCTCTACTGGCTGTGGAGCTTCCTCAACCGCCACATCCAGCGCGACCTCGCGCCCCGGCGGGAGGAGCTTTCGCCGCGCCACATCTGGCACGACATCAGGAACCACGCCCGCCTGCGCTTCCCCACCGGCCCGGCGGCGCGCAACTACAACATCCTGCAAAAGGCCAGCTATCTCGGAATCCTGTTCTTGCTGCTGCCGCTGGTCGTGCTCACCGGGCTCACCATGTCGCCGGGGATGGACGCGGCCTGGCCGTGGCTGCTCGACCTCACCGGCGGCCGGCAATCGGCGCGCTCGCTCCACTTCATCGTCGCCGCCCTGATCGCCGCGTTCATCCTCGTCCATCTGGTGATGGTGGTGCTGGCCGGGCCGATCAACGAGATCCGCTCGATGATCACCGGCCGCTACCGCCTGCCGAAGGAAAAGCCATGATCGAGAAGATCAGCCGCCGCCGGATGATCGCGTCGCTCGGCGCCGGCGCAAGCGGGCTGCTGCTGGCGGGCTGCGACCGGATCAGCCGCTCGGCGGGTTTCCAGGCGGTGCAATCCTCCGCCCAGGACCTGACCATGGCTGCGCAACGGCTGGTGATCGACCGGGGCGCGCTTGCCCGCGAGTTCGAGCCTGCCGACATGTCGCCCGTGTTTCGCACCAACGGCAACGTCATGCCGGCCTCGGCCGCCTATCGCGCGCATGCCGCGGCGGCCTTCGCCGATTGGCGGCTCGTCGTCGACGGCTTGGTGGCGCGGCCCTTGGCGCTGTCGCTCGACCGGATCAGGCGGCTCCCCGCGCGCGCCCAGATCACCCGCCACGATTGCGTCGAGGGCTGGAGCGCGATCGGCAAATGGACCGGCGTTCCGTTGCGGCTGTTGCTTGGGGGCGCGGGGCTGCGGCCGGAAGCGCGCTTCATCGTCTTCCACTGCGCCGACGATTTCCACGGCATTCCCTATTATGAGAGTATCGACCTGGTCGACGCCTTCCACCCGCAGACCATCCTCGCCTGGGCGATGAACGACCGCCCCCTCGAAATCGGCCACGGCGCGCCGCTCCGCCTCAGGGTCGAGCGCCAGCTCGGCTACAAGCACGCCAAGTTCGTGATGCGCATCGAGGCCGTCGAGAGCCTGGCGGGGATCGGCCAGGGCAAGGGCGGCTATTGGGAGGATCGCGCCGGCTACCAATGGTATGCCGGGATCTAGGTTGACCCCCTCTCCCAGTGGGGGAGAGGGTCGGGTGAGGGGGCTCGGCGGCAGCGAGTAGCCACAGAGGCCCGACACCCTCTCCCTGCCCTCTCCCTCGAGGGAGAGAGGATGAAAGCTGAATGTCGTTCAACCTAAAGCCCGCCGATGATCAGCACGTCGGCGAGGTCGCCCGCCGCCGCGGGCGGCGCGTTCGGGAGGCGGCGGATCAGGGCATTGGCCGACGCCAGGGGAGTCTGCAGGCTCGAATCCTGCCGCTCGTCGGGCGTGACCTCGAGGCGTCCCGCACCGTCGGCGCGAAGCCGGGCCCGCCAATAGACTTCCCGGTCGGCGCCCTCGGGCATGCCCTGCGTCAGGACGGCCGCGACCAGCCGGTCGGGCTCGGCGCGGCCGAGCAGCGCCAGCATCAGCGGCTTCAGCAGCAAATGCGCGCAGACGAAGGCCGAGGCGGGGTTGCCCGGCAATCCCAGCACCAGCCGGCCGTCGGGAAGCCGCGCGTGCCAGCACGGCTTGCCCGGCTGCACCGAGATCCGCTCGAAGACCATGCGGGCACCGAAGCTCTCGAGCACCGGCCGCAGCACGTCGCGCTCGCCGACCGAAGCGCCGCCCAGCGGCAGGATGATGTCGGCGTCGAGGCCGGCGCTTATCTGTTCGGTGCATTGCCGCCGATCGTCAGGGAGGATCGGGTGACGAATAGCCGTGCCGCCCCAGGCCGTGACCAATTCCGCCAGCGCGTAGGCGGCCGAATTGACGATCGTGCCGGGCGCCAGCTCCGAACCCGGTTCACGCAGCTCGTCGCCGGAGGCAAAGATGGCCACGCGCGGCCGGCGGCGGACCTGGAGCGTGCCCCGGTTGGCGGCCGCGGCGAGGCCGAGGCGGGCGGGCGTCAGCATTTCGCCCGCGGCGACCAGCAATTGCCCGGCCGCGAAGTCGCAGCCGGCGGGGCGGACATAGCTTGCCGCGCCGGGCGGGGCGACGATGCGGATCGTCTCGCCGTCGCGCTCGACGATCTCCTGAATGACGACGCGGCCGGCGCCTTGCGGAACGACGCCGCCGGTCGCGATCCGCACCGCGGTTCCCGGCGTCAGGCTGCCGCCGAACGGCGTGCCGGCGGGGGCGTCGCCGATCACCCTCAGACCCGCACCCGCCACCGCCTCCGCTTCGCGCACGGCATAGCCGTCCATTGCCGAAACGGGATCCGGCGGCTGATCCCGGGCCGCGACGATGTCGGCGGCGAGCGTGCGACCGCCGCACTCCGCGATCGGCAGAATTTCAGCCTCGACCGGCGCCACGTCCGCCAGCAGCAGCGCGCGTGCCTCGTCGAGCGAAATGAGGGTCACTTCCGCCGCCAGTCGCCCGACGCGCCGCCCGTCTTCCGAATCAGCTCGATCCGCTCGATCGTCATTCCGCGCGCCTTGGATTTGAGCATGTCGTAGATCGTCAGGCAGGCGATTGAGACGGCGGTCAGCGCCTCCATCTCGACCCCGGTGCGGCCCGTCGTCCGAGCCTCGGCGGTGACGGCGAGGCCCGGCAGGGACTCGTCCGGCTCGACCCTGACCGCCACCGCGGTCAGCGGCAGCGGGTGGCAGAGCGGGATGAGGTCTCCGGTCCGCTTCGCCGCCATCGTGCCCGCAAGCTCGGCAATGCGGGCGACGTCGCCCTTCGCGGCGCGCCCCGAGAGGACGAGGGCCAGCGTGGCCTCATCCATCCGCACGAAGCCGCGCGCCGCCGCGAAGCGATCGGTCTCGGGCTTGGCCGAAACGTCGACCATGCGCGCTCGGCCTTCCTCGTCGAAATGGGTGAGATCCGCCATCAGCGCTCGCCGAGCCGAGGCATGATCTCGACCAGGTTGCAGGGCCGCGTGCGCGCGTCGAGCTGGGGAGAGATCACCTTCTCCCAGCCGTCGCGGACCGCGCCGCCCGATCCGGGCAGGCAGAAGATGAAGGTCCCGTTCGCGACGCCCGCGCAGGCGCGCGACTGGATCGTCGACAGGCCGACCGACTGGAAGCTGACATTGTGGAAGATGACCGCGAACCCGTCGATCACCTTGTCGAACAGCGGCGCCACCGCTTCGGGCGTGACGTCGCGGCCCGTCAGGCCGGTGCCCCCGGTCGAGATCACCGCGTCGATGTCCGGGTTGTCGACCCAAGCCTGCACGGCGGCGCGGATTTTCGCGATATCGTCGGGCACGATGGCGCGCGCGGCAAGCACGTGACCTGCGCCCTCGATCGCGCCGGCGAGGTAGGCGCCCGAGCTGTCGGTCTCGCTTGTTCGCGTGTCGGAAACGGTCAGCACCGCGATACTCACCGGTACGAAACCGCCGGTCAACCCCATCGCGCCCTCGCTTTCCGATCCGAATCGCGCGCTTCCAGCCAATGGGCGCCGTCGCTGCGCTGCTCGCGCTTCCAGAAGGGCGCCTCGGTCTTCAGCCGGTCCATCACATAATCGACCGCGTCGAAAGCGGCGCGGCGATGAGGAGCAGCGGCCGCGACGAACACGATCGCCTCGCCCGGCGCCAGCGTGCCGTGGCGGTGGACGATGGCGATTTCGGTCAGCTCGAAGCGCGCGACGGCGTCCGCGCCGATGCCCGCCATCGCCTGCTCAGTGAGCCGCGGATGATGGTCGAGCTCGAGGCCGGAGACCGCGGCGCCGTCATTTTCGCTTCGCACCAGCCCGGTGAACGAGGCGATCGCGCCCGCGCCGGCCGCGCGCGCGGCAAAGTCCGCGAGCAGCGCCGCGGCATCGAACGGCTCGGCCTGGACCGCGATCATCCGCCGCTCATCGGCGGCAGGAAGGCCACTTCGTCGCCGTCATCCAGCACCCGATTGCCGAGGATCATCTCGTCGTTGACGGCGATCCGGACCGAGGCGTCGAGCAATTCGGGTCGGCCGCGGCCGAGCCACGCCCGCAGCGCGTCGATATCGCGGATGCCGGCAGGCACCGGGCCGGCCGGAGCGCCGTCCCTGAGACGGCCGAAGAAGAGGATCCTCATCCCCCCGTCACCGACATGTGCCGCGCAATTGCGGGCGCGGCGCCGGCCCGGATGACGAAGTCGTGGCCCTTAGGCTTGCGCTCGATCGCCTCGTCGATCGCGGCGTCGAGCAGGGCGTCGTCCTCGGTGCGGGCGCGGAGCGGAGCGCGCAGGTCGGCCCGCGCGGCCTGGCCGAGGCACAGGTACATTTCGCCGGTGCAGGTCACCCGCACCCGGTTGCAGCCGTCGCAGAAATTGCGGCTCAAGGGCGTGATGAAGCCGATCGTCCCGCCTTCGTCGGTGCGAACGTAGCGCGCGGGCCCGCCGGTGCGCCGGGCGAGATCGGTCAGCGCCCATCTCTGCGCGAAGCGCCGCCGCACCTCGGTCATCGGCACGTGCTGGTCGACCCGCTCCGCCTCGACCGAGCCCATCGGCATCACTTCGATCACGGTCAGCGCCGCGCCCCGCGCGTGCGCCCATTCGGCGAGGCCGACGAGCGAGTGCAGATTGTCCTGAAGGAGCGCGACCGCATTGACCTTGACCTCGAGGCCCGCGGCGATGGCGGCGTCGATCCCGGCGATGACCTGGTCGAGCCGTCCGCCGCGGGTGATCCGGGCGTAGGTTTCGGGGTCGAGGCTATCGAGCGAGACGTTGACCCGCCTGACGCCGCAGCGGGCCAGGTCGGCCGCATGCCCGGCCAGCCGGGTGCCGTTGGTGGTCAAGGTCAGCTCGTCGAGGTCGCCCGAGCGAAGGAAGCGCGACAGCCTCCCGATCAGATCGATGACGTTCCTGCGCACCAGCGGCTCGCCCCCGGTCAGCCTCAGCTTGCGCACGCCCTTGCGGACGAAGGCCGCCGCCAGCCGGTCGAGCTCGTCGAGGCCGAGCACCTCCGCGCGCGGCAGGAAGGCCATCCGCTGCGGCATGCAATAGGTGCAGCGCAGGTCGCAGCGGTCGGTCACCGACAGCCGCAAATAGTCAATCCTCCGCCCGAACGGGTCGATCATCCGCTAAGCTCCCATCATTTCCCCATAGAAGCGCATCGCCAGCCTCGCCGCCACATATAAAATGAGCAAAGCGGTGAGGATGCGGACATATTTGGGGTCGAGCCGGCCGCTGCCCAGCGTCGAGCCGATCAGGCCGCCGGCCAGCACCGCCGGAAAGAGCGGCCAATAAGTGGCGAGCGCCTGGCCGCCCGCGCCGCCGCTGCCCTTGGCGAGCTGGCCCGCGAGGCCCGACAGCGAATTGGCGAGGATGAAGACCGCGCTCGTTCCGGCGATCGCCTTGGGCGGGCCCCAGCGCAGCATGTAGAGCAACGGCGCGAGGAAGATCCCGCCCCCGATCCCGACCATTCCGGCGAGGAAGCCGAGCGCCCCGCCCGCCACCGACTCGAGCCAGCGCGAGCGGATCGCGGCCGGCGCCTCTTTCTCCCACAAAGGCTGCCACAGCATCAGCAGCCCGGCGACGAGCAGGGACGCGGCGAGCAGGCCGACGAACGCGACCTCCGCCACCACCAGCCGCCCGCCGAGCCAGGCAAAGGGAACGGAGAGGATGAACAACGGCCAGATCCGCCGCCAGTCGACATGGCCCGAACGGGCGAACCGCCAACTGCCCACCGAGACGACCAGGATGTTGCAGGCGAGCGCGATCACCGGCACCGAGCGATAGTCGGTCCCGGCGAGCACCAGCAGCGCATTGTAGGTCGATCCGCCGCCAAGACCCGCCGCACCGTAGAGCAGCGCGGTGAGAAAGAAGAGGGCGGCGAGACCGGGCATGGGGCATTGCGATCCTACTGCCCTTCGGGTGCGGTGGATATGGCGCCGTGGCCGGCTGGCTACGGGATTCATACCGCCCGGTCGAGCGCCAGGCGTCAGCAGCTTTGCGCATTGCATCGGATTCGCTTGGCGCTGGAAATCCAGCACGGCCATCAACCGGGCGGCTCAGCGCTTGAAAGTAGCGCGTGCCATTGTCGGCGTCTTTCATTATCATTCATCTGTTCCAAGCCGAGTCGTTACTTGCGCTGACAGCAGGAGGCCAGGATGGGAATGATGGAACCTCCGATCCGGAAGCCCCAGCCCAGGGAGGCCGCCAAGGCGCGGGCGCCGCTGCGCGCGCCGATGCGGCCGGTCTGGCCCTGGCAGGGGCCTGGACCGCAACCGCGGCCGCTCGCGCGCGGCGTGCTGCAGCGCAAGTGCGCCTGCGGCGCCGAGGCGTCCGGCGGCACCTGCGCAAGCTGCGAGGGCAAGGAGCAAAGCCGCCTCCAGCGCAAGCTCTCGATCGGGTCCAGCAACGATGCCCTCGAGCACGAGGCGGACCGGGTCGCGCAGCAGGTGCTCTCGATGCGGGCGCCGACCGAAATCAACCGCGCGCCCCCGACGATCCAGCGCGCCGCGCCGCCGGCGGCGCCCTCGCCGGAGGTTCCCGAGAGCGTGCACCGGACGCTCGGCGGCTCCGGCCGCCCGCTCGATGCGCCGGTGCGCCGCGACATGGAGCAGCGCATGGGCCGCGATTTTTCGCAGGTCCGCGTCCATCAGGGCGGCGACGCCGAGCAATCGGCGCGCGATGTCGGGGCCCTGGCTTATACGGTGGGCAGCGATATCGTGTTCGGGAGAGAGCAATTCGCGCCGAAAACCAATGACGGTCGGCGGCTGCTGGCGCATGAGCTGACCCACGTCGTGCAGCAGCGCGGTGACGATCATTCCCGATCCCATGTCGTCCAGCGTCAGGCGGTCGGGGCCGCCGCCGCCGGCCCCGTGCCGTTGACCGCGGCTCAAATCCAGAGCGCGATCAGAGCCAATTCGGTGTTTTTCGGGGACGCCGCCGAAATCGGCATCATCAGAAGCATATTGGGGATTGCGGCGGCGCCGGCTGCGGTCGACGCAACCTTTGTCAACGGCGTCGCCGATTACCAGACTCGGTCGGCCCTCGGTCGGGACGGCCGGATTGGACCGCTGACCTCCGCGCGGCTCGAACAGGATGTCACGGCTGAAGCCAACGGCCTCGGGGAGGCCGCGACCGGCACACCACGGCGCAGGGTCGCACGCCGATTGCATCTTCGCACGATGACGTCGCGGCGCTTGGGAACCGCGACCCATCAAGGGTTCGTCGGATCCGCCGACAATCCCGAGGGCGCGGTAACGGTGCGGGTCGGCGACCGGGAGCGGGGGCTCACCAACGCCATTTCGCTCGAATATACTGGGGAGAATGCGGCCCGGGTCGATTGGCTGCAGTTCATTAACGGACGGATGTCCGGGACACCGCCAGGCGCGCCAGCACCCGTTTTCAATGTCGGAACGCAAATCACCCAGGGTGGGCAGCTGCCCTGGTCCGACGCGGCGGTTACACGGTGGCATATTGACGCGAGACCCGGCGCGGCAACGCCCCTTTATCCCGCTGACTGGACCACACGAGCAGCGGCAAGACGCGTTACGATCTTCGATGAACCCGGAGGCCCGACGTGGCTACCCGTCGCACAGGATTTCACGCTCCCCGCAGCGCGCGCTCCCGGTGCTCCCAGGGTGACGCTACGCCTCGCCTTTGACACCTATGGCGTCAGAGCCAATCGGGCGAGATACCATGTGAGCTGGACCGCGACCACGAGGTTCACGATGACTCCTCCGCCGCCGACCACCCATGAGACCGTTTATTCCCAAGGCGCGGCCGGCCCCGTGAACGGCCTCAGGGCGGAACATCGAGCGACGCTGCTGACCGAGTATCCCGGAAACCCTATTACCTGAAATGACAAATCGCGAAAACGAGCGGGAAGCGGAGGGGCTTTGGCAGCTTGCCGAAACCGTCGCGATCGCCGACGACCGCGGAAAGCAGATCAACAATGCGGTGACGTTCCGCTATGCCGACGGGACGGTGACGCTGAGGATGCTCAGCCCAAAGCCGGGGCTGTGGAGATCGGAGGATGATTTCTACAAGCTGACCGCGAATTGGGAGGGCGACGCGCTCTATTATCGCCCTCCGTTTGGAGATTTTGCAGAGCTGGCGATCTTCGAGGACGGCCGGTTCGTGAATATCGGAAATGGGGTCAAGCGGATCTTTGAACGGATCGCGGAGGACGATGTCGTGGATTGGAATCGCGACATTCTAAATCGCCGGGACCTGCACGATTATGGAATGGGGGTGTCCGGCTAGCGCCGCCGCGGCGGTGAGGGCTTTCGGCTTGATCATCGTGTCCGATATTGCCAAGGGCGGCGCGCCGCTTGATCAGGGGCCTTCAGAAATCTGACCTCGGCTGCACGAAATTTTCGCGGCTCTATCCTCCTCTCACACCGAAAGGCCGCTCCGCTCTCATGACTGCGATCAATGGCAATGGGAAAGGCGCGCGCACCCCGCGCCACTCCGAAACCGATCGGACCCGGCTCAGGGCGATCCACGCTGCCGTCAGCACCGGCGACATCGAGGCCGCCGGCAAACTCGCCGAGGATGCGCTCGGCGACGGCATCGATCATGGCATGGTGCTGAGCCTGGTCGCCGGACGGCGCGAGGGGGAGGGGCGGTTCGCCGACGCGCTCGCCCTGCTCGAGCGCGCCAAAGCGGCGGCTCCGGCGGCGCCCGGCATCCTCAACGCGATCGGGCTCAACCTGCTCTGGCTCGGCCGGCACGAGGAAGCGGCGGCCGAGTTCGGGGCGGCGCTGGCGGCCGATCCGGGCTTCGCGCCGGCGCTCGCCAATCGCGGCACCGCTTTGGTGGCGCTGGCGCGGCTCAACGACGCGCGGCGCGACTTCGAGGCGGCGCTGGCGATCGAGCCCGGCAATCTGATCGCGCTGAACGGCCTCGCCGCGCTGGCGCTCAGGCGCGGCGATCCGATCGAGGCGCGCGAGCTGGCGAGCCGCGTCACCGCCCGCCAGCCCGATTTTCCCGAGGCGCTGATGACGCTCGCCGGCGCCGACATCGCCGAGGGCCAGGCCCGCGCCGGCGAGGCGCGCCTGAGGTTGCTGCTCGCCGACCGCAAGCTGCCGCCGGCCGACCGGGCGATGGCCCAGGGCCTGCTCGGCGACGCGCTCGACGCCGAAGGCCGGTTCGCCGAGGCGTTCGCGGCTTATGCGGCGGGCAATAAGCTGCGCGAAGCCGATCGTGGCGGCGGCCAGGATACGCTCGAACTGGTCCGCGAGCTGACCGGGGCGCTCCAGGGGCAAAGGGTCGCGGCGACCTGGGGGCGCAGCGCGGGCGGGCCGGCGAAGCGTCACGTCTTCCTGATCGGCTTCCCGCGCTCGGGCGCGGCCCTGGTCGAGCAGGTGCTGGCCGGCCATCCCCAGGTGACCACGCTCGCGGAGCAGGAATGCCTGATCGACGCCGCCCGCACCTGGCTGGGCGATACGGCCGACATCGAACAATTCTGCCGGGCGCCGGACGAGGAGCTCGACACCTGGCGCGAGGCCTATTGGCGGCGGGTCGCGGCCGCCGGCGTCGATCCGGCCGGGCGGGTGTTCGTCGACAAGCACGGCTTCAACATCTTCAAGCTGCCGCTGATCGCGCGGCTGTTCCCCGAAGCGCGGATCATCGTCATGCGCCGCGACCCGCGCGACACCGTGCTCAGCTGCTTCAAGAGCCGCTTCGCGATGAGCGAGCCGGCCCGCCAACTGCTGACGCTGGCGGGCGCCGCCGAGCTCTACGCGGCGACGATGGAACTGGCCGAGGCGACGCAGCAGGCGTTCGGCCTGTTCGTCCAGCCCTGCCGACTCGAGGCGATGATCGCCGACTTCGATACGGAGATGAAGGCGATCTGCGCGACGCTCGACATCGAATGGCGGCCCGAATTGCGCGACTTCCACCACCATGTCGCCGACCGGGGCGTGGCGACGCCGGGGGCGGCGCGGCTGACCGAAGGGCTGTCCCCAAGCGGGATCGGCCGCTGGCGCGATTATGCCGGCGAATTGGCGCCGGCGCTGCCGGCGTTGCAGCCCTGGATCGAGCGCTTCGGCTACGCCTGAGCGAGCTGGGCGACGATCGCGTCGGCGAGCCGGCCTTGCGCGGCGTCATCGTAGGCGGCGAACATCGGGCCGCTGTTGAGCTCGAGAAACAGCGGCGCCGCGCGCCCGGCTTCCGTCTTCAAATCGCAGGCGCAGAAATCGACCCCGACCGCGGCCGTCAGCCGGACCAGCGCCTCGGCCATGCCGGGCCAGGGCAGGTCGCCGCCGCGATAGACCAGGCTGGTGGGCCGCGTCGGCCGGTAATCGAGCAGGTCCGAGTGGATCTCGAACAGATGGAAGCGGCCGTCGGCGAGATAGATGCGGTATTCGGGATAGGCGAGCCGCTGCTGGACGATCGCCGGGATCGGGCTGCGGCCGTCCCGCCAGCCGGCGTCGGCCAGGGCCGCGTCCAGCGGGCGGACGTAGCCGCCGCCGGCGACCGGCTTGGCCACCGCGGGCTGCGGGAAGGCGCGCAGATCCGCCTCGACATTGGCGACCAGCGTCGGCGCGGTGGCGAGGCCGCAATCGCGCGCGAGCCGCAGCATAAAGGGCTTCTGGTTGGCGCCGTGGGTCATCGCCCGATTGAGCAGCCGCATCCCGGGACGGCACATCGCCCAGCCCATCGCCGCCGCGTACCAGCCGCCGTTGCGGTCGAGCCCGCGCGCCTCGGTCGGCGGGGTGAAGACGTCGTAGCGCAGGAAGGCGCCGCGGGCGCCGACCAGGCGCCCGTCGAGGACGAGCCGGTTGGTCTCGAGGTCCCAGCTGAACGCCGGCTCGCCGTCCGGGCCGTGGACGATGCTCAGCACCGAACGGCCGGCGCGCCCGGCGGCCCGGACCAAAGGCGCGAGATTGGGGTCGGCCGATCCGCCTGCGATCAGCAGATCGGCGACATGCTCCTCTTCCACGGCGTCAGCGGCGGCCCAGCGGGTTCATGTCCTGCGGATCGATCCAGCCTTCGCCGGCGATCTGGGTGGTCTCCTCGATCAGCGGCGCGGTGGTGTGGGGCGGGCCTTCCTCGCCGACGACCAGGGTGGTCGGATGCGGCCCCTCGCCAACCACCTGGGTGGTCTCCTCGATCAGCGGCGCGGTGGTCGCCGGCGGGTAGCCGCCATGCTCCTCGCCGAGCAAATGGGTGGTGGGCGGCAGGCCGCCGCCATGCTCGCCGAGCAAATGGGTGGTCTCCTCACCGACGATCGGGGTGATCGGCGGGTAGCCGCCATGCTCCTCGCCGAGCATATGCGTGGTCGGCGGGAGGCCTCCGCCTTCCTCGCCGAGCAGATGGGTGGTCTGGCCGCCGCCCTCCTCGCCGACGACGAGGGTGGTCGCCGCCTGAGCCGCCGCGGCGAACCCCTCGGGCCGCGGCGGCAGTCCGCCGCCCTCCTCGCCGAGCATCAGGGTGGTCGGCGGGTAACCGCCATGCTCCTCGCCGAGCATGTGGGTGGTCGGCGGGTAGCCGCCATGCTCCTCGCCGAGCATGTGAGTGGTCGGCGGATAGCCGCCGCCTTCCTCGCCCAGCATCAGGGTGGTGAACACGGTGCCGCCGCCGCCGGCCTCTTCGCCCATCGCCAGGGTGGTCATGTGGCCGGGGCTTTCCTCGCCGACCGCGAGGGTGGTCATCATCGTACCGCCGCCGCCGGCCTCCTCGCCGGTGGCCATGGTGGTGATCGGGGGCGGGCCTTCCTCGCCGGTCGCCATCGTCGTCGCGCCGCCGGGGGCGGCCATCTGGGCCATGGCCGGGTGCGGCCCCTCGCCGGCGATCTGGGTGGTCGGCTGGGCGGCCGCGATCGGCGGCAGGAACTGGATCACGTCGCCGGACCGCGACACCACCCGCACCCCGATCAGCCCGTCGAGGTCGGTCCAGACCAGCTCCGCCGTCTCGGGAGTCAGCATCGGCAGGCTGATCGCGTCGGGCGGCGTGGCGACGAAATCGAGATCGAGGATGCCGTCCGCCGACAGCTTCTTTTCGAGCGGAACGAGTGCGGGATTGGTCCAGCCGCTGCTGACCGCATAGCCGTGGACGGTGATCGCCAGCTCGGGCGGCTTCTTTTCCCGCAGCTCGAGCTGGACCGCGCAAATCGAAAAAAGACGAACCTTGCCCGCCATCATCCATCTCCCGTTCGCTCAGAGGAGGGCCGCAGCCTTCGCGACCACCGGTTCCTCATCCTAGGCGCGGCGGCCGCGCAGAGATATTGGAACTCGGTCCATTTGGGAGGATTTGCGGCGTTCAGGGCGCCGGGGCCGCGCGCGGGTCTTCGACGACGAAATGGGTCAACGACAGGTTCTGGCCGGTCGCCCACAGCGCGCCCTTCAGCACCGCCGCATAAACCGCGAGCCCGAACAGGAAGGCGAGGCCGAGACGCAGCGCGGCGCTGTCGAGCGGCAAAGCGAGGATGATCAGGGCGACGCCGAGATTGGCGGCCGCGGCCGAGAGCGGTGCCGCGACGTAGCGGAGCGGCACGGCGACGCCGAACATCGCGCGCAGCAGCGCCCGTCGCGCGATCGCGGCGCCGGCGGCCGCGAGCAGGGCCGCGAGGGCGCCGCCGGCGATGCCGTAGCGCGCGATCAGCAGCCAGCCGGCGACGACGTTCACGCTCGCGCTGACCATGGTGATGAAGATGACCATCTGCGGCCGGCGGTAGAAGAAGATGAGGTCGCTGACTCCGAACGCGCCCTGGATCGATTCGGCCGAAGCGAGCAGCAGCATCGCCCAATAGCCGGCGACGAATTCGGGCCCGATCAGGCGCAGCAAGGGCGCGCCGATGATCGCCAGTGCGACCAGGGCCGGCAGCTGGATGGCGAGGATCAGGCGCGAGGCCGAGGCGGTGGCGCGGCCGGTGCGCGCGGCGCCGCCATGCTTGAGGGTGCGCGAGACGATCGGCGTCAGCAGGCCGTCGAAGCTCTGGCGGACCTGGCGGATCGGGGTGCGCACCTGCTGGGCCATGCCGTAAATGCCCGCCGGCGCCTCGCCGAGGAGAAGGCCGACCAGATAGAGGTCGAGCCGGCCGGCGAGCGCGTTGGTGAAGTCGCTCAGCGTCGGCAAGGCGGTCTCGCGGACCATTCGGACGAGGCGGGCGGGGACGAAGCGGTAGCCGCGCACGCGGAACGGGCCGAGGCATTGGCGCGCGCTCGCCAGCGCATAGGCCAGCGCGGCCCAGGTGCCCGCCCAATAGCCGATGATGAGGCCGGTCTCGCGATAGCCGGCCGCCCAGGCGAGGACGATCGCGGCGACGCCGGCATAAGGCTCGATGATCGAACGCGCCCAGACCTGGTGGCGCATCTTGTGGGTCCAGCGGGTGGCGGCGAGCAGCAGGTCGAGGAGCGCCTGGCCGACGATCATCGGCGCGAGCAGGAACAGGGCGGCGTCGCTATTCTCCGGCACCAGGGCGTCGGGGAGGAAGGTCACCACCAGCATGATCGGAACGGCGCAGGCGCTGCTCGCGGCGAGGACGAGGATCATGCCGTCGATCAGGATGTGGGGCGGGGTGCGCCCGTCCGGCTCCTCGTCGAGCAATTTGAAGACCTGGCGCTTCAAGCCGGCGCCGCCGATCGTGACCGCGAGCTCGACGACGGCGACGGCGATCGCATAGGCGCCGAACAAGGCGGCTCCGAACAGCCGGCCGGCGACGAACACGAACAGCAGCCGCGCGCCGAAGCGGATCAGGAAACCCAAAGCGGCGGAGCTTCCGCCTCGCAAGATCAGGCGCTGCGCGGAGGAGGCGGTCACTTTGCGCTTGTATCCGCGGCGGCGGCGGAAGACCAAGCGCTTATGTTCGACGAACGGCCCGTCGCGGCGATCTTCCGCACCGCTTTGTTCAACCCCAGCGAGGGCTTCATCCGCGACCAGGCGGCGGCGCTGACGCGCTGGCGGCCGCTCCTGGTCGGGCTCGAGCGCAAGGGCGAGGAGGTGGCGGCGATGCTGCCGGCGAACGGGCTCGAGCGGGCCCTGTTCGCGCTGCGCGGCCGCGGCGGCGCGATCGAGCGGCGGCTGCGCGCCGCGGCGCCGAAGCTGATCCACGCCCATTTCGCCACCGACGGCCTGCGCGTGCTGCCGCTGGCGCGGGCCTTGGGGGTGCCGCTGATCACCAGCCTGCGCGGCTATGACGTGACCCGCTCGACCGCGGCCCTGCTCCGCTCGGGGCGGCTGAGCTGGGTGCGCTACGCGCTCGGCAGGAAGCGGCTGCAGCGGCAGGGCGGCCTGTTCCTCGCCGTCTCCGACGCGCTGCGGCGCCAGGCGATCCTACGTGGCTTTCCGGAGGATCGGACGCGGACCCATTATAACGGAGTCGACCTGGCCCGCTTCCGGCCCGGCGAGGCGCCGCCCGAGCCGGGCCTGGTCCTCCATGTCGGCCGGCTGGTCGAGAAGAAAGGGACAAGGGTGCTGATCGAGGCGCTGGCGGGATTGCCCGGCGCGCGGCTGGTGGTGATCGGCGACGGGCCGCTCAGGGGCGCGCTCGAACGGCAGGCGGGACCGGCGGTGCAGTTTCTCGGCGCCCTCCCGTCCGCTGAAGTGGCGCAGTGGATGCGGCGCGCCGCGGTGCTGGCCGCGCCCAGCCTGACGGCGGCGGACGGGGACGCCGAGGGGCTGCCCAATGTCGTCGTCGAGGCGGCGGCGTCGGGGCTGCCGGCGGTCGCCACCCGCCATTCGGGGATTCCGGAGGCGGTCGACGAGGGCGTGACCGGATTGCTCGTTGCCGAGGGCGACGCGGCGGCGCTGGCGGCGCGGCTTGGCGAGCTGCTCGGCGCGGAGATGCGGCGGCGCGAGATGGGCGCGGCGGCGCGGCGGCTGGCCGAAGTCCGGTTCGACCGCGCCCGGCTGAGGCAGCGGCTCGAGGAGTTTTACGACGAGGTCGCCGGCCGTTGGTAAGCCGGCGGTTGACAGGCGCCGATCCCGTTGGCGCAAACGCGCGGAGCGGCTATGTAGAGATGAGCCGGGGGCGCGGACATGAGCAATCTGGACAAGACGCGGTCGTTCATCGCACAGAAGGGAGGTGCCTATGTAGAGTTGATCGACGAAGTGCACCAAGTCGCCAGGGGCATCGAAACCGAGCTGGGCAACAGCGTAATTCTCAGAGTGTACAGCCGCGCGGACAAGCAGGGCGGCCAGAAACTGAAGGACGTCGCGAAGATCGCGGACGCGATCGAGGGCGCGGTCACGGAGAATGCCCTGCGCGAGCTAGACGACATCGTCGGCCTCACGATCGTCGTGCAATATCCCGACCAGCTCGACATTGTCGCCGATCGTCTGACCAGCGCCCTGGCGCCGATCCAGATCGAGCAGATCGACCGCAAGGACCTCAGCGGCGCTTATTATGCGAAGCATGTGACCTATCGGTCGGCGCGAACGCCCCATCAGGGCCTGCGATGCGAGGTTCAGTGCAAGACCATGCTGCACGACGCCTGGGCTGCGAAGATGCACGATCTCACCTACAAGCCGCAGGGAACCATGGATCCCCGGCTCAAGCGGCTTGTCGAGGCGATCAGCACCACGCTCGAGGGCCTCGAGCAGCAAAGCCAGATCGCCCGCGACATCATTGTCGCACGCCAGAATGTCGAGCAGCGTCCCTTCCAGGAGTCGCTGAAGCTGCTGCACGCTGAATTGGTCCGGACGTCGCAGGGCCAATGGGCGGCGCGCGGCGCGCTCAAGGGCCTGGAGGGCCTGTGGAGCGAGATCGACGCGGCCGAGGCCGGCACGGGAGAGCTGGACGGCCGCGAATTCGACAGCCTCGCCAACCGAATTCGAGTGGCCGCAGCAAACACGAAAAGCCTGCGGGTCCGCTGGATCCTGGCGGTGAGACTCGTCGCCATCCGCATTCGGCCCGAGCGGCTCGTGCTGCTGACCGATCTTGCCGATATGATGCTGGACGAAGCCGCCGATCTCTTGCAGCGGAAATATCTGACCCAGCACGAGCTCCGGCTGTTCCCGATCGGATTCTACGCCGTCGGGGATTTCGCGCGCGCCCTGGAATATGTCGACAAGGTGCTGGCGCAGGCCGACGCGCTCAAACTCAATGTGGAAAGCCGGCGGGCGCTCAAGTTCAACAAGGCGTCATGGCTGCTGGAGCGCGAAAGCCTGCGGCCGAGCAAGCCCGCGGTCGCAAAGAAGGTCAGGGCAGAGGTGGACGGCCTGCTGAACGAACTGCGGGGAAGCACGGCCCTTTCCAGACATGGCGAGCTCGACGACACCGAGGGCCTCCTGCTCATCGTCTACGGAACGACCAAGGGCGAAGTTCGGTGCGGAATCGAGATGTGCAACGTCGCGGCGAGGAAAGCGCAGGGGGCTGGGGAACAGGCTATCGCCAACGCCTATGCCGATTGGCGCACGCACGCAGGCTGGCGCCGCTATTTCGAACTTGCGGAAAGCGGTGCCTGAGCGGTCTGCCTAGCGAAAAAAGGGACGCATTCGTTCTTCCATATGAAGCGGTAACGGCCCTGCCATTACCAAGTTCCGGTTAACGCGGGGTAGCTTGACTGTCAATGCGACGCGCATGCGCTATCGACGCCTGAGGTGCAAACAAAATGCCCGACCCCGAGCCGATCATCCCGTCATTGCCGGAGAATCATGCGGCCTATTTCGTGCTCGACGAACGCGTTCGAATCCTCCCGCTCGAACGCCTGACGGCGACCCGCATGCGCCCTGAGGGCGTCGGAAATGCGGCGCGATACATGCTGGCGGCGTCCCGCGGAGAGATGCCCCGGAGGCAGCCGATCGACGTCGAACCTGCCGGCGGCGAGGGCTGGCGTATTCTTGACGGAAACTCCACCTTCGCTGTCGCCAGGCTCTCGGGATGGCGCAGCATTCCATGCCTGGTGCGCGATCAGGTCTCGACAAGCTCCACCCAAACCGGCGCGTGATCGCTCGCTTTCTCGCGGGCGCGGACTTGGCGGTCGACGCCGGCCGCTTCGAGACTCTTGGCAGCCTTCCGGTTCAGCAGCAGATGGTCGATGCGGATGCCGGCGTCGCGGGCGAAGCTGTTGCGCCAATAATCCCAGAAGGTGAAGATGCGCTCGTCCGGGTGGAGCTTGCGCAGCGCGTCGGTCCAGCCCTGCTTGATGAGGCGCCGGTACTGGGCGCGGGGCTCGGGCTGGAAGAGGGCGTCGGTCAGCCAGCGCTCGGGCTTGTAGACGTCCAAGTCGGTCGGGATGACGTTGTAGTCGCCGGCGAGGACCACCGGGCTATCGAGCCGGACCAGCTCGGCGGCGCGGGCCATGAAGCGCTCGGTCCAGGCGAGCTTGTAGGCGAATTTGGCGCTGCCGACCGGATTGCCGTTGGGCAAATAGAGGCAGCCGACGAGGACGCCGCCGACCGCCGCCTCGATGTAGCGCGAATGCAGGTCGTCGGGGTCGCCGGGCAGGCCGCGGAGGGTCTCGATCGGCAAGCAATCCCTGGCGAGGATGGCGACGCCGTTCCAGCGGCTCTGGCCGTGCCAGATCGCGCCATAGCCGGCGCGCTCGATCGCCGCGGCCGGGAATTTGTCGTCGGGCGCCTTCAGCTCCTGCAGGCAGGCGATGTCGGGCGCGCTCTCCGCCAGCCAGTCGAGCAGCAGCGGCAGCCGACCGTTGATGCCGTTGACGTTGAAGGTCGCGATCTTCACGCCGGCTCAATGCTTCGCGGCGCGCAAGGATGCCGGCAACGCGTCCGATCCGAAAATCGCGACCCACGAAGAAGAATCGAAATTATGCGTGACACGTGTCACACTGACCGGGACTTTCGAAGGCTATTGGGCGAAGCTGGGTGAGGGGAATGGCCGATGCCGGAAAATAACCAGCCGAACAGCGATGGCGCCGCCCCCGCCGCCGACAGGGTCGGCGCCACGGCGGACAAGATGCGGGCCCCGGCGCGCGCCGAATCTTCGGCGAAGGTATTGGCGGCCGAATATGGCCTGATCTGGAGCGACAAGCCGCAGCCGGCCGGCGAGACCGACACGCAGCTCGTCGCCGACTATCACGTCAAGGCCTTCGCCAATGGTCAGGCCGCCTTGTGCCTGTCCGGCGGGGGCATCCGCAGCGCCGCCTTTGCGCTCGGCGTTCTCCAGGCGCTGAGTCGCAAGCAGATCCTGACCGGCTTTCACTATCTCTCGACCGTATCGGGCGGCGGCTATATCGGCGGCTGGCTGCAGCGCTGGATCGCGGAGCCCGATTCGAGCGCCCGGAGCGTGATGGACGAGTTGGCCGGCAGCCGCGAGCCGGCGCAGGTTTCGGCGCTGCGGGAGAATTCGAACTTCATCACCCCCAAGGTCGGCTTCCAGTCCAACGACACCTGGACCGCCCTCGCCATTTCGATCCGCAACATCGGGATCAACTGGCTGTTGTTCGGGCCGCTCTTCCTGCTCGTCGCGCTGGTGCCCAATTTTTTCGCCAGCGGCCTCACCACGCTGCCGCGCAACCTGCCGCAACTGGATTGGCTCTATTATTCCGAAGTGGCGATCTGCGGCGCCTTGACCGGGTTCGCCGCGTTCCACCTGTGCCGCGCCTTGCCCAGCTACGGCCGGGAGGGATCGGCGCAGGGGCGCGCGGCCGAGCATTGGGTCCGCTGGCACGTCGTCATCCCGTTGGTGCTGGCCTCGGCGCTGGGCAGCTTCGTCCTGGCCTGCGACCTGTTCTGGCAGCCGCATGTCTATGTGGCGGGCTTCCTGCTCGCCGCGGTCAACGCCGCCGGGTTGCTCGCCGGCCTGCTGGTCGGCGGGCTCACCCTCGCCCCCGGCCACCGCATGATCTTCCTGCGCGACATCCCCTTCTGGCTGCTCGCGACGATCGGCGCGGCGGCAACGATCCAGCTCGGCTCGCAGATCCTGCCGGTCGATCTGTCTGTGCCGCTGGTGGTCTCGGCCCCGGCCGCCGGCCCGCCGTCCGCCCGGGCTTCGCCCGCCGGCGCGCCGGCCGCGCGCGGGGCTCCAACCGCCGCCGCGACGGGTAAGCAGCCGGTCGCCGCGGCCGACGGCAAGAATGCGGTCGCGCGCCAATCGCCGGAGGAGGAGCGTGCCACGCGGTGGCGCTCCGCCGTGCTGGCGATGCTGGCGCCGATCCTGCTGCTGTGGGCGCAAATCTCGGCTGTCACCGTCTTCGCGGCCTTCCGGGCCGGACGCAGCAAGGGCATCCAGACCGACTCCGATCGCGAGTGGCTGGCCCGATTGACCGCGCTCGAGATGAAGCCGATCTTGTTCTGGGCGCTGGCGTCCTTCTCGACCTTGCTGCTGTTCGAGCTGCTGCGGGCCTGGGTGCCGGGCTTCGACCTTTCGATTTCCGGGATCGTCGCGCTGGTTTCAGGGGCGGCGGCCGTCGCCGGCGGGCGCAGCGGCCATTCCGGGATCGCCGCGGGTGCCGGCGGCCGGCTGCTCCGATATCTGCCGCTGCAGGGCCTCATCGCGCTGGCCACCTTCGTCTTCGCAGTCGCCCTGCTGATGGTCATGTCCCATGCCGAGCTCGGCCTGGCAGGCAAGATCGGCGCCCTGATCGCCAAGTGGGTCACGCTGCCGTCATGGCTGAGTCCGATGGGAACCGGGCATATCCTGCTCGCGACGATCCTCATCGGATTGCTGCTGTTTTTCGGCCGGGCGATCCGCGTCAACCGTTTTTCCCTGAACGGCCTCTACCGCAACCGTCTCGCCCGCGCCTTCCTGGGCGGCGCCCGCAAGACGCGCGCGGCGCAGCCCTTCACCGGCTTCGATCCATTCGACAACATCCGCATGCATCATCTGAAGCCGCAGGTGGGCGACCGCCACGTCCTTTATCCGATCGTCAACGTCGCGCTCAACGTCACCGCCAGCGAAAAGCTCGCCTGGCAGGAACGCAGGGCGGAACCGTTCATCTTTTCGCCCGGCTACAGCGGCAGCGCGATGCTGCGCGCCCACGACCAGGCGGACGAGCGAAGCGGCGCTTATGTGAGCTCGAAAATCTACGGCGGCAACGAGCCGGATCTGGGAATGGACGGGCAGGGCATCAGCCTGGCCACAGCGATCTCGATATCGGGCGCGGCGGCGAGCCCGAACATGGGCTATCATTCGTCGGCCGCGACCGCGTTCCTGATGACGCTGTTCAACGTCCGCCTCGGCGCCTGGATGCCCAATCCGGCCCGCTGCGGAACGCTCAAGCAGGACATCGCGCGCGCGGATCCGAGCAATTCGCTGCGGGCGCTGCTGAGCGAGCTGGCGGGACGGACCGACGATAGCGGCCTCGACATCTATCTCTCGGACGGCGGCCATTTCGAGAATTTGGGGCTCTACGAGATGATCCGGCGCCGCTGCCGCTACATCGTGCTCAGCGATGCCGGCGCGGACCCCGATTGCAAGTTCGAGGATCTCGGCAACGCGGTCAGGAAGATCAAGATCGATCTCGGCATCGACATCCGGTTCGAGGAGCTGCGCATCTCCAGCCGGACGCGGCCGATCAATCCGCAATATGCCTGGGCCCTCGGCAAGATCCTCTATCCGGAGGGGACCGGGCACCTGCTCTACATCAAGCCGAGCCTGTTCGGCAGCCTGCCGGTCGACGTCAAATCCTACGCCTCGCGCAGCGAGAGCTTCCCGCACGAGACGACCGGAGACCAGTTCTTCTCCGAATCGCAGTTCGAAAGCTACCGCCGGCTCGGCGACTTCTTCGCCGACGAGCTCGCCAAGAAAACCGACGACCAGGGCAATCGTCTCGATCGCTTCGCCGACGTCGCCGCCTTCTTCGCGGCGGTCGAGGCCGAGCATCGCACGGAAAAAGCGGGCGACGAGGAAAAGGAGACGCGCGGCCTGCTCAAGCGGGTGATCAGCTCGCTGGGATTCGGCGCCGCGGACGACGCCGACTGACCGGCGCGGTCAGGCCGCGTCGGGATCGTCGCGCCACCAGGTCTCGACCTCGCCGCTCAATTTCACCGTCACCGGCATGCCGTGGCGGTCGACCGCCTTGCCGGCGGCGACGCGGATCCAGCCTTCCGAGGCGCAATATTCCTCGACGTCGGCGCGCTCGCGGCCCCGGAAGCGGATGCCGACGCCGCGCTGCAGCGCGGCCATGTCGAAATGCGGGCTCCTCGGATTGTTGGAGAGGCGGTCGGGAGGCGGGCTGTCGTCGGCCATCGGGCGGTCCTTCGGATTGGCGTTGCCGCTCCTTAGCGCTTCCCGGCTTCGCGTCCAGCCAGCCAGCACGGGTCCCAGGCGGGCTCCGGACCGAAGCGTTCGACCAGGAAGTCGACCAGCGCCCGCACCCGGGCGGTGACGGCGCGGCCGGGGGGCATGACCGCGTGGAGCGCGCCTTCCTCGAGCGCGAAATCGCGCAGGATCACCTCGACGCTGCCGTCCTCGATCGCCGGCGCGGCGATGAAGCTCGGCAGCATGCAGATGCCCAGGGACGCCTGGGCGGCGGCGCGCAGCATCTCGCCATTGTTGGTGCGCAGCCGCGGGCTGACCCGGACCGCCTCCCACCGCGCGCCGACCCGGAAGCGCCATTGCTCGTTGCCGTAGACGAGGATGTCATGGCCGGCGAGATCGGCGGGCCGCTCGGGGCGGCCGCGGGCGTCGAGATAGGCCGGGCCGGCGACGACGCATTTGCGGACCGGGGCGATGCGCCGCGCGACGAGCGCGGAATCGGCGAGGCGGCCGATCCGCACCGCGAGGTCGTAGCCGCCGCCGACCAAGTCGACGCTGCGGTCCTCGAACTCGATGTCGAGCTCGACCGCGGGATGCAGCTTGGCGAATTCGGCCAGCGCCGGGGCGAGGTAGGAGATGCCGAACGAGAGCGGCGCTGACAGCCGGATCGGCCCGGCGACCTGGGTCACCGCTTCGGCGACCACCTCGCGGGCGGCGTCGAGGTCGGCGAGGATCGCGGCGGCGCGCTCGTAATAGGCCTGGCCGACCGTGGTCGGCTGGGCGCCCCGGGCGGTGCGGGTGAGGAGACGCGCGCCGAGCTGCTCCTCGAGCCGGGCGACGCGGCGCGACAGGACCGGCTTGCTGAGCCCGATCCGCTCGGCGGCGCGGGCGAACGAGCCGGTCTCGACCACCCGCACGAAGGCGAGCACGTCGACGAGATCGGGCGAGGAGTGTTCCATATTTCGCAACATCGCGATGTCGTTGCATGGGCTTCTGACAACGCTGTTAGCGACCTACATCCGCCAAGGCAAATCAATCCCATGGGAGATACGAGATGAACATCCTGGTTGTCAGCAGCAGCGCCAATGGCGACGCGTCGATTTCCGGCGGCCTCGCCGCGCGTTTCGTCGACATCGCCCGCGCCGCCGATCCGGCCGCGCGGGTCGTGCTGCGCGATGTCGGCGCCAACCCGCTCCCGCACCTCACCGCCGAGACCGTCGCCGCGGTCAAGGGCGAGCCCGCGACCGACGCCGAGCGCGCGGCACGCACTCTGTCCGATGCGCTCGTCGCCGAGCTCGCCGCGGCCGATCTCCTCGTCATCGCCTCGCCGATGTACAATTTCGGGATGAGCTCGACGCTCAAGGCCTGGTTCGACCATGTGCTGCGCGCGGGCGTCACCTTCCGCTACACGGCGGCGGGCCCCGAGGGGCTCCTCAAGGGCAAGAAGGCCGTGGTGATCGAGAGCCGCGGCGGCCTGTACAGCGAGGGCCCGGGCGCGGCGCTGGACGGCCAGGAAGCGCATATCCGCACCCTGCTCGGCTTCATCGGCATCGACGACGTCACCGTCGTCCGCGCCGAGAAGCTGGGCTACGGCCCGGAAGCGGCGGCGGCGGCGATCGCGGCGGCGCGCGAAGCGCTCGGCCTGTTCGCTCGCGGCGAGCTGAAGCTCGCCGCCTGAGCCTTCGCCGACGCCGGGCGGGTCTCCTGGTCCACCCCTCCCCAACCCCTCCCCATCAGGGGGAGGGGGCATTATGTTGTCACCCGTAAAGGAATCCCTCGATGATCGACATCCGCAAGTTCGAGACGCTCGGCCATGCCGACCATGGCTGGCTCAACGCGCGCCACCATTTCTCCTTCGCCGATTATCACGATCCGGCGCGGATGGGCTGGGGCGCGATCCGGGTCTGGAACGACGACGAGATCGCGGCCAAGTCCGGCTTCCCGCCGCATCCGCACCGCGACATGGAGATCATCACCTACGTTCGCTCGGGCGCGATCACCCATCAGGATTCGATGGGCAATAAGGGCCGCACCGAAGCGGGCGACGTTCAGGTGATGAGCGCCGGCACCGGCGTGCGCCACGCCGAATATAATCTCGAGGACGAGGCGACGACCCTGTTCCAGATCTGGGTCGAGACCGACAAGCCCGACGCCGAGCCGGGCTGGGGCGCGGCCAAATTCCCCAAGGCCGACCGCTCGGGCAGGTTCGTGACGCTGGCGAGCGGCTTTGCCGAGGATCGGGATGCGCTGAAAATCAACTCGGCGGCGCGGGTGCTGGGCGCGAGCCTGGCGGCTGGCGAGACGGCCGAGCTCCGACTCGATCCCGCGCGCCACGCCTATCTGGTCGCGACCCGGGCCCCGATCGAGGTCAACGGCGTCCGCGCCGAGCCTCGCGACGGCGTCGCCATCACCGGCGAGGCGCAGGTGACGATCGGGGCGCTCGGCGACGTCGAGCTCGTGCTGGTCGACGCGCGCTAGGCCCTACTCTTCCTCGATCCGCTCGCGGACCACGCGGCGCGGCGCCTCGTCGCGCTCGACATAGACGGTGCGCACCCGGCCGTTGCCGCGGACCAGCGGGATCAGGCCCAAGAGGCCGAGCAGCCCGAGCAGGCCCCAGGGGAAGCCCTCGCGGTTGCGGTTGGCGAGGGCGAGATCGTTGGCGAACGGATCGGCGGGGTCGGCGAAGCCGTTCGGGTAGGCGACGTCGGGCTGGATCATCACCGGCTGCTGCGGCACGGTCTGGACCGGCGGCGCGACGATGACCGGCTGGGCGGGCTCGACCGTGACCGGCACCGGCGTCGCCGCCGGCGGCGCCGGCGCGGCGGGCGCGGGCTCGGCCTTCTGGCCCGGCGCGGCCGTCGCGCCCGCCGGCGGTTCGGCGCTGCTGTTCTGCTGCGCCGCGGCCGGCACGGGCAGCGCCAGCATCAGGGCGGCGGGGATGAGCCTGGCGGCGAGTCTGTTCATTGTGACGCTCCTCAACGACTTGGCGCGCTTCCGGGGCGCCCCTGGCGGCCTTTATATTCCGCCCGCCGCCCGGGGAAAACAAGTCGTCGCAGCGCGCCCCACCCGCACTTCCCACACTTGGCCCGTTGCGACAGGATGCGCGTGCGGGTGGGGCAGGCCTGCCGTGCGTGCCGCGTGGGGACCAAATTCAGTGGCGATGTATGTGTACAGCACCGGCGGCGAGCCCGTCGGCTTCGTGTTCGAAACCAATATTTACGACCTCGAGGGGGCGCCTTTGGGCCGGATCGTCGGCTGCCGGGTGCACCGCTTCGACGGCACCTATGTCGGCGAATGGTTTCGCGACATGGTGGTGCGCCGGCCCTCGGGGCGGCCGCGCATCATCCCACCGGCGCCGGTCCCGCCGCGGCGGTCGCCGGCAGCGGCGTCCTACCGGCTGCGGGCGGTGGTCGATTATGGTTATACGGACGCCTTTCCTTTTCTGCGCGAAAGCGGTTACTTGCGCGAGGCGGCCGAATAGGGAACTCGGACGCGTCCACAAGGTTTGATCTTCTGGTGGGTTTCACGAATTTGATCCTGGTCGTCGACGACGACCCCCAGGTCCGCGCGACGATCGTCCGCGCGCTGGAGGAGCTCGGCTACCAGACCGGCGAGGCGGCCGACGGCGAAGCGGCGCTCGCGGCCTTGCGGGCGGCCGAGCCGCCCAGCCTCGTCATCCTCGATTATGTCATGCCGGGCATGGACGGCGCCGAAGTGGCGCGCGAGATCGCCGCGATCGATCCCGACCTGCCGGTCGTCTTCTCGACCGGCCATGCCGCGCTCAGGGCGCTGCGCGCTGCCGCCGGCGAGGACGCGCCGGTGCTCGAAAAGCCGTTCACCCTCGATGAGCTCGACGCGCTGCTGCGCGAGCGGCTGGCCGAGCGCCGCCGGGCGCGCAGCGCCTGAGCCTCATTCCTTCGCCAATATGTCGCTTTGCCGGCGATGGTGCCAGGCGAAGACCGCGGCGGCGCCGCGGTGGGGGCGCCAGGGTTCGGCGAGGGCGCGGATCGCTTTTTCGGTCGGCTTGCCGTCGAGGCCCATGATGTTGCCGAGCTCGATCTGGACGGCGAGGTCGCCGGCGGGGAAGATGTCGGGGCGGCCTTCGGCGAACAGCAGATAGATTTCGGCGGTCCAGCGGCCGATCCCCTTGACCGCGGTCAGGTGCGCGATCGCCTCCTCGTCGTCGGCGGGGAGGCGGTCGAAGTCGAGCCGGCCCGAGAGGACCTCCTCGGCGAGGCTCTTCGCATAGGCGATCTTCTGGCGGGAGAGGCCGGCGGCGCGGAGCGCCTCGTCGCTGGTCCGGCCCATGTTGGCGGGATCGGCCCCGCCGCCGGTCGCCGCCTCGACCCGCGCCCAGATCGCCGCCGCCGCCTTGACCGAGACCTGCTGGCCGACGATCGCGCGCAAGAGGGTGACGTAGCCGCGCTCGCCGGCGCGCGGCTCGGGCAGGCCGACCCGCGCCAGCGCCGCGGCGAAAGCGGGCTCGATCCCGCCCAGCGCCCGCAAGGATGTCTCGAGGTCCTTCGCCTTGATACCCATGTCCGCTCCGCCTTGCGCTCCGCTGCGCCGCCTAGCATAGGGCGCGGCGGACGCCTCCCATTTCTTCGCATCAAGGACCAGCATGCCCAGCCTCAATATCGTCACCCGCGACGGCACCGAACATGTCGTCGAGGCCAAGGCCGGCTGGAGCGTGATGGAGAATATCCGCGACAACGGCTTCGACGAGCTGCTGGCGCTGTGCGGCGGCTGCTGCTCCTGCGCGACCTGCCACGTCCATCTCGACCCGGACTGGTTCGCGAAGGTCGGCCCGCGCGGCGCCGACGAGGACGATCTGCTCGACACCTCGGATCACAAGATCGAAACCAGCCGGCTCTCCTGCCAGATATTGTTCGCGCCCGAGCTCGACGGGCTCAGGGTGCAAATCGCGCCGGAAGACTGAAGGGGACAGTCACTTTTCCGAAGGCGGCGGGAAATCGCCCGCGACGTGCGGAAGAGGACTGTCCCCTAGGCCACGCTCGCCGCGTAGAGGGCGATGGCGGCGGCGTTGGAGACGTTGAGGCTCTCGATGCCGGTGATCGGCAGCCGCGCCAGCGCGTCGCAATGCGCCTCCGTGTTCTGGCGCAGGCCTTCGCCTTCGGCGCCGAGCACCAGCGCGATTCGCGGCGGGCCGAGCGCTTGGGCCAGCGTCGCGTCCGCCTCGCCGGTCAGGCCGATCCGCCAGAAGCCGGCGGCCGCGATCTCCTCGAGCGCGCGGGCGAGGTTGACGACGCGGACCCAGGGCATCGTCTCGAGCGCCCCGCTCGCGGCCTTGGCGAGCGCCCCCGATTCGGGCGGGGCGTACCGATCCTGGGTGACCAGGCCGAGCGCATTGAAGGCGGCCGCCGAGCGCAGGATCGCGCCGACATTGTGGGGATCGGTGACCTGGTCGAGGACGATGAGCGGGCGGCGGTCCCCGGCCGCGTCGAGCAGATCGGCGAGGAGGATGTCGTCCAGCCGCTCGACCTCGGCGACCATTCCCTGGTGCGGCGCGTCGCGCGGCACCATCCGGCCGAGGTCGGCGACGTCGGCATAGGTGACCGGAATCGCGCCCACATCGAGGCCCGCCGCCGCCTCGCGGGTCGCCCAGATCCGGACGATCGTGCGGTCGGGGTTGGCGAGCGCGGCGGCGACCGCGTGGCGGCCCCAGAAGCGGGGCCGGTTCTCGGCCTTGGTCGCCTGGCGGGCCTTGCGTCGCATGCGGCCCCCTTGGCCGTGGCGCGGATGCTTGGCAAGCGGAACGGACGTGATAGTCTCCAGCCGGCGAGGGAGGGAAAATATGGCCACGATCGCTTCGCCGGCGGCAGCCCGGATTCGCAACGACCGCGCCTTCTACACCGGCATGGGCCTCGCCATCGTCGCGACCGTGATCTGGGGGTTCGCGCCGAGCTTCTATTTCTCGCACTGGATGACGGCGCCGCCGACCACGCCGGAAATCGGCCTCTTGCTCGCCCTCCACGGCGCCATGTTCACTGCCTGGATCGCGCTGATGGTGGTCCAGCCGATGTTGATCGCCGCGCGCAACCTCAAGCTCCACCGCAAGTTTGGCTATTTCGGCGCCGGCGTCGCGGCGGCGATGACCGTGCTCGGCAATCTGGCCGCGGTGGCGGCGATGCACGGCGGCTTCAGAGGCCTCGGCGATCCTTACGTCTTCTACGCGGTGCCGTTCTTCGCGATCAACAGCTTCGCGGTCACGGTCTTTTTCGCGGTGCGCTGGCGCAACCATGCCGACACCCACAAGAGGCTGATCCTGCTCTCCAATTCGGCGCTGCTCGGCGCCGCGATCGCGCGCATCCCGCTGGCGACGATCCAGGCGGGCGCACCCTTCACCTTCATCTTCGGGCCCGACCTCATCATCCTCGCCGGCATTGTCTACGACCGGGCGACGCGGGGACGCGTCCACCGCGTCTGGATCTATGGCGGAGCGCTGATGGTGGCGAGCCAGATCCTGATGATGGCGGTGATGGGAACGGGCGCGTGGCATCGCTTCGCCGAGGCGATGGCCGGACTTTGGCCGGCGTGACGCGTTGACAGGCCCCGGCGCTTTCGCCATGGCAGCCGCCTTCCTCTATCGCGCTCCACTGGACAGGTGGCCGAGTGGTTAAAGGCAGCAGACTGTAAATCTGCCCGGGTTTCCCGTACGCTGGTTCGAATCCAGCCCTGTCCACCATCCCCACATTCGCTCACATTCCAGATTGTCCGGAAGAGCGCAGGAAATTCCTGCTGCGGATGGAAGTGAGCTGGAACGCGAGCTCGATCATTGCCAGAGGCGGACTGCTTTCCCGGTGTAATGTTGTAGCACCGTAACGATCCCGGAAAGTAGAGCCAAAGTCGCCCGGCGATAAATTCCCCATTGCAAAGCGTGGCCTGGAATGCTTTTTTCGAGGAACGACTCGGGGAGTCCTTGGGGGTTCAGGTGTCAGGACGAATTGAGAAGATCATGCTTGCACTGGCGATAGCGGTGCTGGCTGGCACGGCGGTTGCTTCAGAGACGATCACCTACACCTATGACGCGCGCGGCCGGCTGGTGAAGGTGGTGCGCACCGGCAGCGTCAACAACAACGTCTCGGCGACCTACAGCTACGACAAGGCCGACAACCGCACCAACGTCAACGTCGTCTCGCCCAATTCGCCGCCGCCATGAGGCCGGAGGCCGGCAGGCCCCGTTACGACGGAGCAAGGACGGTGACCGCGCCCCTGCTTCGGGCGGGCGCCCTCTCTTGCGCCTTGCTGGCCACCAGCTGTCTCACGGCGCCCGCGATCGCGCAGACGAGCGAGCCGGCGCGCCGCGCGATCGACGCCAACGGCGTCGATCTGATCAGCGGCACCTACCCCTCCTTCCTGAGCGAGGGGACGATCGGGTCGGGCGAGGGGGCGATCACCATCGCGCGCCACGGCACCAGTGCGGGCGGCATCGGCAACTGGCAGAACATGCACGCCTCGCAGTCGGTGTCGGGCAGCACGATCTCGGTCTTGCTGGTGTTCGGCGACCGTTCGGAAGAGTTCACCAGCACGGGCGGCGGAGCCTTCGTGCCCCGCCAGGCCAATGGTGCGACCCTGACCGGCGGCAACCATAGCGATTTCACCTATACCGGCGCGGACGGCGTCGTCATGACCTTCGGCGCGCCGGTCGACGACGCGTGGGGCGCCTCCAACCTGTGCAGCCATCAATATGCCGCTCAGCATGGGTGCTACGCGCTGCCGACCAGCCTTGCTCAGCCCAACGGAGCGACGGTCAGCTTCGTCTGGGACGTGCATGCCAATTGCGTGAACGACGAAGGTGCGGAGCACAACGACTGCAACTACACCTGGCGGCTCAGTGGGCTCAGCAACAGCTTCGGTTATACGGCCGGCTTCCCCTACGCCTCGAACACCGTTTACCCTCATCAGAATCCCTCGGTCGACTGGTTCAAGCGCAGCGGGGCGGTGCTGAGCAACGGCGGCACCACCCGCACGGTCAGCTACAATTTCGTCTCCTCGACGGTGACCGAGGTGACCGACGCCGACGGCCGGGTGTGGCGGCTGACCAACGGCACCAACAGCTTCGGCATCGGGCAGCCTGGCTCGTCGGACGATATCAGCGTGACCTTCTCGGGCGGCATCGTGACGCAGGTGGTGCGCGGCGGCGTCACCACCGGTTATTCGCGCAGCGTCAGCGGCACCACCGCGACCACGACGATCACCGACGCGCTGAGCCACAACACAATCGTGGTCGCCAACACGAGCATCGGACGGATCACGTCCGTGACCGACCCGCTCAGCCGCCAGACCCAATATCAATATGACAGCAACGGCCGGCTGACCCGGGTAACGCGACCCGAGGGGGATTACACGACTTACACCTATGACGGCCGCGGCAATGTGACCGAGACGCGGCAGGTGGCGAAGCCGTCGACGGGCCTGTCCGACCTGGTGGCGACGGCGAGCTACGATTCGAGCTGTTCGAACCCCGTCACCTGCAACCGGCCGAACAGCACCACCGACGCCCGCGGCAACACCACCGACTACACCTACAACGCCACCCATGGCGGCGTGCTGACCGTTACTGCGCCCTCGCCCGGCGGAGGATCCCCCCGGCCGCAGACCCGCTACACCCATGCGCTGACCGACGGCGAATATCAGCTGACCGAAAGCTCCGCCTGCGCGACCGGCAGCACCAGCTCGCCGACCTGCGTCGGCACGGCCGACGAGACGCGGACGCTGATCGGCTATGACGCCAATGGCAATGTGACCTCGGTTACGCGCCGCGACGGCACCGGCACGCTGAGCGCAACCAGCACGATGACCTATGACGGCGTCGGCGACCTGCTCACCGTCGACGGGCCTCTCTCGGGCACTGCGGACACGATTCGCTACCGCTACAACGGCGCGCGGCAGGTGATCGGCACGATCGGGCCCGATCCGGATGGGGTCGGCGCATTGCATCATCGCGCGACCCGGGTCAGCTACGGAGACGAGGGCCAGTCCAGGGTCGAGCGCGGCACCGTCAACAGCCAGTCGGACGCCGACTGGGCCAGCTTCGCGACGCTCGAGGAGGTCCAGACCGAGTACGACTCGCATAGCCGGCCGGTCGTGCAGCGGCTGGTCTCGGGCGGCACGACCTATGCGCTGACCCAGACCAGCTACGACAGCCTGGGCCGGCCCCAATGCGTGGCGCAGCGAATGAACGACACGCAGTTCGCCACCGGCTCGCTGCCCGGCGACGCCTGCACGCTGGACGCGGAAGGGAGCTACGGCCCCGACCGGATCGTGCGCACCACCTACGACGATGCGAGCCAACCGATTCTGGTCCAGACCGGCTACGGCGTGACCGGCGTCGCCGCCGGCGAGGCGGCGGCGACCTACACGAACAACGGCCGGGTCGCGACCGTCACCGACGCAATGGGCAACCGCACCACTTACGCCTATGACGGCCACGACCGGCTGTCGCAGACCCTTTATCCCTCGGCGACGCAGGGCGCCGGGACGAGCAACACGAGCGATTACGAGCAGCTCTCCTACGACGCGGCGAGCAATGTCATCTCGCGCCGGCTGCGCGACGGCACCAGCATCGGCTACACCTACGATGCGCTGAACCGCGTCACCTTCAAGGACATACCGGCCGGCGCCTATTGGGAGTTCGACATCACCTACACCTACGACAATCTCGGCCGGCTGCTGTCCGCGGCCGACCCCTATGTCACCATGGGCCACGGCTATGACGCGCTCGGCCGGCAGGTCTCGGAATCCAGCAATCTCGGCACCAAGACGATGAGCTACGATCTCGCCGGCCGGCTGACCCGGCTGACCTGGCACGACTCCTTCTATGTGGACTACGACCATCTGGTCACCGGCGAGGTGAGCGCGATCCGCGAGAACGGCGCGACGAGCGGGATCGGCGTGCTTGCGACCTACGGCTATGACGACCGCGGCCGGCGCACCGGCCTCACCCGCGGCAACGGCACCACCACCAGCTACAGCTACGACACTGTCGGCCGGCTGACCCAGATCGTCCACGATCTGTCCGGCACCAGCTACGACCTGACGCTCGGCGACAGCTACGATCCCGCCGGCGGCATCGTCAGCCACACGAGCTCGAACGACGCCTACGCCTGGGGCGGCCATTATGCGGTGAACCGGAGCTACACCGCGAACGGGCTCAACCAATATAC